>CAVRER010000027.1:0-96546 GCA_963720085.1 uncultured Actinomycetota bacterium
TGGTCTGGTACCGGCGGGGCTCGATCGTCTCCGCCAGCTCGCGGTTCACGTTGAGCGTGGTTGTGGGCGTGGCGGGGTTTCCCGCATGTTGCTCGCCGAATAGCATAAAATACGGAACGCTGCTCGTCTATTAGCTTATTCCCACATGTGGAGAACCTAGGCATTCGACCAGCGGGAGAACATCAGCGCGCGCTTGACCTCTTGAATTGCCTTGGTCACTTCGATGCCCCGCGGGCAGGACTCGGTGCAGTTGAACGTGGTGCGGCAGCGCCACACCCCGTCGACCTCGTTGAGGATGTCGAGGCGCTCGGCGGCGGCCTCGTCGCGGCTGTCGAAGATGAAGCGGTGCGCGTTGACGATGGCTGCCGGACCGAAGTAGCTGCCCTCGCTCCAGAACACCGGGCAACTGGTGGTGCAGCAGGCGCACAGGATGCACTTGGTGGTGTCGTCGTAGCGCGCGCGATCGGTTTGGCTTTGGATTCGCTCTCGGGTCGGCGGGTTGCCGCTGGTGATCAGGTATGGCTTCACTGCGCGGTAGGCCTCGAAGAACGGCTCCATGTCGACCACCAGGTCCTTCTCCACCGGCAGCCCGCGGATCGGTTCGACCGTGATGGTGAGTGACTTGCCCGCCTTTTTGGGAAGCAAGTCGCGCATCAGCACCTTGCAGGCCAGCCGGTTGACACCGTTGATCCGCATCGCGTCGGAGCCGCAGACGCCATGTGCGCAGGATCGGCGGAAGGTCAGCGTGCCGTCGAGGTAGCTCTTGATGTAGATCAGCAGATTGAGCATCCGGTCGGAGGGCAGGCAGGGCACCCGGAAGCTCTGCCAGCCACCGGAATCGGTGTATTGGTCGGGGTTTTCCGGGTTGAACCGGGCAATCCTCAGCGTCACCATCACCGAGCCCTCGGGGATCGGGGGCAACGGCGGATCTCCGCCTGGCGTGGTCTCGACAACCGAACTCATCAGTACTTCCGTTCCATCGGCTCGTAGCGGGTCTGTACCACGGGTTTGAAATCCAGTCGAATGTCGCTGAGCAGATCGGTGCCCTGCTTGTACGCCATGGTGTGGCGCATGTAGTTGACGTCGTCGCGGTTCGGATAGTCCTCGCGGGCATGCCCGCCGCGGGATTCCTTGCGATTCAGAGCACCGACCACGGTGACCTCGGCCAGCTCCAGCAGAAAGCCCAGCTCGATGGCTTCCAGCAGGTCGCTGTTGAAGCGTTTTCCCTTGTCGTGCACGGTGATTCGGGAATACCGTTCCTTCAAGGCGTGAATGTCGGTGAGCGCCTGCTTGAGGGTCTCTTCGGTGCGGAACACCGCGGCGTTGTTGTCCATCGTCTGCTGCAACGCCCCGCGGATGTCGGCGACGCGTTCGTTGCCGTGCTCGGAGAGGATGTCGGCCACCCAGCCGACCACCATCGCCGACGGGTCCGGCGGCAGCTCGACGAAGTCGTGACCCTGCGCGTAATTGGCCGCGGCGATTCCGGCCCGGCGCCCAAAGACGTTGATATCCAGCAGTGAATTGGTGCCCAGCCGGTTGGCGCCGTGCACCGACACGCACGCGCACTCGCCGGCCGCGTACAGGACCGGGCACGGTCGATGTGTTGTCCCGCAACACTTGTCCGGTGATGGTTGTCGGTATGCCGCCCATCACGTAATGGCAGGTCGGGTAAACCGGGACCAGCTCTTTCACCGGGTCCACGCCAAGGTAGGTGCGGGCGAACTCGGTGATGTCGGGCAGCTTGGCCTCCAGCACATCCGCGCCAAGGTGACGGACGTCGATGTAGACGTAGTCCTTGTGCGGGCCGGCGCCGCGGCCCTCCAGCACTTCGAGCACCATCGAGCGGGCGACGATGTCGCGCGGCGCCAGGTCGACGATCGTCGGCGCGTAGCGCTCCATGAACCGCTCGCCTTCACCGTTGAGCAGCCGACCACCCTCACCGCGCACGGCTTCGGAGATCAAGATGCCCAGCCCGGCCAGCCCGGTCGGGTGGAACTGGTGAAACTCCATGTCCTCCAACGGAAGTCCCTTGCGGAAGACGATCCCGATGCCGTCGCCGGTCAGGGTGTGCGCGTTGGAGGTCGTCTTGTACATCCGGCCCGACCCGCCGGTCGCGATCACGACGGCCTTGGCGTGGAAGACGTGGATCTCGCCGGTGGCCAGCTCGTAGGCGACCACCCCGGTGGCCACCGGACCGCTCGGGGTTTGGGTGAGCACCAGGTCCAGCGCGTAGAACTCGTTGAAGAACTCGACGTCGTGCTTGACGCAGTTCTGGTACAGCGTCTGCAGGATCATGTGGCCGGTGCGGTCGGCGGCGTAGCAGGCTCGGCGTACCGGGGCCTTGCCGTGGTCGCGGGTGTGCCCGCCGAAGCGGCGCTGGTCGATGCGGCCCTCGGGGGTGCGGTTGAACGGCATCCCCATTTTCTCCAGGTCCAGCACCGCGTCGATGGCTTCCTTGCACATGATCTCGACCGCGTCCTGGTCGGCGAGATAGTCGCCGCCCTTGACGGTGTCGAAGGTGTGCCATTCCCAGTTGTCGTCTTCGACGTTGGCCAACGCCGCGCACATGCCGCCCTGGGCAGCGCCGGTGTGGCTGCGGGTCGGGTAGAGCTTGGTCAGCACCGCCGTGCGCACCCGGGGTCCGGCCTCCACGGCCGCCCGCATTCCGGCACCACCCGCGCCGACGATCACCACGTCGTATCGGTGTTCGGAGATCACGGCACGCCTTTCACGAAATGTTTGGGTCAAACGTCAGCAGCACATAGGTCCCCAGCACCAGCGTGAACACCATCGACAACGCCAGCAGGGCGTTCAGCCAGAAGCGGGTGGAATCCTTGCGGCTGTAGTCGTCGATGATGGTGCGCAGACCGTTGCCGCCGTGCAATTGCGCCAGCCAGAGCAGCAGCAGGTCCCAGGTCTGCCAGAACGGCGAGTGCCAGCGCTGCGCCACGTAGTTGAAGTCGATGCGGTAGACACCGTCGTCCCACATCAGCATCACGAACAAGTGCCCGAGCGCCAAGAACACCAGCACGATGCCGGAAAACCGCATGAACAGCCAGGCGTATTTCTCGAAGTTGGGCATGCCGGCGCGCCGGCGCGGTGCCCGCGGATTGTCCAGGCTGGCCGGACGGTCGTGGCTGCGCTGCCGTATCGGCGCGAGCTGGCCGCGGCCCAGTTGAAGGTCGGGGGAGCTCATCCGAAGTGCCCGATCATGTGGATGGCCACGACGACCGTCGCCGGCACCATCACCAGCAGCCACACGATGCCGATCGCCCACAGCATCAGCCGCTGATAGCGGGTGCCCTGTGCCCAGAAGTCGATCAAGATGACGCGAATGCCGTTGAGTGCGTGGTAGAGCACCGCGGCCACCAGTCCGAGCTCCATCAAGCCCACGATCGGCGTCTTGTAGGTCGAGATGACTTCGTCGTAGGTTTGCGGGCTTACCCGCACCAGTGCGGTGTCCAGCACGTGGACGAACAGGAAGAAGAAGATCGTTGCCCCGGTGATGCGGTGCAGCACCCACGACCACATACCCGGATCGCCGCGGTAGAGGGTTCGTCGTAGGCGTCGTGCGCGCGACGACCCGTCCCCCGGTGTCGGCGTAGCCGGATTCGCAGATGTCGTCGTCGTCATCAGCGCCTCCCATATCGATGGGGACCGTCGGGTGGGACTCTAAACCCATTCTTGCTGTCAAATGACCCGCTTCGCTGTCCACCAACGCTTTCCGGCGCGAAGAATCTAGGGTGGCCTTGTGAATTAGCCGACAGTGAACGAGGTGGCCCGATGCTTTCCCGACACCCGCGGTATCGCGACGATGACCGATAAAATTGACTGGAATTTGCTGCGGGACAAGGCTATCCAAGCAGCGCAGGGGGCATACGCGCCTTACTCACGGTTTCCGGTGGGTGCGGCGGCGTTGGTCGACGATCAGCGGATAATCACCGGCTGCAATGTGGAGAATGTCTCATATGGCCTGGGTCTCTGTGCCGAGTGCGCGGTGGTCTGCGCGCTGTACTCGACCGGCGGCGGCAGGCTGCTGGCACTGGCATGCGTCGACGGGGGCGGCTCGCCACTGATGCCGTGCGGCCGGTGTCGTCAGGTGTTGCTGGAACACGGCGGGCCGGACCTGCTCATCGACCACCCCGATGCACCCCGGCGGCTCGGCGACTTGCTGCCCGAGCCGTTCACCCCGGGGGATCTGGCCCGGCGGGAGCAGGGTCCCGGGTGAGTTTCGACGCGCCGACAGTGATCACGACCAAACGCGACGGTGGGCGGCTGTCGGATGCCGCGATCGACTGGGTCATCGACTCCTACACCAACGGTCGGATCGCCGACGAACAGATGTCGGCGCTGTTGATGGCGGTTTTCCTGCGCGGCATGGACTACGGCGAGACCGCGCGATGGACGGCGGCGATGGTGGCCTCCGGTGAGCGAATGAATTTCACCGACTTGCGGCGTGACGGCAATCCGCTGCGGACCGTGGACAAACACTCCACCGGCGGGGTCGGAGACAAGATCACGCTGCCGCTGGTATCGGTGGTCGCGGCTTGCGGGGGCGCGGTGCCGCAGGCGTCCGGTCGCGGACTCGGCCATACCGGCGGCACCCTGGACAAGTTGGAATCCATCGCCGGCTTCACTGCGGATCTGACTAACGAGCAAGTGCGCCAACAACTTTGCGAGATCGGCGCGGCTATCTTCGCGGCCGGCCGGCTAGCACCCGCCGACGCGAAGCTCTACGCGCTGCGCGATATCACAGCCACCGTCGAGTCGCTGCCGCTGATCGCGAGCTCGGTGATGAGCAAGAAAATCGCCGAGGGGGCGGGCGCGCTGGTGCTCGACGTCAAGGTCGGTTCCGGCGCGTTGCTCAGTTCGGAATCGCAGTGCCGTCAGCTGGCCGAAACCATGGTGGCGCTGGGCGCAGAGCACGGGCTGCCGGCGTGTGCGGTGTTGACCGATATGAACAGTCCGCTGGGCGCGGCCGCCGGTAACGCGCTTGAAGTCGCCGAAGCGCTCGAGGTGTTGGCCGGCGGTGGACCGCCCGATGTGGTGGAGCTGACCCTGCGGCTGGCCGGCGAGATGCTCGAGATCGGCGGCATCGACGGCCGGGATCCAGCAGAGACGTTGCGCGACGGCACCGCGATGGACCGATTTCGCGCGCTGGTCGCCGCGCAGGGCGGTGACTTGTCCGTACCGTTGCCAGTTGGTAAGTACTCCGAAACCGTGACCGCGAATCGGGGCGGCACAATGGGCGATATCGACGCGATGGCGGTGGGGCTGACGGTATGGCGGCTCGGAGCGGGCAGGTCCCGTCCGGGCGAGCTGGTCCAGCCCGGCGCAGGGATTCAAATCCACCGGCGTCCCGGTGAGCCAGTGGCCGCCAGCCAGCCGCTGTTCACGCTGTATACCGACACTCCCGAACGCTTCGAGTCTGCGATGGCCGAGCTGGCCGCGGGCTGGAGCGTCGCCGATACACCCCCCGTCCGGCGACCGCTGATCATCGATCGGATCACCTGATGACGACGCCGCTGACTTTGGAGACGATCACACAAGCGCCCAAGGCGCTGTTACACGATCACCTCGACGGCGGGCTGCGCCCGGCGACGGTGATCGACATCGCCGGGCAGACCGGCTATGACGGCCTGCCCGCCACCGAGGTCGATGAACTGACGCGGTGGTTTCAGACCTCGTCGCACAGCGGATCGTTGGAGCGCTACCTCGAGCCGTTCTCGCACACCGTCGCGGTGATGCAGACGCCCGAGTCGCTGCACCGGGTGGCCTACGAGTGTGTGGAGGACCTGTCCGCCGACTCGGTGGTCTACGCCGAGGTGCGGTTCGCCCCCGAACTGCACATCAACCGCGGACTCTCATTCGACGCCGTCACCGATGCCGTCCTGGCGGGTTTCGCCGACGGGGAGAAAGCGGCCGCAGCCGCGGGGCGACCTATTGTCGTGCGCTGTCTGGTAACCGCGATGCGGCACGCAGCGCTATCCCGCGAAATCGCCGAGCTGGCGATCCGATTCCGCGACAAGGGCGTGGTCGGTTTCGACATCGCCGGTGCGGAGGCCGGCTATCCCCCAACACGGCACTTAGACGCCTTCGAGTACATGCGAAACAACAACGCCCGCTTCACGATTCACGCGGGTGAGGCCTTCGGGCTGCCGTCCATCCACGAGGCGATCGCATTCTGCGGTGCCGACCGGCTGGGGCACGGGGTGCGGATCGTCGACGACATCGACCTCGCCGAGGACGGCACGGTGCGACTGGGCCGATTGGCATCGATACTGCGGGACAAGCGGATTCCGTTGGAGCTGTGTCCCAGCTCCAACGTCCAGACCGGCGCAGTCAACAGCATCGCCGAGCATCCGTTCGACCTGCTGGCCCGGGCGCGGTTCCGGGTCACCGTCAACACCGACAACCGGTTGATGAGCGACACGACCATGAGCCATGAAATGCTCGCTCTCGTCGACGCGTTCGGCTACGGCTGGACCGACCTCGCGCGGTTCACGATTAATGCGATGAAGTCGGCGTTCATTCCTTTCGATGAACGGTTGGCGATCATCGACGAAGTCATCAAACCGCGCTTCGCGGTGTTGATCGGCTAGTCCTGCAACGGCCCTCGTCGTCAAATCGATATCGCACGCAACATCACTTTGAAGTGCCCGCCAGCACTGTCTGCAGGGTCTTGGCGAATTCGACTGGCTGCCCGATGAATCCGCCGTGATCACCAGGGAACTCCACCGGCGGTGTTCCGAGTTGTTCGGCCAGCGCCATGCTGGTGCGGTAGGTGAGTAAATCGCCGGAAGCCGCACCAATACCGACGACGACCCTGGCGGGACCGCGGGTCAGCGCGGCGATGTCGGGCACGTAGCTGGCGGTGCCGCGCAACTCGTGAGCGAGAAACCGTGTGCCGTGGGCGATCTGCTCCGGCGATGGCTCCGACACAACCGGGGCGCCCTCGGGGTTCACGTCGAATCCGGCGTTGGCCATGAACTTCGCCATCGCGGACGCCACACCGTCACGGCGCAACGTCTCGATGATTTCTTCAGTTTTGATGCGCTGAGCGGCCGCGTCGGGCAGCAATTCCAATACCGGCGGCTCGTGGGCGATCAGGGTGCGCACCCGCGTCGGATGCCGAGACACCAGGGCGAGCCCGGTCACCGCACCGCCCGACGAGCCGAACACGTCGGCCGATTGCGCGTGTAAGTCGTCGAGAATCGCTGCGACGTCGTCGGCGCGCAGCTCAGGGGTGGAATCCTGTTGCGGGTCATCCAGGGAGCTGTTCGCGATGCCGCGCGGATCGGTAGTGACGACGGTGTGATCGCTTGCCAGCGCCTCTGCCAGCGGCGCGAAGTCTGCAGCGGGCATCGGTGCGCCGAGCAGCAGCAGTAGCGGGCCGCCGGCAGATGCGCCGCGCACCTCGTAGTGCAGACGAACGCCCGGCAGCGCGAGTGAATGTGTCGTCACTCGCGCCTTAGCCGCGACTCCACGAAGCGCTCCAACTCTTCCCACGCCCGGACCGCCTCGGCATACGGAGGCGCGGGCTTGCTCACCGAATCGGAGTCGAGGACGTAGGCCGCCAGCTTGCCCAACGGGCGTTCCGTCGCGAGCGTCTTGTCGACGGTGTTGTCCTCGGCGTAGTCCCCGACATCGCGAAGCAGCTCGACAGCCAGATCAAGCTGCTCACGGTCCACCGCATCCGGCCCCTGAGCTAAATCATCGACCAGCCCGGTCAGTACATAGACGTTATCGTCGGTGACGTCCACCCGCAGGGAGCCGTCAGTTGCTGCGGTGCGGATGTCGTCATAGGTGCTCAGGTCGGACAAATCGTGGTCGTGCTCATCGGCGAGATACCTGGCCAGGGCCCGCTCTGAGGTGAACACGCTGATTCGACCATTGCGTCCCAGGAAGATCGGACGGTCGTCGAAATAGCAGCGCAGTGTGTAGAAAGTGCCTGCACCGGTCATGATCCGGATCGGATCGATGCCGACTTTCAACCAAAAGTCTTCGTCGCCGCCCAGCACAACCTTGTCGCCGGTGGCACTGGCCTTCTCGGCGTCGGCGTCATCGGCACTCGCGGCCGCCGACTCGGTCTGTTGCTTCTCGGTGCCGTCCTCGTCGTCGCTCTGCAGGGCTTCCTCGTCGAGGTGCTCCTCTTCGAGCGGTTCGGCCAGTTCGGCCGCGGCAGCCTCCGAGACGGCGTTGTCCACGTCAGGAGTGCTGATGATTTCGTCCAGCGCGCCGAGCACGTCGTCCCAGCTACGTCCAATGACCTCGGCGATCACATTCCAGCGCTTGAGACCGGCTTTGCCGGTGAAGTGGCCGATTCCGCCGGCCAGCGTGCCCAAGGTCGGGTTGCCGTTGAAAAACTTCATCACCGCCGGCAACTCGCAGACCGACCCAATGGACGAGACGATCGCCAGCGTGTTCGCCAGCGCCGTCACCGAGTCCTCGGTCGGTTTCTCGGCGACCAGCTCCTCAACCGCGATCAGGTCGAATTGCTTGTCGTCGGCGGGCTCGAGCTTGTGGGCGTTGGCCTCGGTCAGCCGTTGCCACCCAGGGTGGTCCACCAGATCGTTGTCGGTGTTGGTCCGCACGAATGCCACCAGGTCAGCGGGCGTCTCAAAGCCGTAGAGGTCCTCATCCTTGCCCAGAAACGCCTCCCACTCGTCACCCGCATCGCGCCAGCGGGGCGCCCACACCGTGTAGCGGTCACCGTCGGTCAGGCTCAAGCGGATCGGCAAGAGGTCAGCAGCCATGCGGCACAGAATAGCGACGGGCCGCGCGGCCGACGGACGCCAGGCCGCGGTTAGCCGCATGCCGCCTGCGGTTAGCCGCCCCAAATGTCGGTGATGGCGGGCGCTCTGGTTGCATAGCCGAGCTTGGGCAGCCCGTACATCTGCTCGAGCGTGGACAACACGTTGTAGTGGCTGATCGTCTCGGTGTAGGTGCCAGGCCTGACGTTCGCTCCGTAGATCACCGTGGGAATTTGATTCCGCGAGGTGTTGTCGTCTTCGTCCCAGGTCAGGATCAGCAAGCTGTTGTTGGCTTTCGCCCATTCGGCGTACTGCGACAAGTTCTGATACACCCACGCGTCGCCCTGAGCGATCGAGCCGTCGTGCATGTCATTGTCGACGTTGGGGGTGACGAATGCGACCGTCGGCAGCCTGGCGTAATTCTGAGGATTTCCTGGGGCCGGAAACGCGGAAAACGGAAGTGAGTAGTTGGCTGGGATATTGCTGAAGCTGACCCAGGGCACATGCTTGCGCGCATATTTCCCGGCACTACACGCCGTCGAGCCCACCGCAGGCAAGCTCTCCGCGAAACCGACGAATGTGTAACCGGCGGCGAGCAATTCCGAACCGAGGTTGGGCGTGTTGCCTGCGTTGACCGGACAGACGTTGTCGTTGACCAGCGTGTTGCCGGCGAACAAGGCGTAGTAGTTGGGTTCGCTGGGGTGCACTTCGGCGAAGGACTGCGCCATCATCGCGCCGCCGGCGGCCAGCTGGTTGATATAGGGCGCCGCCTTGTTTCCGATGATGTTGGTTTGCGAGCGATTTTCTTCCACCACGACGACGACGTGCGCGGGGGTCGGAACCGCGGCCGCCTTGAAGTTCACCGGGCCGGTTTCGTGGACTTGATGAGTCGACGGCCACGACATCAACACAGTGGAAACCGCCAGCACGCCGAATAGGCTGACCGTTCGATATCGTTTGCCGTTTCGCCATGATTGGCGTCGCATGGCGGGAGTATATGGTTCCTGCTCCCGCGGATTGGCTCACGTGCATGCGTGTCGAGCGGGGAAGCGCGACAAACAAATTTGCGAATTGCGTCATGACGGATGCCCGAACAGGACATGATGTTTGCCAATCGCCGGGCCGGGACAATCGAACGCGATCTGTGACTGAATTCTCGGCTGGCGGCTTACGGCTGGGAGGTCGCGATGTCAGTGTCGAGGTTGCGTTCGCCGGTTTATGTGCTGTTGGCGATCGTCTGCGTCGCCGTGATGGGCGTGATGTCGATGATGACGTCGGCGTTCGTGTCCGGGGTGAAGGCGATCATCGCGGAAGCCAAGCTGCTGGCCAACGAGGGCTGGATCATGAGCGGCACCGGAGTTCCCACCCCTGACGCCGGTTACCTCAACAGCGTCGAATCGCTCTACCTCACCCCGTTCAGCAACTACAGCTTCCAGGGCCTGACCACGCCTGAGCAGTTTTGTCCGATCGTCTGCAATGCCAGCGAGCCTGATTTGGGTCTCGGTGACTCGGTCAACCAGGGCGTCACCGACCTGAACAACGTGATCGTCCCGGCATTGCAGGGCGGTAATAACGTCGCCGTGCTCGGCTACTCGCAGAGCGCCACCGTCGCCACCGTGGAGATGAACGACCTCCTCAACAACACGCCAGCCGGAGTCAACCTGCACGACTTGAGCGTCACGCTGCTCGGCGACCCCAATAGCCCGATCGGCGGGATCCTGGACCGCTTCCAGTTCCCCGACGGCGTCGGCGCCTTCAGCTTGAGCCCTGAGCCCCAACACGTTCCGTTCCTCGATATCCCGCTGAGCCTGGCAACAACCCCGACCACCGGGATTGCGACCGACATCTACACCGGCGAATACGACGGCTGGGCCAACTTCCCCGAGGACCCCTCCAACCTCTTCGCCGACATCAACGCCCTCATCGGCATGGAGACCGTGCACCCGTTCTATCCGGACCCGACTCCCGGTGTGAACTTGGACACCAACAACATCATCGATCTCGGCACCATCGGCAACACCCACTTCTACGACATTCCCGCGCCGCTGCCGACGCTGGCGTTCATGTTCGACGGTGGGCCCGCCGGGCAGTTCTTCTACGACTTCTTCGCCCCGTATGCGACGCTTGTCGGACGACTGGGCCTACGGCAATCCTGGCGACCCGGGCGCCGGCTTCGAAGTCAACGGGGTCGACCCGATCGATGTTGCCGGCCCCTGGCAGGTTGATGCGACCGGCCAGCTGGTGGCCTCCGGCGTCGACGGGTTCATACCGAAGATGGATCCGCTGCAGATGTTGGCCGGCATGGAGTATGCCGGGGTGCAGACGTTCGTCGGCCCGATCGACGCCCTGCTGCAGGATGCCGGGCAGGCGCCGCTATCGGCCTCGTTCGTCAACTCGCTGCTCTCAGGCTATGACGCCACCAACCAACTGGACGCGTCGCTGCTGACCTCGTGGACCGACTTGACGGCGAGCATCCCGTCGCTGGGGCCGGACGCCATCTTGGACGGGTCGCCGCTGATCTCCGGGCAGCCGCTGATCGACCTCGTTGGCTACGGTTTCGACATCTTCAACTTCTTCGGCGCCTAAGCCTGCGTCCGCGGGCTAGGGTCAGGCTTCGTGGATGTCCGTGTCGTTGACCACCCGCTGGCCGCGGCCCGGCTGACCGCACTGCGCGACGAGCACACCGACAATGCGGCCTTTCGCGCCGCGTTGCGCGACCTCACCCTGATGCTCGTCTACGAGGCCACTCGTGACGCGCCCTGCCAGACGGTCACCGTGCGCACCCCGCTGGCCGAGACGGCCGGCATTCGGCTCGCGAAACCGCCACTGCTGGTGGCGGTCTTGCGGGCCGGGCTGGGTATGGTCGATCCGGCGCTCGCGCTGTTGACGGAAGCACAGGTCGGGTTCATCGGCGTCGCCCGCGACGAGCAGAACGCCTCGCCCACACCATATTTGGAGTCATTGCCCGACGATCTGCATGGCCAGCCGGTGATGGCCCTCGACCCAATGCTGGCTACCGGCGGTTCGATGACACACGCCATCGGATTGCTGCAACGCCGCGGCGCCGAGGACATCACCGTGCTGTGTGTGGTGGTGGCCCCGGAAGGCATTGCGGCGCTGGAAAAAGCAGCACCCAACGCCCGGGTATTCACCGCGGCCGTCGACGACCGCCTCAACGAGGTTGCGTACATCCTCCCGGGCCTCGGCGATGCCGGCGACCGCCAATTCGGACCGCGCTGAGTTATCGGCGCCGCTTTCCCCCGCAAGCGGGTGGGGCTACCCCCAGTCGCGCAGCGGCGAGGGGGCGTGCCCCCACCTCATCGCTTCGCTCTGCATCGTCGCCGGCGCGGCTACCAGTGCTGCACCGACGACGCCAGTTCGTCGCAGAGTGCGGTCGCCCGCGTGCGAACACCGGCCAGGTCGTTGGCCACCGCACTTCGAACTTCGATGTAGCACTTGACCTTCGGCTCGGTGCCCGACGGGCGCACCACGACCCGGGCCGACGTATCGGCATCGCCCCCAGTGAAGATCAGCGCGTCGGTGCGATCCACACCTGGACGCTGCAGTAAATCCGTTGTGTTCGAAGCGAATCCGGCCAGGTGACTGGGTGGCGAAGCCCGCAGCCGGCGCATCAGTGCGGTTGCCTCGTCCGCATTTGTCACCGCCCGTGACACGGCGGCGCCGACATGCACCCCGAATCGGCGGGCCAGGTCGTCCAGCGCGTCGAGCACCGAGTGGCCGTGCTGCTTCAGTGTCGCCACCAAATCGCAGGCGAGCACTGCGGCGCTGATGCCGTCCTTGTCCCGGACCGCGGGCGGATCGACACAATGCCCGATCGCCTCCTCGTACGCGTAGATCAATGTGTTGCCGGGCAAGTCTGCATCGGCGCGGGCCAGCCATTTGAACCCGGTCAGGGTCTCGACGTGGCGTGCGCCCCAGTGGCCAGCGATTGCGGACAGCATCCGCGACGACACCACGGTGCTGGCCACCACGCTGGTCGCTAGTTCGCCGGGTTGGGTCCGAGACAGAATGAAATCGCCGAGCAGCCAACCGGTCTCGTCACCGGATAGCATCCGCCAGCCTGCCGGCGTGGGTATTCCCACGGCACAGCGATCCGCGTCAGGATCCAGCGCGATCGCGATGTCGGCGTCGGCGTCTTCGGCCAGCGCCAGTAGCGCGTCCGTGGCACCGGGCTCTTCGGGATTGGGGAACCGAACGGTCGGGAAATCCGGATCGGGACTGAACTGGCTGGCGACGGTATGCACGTCGGAAAAGCCGGCGCGTCGCAGCGTTTCGACAGCGACCGTGCCACCCACCCCGTGCAGCGGTGTCAGCGCCACCCGGACCGGACCCGACGAGCGCCCCACCCGGGCGGCCCGCTCGATATAACGCTCGACCAGATCGGCGTCGGCCGGTTCGACGTGTGCCCTGGCGATCTCGTCAGCGAACGGGGCGACGGCCATCGCGGTTTCGATTTCGTGGTCGGTGGGGGAGATGATCTGGATTCCGCCGTCGAAATAGACCTTGTAGCCGTTGTCGGTCGGTGGATTGTGTGACGCGGTGATCTGGATGCCCGCCGCTGCGCCGGTGTGCCGTACGGCGAACGCCACCACCGGTGTGGGTACCGGATGTGGAAGCAGAGTAGGCAAAAACCCCTCGGCGGCAAGAACTTCGGCTGCTGCCATCGCGAATGCGGCTGAGCCGTGCCGAGCGTCGCGTCCGATAATCATCGTCGAACGGCTAAGGCCGCGGTCGGTGAGCACCTTTGCCACCGCCCAGGTGGCACGCAACACCACGGCGAGGTTCATCGCGTCCGGCCCTCCCCGGACCGGGCCGCGCAGTCCCGCGGTGCCGAATGCCAGCGGCCGGGCGAACCGCGCGGCGAGCTCGGTCCGATCGCACCGGGCGAGTTCGGCGGCCGTCACCGGGTCGGGGTCGTGCGCGATCCAATCCTCCGGTGTCACGCCAGCCCTCTACAGCCGTGCGACCACGTCAGCCAACAGAGCGCCCATCCGGGTCGCCGAGGCCGCGCCCGCGGCGAGCACCTCGACGTGGCTGAGTGGCTCACCGGTGATCCCGGCCGCCATATTCGTCACCAGCGACACCCCCAGCACCTCGGCGCCCGCCGCCCGCGCGGCGATTGTCTCCTGCACGGTGGACATGCCGACCAGGTCGGCGCCCAGCGTCCGCAACATCCGGATCTCGGCCGGCGTCTCGTAATGCGGCCCGGGCAGCCCGGCATACACGCCTTCAGCCAGCGCCGGGTCGACCGACCGGGCCAGCGCCCGTAGTCGCGGCGCGTACGCATTGACCATGTCGACGAACTCGGCCCCGATCAGCGGAGACCGCGCGGTCAGGTTCAGGTGGTCGCTGATCAGCACCGGCTGGCCCACCTCGAAGTCCTCGCGCACCGCACCGGCCGCGTTGGTCAGCACGATGACGCGAGCGCCGGCTGCGCACGCCGCCCGCACCGGATGCACGACGTGCAGCAGGTCATGGCCTTCGTAGGCGTGGACACGACCGGCCAGCACCAGCACGCGGTGGTCACCGATAGCCACCGACAACACCTGACCGGTGTGACCGACCGCAGTCGGAGGGGTGAAGCCGGGCAGTTCGGCCATCGGCAGCACCGCGGTAGCCGGGCCCAGTGCGGCCACGGCCGGCGCCCACCCCGACCCCAGAACGATCGCGACATCGTGTTCGGCGATGCCGGTGCCCTCGGCGATGAACTGCGCGGCCCGCCGGGCGAGCGTCTCGGGGTCGGCCGGACCGTCACTCACAGTCGGGCAGCCTAATCGGCGCACCGCCCGCTTGCGGGGGACGGTGTCTGAAGGCGCTGGGCAACGCCAACACCTTCTGGACCTCGGGGACTTTCAACCAAGCGTGAGCTGGCGCAGCGCACGCAGAAAGACGTTTCGGTCGTTGGCTGATAGCTGCCCAAGCCAGTGCTCCTCCCCACGCTGGATGGCCACCTGCACTGCGTCTTTGATGGAACGACCCGACTCGGTGATCGCGAGCAGGCGCGCGCGGCGGTCGTCAGGGTCGGGAATCCGTTCGATGTAACCGTGCTTCTGCAACTCGTCGAGTGTGGGAATGATGCGTGTCTTGTCGGCGCCGATCGCCTCGGCGAGTGCCGCTTGAGTGCGGATCGGCGAACGATCCAGGGCGCTGAGAACGATGTAGCCCCACATCGACAAGCCGTGCGCTGCCAGCACTGGCTGCTCGGCAGCCACGGTTTGACGAGCCAGCTGCGCCAGCATCTCCGCGAGGTCTGGACGCGCCGCCATTCGCACCACATCCTGATGATAAAGGTTGACATACGATCTACATATGCATACGATATGCGTATGCATATGAATCAGGATGTTCGGCCATTGCATCGGATTGCCGTACTGGCCTCTGTTGACGTGGTCTCGGCCGTCACCGCCGACGACTTATCGAAGGTGACGCCATGCGTTGGCTGGAGTCTCGCTGACCTGCTCACTCATATGACGGTCCAGCATCGCGGCTTTGCCGCCGCCGCACGCGGCCATGGCGCCGACCAGGCGATATGGCAACCCGACACCGTCGCCCAAGCCGTAGCAGTTGACCCAGCCGGCACCTACGCTGCGGCCGCCACCGCGGTGATAGACGCATTCGCCGGCGCCGATGTGCTCGATGCGCCGTTCGCGTTACCGGAGTTCGGGTCCGGCGCAACCTTCCCGGGTTCAGTGGCGATCGGTTTTCACTATGTGGACTACGTCGCGCACGGCTGGGATGTGGCTCGCACGATGGATCGCCCCTTTGAGCTTCCGGTCGACGTTGTGGCCGCCGCATTGCCTTGGGCGTTCTCGGTGCCCGACGGAGACTTCCGCACCTCCGACAGTGCGTTGTTCGGCCCTGCGATCCCGTCGACCGAGCCGACCAACGACCTCGATCGCATCCTCGCTTATCTCGGCCGGTCCCCGCAGTGGGAACCACTCGTCGCGGCGAACACCCAGCCGTCGTAACCACCACAGCCACAGCGGCATGACGGAGAGGAAGCCATGGCGACAAACATCCTTCGGCGCCGTTCACGCCGCTGGCGATGACCGCCGTCCACGCTCAGGTGGGTCGAACTGGACTGGTCAGCCGCCAATCACGCCCGGGAGCGGCATCCTCAGCACGGACTGGCTGCCCGGCCCGTCCGACGGGAGCCAGTCCCCGGTGGTGGTGAGCTTTACCGACTTTTATTCCGATTCCGAGGAGGATTGGCAACAGATCGCGGCATTGGGCATGAAGCTGGCGGAAAGCTGGCCGATTATGCGCGGAGCGGTCGGGCTTTGGCTGTGGGGCAAGCAGGTTGAGTGTCGCGGCGGATCGCTGTCCATCTGGGAAAGCTACGCGGATTTGTCCCGGCGCAGGCATGGCTTCGCGCCGAGGCGCACATTCGCGCGCCGCGCGACATGTGAGCCGGTCGCAACGAAGCCACACTTGCGGGGACAAGGCGGGCGATCACAACTAGTCGTTGTGATCACCGGTGATCGTCGGTGAGATACTGCGAGAATGGCCTCAATCCCGGTGTTGGATCGCGTCGAGGACGCGGTGCGGCGCCGTGGCACGGACCTGATCGAGCTGTCCCACGCGATCCACGCCGAACCGGAGCTGGCGTTCGCCGAGCACCGCAGTTGCGCCAAGACGCAAGCGTTGGTGGCTGAGCGAGGTTTCGAGATCACCGCGGCAGCCGGTGGATTGGACACCGCTTTCCGCGCCGATTTCGGCAGCGGTCCGTTGGCCGTTGGCGTGTGCGCCGAGTACGACGCACTGCCCGGCATCGGTCATGCCTGCGGGCACAACATCATCGCCGCGTCGGCAGTCGGTGCCGCGCTGGCACTGGCCGAGGTCGCCGACCAGCTGGGCCTGAAGGTTGCGCTGCTGGGCACGCCCGCCGAGGAGTTCGGAGGCGGAAAAGTGTTGCTGCTCAACGCCGGAGTCTTCGATGACTTGGCGGTCGCCGTGATGATGCATCCCGGGCCAGTGGATATCGCCGCCGCCCGGTCGCTGACACTGTCTGCGGTCCGGGTGGAGTACCGCGGGCGGGAAGCACATGCGTCGGCCGCGCCATTCCTGGGTGTCAACGCGGCCGACGCGGCCACCGTCGCACAGGTGGCCATCGGGCTGCTGCGTCAACAGCTGGCACCTGGGCAGCAGGTGCACGGCTTTGTCTCGGAGGGCGGTCAGGTCGCCAACGTCATCCCGAGCCGGACCGAACTGCAGTACACGATGCGGGCGACCGAGGCGTGGTCGCTGGCCGACCTGCAAGGCAAGGTGGGCGACTGCTTCTTGGCCGGTGCGGTGGCCACCGGCTGTGACTACAACGTCGAGCAAACCGAGCCGATGTACGACGCGCTCAAGCCCGACCCCTGGCTGGCCGGTGCGGTCCGCGCCGAGATGACGCGGCTCGGGCGCGCGCCCGTCGATGAGGTACTCGAGGCGGCGCACCCATTGGGCAGTACCGACATGGGCAACGTCACGCAACTTCTGCCGGGAATCCATCCGATGGTCGCCGTCGAAGCGGGCGGCGCTTCGTTGCATCAGCCCGAATTCACCGCCGCAGCCGTCGGTCCCAGCGCCGACCGGGCGGTGGTCGATGGCGCAATCATGTTGGCGCGCAGTATCGTTCGCCTCGCCGAGTCACCGAATGAACGCGACCGTGTGCTGGCGGCTCGTGACCAGCGGGCGGCGCTATGAGCCGCGCCGGCGACATTGATAGGGGTAGCGATGGGGTGGGGGCACGCCCACTCGCCGCTGCGCGGCTGGGGGTACCCCCACCCGCTTGCGGGGGAGAGCGGCGTTTATGAGCCTTGCCGACGGCGCTGAATCCTGGCTGGCAGCCCACTTCGACGACTTGGTCGCCTGGCGGCGACACATCCACCGCTACCCGGAGGTGGGCCGCCAGGAGTACGCCACCACACAGTTTGTCGCCGAACGGCTGGCCGACGCCGGTCTCAACCCGAAGGTGCTACCTGGCGGGACGGGGCTGACCTGCGATTTCGGTCCCGGTCAAGAGCCTCGGATCGCGTTGCGGGCCGACATCGACGCGTTACCGATGGCCGAGCGGACCGGTGCTCCTTACGAATCGACGATGCCCAACGCGGCGCACGCCTGCGGCCATGACGCGCATACCGCGATCCTGCTGGGTGCCGCGCTGGCATTGGCGGGGGTGCCGGAACTGCCGATTGGATTGCGGCTGATTTTCCAACCCGCCGAAGAGCTGATGCCCGGCGGCGCGATCGACGCGATCGCCGCCGGCGCGCTGTCCGGCGTGAGCCGGATCTTCGCCTTACACTGCGATCCGCGGCTGGCGGTCGGCAAGATCGCAGTCAAAGCGGGGCCGATCACGTCGGCTGCCGACATGATTGAGATCGCCGTGTATTCGCCGGGCGGCCACACCTCGCGCCCCCACTTGACCGCCGACCTGGTCTACGGGCTGGGCACGCTGATCACCGGGCTGCCGGGTGTGCTGTCACGCCGCATCGACCCGCGCAACAGCACCGTGATGGTGTGGGGCGCGGTCAATGCGGGGGTGGTCGCCAACGCGATCCCGCAGACCGGCGTGCTGGCAGGCACCATTCGCACGGCCAGCCGCGAAACCTGGCTGAGCCTCGAGGACATCGTGCGCCAGGCGGTGGCCGCCCTGCTCTCGCCGCTGGGTATCGAGCACACCCTGCAATACAGCCGCGGTGTTCCGCCAGTGGTCAACGAGGAGATCTCGACGCGCATCATCGCCCACGCCATCGAGGCGGTCGGCCCGGATGTGCTGACCGATACCAAGCAGTCCGGTGGCGGCGAGGATTTCTCGTGGTATCTGGAGGAGGTGCCTGGCGCGATGGCGAGGCTGGGGGTCTGGTCGGGTCACGGTCCGCAGCTGGACCTGCATCAGCCGACGTTCGACCTCGATGAGCGCGCGCTGGCGTTTGGGGTGCGGCTGATGGTGAACATCGTCGAGCAGGCCTCCCTCGCAACGTAGCCGCGGTTTAGGTTCCCGGGCCGATGTTGCGGGCTGGGCGGGTGCGCAGGTTGCGCACGTATTCGTTTGGCGCGCCGGCGATTTCGGCGGCATCGGCCATCACGCCGATGTAGCGCGCCGACGGCAGGCCACCCTCCCAGGCGTCCACCACATACAGCCAGGCCAGAACCGGATCGGTGGTCGTGTCGGACGACAAGCGTTCCACCCGGCACCGGATCTTCTTGTGGATGCCCAGCTCGGATCCCTCCCAGCGATCGAGGTTGTTCTCGTCCGCGGGCGTCATGTCGTAGAGCACGACGAACACCTTTGATGCCGGGTCCTCGACGACGGTGGCCAGCGCGCCCTCCCAGCCGATGTCCTCACCACCGAACGTCAGCCGCCAGCCGTGCAACCAGCCGGTTCCGGCCATCGGCGAGTGCGGTGCGCGCTGCTGCATCTGCTCGGGATGCATGTTCGAGCCGTAGGCAGCGTAGAGCGGCACGCAGAAAGCTTAAACGGCAGCCGCTGAAGCGGCGGTGATCCGACAGGTTAGCTAGGTTAGGACCGTGGCGACCCGCATCGTGATCCTCGGGGGAGGGCCGGCCGGTTATGAGGCGGCACTTGTCGCGGCAGCCCGCGATGCCGAGGTGACCGTTATCGACTCGGACGGCGTCGGCGGCGCGGCCGTGCTGTACGACTGCGTGCCGTCGAAGACGTTCATCGCCTCCACCGGCGTGCGCACCGAACTGCGCCGGGCGCCGCACCTGGGTTACGACATCGACATCGACGACGCCAAGATCTCGTTGCCGGAAATCCACCAGCGCGTCAAGACGCTAGCCGCCGCGCAGTCCGCCGACGTCAATTCCGAACTGGCCAGTGCGGGTGTCGAGGTGGTCGCCGGCAAAGGGGAGCTGATCGACGCGAGCCCCGGTCTGGCGACCCACCGCATCAAGGCGACCGCCACCGACGGCACCACCAGCACCTACGACGCTGACGTCGTCCTGCTCGCCACCGGCGCCAGCCCGCGAGTGTTGCCGTCGGCGCAGCCTGATGGCCAGCGCATCCTGACCTGGCGCCAGCTTTACGACCTGGACACACTGCCCGACCATCTGATCGTGGTCGGTTCCGGTGTCACCGGCGCCGAATTCGTGAACGCCTATACCGAATTGGGCGTTGATGTCACGGTGGTGGCGAGCCGCGACCGGGTGCTGCCGTATGAGGACGCCGACGCCGCCCGGGTGCTGGAGGATTCGTTCGCCGAACGCGGCGTCCAGTTGGTCAAGAATGCCCGCGCGGAGTCGGTCACCCGTACCGACTCCGGGGTGCTGGTCACGATGACCGACGGTGGCACCGTGGAGGGCAGCCATGCGCTGATGACGATCGGGTCCGTTCCGAACACCAGCGGCCTGGGTCTGGAACGGGTGGGCATCGAACTGGGACGAGGAAACTACCTGACCGTTGACCGAGTGTCGCGGACGTCGGTGCCCGGCATCTACGCCGCTGGGGACTGCACCGGCCTGCTGTTGCTGGCGTCGGTCGCTGCGATGCAGGGCCGGATCGCCATGTGGCACGCGTTGGGGGAGGCCGTCAGCCCCATCCGGCTGCGCACCGTGGCCGCCGCGGTGTTCACCCGGCCCGAGATCGCCGCGGTCGGTGTTCCTCAATCGGCCATCGACAACGGATCGGTGAGTGCCCGGACCATCATGCTGCCGTTGCGGACCAACGCGCGAGCGAAGATGTCGGGGCTGCGGCAAGGTTTCGTCAAGGTCTTCTGCCGGCAGTCCACCGGTGTGGTTATCGGCGGTGTGGTGGTTGCGCCGATCGCATCCGAGTTGATCCTGCCGATCGCGATGGCCGTGCAGAACCGCATCAGCGTGAATCAGCTGGCCGAAACACTGTCGGTCTACCCGTCGCTGTCGGGTTCGATCACGGAGGCAGCGCGGCGGTTGATGGCACACGATGATCTGGACTAGACCCAGGTAGCCTTGGGAGCCAGTGCCCTACTGACGAGTAACCGACAGGAGACCTGAGCCGTGAGCGACCCGATTCGCGTACCGGGGAGCGAGCAGACCCGGCCGGGTTCGTTCTTGGGACCCGAGCAGCGCGCCTCGGCCTGGGAGCGGCTCGGCAGCGAGCAATTCGACGTCGTGGTCATCGGTGGTGGCGTGGTGGGTTCGGGATCCGCGCTGGACGCCGCCACCCGTGGGCTGAAAGTGGCGATGGTCGAAGCGCGTGACTTCGCCTCCGGTACGTCGAGCCGGTCCTCGAAGATGTTTCACGGCGGGCTGCGCTACCTGGAGCAACTGGAATTCGGGTTGGTCCGTGAGGCGCTCTTCGAGCGCGAGCTGTCGTTGACCACCTTGGCGCCGCATCTGGTCAAGCCGCTGCCGTTCTTGTACCCGCTGACCAAGCGGTGGTGGGAACGCCCATATGTCGCTGCCGGCATCTTGCTTTACGACCAACTTGGTGGTGCGAAATCCGTTCCGGCGCAAAAGCATTTGACTCGTGCCGGCGCGTTGCGGCTGTGCCCGGGCCTGAAGCGCAGCTCGCTGATCGGCGGTATCCGCTATTACGACACCGTCGTCGACGACGCCCGCCACACCATGACCGTTGCGCGTACCGCCGCGCATTACGGGGCGGTGGTGCGATCGTCCACCCAAGTGGTCTCGTTGCTGCGCGAAGGCGACCGGGTGACCGGCGTCCGGGCGCGCGACTCCGAGGACGGCGCCGTCACCGAAGTCCGCGGTCACGTCGTCGTCAACGCGACCGGGGTGTGGACCGACGAGATTCAGGCTTTGTCCAAGCAACGCGGGCGTTTTCAAGTGCGTGCCTCCAAAGGAGTGCACATCGTCGTGCCGCGGGACCGGATCGTCAGCGACGTCGCAATCATCCTGCGCACCGAGAGGTCGGTGATGTTCGTCATCCCGTGGGGCAACCATTGGATCATCGGGACCACCGATACCGACTGGGGACTGGACCTGGCGCATCCGGCGGCTACCAAGGCAGACATCGACTACATCCTCGGCACCGTCAACACCGTGCTGGCTACGCCGTTGAGCCACGCCGATATCGACGGGGTGTACGCCGGTTTGCGACCGCTGCTGGCGGGGGAGAGCGAGGACACGTCCACGTTGTCGCGTGAGCACGCCGTTGCGGTGCCCGCTCCCGGCCTGGTCGCCATCGCCGGCGGCAAATACACCACCTACCGGGTGATGGCCGCCGATGCGATCGACGCCGCGTCGCAATACATTCCGGCTCGAGTCGCGCAGTCGATCACCGAGAAAGTGCCGCTGCTGGGCGCCGACGGCTACTTCGCGTTGATCAACCAGACCGAGCACGTCGGAGCACTGGAAGGTCTCCATCCATACCGGGTGCGTCATCTGCTGGACCGTTACGGGTCGCTAATCAACGAGGTACTTGCGCTGGCAGCCGACCATCGCGACCTGCTCAGCCCGCTCACCGCCGCACCGGGCTACCTCAAGGTCGAAGCGGCCTATGCCGCCACAGCCGAGGGCGCGTTGCATCTGGAGGACATCCTGGCCCGCCGGACGCGGATCGCCATCGAATACTCACACCGAGGTGTCGACTGCGCGCGTGAAGTGGCCGACATCGTCGCGCCGCTGTTGGGCTGGACCACTGCCGACGCAGACCGTGAGGTCGAGACGTACACGGCGCGGGTGGAGGCCGAGGTGTTGTCGCAGGCCCAGCCCGACGATGCATCGGCGGATGCGCTGCGGGCCAGTGCTCCCGAGGCCCGCGCGGAGATCCTCGAGCCGGTGCCCTTAAATTGAGCCGACCGTGAGGCAGCTGCCGCTCCCGCCACGCGACGGATTGGGACCGGCGCGACTGCGGGTGCGCGGCGGACCGCTCGGCGACGAATTGCTAAGCCGGTTCGGGCGTGCGGCTGCCGCCAAGGCGATCGCCGGCGAGGTCGTCGACCAGTACGGTGCGGTGCTCGATCCCGCCACCGTGCTGCGGGCTGGTACCAGCGTCTACTTCTACCGCGACTTGCGCGACGAGGTACCGGTGCCGTTCGACGTCCCCTTGCTGTATCAGGACGACGGCATCGTGGTTGTCGACAAGCCGCACTTCCTGGCCACCATGCCCCGCGGGCGTCACGTCGCGCAGACCGCGCTGGTGCGGCTGCGACGGGAACTGGGATTACCCGAGCTGAGTCCGGCCCACCGGCTGGACCGGCTGACCGCCGGGGTGCTGCTGCTCACCGCCCGCCGCGAGCTGCGTGGCGGCTATCAGACGATGTTCGCCCGTGGCGCGGTGCACAAGATGTATGTGGCGAGGGCCGCGGTCAACCCCGACCTGGCATTGCCGCGCGTGGTGCGCAGCCGGATCGTCAAGCGCCGCGGCCATTTACAAGCCGTCGAAGAGCCCGGCGAGCCCAACGCCGAGACGCTGGTGGAGTCGATATCGCCGGATGGTCTATACCGACTGACGCCGCGCACCGGGCGCACCCACCAGCTGCGGGTGCAGATGGCTTCGCTCGGGATACCGATCTATGGAGACCCGTTGTACCCCAACGTGGTTGGCGTACCTGACGACGACTTCAGCCAACCGTTGCAGTTGCTGGCGCAGCGCATCGAGTTCGAGGACCCATTCACCGGATCTCGGCGCCGGTTCGTCAGCTCGCGACGCCTAGACCCTCCGCGCTAGCAGCGCTCGACGCCGCGACGCATGCGCGGCAGGTCTTGGTCAACCCATCCGGCCAGGTCCAGCCCGGCCGGGTTGCTTCCCTCCCGGACAGGCCGCACAGCCCGCGGAAGGGGCACGCCCTGAACGGCGGCGCGCAGTGTCTCCCAGGCGCGCGCTGTCAAGGCGCCAGCGTTGAGCGAGCGGATAGTCGTCAGATTGCTGAGGTTGACGTGGTTCTGCAGTGTTAGCACCCTGGTGCCCTTCAGTAATCCGGCGAGGTCGTTCGTCGTTATCCGGTCGACGTCGTCGGTGTATTCCTCCGCAACTAGCACGAAGACCCTGCCGTGTCGGTGATCGGGGTCACAGGCCAGTCAGCAATGACCAACCGCCAATCGGCAATTTCTATTCCACGGTACGTGCCGCGGGACGTTCCTGCCCGGTGAGCAGCGTGCCGTGTCGCAAGCTCGGACAGCGCGCTAGCTGTACTGACCACCGACGTTGGCGCGGCGTTTCTAAGCGGAACGCCTATAAATCCCGACATGACGGGCACTGCAAGGAGACGGTGGGGCCGACGGCGGACACACCTGGCCCGGCGGGCCCCAGTACCTACCCATGGCGATTATCGGGCCCACCACCCATGCGTTCGCCACGTCGGAAGCATCGGGCAGTTCTTCACCACGCACGCTCGCTAACGTGAGCGAAACCCGGCCGCTGTCGGGACCGTAAACAGCTCGGAAACTGGGGCTGAAATCGCGAATCTGGCTATGACCCGGCACGATTGCTGATGGTCGAATCTTGTTACCATGCCTCATGACTGCGGGATAACAGGAGTGTGGCGGGCTGCGGCTACGCCGGCGTCGATCACCACATCGTTCCTTTTGAAGGAATTGGATTGAAAGTCAAGAGATTTGAGGCCGCGCTGCTTGTCCTGGCCACTGGCGCAGCGATCTTGTCGGCATGTGGTAGCAACAACGCGACTGGAGGAAGTGCTACGACAGGCACGTCGCCGGTCAAGGTGGCCTGCGGTGGGAAGCCAATTCTGAAGGCCAGTGGTTCTACAGCCCAGGAAAACGCAATGAGCCGTTTCATAAAGGCTTTCGAACAAACCTGCCCCGGCCAGTCGATGAACTACACGGCCAACGGTTCCGGCGCCGGGATCGGCGAATTCATCGGCGATCAAACCGATTTCGGTGGCTCAGACTCTCCCCTGAATAGGGGCGAATACGCCAAGGCGGACCAGCGGTGCGGCTCACCAACGTGGAATCTGCCAATGGTGTTTGGCCCCGTCGCCATCGCCTACAACGTCAACGGCTTGACTTCGTTGAACCTCAACGGTCCGGTTACGGCCCAGATCTTCAACGGCCAGATCACCATGTGGAACGATGCTGCGATCGGGCTGCTGAACTTAGGCGTCAAGCTGCCCGCTGAGCCGATTCGGGTGGTGTTCCGTAGCGACGAGTCCGGGACGACGGACAATTTCCAGAAGTATCTCGATACTGCTTCCGCCGGCACATGGGGTTATCCGGCCGGGAAGAAGTTCAACGGTGGTGTCGGCGAGGGCGCCCGCGGCAACGACGGCGCGGCCGCGGCCGTCAAAAGCACCGAAGGGTCGATCACTTATCTCGAATGGTCGTTCGCCCAGACGCAACACCTGAACATGGCCAAGGTCGTCACGACGGCCGGTCCAGAACCGGTAGCAATCAGCCCAGAGTCGGTGGGAAAGACGATTTCTTCTGCCTGGTTTATGAGGAAGGGCAACGACCTCGCCCTGGACACGATCTCGTTTTATCGGCCAAACCAGCCCGGCTCCTACCCGATCGTGCTGGCGACGTACGAGATTGTGTGTTCGAAATACCATGACTCGCAGGTCGGTGCGGCCGTGAAGGCTTTCCTGCAAAGCGCGCTCGGTGCTGGCCAGAATGATCTTGCCGACCACGGATATATTCCCGTCCCAGACCAGTTCAAGTCCCGATTGTTGACCGCGGTTGACGCCATCTCGTGAATCCAGGGCCCTGGCGATGCTGAAAGTTCGAGGGCTTTTTTCAACCCCGTCAACCTGAAGTTCCAAAAGCTTTCCCACGATGGTCAAAGTTTGGAGTCATGGAGTTCATAACATTGCCTCCCGAGGTCACCTCTGCGCTGATTCACTCGGGACCCGGCGCCGAATCCCTGATCGCGGCGTCCGGGGCGTGGCAACAGCTCGGCACCAATCTGGAGGACTCCGCTGAGAACTACGTCGCCACGTTGTCGTCACTGGCTGAGACGTGGCATGGTCCATCCGCAACGGCGATGGTCCAGGCTGTCGAGCCCTACCTGACCTGGCTGCAAACGACCGCGCAGCAGTGTCAGCAGACGGCCGCTTCGGCGATGACCGCCGCAGCGGCATTCACCTCCGTCCGCGCGGCCGTGGTTCCCACCGCACAGGTCACCGCCAACAGGATGCAGCTGGTGCAGCTGTTGGCCACCGAACGGTTCGGGAGCAACCTTCCGGCTATTGCCGAAACCGAAGACCAATACCAGACGATGTGGGCGAACAATTCGGCGGCGATGAGTCGCTATCAGGCCGCCTCCGCGCAAGCCACCGCGCTGCCGCAGTTCACCTCGCCAGCATCGGTAACCAATCCGACCGGCCTGGCCGCGCAGGCCAGTGCGGTGAACCCGGCAGCGGCCACTACAGGGGCCACTACGGCCCAATCCGGTGGGCTGCTGGGTCTTTGGCAGGACATAGAGGGCTTGTTCAGCTTCTCCAACAACAGCAATGCCGCCGTCGGGCCCAACGCCAACCTTTGGAACACCATCTTCTCGTCCGGATTTCCCGTCAACCTGCTCAGCTATTTGGCGCAGAACCAATCGGCCCAAGCCCTGTCGGGTGTGAACAACGCAATTGGCCAGGGTGTATCCGAGGGTGAGTCGGCGCTCGGAGGGGGAGCGTTGGGTGGCTTAGGTCGCGGAGGGTTCGGAGGTTTGGGTTCGTTAGGTCCGGGTGCGTTAGGCGCCGCTGGACTTGGCCAAGCGTCCACGTCGGCGGCGACGGGTGTTGGAGTGTCGATCGGCAAGCTGACCGCGCCGCCCGCCGTCGTCGGACTGTTGCCGAGTTCGCAAGCGCCGGTGCAACTTGCGTCGGCCGCAACGCCGCTTTCTGCGGGTGAATCCGGGCTGCCCATGCTGCCGCCGATCATGCCGCCGCCGATTTCGCCGGCGGGCAGTGGGTGGCGCAAACGCAAGCAGCAGAAGTATGAAGATATTGCAATCGGCGCCGAGCTCAAGGGAACAGTGATGCGCCCACCCCCATCGGCGGGATAACCGATTGCGCGCGACAGCTTAGTTGTTGGCGGGACGCGGCGGGGTGCCGTGCAGGTAACCAAGGCCGTTCTGGATTCCTTGATCCATCTGGTCTGTAGCAGGAGCCCTGCCATCCGGGACCGGGACTGGTGGCTTGCAGCTGCATCCCAGGGTGCCGAACGGGCTGGGGTCGGCGCTCGCTGGTGTTGCTATCCCTGCGGCCGCACAGAACGCGATCGCTGCGCCGAACAATACTTTCCTGATCACCAATGGTCTCCGTAAGAGTCGTTACCCGAGTGTACGAGCGCCGTCAGGATCCTGCATGCCGCGGGCAGAACGCAGCGATGCTGACGCCGACGAAAAACCCTGCGTGGTAGCCGTCCAAACTACTCTGTTGCATCACGTCATTCGCGACATCGCTCGAGGCCCTACCGCTATCGAGTTCATCGCAGACCTCGTGAGCGGCGACGATCGCGGCCTGGCTGGACGCGAAGGTAATGCCCCGAGAATTCAGCGCATTCACGAAATTGCCGTCGACGGCGTCAGCATGTGCGGTCGGGGCCGCGACCCCCGCGAGGCTAAGCAGCGCGACCGACAGGACAAGGCCGGCCAATAGCGATCGCACACGGCGAAGCGAGCACACTTGGGTGGTCGTCATTCCTAAACCTCTCCGCTGAGCAGAAGCGCGAGTGTTGGGGACGGCAAGTCAAGCCGCTGACATGGCGATCATTGCATGCCACGGCCAGACTGGCGGAGCCACTGCGATCGTTAACCGAACGGACATGCCCTGGGCGTTCAGCGTTGGCAGGCCGGGCACCGCTACGCCACCCATTCGACAGTGTCGTCGGCGCCCGTGGGCCCCGGTCGCACCCAGAACGGCATCGATCCAGTTACTCGACACGTGACGAAGAACTACTTGACATGTGACAAAGAGCACTCTAGGTTGCCGGATGACAATTGACCCAGGTCGGATGTGGTGGTGAGGCCAACCGAGCTGGTTAGAAACTGATCAATCGTGAGGTTGGGTCCCACCAGACCGGGCAGAGTCTGGTTGCCGATCCCCAGTGCATCCAACAGGTTCGCTAAGGCCTGGTCGAAAGGCGAACTGGCCAGCGCGACGTCGCGCTGCTACTCAACCCGGACAATTTGACCGTGGGCGACATCGGTGGTCCCGGGCTCAGCGACACGGTGGACCAACTACTGAGCGCTTTGTATGTGGGCGGCTCACCGGTCGCCGGTCAAACGATCGACGGGGCGCTGTCGGACTTGTTGGGGGCGGCGGCACCGTGAAACAGTTGACAGTTTGTTCAACGCCCTGGGCATTGGTCCGAGTGGTTCACTGGACCTCACCGGATTCGTCACCGCTATCTGCGAATTCGGCGCCCCTATGCACGCCCGCCCTCGACATCGGCACACTGAGCGGCACCAGCACGGTGAGCGACTTGCTGAGTTCGCTACTACAGACGAACGCCGCGACCGAAACCGTGCAAGGGTACATAGACAGTCCCGCCGTCAACCTAGGCAGCGATCACGTTTATCAGCTGTTGGGCTTCACATCAAGCGATCTCAGCGAGCACTGGAACGTGTTCGTTAGCGACCTCCCGGCTGGCGGACTCTTCGGCTCCTCAACCGTTGGCGCCGAGACGCTGGCCGAATTGCTCACCAGCCTCCTGCCGGGCGGCAGCCCAGCGGTGGGTGACGGCGTGGGTGAGATCTCGACGGTGGCCGGCTTCCTGACCACCTTCGATCCGGCCGTTGCAACCGAGACCATAAACATGCTGCTTGGCCTGACCTAGCCCGAGTGCGCCGAGTGGCCAGTTGTGGCACCGATTTGACGAAAAGGTGTGTCATAACTGGCCACTCGCGGGGGTTCTAATGCTGACAGGCGGGGCACCAGTAGGCACCACGGTCGCCGGTGTCGTCCTTTTCGATCGCGGTGCCGCAGCGACGGCACTGCTGTCCGGCGCGCCCGTACACCCAGAGCTGGCGGCCGGATCGGGTGTCGCCGGTAGTACAGCGATTCCACCGTGACCGGTTGGCCCACAGCATTTCTCGTGCTCGCATGGCCAGCCGCTGCGGGTCGGGCAGCGAGCCGACCGGCGCGGTAGGCAGTCGTCCGCTGACGAAACACAGTTCGTTGCAATAGACATTGCCGATCCCGGCCATCACCCGCTGGTCCAGCAGCGCCTCGGCGAGGGGCCGCTCCGGGTCGGCCATCAGGTTGGTGACCGCGACCCGCGGATCCCAGTCGGCGCTGAGCAAGTCCGGCCCCAAATGCGCCACCGCGTCCTCGTCGTGTTGCCGGTCGAGGATCTCCAGCACGCCGAGGTCAATCCCGACGACGCGAATTTCGTCTGCTTCCAAGACAATTCGCACCCGGTGATCGGGCGGGCGCGCGCTCACCCGCCAGCTCCCGTCCATCTTCAGATGCGAGTGGATACTGGCCGGCCCGACGCGGATGAACAGGTGCTTGCCGCGGCTAACCACTTCGTCGACCACCTGACCGGTCAGGTCGACGGCCGCAAAGCGCGGCACCCGCACATCGCATCGCGTCAGTGTGCGACCGGCGAGTGCCTTCCGCAGTGTTTCTGCGGTGTGAAAGACGGTGTCCCCCTCGGGCATGCGCTATCGCAGCCGAAGCCCGCGTGGGGTCCGGGCGAACCCGGCGTCGGACAGCGCGCTGACGGCCGGCGCGGACACGTCGAGTCCCAGCACCGCGAGGCCGTTGATCCGCTCAACCAGAATCGAACTGACCCGCCCCGCCGTTACCAGCTCGGCCAACGCTGCGCCTGCCGCGCGGTTGACGTGAGGATTGTCGCGGAAGGTCAACAGCGTGCGGCCGCCGCGCTCGACAAACCAGACCAGTTCGCCGTCGACCAGCACAACCAGCGCTCCGGCTTTGCGGCCCGGTCGGGCGCCTCCGTCTTCCTCCGGTGCGCGGGACGGCCAGGGCAACGCGGCGCCGTATGGGTTGGCGGGGTCGGCGGCAGCCAGTACCACCGCCCGGTACTCGTGGAGCGTCGGGTCTTCGAAAGAGCCGGGCTCGTCGAGGTAGCCGCGCAACCGGTCGACCGTTGATGCCACTGCGAACTGGGCGCCGCCCAGCGACTCGACGAAATAGCCACGTTGGCATCGGCCAGCTTCCTCGAACGTGGTCAGCACCTTATAGAGCATCGCGAATCCGCCCGGTACTGCTTCGGCCGCCACCGCGCCTCTGGTCAGCACGCCGTGGCGGTTCAGCAGCAGCTCGGCTTGGTGGTGTGCCCGCAGCGTCGAATCCGGTTCGGGCAAAGGCAGCGCTGACCAACGGCCGGCCACCGTGGGGTCGGTGGCGCGGGATTGGGCGTGCGCGACGCTGTAGCGGCTCAGCCGGGGCGGACGCGCTCCGCGACCCAGCCGGTGGGCAGGGGTGGACCGTCGGCGGCTGCCCGGGCCAGCACCCAGCATCGCGCGGACCGGCGCGAAGGTGTCGCCGGTGACCGAGCCGGCCCAGATGAGTTCCCACAGTGCCGCTTTGAGCTCTTGCTCGCCGACTTGACCACCTGCAAGGCCTTGCGCGAGTTGCCGGAAGAAGAAGGCCCCGCCGCCGGCCAGCGTGTCCAGGATCGCCTGGTGGGCCGCGGTCAGCTCGATCGCAGCGGGGGCAGTCAGGGTCAGCGGCGCCGTGTCAGCCGGATGAAACGCGATCCAGCCGTCGCTGGCCGAGATGGATCCGGCGCCCGACCAGACAGCCTCGCCGGAAGCCAGTAGTTCGTCGAGCATGGCGGGGGAGTAGTCGCGGACCCGAGGGGGAAGCACCAGCGATTCGACTGCCGAGGCGGGCAGCGGGACGCCGGCCAGCTGGTCGACGACGGTCGCCAGCCCGTCAATGCCGGCGCTAGTAGCCGAGCCGACCTGGTGCCAGCCCGGCAGGAATCGCGCGTACGCGCTGGTGCTGACCGGCTCGACTTGCGCCCGCAGCGCCGCCAGCGATCTGCGGCGAAGGATCCGCAATACGTCGGCGTCACACCACTGGTCACCGGCCGCCTCTGCGGAGAACTCGCCGCGGACCAGCCGCCCATCGGCGGCCAGCCGGCCCAGCACGTCGGCCGATACCCGTAGGCCCAGCCCGAACCGGGCGGCGACGTCGGAGGTGCTGAACGGCGCGTGGGTGCGGGCGTATCGGCCCAGCAGCTCACCCAGCGGATCGCTGACCGCCTCGGTGAAGCTGGTTGGCACGCCGACCGGCACGGCCACCCCCACGCCGTCGCGCAGCCGGCCGATGTCCTCGATCGCGACCCACCAGCTCTGTCCGGCAAAAGAAACGGCCAACGCGCGTTTGGCGGCGCACAGACCTTCCAACCAGCCGCCGACATCGGCACCGCTGGCCCGGGCGGCGACTTCTTCGGTGGTCAACGGGCCCAGCAGCCGCAGTAGATCAGCGACCGCCTCGGCATCACGGGCTACCCGGTCGGCCGACAGATGCTGCAGTTGCCTGCCGGTCGCGGCGACGACTTCCGCGTCGAGCAGCTCGCGCAGCTCGACGCGGCCTAGCAGTTCAGCCAGCAGCGTGGCGTCAAGCGACAGGGCCGCAGCGCGGCGCTCGGCCAGCGGGCTGTCGCCCTCGTACATGAACGCGCCGACATAGCCGAACAGCAGCGAGGCCGCGAACGGAGACGGCGTGGCGGTCTCGGTCTCCAATACGCGCACCTTGCGTGCAGCGATCTCAGCCATCAGCCCGGCCAGCGTCGGAACGTCGTAGACGTCCTGCAGGCATTCGCGGACCGCCTCCAGCACGATCGGGAAGTCCGGATATTTGCGGGCCACATCGAGCAGCTGAGCGGCGCGCTGGCGTTGATGCCACAGCGGCGATCGGCGGCCGGGATGCCGCCGCGGCAGCAGCAGGGCACGCGCCGCACACTCCCGGAATCGCGAGGCGAACAGCGCCGACCCACCGACTTCTGCGGTGACGATCGGATCGATCTCGTCGGCATCGAAGACGAACAGTTCGGCACCCGGTGGCTTGTCGGCAGGCCCGGACTCGGAGAACGTGTCCGGCAACCGGACCACGATGCCGTCATCGGAGGCGCTCGGCTTCTCATCTATGCCGTAGCGGTCGCGCAGTCGCCGGCTCACCGCGAGTGCTAGCGGGCCATGTACGCGCAGGCCATATGGGGAGTGCAGGATCACCCGCCAGTCGCCCAGCTCGTCGCGGAACCGCTCGACCAGCAAGGTGGCGTCGCTGGGCACCACCGTGGTGGCGGCGCGCTGGTCATCCAGGAGCCGCCACAGGTTGTCGGTAGCGTAGTCGTTGAAACCCAGTTCAGCGCAACGCTTTTCGAACGAATCGCGAGCCAGGCCGGCCAGCTCGCCGGTGAACTCGCCGACTGCCCGGCCCAACTCGGCGGGGCGCCCGGCATTGTCGCCGCGCCAGAACGGCAGCCGGGCCGGCTGACCAGGCGCCGGGATCACCAAAACCCGGTCGTGGGTGATCTCGGTAATCCGCCAGCTGGTGGCTCCCAACGAGATAACATCGCCGGGTCGGGACTCGTAGACCATCTCCTCATCGAGTTCGCCTACGCGAGAAGGCTTTTCGGAATCAGTAGCCAGGTAGACGGTGAACAGGCCGCGGTCCGGGATCGCGCCGCCCGAGGTGACCGCCAGCCGCTGCGCGCCCGGCCGTGCCGTCACCGTACCGGTATCCCGGTCGTAAACCAGCCGCGGTCGCAGCTCGGCGAACTCGGTTGATGGGTACTTGCCGGACAGCAGATCCAGCGTGGCCTCAAATGCGCTGTGCGGCAGCGTCGCGAATGGCGCGCTGCGTCGCACGGTGTCGAACCAGTGGTCAACGTCGAGCGGTTCTAGCGCCGCCGCGGCCACGGTGTGCTGGGCGAGAATGTCGAGCGGGTTGGTGGGCACCCGCATCGTCTCGATCTGACCGGTGAGCATGCGCTGCACGGTTACCGCGCAGCCGATCAGGTCGGTGCGGTGTTTGGGGAACAGCACCCCTTGAGAGATCTCGCCAACCTGATGTCCGGCGCGGCCGATGCGCTGCAGGCCACTGGCCACCGACGGCGGCGCCTCCACCTGGATGACCAGGTCGACGGCGCCCATGTCGATGCCCAGCTCCAAGCTCGAGGTCGCCACCACCGCCTTCAGCCGCCCAGATTTGAGCTCCTCTTCGACAACAGCACGCTGTTCCTTGCTGACCGAACCGTGGTGGGCACGGGCCAGCACGGGCGGGGCGCCGTAAGTCTGCCCGCTGCCCAACAACTGGGCCGGGGCGCCGCCGGCGACCCGCGGGTTGGCGGCGGAGGGTAATTCCACTCCCGAGCGTTCGGCGTGGATCTCGTTGAGTCGAGCGGTCAGTCGCTCGGCCAGTCGCCGTGAGTTGGCGAACACGATCGTCGAGTTGTGCGCTTCGACCAGGTCAACCAGTCGCGCTTCCACATCGGGCCAGATGGTGTTGTCCGCCAGGTTGGCCATGTCCGGGACCGGCACCTGCACAGTCAGCTCGAAGGTCTTCGTCGCCGCGGGCGCCACGATGGTCGTGGGTGCTGCACCGGACAAATACCGGGCAACCTCCTCGGGCGGGCGCACAGTCGCCGACAGGCCGATGCGCTGCGCGGGTGCCTGCAACATGTCGTCGAGCCGCTCCAGCGACAGCGCCAGGTGAGCGCCCCGCTTGGTGCCGGCGATGGCGTGGATCTCGTCGACGATCACGGTTTCCACGCCGGCCAGGGTCTCGCGCGCCGCCGAGGTCAGCATCAAGAACAGGGACTCCGGCGTGGTGATCAACACGGCCGGCGGCCGGGCGATGAGCTGGCGGCGCTGCGCGGGCGGGGTGTCGCCCGATCGCACCCCGACGGTGATCTCCGGCGGGGGTAGACCGCGCCGTTCGGCGACCCGGGTCATTCCCGCCAGCGGGGTGCGCAGGTTGCGCTCGACGTCAACGGCCAAGGCCTTCAGCGGCGACACGTACAGAACCCGGGTGCCGGGCGCTCGTTCGTCGCGCGGTGCGCCGGTCAGGCTGGCGAGTCTGTCTATTGCCCACAGAAACGCGGCCAGTGTCTTACCCGAACCGGTCGGCGCAACGACCAGGGTGTTATGGCCATCGGCGATCGCCGCCCAGGCGTCGGCCTGGGCCGCGGTCGGCGCAGCGAAGGTACCGGCGAACCAGTTGCGGGTGACGACACTGAACCGCGCGAGTGGATCAGCGGGCACGGTGCTCACCTAGCCAATGGTGCCAGCGGGCACTGACAAGGGGCCAAATGTCGCGGCCGTGCGTGAGTAGCCGGCGTCAGCGCTGGTCGGGACCGACCGCCTTGGCGAGTTGTTCGGGAATCCCGTTGACCCGGATGATCGCATCGAGCAGCGAGTGAGCGCAGGTTTCGCTCAGGTGGCCCGCGTCGGTCGCGGGGTGGATGATCCGCTGCCGGCACACCTCGAAGGTCAGCGCCAGCCACCCGTGGATGACGATCCGCAGGTCGCGTTCCACGTCGGGCGGGAGCTCGGTACCCGGGCCGTCGACCTCCATGATGCGGTTCATGATGTGTTCCATCTGCCGATCCTTGGCCTCGTCGTCGATGCCGAGTAACACCGGATCGGAGCGGCCGAGGCCGACGTATGCGGCCCAGGCCGCGTGCGGGTGCTCCTGGTGGTACTGCATGTAGGCCAGGACGCCGTCCCGGGTTTCCTCAAACAGCGACTGGCCTGGTGACGGTAGGGCGTTGGTGGTCTCGAACAGCTGGTCTGCCTGTCCTTTGACGACGGCGGCGAAGAACGCCCGCTTGTCCGGGAAGTAGTGATACATCAACGCCCGGGACACACCGGCCCGCTCGGCGATCTCGTCGATTCGGACCTCGTCGTAGGGTCGTTGGCCGAAGACTTCCGCACCTAGTGCCAACAACTCGGCGCGGCGGTCGTCCGGAGATAACCGGCGCCGGGGCGTTCGCATAGACCAGATGGTACTGGTCGATCCTTCGCGCAGGCCGTCAACGCTCACGAAGCCTCTGCAAACCTGTTATTGCCGACGCATCCGTCAATAATCGGCGATGGGGTGGCGGACGTCGTTAGCTAGCGAATTGGCGGCCGATACCTAAGCCTTTTTCAGGTCTTTTTTCAGGCGTCCCGTCGGGCAACGCGAGAATAGAATCCCTGACCGATGGATGCGAAAAGCCCCAACATCCGTCCCCGGCTGAGTCATCGAGTCGGCGCCCTGGTCGACAGCTTCGAAACCGTGGTCTACGCGATCGCCTTCCTGCTCCTGGTTGCGGCCGCGGTCCTGGTGGTGATCGGCGGCGCACAAGCGGTCGTGCAAGCCGCAACCCACAAGGTAGGCACGCTGCAGGGCGGCGTCCTGGTCCTGGACCGTGTGCTGTTGGTCCTCATCATCGCGGAGATTGCCGCCACGCTCCGGGCCGTCCTGGTCTATCACCAAATCGCCGCCGAGCCGTTTCTGTTCATCGGGTTAATTGCCAGCGTGCGACGGATCCTGGCTGTTACCGCGGCATTCGAGGAGCCACATTCGAACCAGGACATCAATCGCCTCCTGCTGGAGCTCGGCGCGCTGGGCCTGCTGATCGTAGGCATCGCCGCGGCGATCTGGATGATTCGTTACAGTGCCCGGCACGCTGCACCGACGGACGGCGACGACGGCTGACCTCGACGGTGTGGTCCGGCGGTCTCAGCCGAAGTGCACGCCCTGCGCCAGCGGCAACTCGCCTGAGTAGTTGACGGTGTTGGTGGCACGGCGCATGTAGGCCTTCCAGGCGTCCGACCCGGATTCCCGGCCGCCGCCGGTCTGCTTCTCGCCGCCGAACGCGCCGCCAATCTCGGCGCCCGAGGTGCCGATGTTGACGTTGGTGATGCCGCAGTCGGACCCGTCGATGAAGCGTTCCGCCTCGCGCATGTCCGTGGTGAAGATCGCCGACGACAAGCCCTGAGGCACGGCGTTGTTCAGCGCGATGGCGTCATCGAGATCGTCGTAGACCAATACGTAGAGGATCGGCGCGAACGTCTCGGTGTGCACAATGTCGGTCTGCGACGGCATCCGCACCACGGCCGGCGCGACGTAGTAGGCGCTTGGTTGGCCCATGTCGTGGCGCTCACCGCCGACCACCTCGCCGCCGTCGGCGCGCGCCTGTTCCAGCGCGCCCACCATGTCGCGGTAGGCCGTCTCGTGGATGAGCGGACCAACCAGCGTGCCCTCAGTCGCCGGATCGCCGATCGGCAGCTGCCGATATGCGGCGGCGATGCGCCTCACCACATCGTCGGCCACCGAGCGGTGCACGATCAGCCGGCGCAGGGTGGTGCAGCGTTGGCCGGCGGTGCCGGCGGCGGCGAACACGATGGCGCGCACCGCCAGCTCCAGGTCGGCCGATGGCGTGACGACGGCGGCGTTGTTGCCGCCCAGTTCCAGCAGCGACCGGCCGAACCGCCGCGCGACCCGGGGTCCGACCTGCTGACCCATGCGCACCGAGCCGGTCGCGGACACCAGCGCGACCCGTTGGTCGTCGACGAGTTGCTCGCCGATCTCGCGGTGACCGGTGATCAGGGCGCTCACACGAGCCGACACCCCAATGTCACTGGCGGCCCGTTCAATCAGCGCCTGGCAGGCCAGCGCCGTCAGCGGGGTCAGCTCGGACGGCTTCCACACCACAGTGTCCCCGCAGACCAGCGCCACCGCGGTGTTCCATGCCCACACCGCGACCGGGAAGTTGAACGCGGTGATTACCCCGACCACGCCGAGGGGATGCCAGGTCTCCATCAGCCGATGCCCCGGCCGCTCGGAGGCGATCGTGCGCCCGTAGAGCTGACGCGAGAGGCCGACCGCGAACTGGCAGACGTCGATCATCTCCTGCACTTCGCCCAGCGCCTCGGCGGTGATCTTGCCCGCCTCGATCGTCACCAGCGTGGCGAGGTCTTGCTTGTAGTCGGTGAGCAGCTCGCCCAGTCGGCCCACCAGTGCACCGCGTACCGGAGCCGGAGTGGCTCGCCAGGTGGAAAACGCTTGCGCGGCATCGGTAATGCTGCGCTCGGCCTGCTCCGGCGTGGTCTGCTCGACGGTGAACAAGACGTCGCCGGTGATCGGTGTGCTTGCCGGCAGGCCGTGCTCGCCCGGCTCACCGAGGGCGCTAAGGGTTATGTCGCAGCCGACTGCGTCCAGCGCCCGGCGGGCGCGCGTTCGCAACTCGTCAACGGTGGCGGTGGTGGTCACCCAAGTGCCTCCTTGCACAGCGATTCGTAGAGCAGGTAAGGGTCGTGGATGTGGCGACCGATCGCTCCCGCCATCCAGTCCACGCTGTAGCCGGAGTCGTCGGCGACCTCGTTGGCCGCTATAGTCTCGGTGTCGCGGTCCAGATTGGACCGGAAGATTCCGGCCGCTGAGGCTGGCAGAAAGTCCTCGTAGACAACGGGTTTGGATGGGTCGCCGCCGCGGTAGTAGGCCAGCCCCTGGGCGGCCATCTCGTCGTCGGTCGCTGGAAAGTACTGGCCCCAGACTGTGGCGGGATCCTCTTTACCAGAAAGACAAGCCATCGCTGCGTCGTAACGCTCCCGGCCCTTGGGCGTCAGCGCCACACCACGTGCCTCGACCTCGCCGAAGCGGACCCGCAGCGAGCCCTCGATGACCGTTCCGTCGTCGGTGCGAAACCGGCGTGGCTCGGCGAGTGCCCGAAACGACGTCTGGCGCAACAGCACCGCGGGTCCGTCCCAGCGGGGCGGTCCCTGGATGGCATCGATCATCGTGACGCCGCGCGCGGTCATCCGCCGGTACAGCTCGTCGATGTCGAGCACCCGCGGCGTCAGGTGATTGAGGTGGGTTGACGTGACTCCGGCGATGTCGGCGGCTACCGCCGATACCCGCGATAGCTCGTCATACCAAGACTTTTCGATCGGTTGGGGTGACAGCGCGAACGCCGCCACGGCCCGCGCGGCAAAGTCGTCAGCCTCGTCGGCAGCGCAGCCGCCGTCGGCCGCGATCACTCGGGCCCAGGCGATCAACGCCGGATCGAACAGTTGGCGGCGTCCCAAAAACGTCTGCACCCGGGCCCGCAAGTCGGCGTCGAAGAAACGCGGATCGCGAAGCGCCAGCATCGAGGTAAACACTCGAAATGGGTTGCCCGCTAACTCATCGGAGTCGATGGGCCGAAATGCGGTCGACACCACCGGAACCGGCGAGACGGCGTCGCGCAGGTCGTAGTAGCCGACCGGGACCATGCCGAAGGCGCAGAACAGGTCGGCGACAGCGGCCAACTCGTCGGGCGTGCCGACCCGGATCGCGCCGTGCCGCTCGGCGGTCACCCGGGACAACGAGCCCAGCCGCTCCGCGCCCGCATTGCGGGCGGCGTAATCACGGTTGACCTGGGTGCTCACCTCGACCAGCGTGGCGTACGCGGGCACCTCGCTGCCGTACATCGCGGACAGGCCGGCGGCGAAGAGCTCCCGCAGCCGCCACGTCGGCAATCTTTTCGCGCGGCTCAATGGCCCTCACCGCTGCGATACTCTCCGGCCATGGCTGAGACGCTCGACGACATCGACCGGATCTTGGTGCGCGCGCTCGTCGCCGACGGCCGCGCGACATTGTCGGAGTTGGCCGCGAGCGCTGGACTGTCGGTCTCGGCGGTCCAGTCGCGGGTGCGCAGGCTGGAGTCTCGCGGCGTCGTCACCGGATACTCGGCGCGGATCGATCCCGAAGTGGTCGGACATCTGTTGTCGGCGTTCGTGGCCATCACTCCTCTCGATCCCTCTCAACCCGATGATGCGCCCGCTCGCCTGCAACACATCGACGCGATCGAGTCGTGTCACTCGGTGGCCGGTGAGGAAAGCTACATCTTGCTGGTGCGCGTGGAGTCCCCGCGAGCGCTCGAAGAGCTGCTGCAGCAGATCCGGACAGCCGCCGACGTGCGAACCCGCAGCACGATCATTTTACAGACTTTTTACGATGATCGACAATTTGTACCGTAATAGTTACGGCATCACGTCAAGATACCGTAAAAATTCCTGATACGGTGGGTGTCGTGACTGGCGTACTGGCACCCACGCTTTTGGCCGATCGGCAACTCGAACCTGACCGGGTCCACCAGGTGTTGGCGCGCAGCATCCTGGTCGACGGCCTGGATTTCGTGCTCGACCTGGATCGCTCGGCGGGCTCGTATCTGGTCGATGCCCGCGATGGCCGGCGCTACCTGGACATGTTCACGTTCTTCGCCTCGTCGGCGCTGGGCATGAACCACCCGGCGCTGGCCTACGACGACGAGTTCCGTGCTGAGCTCACCGACGCCGCGGTCAACAAACCGAGTAACTCCGACGTGTACTCGGTGCCGATGGCCCGCTTCGTCGAAACCTTCGCCCGGGTGCTGGGCGATCCGGCGCTGCCGCATCTGTTCTTCGTCGACGGCGGTGCACTGGCAGTGGAGAACGCGCTGAAGGTCGCGTTCGACTGGAAGAGCCGGCACAACGAAGCACGTGGCATCGACCCGGAGCTGGGCACCCGGGTGTTGCATTTGCGTGGAGCGTTTCACGGCCGCGGCGGCTATACGCTGTCGCTGACCAACAGCAACCCGGTCGCGGTTGCTCGCTTCCCCAAGTTCGACTGGCCGCGCATCGATGCGCCGTATCTGCGTCCCGGCGTCGAGATCGACGCGTTGGAAGCCGAATCGCTGCGACAGGCCCGGGCCGCTTTTGAGGCTTACCCGCACGACATCGCCTGCTTTGTCGCCGAACCCATCCAGGGCGAGGGTGGCGACCGGCACTTCCGGCCTGAGTTCTTCGCCGCGATGCGCGCGCTGTGCGATGCATACGACGCGCTGATGATCTTCGACGAGGTGCAGACAGGCTGCGGTTTGACTGGAACCGCTTGGGCCTACCAGCAATTGGGCGTCGCGCCCGACGTGGTTGCGTTCGGTAAGAAGACACAAGTATGCGGGGTGATGGCAGGACGGCGGGTCGACGAAGTCTCGGACAACGTGTTCGCGGTGGCTTCCCGGATCAACTCGACCTGGGGCGGCAACCTCACCGACATGGTCCGCGCGCGGCGCATCTTGGAGGTCATCGAAACCGACGAGCTGTTCGAGAATGCCGCCGCTGTGGGCCGCTATTTGCGGGCACGCCTCGACGATCTCGCCGACGACTTCCCGGCAGTCGTGCTCGATGTTCGTGGCCGCGGCTTGATGTGCGCGTTCAGCCTGCCGACCACCACCGACCGCGATGAGTTGCTCCGCCGGTTGTGGCAACGCGGGGTGATTGTGCTGCCCAGCGGTGAAGCCAGCGTGCGTTTCCGGCCGGCGCTGACCGTCGCGCGCGCCGAGATCGACGAGGCGATCGCGGCCCTCCGGGATGTTTACTCCTCGCTCAACACGGGGTAACCCGCAACGGTGCGCGTCGGCGGCGTGTGACGATGGCGAGGCTCTGCGGCAAGTTCGCAGAATAGAGGTTCAAGATGCAGACACAACATCGGCGCTCAGACGGTGACCACCTCGGGCAGGACGACCACGAAGTACACGCCGCCATCCAGTTCGCGGTTCTGGCCGCAGTTGCAGGACTGGCGTTCCTCGTCATCGCCGCACTGTGGGCCAGCACCTGCAAAGGCGCGATGGCCATCGACACCGTCGCGTGCGGTGCGCCCCAGTTGACGATCCTGGCGTTCGGCGCGCCGCTCATCTTGTTCGCCGCGGGGTGCCGGGCATTTCTGCGTACTTATCGCATCTGGCGAGACCACGGCATCTGGTGGGCCTGGCAGGGTGCCGGGTGGTTTCTTTTGATGCTGATGCTCGTGACGCTCACAATGGGGGTGCCTGCGATCGCCGGACCCGTTCTGGCTGGTTGACCGGACTCTAGGCAAGTATGCCAACTACTTCCGCGCCGTCTTTGGGCGTTCTAACGTTGTAGGCACGGCCCAACGGGCAGGGGAGAGGGGACCGGAGAAAGGTGCAGTCATGGGTGACACCTATCGTGACCCCGTCGACCATGTGCGGACGACACGGTCACATGCAGGCGAGTCGATGATCGATGTGTTGCGCTGGCCCGGCTATCTACTAGTCGTGGCTGGCGTGATCGCCGTCGTGGGTTGTCTGGCGGCGTTCGGGACCGGGCACCAAAGCCAGGGCATGACCATAGGCGTCGTCGCCGTCGCGACGATGACGTTCGGTCTGGTGTGGCTGGCGTTCGAGCACCGGCGAGTGCGCAGAATCGAAGACCGCTGGTACGACGCACACCCCGAAGTTCCGCGCCAACGGCCCGCAAGCTGACAAGCCGAGGGCCCGCGACGCTTAGTGGTCTCGCAGCTTTTTGATCAACTTGTCTTTCGACAGGCTCGAATAGCCTGACATGCCAAGCGGCGCCGACGATGTCCTGGTGCTGTTCTTGCCAGTCGGAGGCAGTGGGTCCGAGCGTGGTTTCCCGCTCTTGTTCGACGGCGTCGGCGATAGGAGTCTCGTCGGAAAAACTGTTGCGGGCGCGCCTGAGGCTCACCTTCAGCTGGATCAAGCGGGTTTTAATTGCCGAGGCTAGTGGGTATTAGCTGTACACCATGATGAGCTTGAAGCTGCCCGTCCCTGCCTCGGTATCCCGGTCACCCGAGCATCGGCGACAGGATTACGAACACAACGTCTCCGTCATCTCGCTTGCGTTCATGGCCTACCTAATACCCGGCGGCGATCATGACTAACCGGCTTGAGCCCCAGGGTAGTGTCGGTCAAATACTGCCGGGAGGCCCCATGACCGCTGCTGAAAAGCAAGATACGAACCAGCAACGCGGCGACCGCGCGATCGAACTGCGTGTTGCCGCGCGGCTGGAGAATCTGGCGGTACTGCGCACGTTGGTCGGGGCGGTCGGCACCTTTGAGGATCTCGATTTCGATGCAGTTGCCGACCTACGGCTGGCGGTCGACGAGGTGTGCACCCGGTTGATTCGCTCGGCGATCCCAGGTGCCACGCTGGCCATCGTGGTCGATCCGCGAGCCGACGAATTGGTGGTCGAGGCGTCGGCGACATGTGACAACTACGACGTGGTGACGCCAGGCAGCTTCAGCTGGCACGTGCTGACATCGCTGACCGACGACGTACAGACTTTCCACGACGGTCGCGAGCCTGATGGCGGGCGCGGCGTCTTCGGCGTCATGCTCACAACCCGACGGGCGGGCTCCGACAGGTGACAGCCCGAGCTGTCGGCGGTTCGTCATCTCGTCCCAACGAATACGCTGACGTTCCGGAAATGTTCCGTGAGTTGGCGACTCTCGACGCCGCCTCGTCGGAATTTCAGCGCCATCGGGACAAGATCGTGGAGCGCTGCCTGCCGTTGGCCGATCACATCGCCCGCCGCTTCGAGGGCCGCGGGGAACCACGGGACGACTTGGTTCAAGTAGCGCGCGTCGGACTGGTCAACGCTGTTGCCCGCTTCGACGTCAACGCCGGCTCCGACTTCGTCTCCTTTGCGGTGCCCACCATCATGGGAGAGGTCCGTCGGCATTTCCGGGACAACAGCTGGTCGGTCAAGGTTCCGCGGCGTTTGAAAGAACTGCACTTGCGGCTCGGGACGGCAACCGCCGATCTTTCCCAACGGCTGGGCCGAGCACCGACTGCCTCTGAACTCGCCGACGAACTCGATATGGACCGCGCGGAGGTCATCGAGGGCCTGGTGGCCGGTAGCTCCTACAACACACTGTCCATTGATAGCGGCGCCAGCACTGGTGATGACGACACCCGAGCCATTGCCGACACGCTTGGCGATGTGGACGCCGGTCTCGAGCGGATCGAGAACCGCGAGGCGCTACGTCCGCTGCTCGACAGGCTGCCGGAGCGCGAACGAACTGTGTTGGTACTCAGGTTCTTTGAGTCGATGACGCAGACACAGATCGCCGAGCGGGTCGGTATTTCACAGATGCACGTCTCGCGGTTGCTCGCTAAGTCGCTAGCGCGGCTGCGGGACGAGTTGGAATAGCCGGTGGGGCTTCTCGTCTCCGTCCAAGATGTCCGGCACCGACTCGGCCAGCGGCAGCGCGTTTTCAGGGTCGCAAATGCGCAGTAACCGGGAAACGGCCTTACTTGGCACCACGGCCCAGCGCACACCGGCGCCCGCGCATCGGACGTTGATGGTATGCAGCGCTGAAAAGCCCGCAGTTCCAAAGAATTCCAGGCCGCTTAAGTTCACGACTACCAGGTTGGCATTTGCCGCGCAGCGCTGGACGTAATCCGCGAGCTGATTGGCATTGGATGCGTCGAGCTCACCGTCCGCCGTGATTACCACGAACGAAGGACCCCACTCGGCGGTGAATCGGGCAGTGTGGTTTTCCCATGGCTGTGACGGAATTGCGGCATCAGTCCCGCGAACCGGGGAAGCAGAATTTGAATGTCTCATGGGAAACATTAGGGTAACTCCATCAGTCGGCAAGCAATCTTGCTGAAGGACAACGTCAAACGGTTAGGCCGCGCGGGCAGAGGCCGGGAGAACTAGCCTCCCCCTACGTCAAGTAACGTTGTTCCGGGCGGCTGTGAACTCAACCTTCTTCGAACAGTACTCCGGCTGCACGGGGCCTACAACGACCTGAGGGCGTTTCTAAGAAACCCAGTTCAGCGACGAATCGCTGCACCGATTCTGCGGCCGCGGCTGCAGCCTCGGCTTGCCCGCTCCGTCACCTCGCACACCGCCCACGAGTAGCTGGTATTCGCTGACCACGACGCGGCAGCGCGCGACGTGATCCGGGTCCGTTATACCAGATCGGCGAGCGCAGGACGATCGTCGATGCGACTGTCCGCACGCAGTGCGCGCAAATACCACTGCCCAGCGTTGATCTCGACGGGGTCTATGTTCGGCGGGGATCCAAGAGCTACTTGATCTCGGCGAGGACCGTGCCTTGGGTGATTGCGGCGCCCGCCTCGACTGCCAGCCCGGTGATGGTGCCGTCTTTGTGTGCGGTGACCGGGTTTTCCATCTTCATCGCTTCCAGCACCACCACTAGGTCACCGGTCGCGACCTCTTGGCCCTCTTCGACGGCGACCTTCACCACGGTGCCCTGCATCGGTGCGGTCACCGCGTCGCCTGATGCCGCTGCGCCGGCCAACGCGCCACGCTTCCGCGGCTTGGGCTTCTTCCTGATCACACCGGTAACAGCAGGGTCGCCGCCGTTGGAGAGTGCCAGATCACCGGGCAGTGAAACCTCAACCCGTCGACCGCCGACCTCAACCACAACTTTCTGCCGCGGCCGGGCGTCTTCTTCGTCCAGTGGCTCGCCCCCGGTGAAGGGCTCGATGGTGTTGTTCCACTCGGTCTCGATCCAGCGGGTGTGCACCGAGAAGCCGTTGTCGTCGCCGATGAATGCCGGGTCGGACACCACTGCGCGGTGGAACGGGATGACGGTGGCCAGCCCTTCGACATGGAACTCGTCGAGCGCCCGGCGGGAGCGAGCCAGCGCCTCCTCGCGGTTGGCGCCGTACACGATCAGCTTGGACAGCATCGAGTCGAATTGTCCGCCGATCACCGAACCAGCCTCGACACCGGAGTCCAGCCGGACACCGGGCCCGGTGGGGATGTCATACCGGGTGACCGGGCCGGGCGCGGGCAAGAAGCCGCGGCCGGCGTCCTCGCCGTTGATCCGGAACTCGATGGCGTGCCCGCGCGGCGTCGGGTCTTCGGTGATGTCGAGCTTCTCGCCGTTGGCGATCTTGAACTGCTGCAGCACCAGGTCGATGCCGGCGGTCTCCTCGGTGACCGGGTGTTCGACCTGCAGACGGGTGTTGACCTCGAGGAACGAGATCAGCCCGTCCTGGCCGACCAGGTATTCCACGGTCCCGGCGCCGTAGTAGTGAGCCTCTTTGCAAATCCGCTTGGCCGACTCGTGGATCTCCTTGCGCTGCGCGTCGGTCAGGAACGGTGCGGGCGCCTCTTCGACCAGCTTCTGGAAGCGGCGCTGCAGCGAGCAGTCACGGGTTCCGGCGACGACGACGTTGCCGTGCTTGTCGGCGATCACCTGCGCCTCGACGTGGCGGGGCTTGTCCAGGTAGCGCTCGACGAAGCACTCGCCGCGGCCAAACGCCGCGACCGCCTCGCGGGTCGCCGACTCGAACAGTTCGGGGATTTCCTCGATGGTGCGGGCGACCTTCATGCCGCGGCCACCGCCGCCGAATGCCGCCTTGATCGCGATTGGCACGCCGTATTCCTTGGCGAAGGCAACCACCTCCTCGGCGTCCTTCACCGGGTCGGGGGTGCCGGGCACCAGCGGGGCCTGCGCGCGGGCGGCGATGTGCCGTGCGGTGACCTTGTCGCCGAGATCCCGGATCGACTGTGGGCTGGGACCGATCCAGATCAGCCCGGCGTCGATCACGGCCTGGGCGAAGTCGGCATTCTCCGACAGGAAGCCGTAGCCAGGGTGGATCGCGTTGGCGCCGGACTTCTCGGCGGCCTCCAGGATCTTGCCAAAGTCCAGGTAGGACTCTGCCGAGGTCTGACCCCCCAGGGCGAACGCCTCATCGGCCAGCTTCACGTGAGGAGCGTCGGCGTCGGGCTCGGCGTACACCGCCACACTGGGCAGGCCGGCATCTTTGGCCGCGCGGACCACCCGCACCGCGATCTCACCGCGATTGGCGACAAGAACCTTGGAGATCGTCGAGCTGGCGTGACTAGGCACTGCGCCTCCTATGTGGCTGAGCACTTCTCACATGTCTAAGAGAAATTCTTACAAGTCGTGTCGGGGGAAGTTTAAGCGCCGCGCCGTGAGCGATACGACCCGGTGCCCACTTCAGCCGGACTCGCGCAGCCGCCGCTTGATTCGCGCCAGCATCGCCGACATGCCACGCAGCCGCAGCGGGCTGACCAACATGGCCAGGCCCAGCTCGGTGTAGAAATCCTCTGGCACTGCCAGGATGTCGGCGGCAGGCTGCTCGTCGAGGCCGGCGGCCAGTATCGAGGCGAAACCACGAGTGGTGGGTGCCTCGGCCGGAGCGCTGAAGTGCAGCCGCACCCGGTTGACGTCGCTGGCGTCGACGTGCAGAAACAGCGGCGATTGGCATTCGGGCACCGGCTCCATCGCCGCCTCTTCCAGATAAGACGGCAGAGCTGGAAGTTCATTGGCGAATTCCAGCAGCAGCTCGAGCTTGTCCTGGCCCTGAACTTCGGCGAAGTCGGACACCACCTCGGCCAGCGGCGCGGGCATGCTCATCAGACCGCTACGGCCCCCGGGCTTTCGCCGGCGACGATTGGCACCCGGACGGTGTTGCCCCATTCGGTCCACGAGCCGTCGTAGTTGCGTACGCCGGGGATACCGAGCAGATGTGTCAGCACAAACCAGGTGTGGCTAGACCGCTCGCCGATGCGGCAATAAACGATGGTTTTGTCGTCCGGCTCGATGAACCCGTAGAGCTGCCGCAGCTCGTCGCGGCTGCGGAACCGCCCACTGTCGTCGGCCGCCTTGCCCCACGGGATCGACTGCGCCGTCGGGATATGCCCAGCGCGCAGCGCCCCTTCCTCGGGGTAGTCGGGCATATGTGTGCGCTTGCCGGTGTACTCATCGGGCGATCGCACATCGATTAAGGGCTCGGAGCCGAGGATGGCCAGCACGTCGTCTTTGAACGCGCGGATCGGTGCATCATTGCGCTGCACAACGGGATAGCCGGTCGACGTTTTGGTCGGAACATCCAAAGTGGTGTCGCGTCCCTCGCTGAGCCACAGGTCGCGCCCACCGTCGAGCAGCCGCACGTCCGGGTGGCCGAACAGCGTGAAGACCCACAATGCGTACGCGGCCCACCAGTTGCTCTTGTCCCCGTAGATCACCACCGTGTCGTCTCGGGAAATGCCTTTGCGATCCATCAATTCGGCGAACTGCTCGCCGTTGATGTAGTCGCGCACCCGCGGGTCGTTGAGGTCGGTATGCCAGTCGACCTTGACCGCACCGGGGATATGACCGACGTCGTAAAGCAGGACATCCTCGTCGGATTCGACGATGGCCAGACCCGGCTGACCTAGGTTGCCGGCCAGCCAGTCGGGGGTCACCAGCCGTTCCGGGTGGGCGTAGGCGCTCAGCGTCGGGCTGGGGTCTGCTGGTAATGGCACACTACGAGCCTACCCGCCGGATAGACGCTTCCCATTCAGGCCCACAGCTCGGCGACCGAAAGGCCAACGCGTTGCAGCAGGGTGGCGGTCAGCGGCAGGCTCAGCCCGATGACGTTGGACGGGTCGCCCTCGATCCGGTCGACGAACCAGCCGCCCAGCCCGTCTAGCGTGAATCCTCCGGCGACCGCCAACGGTTCGCCGCTGCCGATGTATGCTTCCAGGTCTGCTGCAGTTGGGTTAGCGAAATGCACTGTGGTAGCTGATGATTCGGACGCGCGCCGAATAGGGTTGCCGTCGAGCAGCCGCAGCAGGCAGTGCCCGGTGTACAGCTGGCCGGACCGACCGCTCATCGACTGCCACTGGCTTCGCGCCGCATCGGCTGATGCCGGCTTGCCGACCAGTCGGCCGTCAATGTAGAGCATCGAATCGCAGCCAATGACAACACAATCCGTGGCAACGGTGTCGTCCAGGTTGGCCGCAACCTGGTCGGCCTTGGCCTGGGCCAGGATGCGGACGACATCACCGGGGGAGGTATTCGAACCCAAGGCGGCGATCACCGCGTCCTCCTCGACGCCGGAGACCAGGACCAGCGGGTCGAGGCCGGCTTGCCGCAGCACCTTGAGCCGGCCCGGTGAGGCGGACCCGAGCACCAGGCGGGTCATCGGCGCATGTGGGTCCGTTCCAGCAGCGTGATCTTCTGCCAACTGAAGACCGGGTAGCGCAATTTGTCCACGGGCAGCGCCCACCGGTTGTGCTCCGGCGGTGCTGCCTCGCCCCCGCCGCCGGCGGCGCTGCCGAGCACCGCGATCAGCGCGGCCAGCTCCTCGTCGGTCGGTTCGCCCCTGAGCACCTGGATGTGCGGCTCATGGGTCTCACGCTCACTTCCAGGCGCTTTTTCGTCGCTCACAGTGGAATGTTCCCGTGCTTCTTGGGCGGCATCTGGGCGATCTTGCGATCCAGCAGCCGCAGCGCCGTCCCGATGTAGCCGCGGGTGTGCGACGGCGGGATGACCGCGTCGACATAGCCCCGCTCAGCGGCGATGTACGGGTTGACCAAGGTGTCCTCGTATTCCTGCTGCAGTTGTAAGCGAAGCGCATCAACATCCCGGCCGTCCTCGCCGGCTTCCTTCAGCTGCTGGCGGTAGACGAAACCGACCGCGCCGGATGCGCCCATCACCGCGATTTGCGCGGTCGGCCAGGCGACGTTGACATCGCAGCCCATGTCCTTGGAACCCATCACGCAGTAGGCGCCGCCGTAGGCCTTGCGGGTGATGACGGTGATCTTGGGAACGGTGGCCTCGCCGTAGGCATACAGCAGCTTGGCGCCGCGGCGGATGATGCCGTTGTATTCCTGATCGGTGCCCGGCAGGAAGCCCGGCACGTCCACCAGCATGACGATCGGGATGTTGAAGCAGTCGCAGGTCCGAACGAAGCGAGCGGCCTTTTCCGAGGCGTTGATGTCCAGGCAGCCGGCGAAATGGGTCGGCTGGTTGGCGACGATGCCGACCGGGTGCCCGTCGATGCGACCGAACCCGATCACGATGTTCTGGGCATAGCCAGACTGCACTTCGAGGAACTCGTCGTCGTCGAGGATGCGGGTGATTACCTCGTGCATGTCGTAAGGCTGGTTGGCCGAGTCCGGGATCAGGGTGTCCAGCTCGAGATCCTCGGCGGTGAGGTTGTCCTCGATCGCGCCCTCGGGAACCGGCACGGCAATCCGCGGCGGATCGGTGAAGTTATTGGGCGGCAGGTAGCTCAGCAGTTCGCGGACATAGTCGAAGGCGTCCTGCTCACCGGAGGCGACATAGTGCGCGGTGCCGGACTTGGCCATGTGGGTGTGGGCACCGCCCAGCTCCTCCATCGTCACGTCCTCGCCGGTGACTGTCTTGATGACGTCCGGACCGGTGATGAACATCTGACTGGTCTGGTCGACCATCACGACGAAGTCGGTCAGCGCCGGGGAGTAGACGTGCCCGCCGGCGGCAGCGCCCATGATCAGCGAGATCTGCGGTATGACGCCGGAGGCCAGGATGTTGTTGTGGAAGATCTGGCTGTATAGGCCCAGCGAGACGACACCCTCCTGGATGCGGGCGCCCGCGCCGTCATTGATGCCGATCAGCGGCCGGCCGGTCTTGGTCGCCAGCTCTTGGACCTTGACGATCTTCTCGCCGTAGACCTCGCCGAGGCTTCCGCCGAACACTGTGACGTCCTGGCTGAAGATGCACACGTCGCGGCCGTCGATGGTGCCGTAGCCGGTGACCACGCCGTCGCCGAGCGGACGCTTGTCGTTCAGCCCGAAGTTGGTGCTGCGGTGTCGGGCCAACGCGTCGAGCTCGACGAACGACCCCTCGTCGAGCAGGGCATAGATGCGCTCGCGCGCGGTCAGCTTGCCCTTGGCATGCACCTTGTCGACCGCCGCCTCGCCGACCGGGTGCAGCGTCTCCTCGGACCGCTTGCGCAGTTCGGCGAGCTTGCCCGCGGTGGTGTGGATGTCGATGTGGTGCTCGGCTCTCGGTTCCACATGGCCTTCGGCATGAGTCTCGGAAGTGCTCGTCATGGCTGTCGATCTTAGCGGTCCCTTATATTGCGATCTCATGGACACACTCAGGACGCCGTTGGACGCGGCGGCGCTGCGCGACGGGCTGGTCGGGGCGGGCAGGCCGTGGCGTCAACTCGACGTGGTCGCTGAAACGGGCTCCACCAACGCCGATCTGATCGCCCGGGCGGAGGGCGGCGCCGATATCGACGGATCGGTGTTGCTCGCCGAATACCAGAACGCGGGTCGTGGTCGTCACGGGCGACAGTGGTCGGCGCCGCCGGGCGCGCAGATCGCGCTGTCGGTGGGCGTGGCCGCGGCGTCGGTCCCCCGGTCGGGCTGGGGATGGTTGCCGCTGGCCACCGGTGTCGCGGTGGCCGACGCGCTAACGGCGGAGTGCGGCGTGGCGCCGGGTCTCAAGTGGCCGAACGACGTGCTGGTCGACGGCGGCAAGCTGGCCGGGATCCTCGCCGAGGTTGCGGCGCCGACGCCGGTGATCGTGCTCGGGTTGGGGCTCAACGTAACGCTGACCGCCGAGGAAGCACCGGACCCGGCGGCTACCTCGCTGCTGATGCTGCGGTCGTCGGCTATCGATCGAAACGCGTTGGCGCGCAAGATACTTGGCGAATTAGCGGTGCGCATCGAGGCCTGGCGCAGCGCCGGCGGCGCCGACGCGGCGCTGGTTGCCGATTATCAGCGCTACAGCCTGACCCTGGGTGCTCGGGTGCGGGCCACTTTGCCCGGTGATCGGGAGGTGGTGGGCACCGCGCATGCCGTCGACGAGACGGGCCGATTGTGCGTCGACACCGGTGGTCAAATGGTGGCCATATCGGCCGGAGACATCACGCACCTACGTCCCAGCGTTTAAAGTGCCAGCGTGGGCTACCCCGGCCGTTATCCCGAAAAAGTGCTGGCCTCTGGCGAACAGGTGGTCTTGCATCGACACCCGCACTGGAAGCGGCTGGCCGGACCGGTCCTCATCCTGATCCTGGCGAGCGCGGCAGCGTCGTTCGGCTCAGCGGTCGTCAACAGCACCAACTGGGATCCGAGCGCGAAAAGGATCATCTTCGCCGTCATCGGGGCGATCTGGCTGGTTGTCATCGGCTGGCTGACGCTCTGGCCGTTCCTGAACTGGCTGACAACCCATTTCGTGATCACCGACCGGCGAGTGATGTTCCGGCACGGAGTATTAAGCCGCAGCGGGATCGACATCCCGCTGGCCCGGATCAACAGCGTGGAATTCCGGCATGGGCTTATCGACCGGATACTGCGCACCGGCACGCTGCTCGTCGAGTCGGCGTCACAAGACCCGTTGGAGTTCTACGACATTCCGCGCCTGGAGCAAGTCCACGCGCTGCTATATCACGAGGTTTTCGACACCCTCGGGTCTGAGGAATCGCCCAGCTGAGCCGACCGGTTACGGCGCGACCGCCAAGCCCGCAGCAGTGTAACGGTGCCGCCTTCTTCGAAGTTGTCCTCGAGGACCTCGGCGATCCCACCGGCAGTAAGGGCCGACTCCAGCGCCTTGTCCTGGCTGCGGCCGAATTCGTGGGGGAACACCCAGCGCCGGAACGCCCAGAAGCGGAACGCCATCTGCAGCAGGTTGCCGATGACGTAGGCCGAGATGAAGTCCGCGACGTTTTCCACGGTCAGTGACACCGTCGGCACCCGCAGCTGGAAGACATAGCTGGAAATCCACAACGGCGCCATGCTCAGCAGCACACCCACGCCGCTGACCGCAAAGAACAGCAGCGCCTCGTGATGACGCTCCCGACCACCGCGGTCCCGGAAGCTCCACTCCCTGTTCAAGACGTAGGACGCGATGACCGCGACGATGCCCGAGATGACCTTGGCGGTCACCGGCTTGGGCTCCAAAATCGTCAGCTTGAGGGTGTAGAAGATCGCTGAGTCGATCACGAACGTCGTGCCGCCGACGATCGCGAACTTGATCAGTTCGTGATGGCGTTCGGCGTACGGACGGACCGGCCGCGGTAACCGCGCGATCGTGGCATCGGCGAAGGACACAATGTCGCAGTGTACGTACTACCCGTTACGCGTGCCCAGCGACGGTGTCACCGCCGGTAAACACCCCGTTCAGGGGCCTTCAAGGGCCATGACACCATAAATGCCGTGCCGAGTACCCCCACCGCCGCGCCGCTCGTCGCGATGGTCGGCGGCGGCCAACTCGCGCGGATGACCCATCAGGCGGCGATCGCCCTGGGTCAGAGCCTGCGGGTGCTGGCCGCCGACCCCGACGACCCGGCCGCGCAAGTGAGCCCGGATGTGGTGATCGGCTCGCACACCAACCTCGACGATCTGCGTCGTGTCGCTGCCGGCGCCGACGCGCTGACCTTCGACCACGAGCACGTCCCGACCGAGCTGCTCGAGAAGTTGGTCGCCGAGGGCGTCAACGTGGCGCCGCCGCCGCAGGCGCTGGTGCACGCCCAGGACAAACTCGTCATGCGGCGACGATTGGAGGCGCTGGGGGCCCCGGTGCCGCGCTACGCAGCAGTCGACGCCGTTGATGACGTCAATGCGTTCGTCGCGCGTATCGGCGGCCCGATCGTGGTCAAGGCGGTCCGCGGTGGCTACGACGGTCGCGCGGTGCGGATGGCGGCCGACCTGGCGCAGGCCCGCGAGATCGCGCGGCAGTATCTGGATTGCGGTGTGCCGGTGCTGGTCGAAGAGCGCGTCGCGATGCGCCGCGAGCTCTCGGCACTGGTAGCGCGGTCGCCGTTCGGGCAGGGCGCGGCCTGGCCGGTGGTCGAGACCGTGCAGCGGGACGGCATCTGCGTGGTGGTGATCGCGCCGGCGCCGGCGCTGAGCGACGGCGTCGGCGCCGCGGCCCAGCAGTTGGCGCTGCGATTGGCGGCCGAACTCGGCGTGGTCGGCGTGCTGGCCGTCGAGCTGTTCGAGACGGTCGATGGGCAGCTGCTGGTCAATGAGCTGGCGATGCGGCCGCACAATTCCGGGCACTGGACCATGGACGGGGCGCGGACCAGCCAGTTCGAGCAGCATCTGCGCGCGGTACTCGACTACCCGCTCGGTAATACCGACGCCACGGTGCCGGTGACGGTGATGGCCAACGTGCTGGGCGCCGCGCAAACGCCGACGATGACGGTCGACGAGCGGTTGCATCACCTGTTCGCGCGGATGCCCGATGCCCGGGTTCACCTTTACGGCAAGGGCGAACGACCCGGCCGCAAGATCGGCCACGTCAACTTCCTCGGTGATGATGTCGCGCAGCTGGCGAATCTGCGCGAGCGCGCTGAGCTGGCGGCACACTGGTTGTCACACGGGCAGTGGACGGACGGTTGGGATCCGCATGACTAAAGCCCCCCGGGTCGGGGTGATCATGGGCAGCGACAGCGATTGGTCGGTGATGGCCGACGCCGCCGACGCGCTGGCCGAGTTCGACGTGCTTTACGAGGTCGGGGTGGTGTCGGCGCACCGCACTCCGCTGCGGATGCTCGACTACGCGCGAGGTGCGGCCGACCGTGGCATCGAGGTGATCATCGCCGGTGCCGGCGGCGCGGCCCACCTGCCCGGCATGGTGGCCTCGGCGACGCCGCTGCCGGTAATAGGCGTCCCGGTGCCACTGGCGTGGCTCGACGGTCTGGACTCGCTGCTGTCGATCGCGCAGATGCCGGCCGGGGTGCCGGTGGCCACCGTGTCGATCGGGGGCGCGCGCAACGCAGGGCTGTTGGCGGTGCGCATTTTGGCGGTTTCGGATCCGGCGCTTCGGGGCCGGATCGCCGCGTTCCAGGACCAGCTAGCGGAGTCGGTGCTGGCCAAGGATGCGGCGCTGCAGGAGCGTCAGGGTAAATTTAGCGGCGAGTAGCGAGGAGGCCAGGATGGCGCAGTGGGCCGGGGACCCGTCGTTTGATGTGTACAAGTTGCCGGAGGAGCACGACGAGCTGCGGGTGGCGATCCGCGCGCTGGCGGAAAGGGAAATCGCTCCCTACGCCGCCGAGGTCGACGAGCAGGCGCGGTTTCCGGAGGAGGCGCTGGCGGCGCTGAATACGTCCGGTTTCAACGCCGTTCACATTCCCGAGGAGTACGGCGGTCAGGGCGCAGACTCGGTGGCGGCCTGCATCGTGATTGAGGAGGTGGCCCGGGTCGACGCCTCTGCGTCGTTGATCCCCGCCGTGAACAAGCTGGGCACCATGGGCCTCATCCTGCGCGGTTCGGAGGAGCTGAAGAAGCAGGTGCTGCCGGCACTGGCCACCGACGGGGCGATGGCCTCGTATGCGCTTTCTGAACGAGAGGCCGGTAGTGACGCGGCGTCGATGCGGACTCGGGCCAAGGCCGACGGCGACGACTGGATTCTCAACGGCACCAAGTGCTGGATCACCAACGGCGGCAAGTCGACCTGGTACACGGTGATGGCGGTCACCGATCCGGACAAGGGTGCCAACGGGATCTCGGCGTTCATGGTGCACAAGGACGACGAGGGATTCAGCGCCGGCCCCAAGGAAAAGAAGATGGGCATCAAGGGCTCACCGACCACCGAGTTGTACTTCGAGAACTGCCGCATCCCGGGCGATCGGATGATCGGCGAGCCCGGCACGGGGTTCAAGACCGCACTGCAGACCCTCGACCACACTCGGCCCACCGTCGGTGCCCAGGCAGTGGGCATCGCGCAGGGCGCGGTGGATGCGGCGGTCGCTTATACCAAGGACCGCAAGCAGTTCGGCAAGTCGATCTCCGAGTTCCAGGGCGTGCAGTTCGAACTGGCCGACATGGCGATGAAAGTCGAAGCGGCCCGGCTGATGGTCTACACCGCCGCTGCCCGCGCCGAACGCGGCGAGCCGAATCTCGGATTCATCTCCGCGGCCGCAAAATGCTTCGCCTCCGACACCGCCATGGACGTGACCGAGGCGGCTGTGCAGCTCTTCGGAGGCGCCGGCTATACCACCGACTTCCCCGTTGAGCGGTTTATGCGCGACGCCAAGATCACCCAGATCTACGAGGGCACCAACCAGATTCAGCGCGTGGTGATGTCTCGCGCGCTGCTGCGCTGATTGCGTTTCGCTCGGCCATGATTCGCTGAAGCCGATCGGTGGCTCTTGTTCGCTTACGTCGTGGCATCATCGCGCCGCGATCACTGCACTCGCGGGTCCTCGAATTCGGTAGCTCGAGTTCGCCAGTCGGCACGCACAATTGGGGGACGAGCAGCTTGCTGCCCGGTGCCGTGCGATAGGAATGGCCGGACGGTGAGGTCCAAATCACGGTACCGTCGGGCAGCTGTTCATCGCGCCAGCCGGTGGCGCCGCTCCAGAAAGTCTTGAGCAAGTGATGTTTTCGGCATAGGCACTTCAGATTCGAGGCATGCGTAGGACCACCAGCATTGTATGGAACGGTGTGGTCGATGTCGCATACGTCGGCTGGTCGGTCGCAGTTGGGGAAGCGGCAGGTGAGGTCTCGGCAGCGCACGAAGTCGGCCAGTGCCGGTGACGGTCGGTAACGCGGTTCGGGTGGGCTCTGGCCAGGATGGATCAGCGGTCGCAGCTCGACTGCGCCCCGGGACGCCAAGTCGGCCAGTGCCGCGGCGGGCGTGACCGGCCCGCCCAGCACCACGGCCGGGTTGGGGATAGCCGCGGGCGCGGTGCTGGGCTCGGGGATGGGTCGCGGGGTGCTGGCTTCGCGAATGAGCTCTGCCAATCGTTCAGGGTCGCGCACGATCTCAGGTCCGCCATCGCCTGGCCGCTCGCCGTTAAGGTCCGCGGTCTCCGCAGCGTCCAGAGCGGCGGCCTCGGCTACCACATGCACCACGACTGAGGTGCCCGAAGGGGTTTCAGCCGGGCAGTCGGCCATGCCGCACGCGCAAGCCAACACGGCGTGTCCGGCAGCGAGCGCGCCCAGGGCGTCGGCGCGACGCTGGTCGATGGTCCGCGGGTCGTTGTCGCAAACCGTATGGGCTAACGCGGTCAGGCGCCGGTCCAGCAGGGTGGCGTCGGTGGAGTACAGGTCGCCCGCTATCGAAGCGATGCCGCCACTATGGCTGATGTCGACGTAGCGCGAGCGGATCGCAGTCTCGGTGCGCCGGCGTGCGGCGGGATCGTGACGCTCGACCAACGCATCAATGGCCTGCTCGGTTTTGGCGAACGAGAGCGCACCCCACGTGGTCAGTGTTTCGGCCAACTCGGCATCGATTGCAAGCAGTACGTCGGGTTCGAGCGCGAGGAAGGTGCGGGCCACGATCATCCGGACGGTCCGGTAGGAGATCGCGCCGGTGGCGAATAGCGCCGCAACCTTGGGCAACCGATCGTGCAAGCAGATCGCGTTGTGCAGCTGCGCACCGGCTGCTGCAGCCGTGATGCCTTGCGCGGCGGCTACTTCGGCCGCGACCGCCTCCCAGGGGTCGATGCGCCACAGTTCGCGGCCCTTACCGTCCTCGACCGGAATCTGGCGACGTTCGTAGAGTTCGGCAATCGCGGCCAGCCGGCGCGCGCAGGCGATGTTCTCGGCGCGTGCCGAGTCGCCGATGGCTGCCACCACCGCGGCGTCCGGAACTTTATCGAACATATTTTCGATTATAGGAGCCCTGAGTGACAGAAAGGAGGGTCTGCGACTCGGCTGTGGATGAACTGCGATCTGGGGATAACTCGCGCTCAGCGTACGCCGGGCTCAAGGCGCGGTCAGGAAGTCACCATTGTGTTCGCCGACGGTCGGCGGGGGCCCGGTGGCGGCCGCTGTGAACGTGGAGTAGCGGGCCGGCGTGCGGACCACCGTGACGGCGTCATCGCCGCTGCCGACCATAAGCGCAAGGTCGTTCTCGGCGAAAAGTGGGGTCTCGACGACCTGCTTCCAGCTATGCGGCAGGCAAGCCATTAGCCCGTTGCGACGCAACAGTTCAACCCACTGGTCGGCCGGTTTGGTGGTCAGCGTCGACTCCAATTCGTCGGATAACTCGGCGTAGTTGATCGCTCGCGAACGCTGGTCGGCGAACCGCTCGTCGTCGAGAAGATCCGGGCGGTCAATGGCTCGGCACAACAACTCCCAGTGCTTAGGGATGTACGCGCTGATGACGACATAGCCATCGGCGGCGCGGAACGCGTCTGACGGTTGTGTTGCGAAGCCAACTCGCTTGCGCTGCTTGGTAGTTGGTGTCGACGTAGGCACGCTCGGCCGGTTCAAGTGCATGGTGAGCTGGTTGGCCTGCAGCGACGCCGCGACGTCGTACATGGCAACGCGGACGATGTCCGCCACCCCGTGCCGCTCGCGATTGAGCAGCGCGGCCAGAACCGCTTGGGCCAGCACGTGTCCGGAGGCGTTGTCGACAAGCTGAAACGGGATGATCTGCGGCTTACCGTCGGGTGTGCGCATCCCGGTGGTCATGCCGGCCTCGGCCGCGACCATGAGGTCTACTCCCGGCCGATCACCGTGCGGGCCGTTGCCGCCGAACGCCGACACGCGAGCATAGATCAGTTTGGGGTTGCGTGATTGTAACTCGTTGGGGCCCAGCCCCAGTCTCTCCATCACGCCGGGGCGGAACCCCTCGAGGATGACGTCCGCGGTGTCGGTGAGCCGCAGGACTTGTTGCTTGCCCAGCTCGGTCGTCAGATCGATGGCTACCGATTTCTTGCCCCGGTTGTTGGGCAGGAAGTACGTCGCGAGCGGCGGGCGGCCCGGGAGGACCGAGGTGATGTGCCGTGCGGCCTCTCCGCCGGGCGCCTCCACCTTGATCACCTCGGCGCCCAGGTCGGCGAGCACCTGTCCGGCCAGCGGCCCGGCGACGTTCTGGGTGAAATCGATCACCCGAAATCCGTCGAGGGGCTTGGGGCCGTCGGGCATCAGTGCGCGTCCAGGGTTGCGGTGCAGTAGTAGTTTTCGGCCTCACCGTCGTCGCGTCGGGGTACGGGTAGGCGGGCGTCGGTCAATAGCTGTCCGGCGAGGGTTCGCGTCGTGCGCCAGCCGCGCTCGCTGAGGTAGGCCGCGACGTCGTGACGCTCGCCGCCGTACCACAGGTCATCGATGTGGGCGTCCAGGCCGTGCTCATACCATTTCTGAGCTGCGGTGTGCATGATGTGCAATGAATTCGGGGAGTTCAGGAAGATTTCCGCGACCAGTCGGCTGCCGTCGGCGCTGAGCGCGGTGATGTTGTCCAGCAAGCGATCCTGGGCCTCGGGAGGAAGGAACGCCAGTAGGCCCTCGGCGATCCACGCGGTGGGCCGTTGTGCGTCAAAGCCGGCTTGCCGAAGCGCCGCTGACCATTGGTCGCGCAGGTCGATCGGCACCGCTCGCAAGTCGACCGTCGGCTTGGCGCTCAGCTCGGCCAACGTCACCGTCTTGAACTCGATGACTTGCGGCTGGTCGATCTCGAATACCGTCATGTCCGACGGCCAGGACAGTCGGTAGCCGCGGGCATCCAGGCCGGAAGCCAAGATCACCGTCTGGCGGATGCCGGCCGCTGCCGCGTCGGCGACGAACTGGTCGATGAAGCGGGTGCGCACCGCCAGCAGATCGGTCATCGGCTGCATACCCCATGGGTGGTCGGGGATGTCGACGTCGGCCGGGTCGAGTTCGCCGGCCGCCCAGCGGGTGAAGAAGTCGACGCCGACCGCCTGCACCAGCGGTTGCGCGAATTGGTCTTCGATCACCGGATGATCGGCAATGCTGGCACGGGCTCTGCCCGCGGCCACCATGGTGGCGGTCGCCCCTACGCTGGTCGCCAAATCCCAGGTGTCGTTGTCGGTACGCGGCATCGTTTGGCCCTTCCGTGGCTACGAGGAGTTACTGCAAGTCCACTCTACGGCGTTGCGCCGGCAGCGGTTTCGCGTAGGCCCGCCCGTTCGACGCTCATCAGACTAGCTGTCTGGTGTTCTTCTCGGTAAGCTTTGCCGCCGCCGTTCAACCCGAACAGCCGTTTGCTCCACAGCAGCCAGACGACCGCAACGATATTGATTACGAGCGCAATAAGCCGAAGCGCTGTGATCTTCTCGGTTAGCTCGTAGATTTCCAGTGGGAGGAATACGCTGGTCGCGATCACCGCGAAGTATTCACCCCACCGCCGCATCAGCCATAACCCGACCGCTTCGACGAGCTCGATCGCCGCATACGCGGTAAGGCCCACGGCGATCCACGTCAGCGTCGACGACGACAACGCGAATGCGTGCGCGATGTCGTGAATGATTTTGGAATTGTCCGGATTCCATCCGATCTGGTTCGCCAACGGCTTAAGCAACGGTAGATCTTGGTCGAACGCGTGGCGCAACCGCTCCCGTGACCCGTTGACCTTGAACACGCCGACCGCTACCAACAACAAAATCACGCAGCGAAGCGCGCGTTCCACGGCCAGCGCCCGCATCAACGTGCGATCACGGAGCATCCGCCCACGCGGGATCTCCGGCGCGGTATTGGCCGGTCCGCTGCGGCGAGGAGGGCCGACTACGAATGTTTCGCAGCGCAAACAGCGCCAGGCGTCCCCGGCGGGAGTATCGGCTTTCAAGCGCTCCCGAAGCTCCGGCTCATCGGGAGCGAACGTCGCGTGCCCCCGCAGTCCGCACGAGCGCAGTGCAAAATCCACCATGAGTGCACGTTAATGTCACGGCAGTGCGGTCCGCAGCGAGGGTCTGCGACAAGCGAAAACCAACCGGGCTGCGGCCGCTGAAATGTACGGTGAGCAGCATGAAACCCGCTACGCGAGGTGTAGACCAATGAGTACTGCACGCGACGAGCTGCGAAACGGACTGCTGCTCGACGCTCTGGGTAAGCCGTTGGATCTCAATGCCGTGGATTGGCATGTCAGACACCGGAATCCGTCGGCGCCAGTGGGCGAGAAGGATGAACGATTCGTCGCCTGGAACAAGTCGCTCGATCATTCGATCCACAAGATTTCCTACGATTACGTCAAGCACTACGACGACCCCGAGAGATGGATGTTCTCGGCGTGGCTGTCGCTGACCGCAAAGGGTGAACTCCTCGCGCGATCAATCGAAGAAAAGGACATCGATTCATACCGCGGCAGAGGTCTTTGAGGCTTCGTGAGCCAGCGATCGGGGCTGCGGGTCAGGCTGGCCACCGAGGATGACCTGGCAGAGGTCTGCAAGATCGTCAACTACTTCATCGAAAAATCGTTCGTCAAGCGTCGCGGGGTGGGCGACGCGTTGTACACCGAGCTGCTCGGCCGCCTGCGCCGTCAAGGGTTCCACAGCGTCGTCGCGGTGATCGCGCTGCCCAACGAGCCGAGCGTCCGGCTGCACGAACGACACGGGTTTATTCGGGCTGGTCAGCTGGTCGAGGCCGGCTACAAAATAGACGCCTGGCACGACGTCGGTTTCTGGCAGTGCACGCTTGGTAGCCGCGGCAACAACATGTCACTGCCACGCCCGGTCGAGGTCGGCCGCTAACATCGCCTGGTGACCAGTTCTCGCCCGATCGGCACTGACGCCGGAGTCGTTGACGAGGCCTGCGGCGCAGACTCTCGACTGGCCGCGTCGCGGTCCTTGCCGCGGGACGCAGCCTGGCGCCGCCGTGCGCGGTGGGCATGGTGCTTGGCGTGGGTCAGCATTACCGCGATGCTCGCCGAGGGTGTGATCGGGCTGTGGCAGGGCCTGGCGGTCGGGTCGATCGCGCTGACCGGCTGGGCTTTGGCCAGCCTGCCCGAGGCTCTGGCCAGTGCCATGGTGGCGTGGCGGTTCTCCGGCTCGCGCACATTGTCCGAGACGGCTGAACGGCGCGCTCAGCGCGGCGTTGCGTTGTCGTTCTGGTTGACGGCGCCCTATATCGCCGCGGAATCCGTACACCACCTGTTTGGTGAGCACCACGCTGACACTTCGGTGATCGGTATGGCGTTGACGGCCGCATCGCTGGTGTTAATGCCGATCCTGGGCCGGGCTAAGCACGTGCTTGCCGTGCGGCTGGGTTCAGCGGCCACCGCTGGCGAGGGCACCCAAAACTATTTGTGCGGTGCACAGGCCGCAGCGGTTCTGGTTGGCCTTGCGGTTACTGCCGGCTGGCCGGGCTTCTGGTGGTTCGATCCGGTCATCGGCCTGGGCATTGCCGCCGCGGCGATCTGGCAGGGCGTCAAGGCATGGCGCGGTGAGGACTGCGGCTGCTAAGCCCGACGCGGCAATCAGTCCGGCGGCGAGCGCTTCGCCGATCAGGGAGCGGACGCGTCGCTCGTTGGCCGGTTCGGTGGCGAAAAGTATTCGCAGCGTGATGGTTTCAGTGCCCGCACAGCGCGATCGTGATTGCGCCGCCGAGGTCGTTAAGACTGCCGCCAGGCTGCATCACCACAACCGCGTCGTGTGCATAAGCCTGGCGGACCACAAACGCCGATGCTAAGCGCTCAGGTGTCGTCGCGTAACGCTGGTTCGGCGTTCCAGGTGCCGGGCATCATCGGCATGCGTGGGCCGCCGCCGAATTCATCGTCCAGTGTGGCCAATCCGGCCGCCGTAGTCGCGGTTTCGTTGGCCGCGGTACCGGCGAAACCGAGCGGTCCTGAACCCGTATCCGAGGGCACCACCGTCGGCTCCAAATCCATGTATTCGTAACCGCGGCCGAGCATTTCCACCTTGGCTCGACGGCGTCGGCGCACTTGGCCCGGCGTTTCGGGTCCGGCGGCGGCTGCCAGGGCCGCAGCCGCCGCGGGCTCCAGGGCCTTCGTCGTGGCGCTGGCGCTGGCCGCCCTCCGAGCAGCCGCGGTCAGGCCACCGACCATGTAGGCAAGACCCTGTGCAGTTACCACTCCCGGCGGTGCTGATGGTGTTGGCGGCGGGGCGCCGGGGGCGGGGGCGCAGGCGCTGCGACGGGCGCCGGGGCCGGGACCGGTGTGGGGGCCGGGGCCGGGACGGGGGTCGGGGTCGGGGGTAGTCCCAACGCGATCGGCGAAGGGATCGGGGCGATGGGCATTGCGGGAATGCCGGCCAGCCCGGCCAAACCCGCCAAGCCCGCCAAGCCGCTCGCACCCAGGGGGACGACAGCCAGCGGAGCCAACGGGACGGTCAACAGCGGCAGGAACGTCGGGATCAGCACCAGACCCTGCTCGAGCAGCGTCTTCAGCAACGCGATGGTGTCGGTGATGACCGTGCCGATGGCTTCGACAGTGGTGAATACCAGGGTGAAGCCGATGGTCGCAGGATTTCCCGAAGCGAACGCCGCGGTGAGGTCCGCCCCGATAAATGCGAAGGTTTGCGACAGGAAGGCGACGTATGAACCGATATCCATCGGGTAGCCGAGGGCGAACGCGATATTGAACGGGTCGAGGAAGATGAGCGGATTACCGAGCTCGGCCAGATAAGGATCGAATCCGGAAAGGAGGGATGCCAAGTAGGGGTCGTTCAGCAGGTTGTTGATCAACGGCTGCAAGACGTTGTTGTAGAAATCGGTGTATCCGATGTCCTGTAACCATTGCAGCCATTGATCTTCCGTGTCGGGGGGCAACGAGCTGGAATCGGCGGGGGCCGCCGCGGCCGCAGTGGATTTCACGACCTGCGGTGCCGGTGGGGTTTGTGGTGATGCCGCCACCGCCGCAGTGGCCACACCCTGATAGGTGCCCATCACGGTGGCGGCCTGAACCCACATCCGCGCGTAGTCGGCTTCGTTCAGCGCGATCGGAATCGTGTTGATACCAAAGAAATTCGTTGCCAACAGCACCGCGCTGGTGGCGTGGTTGGCGGCCAGCTCGCCCAGTGTTGGCATGGCCGCCAGCGCGGTGGTGTAGGCAGTGGCCGCGGTTTCGTGTTGCGCGGCGGTCGCGGCAGCGTCGGCGCTGGCCTGCATCAGCCATTTCAGATACGGCGCATGGGCGGCCACATACGCTTCGGCGCTCGGTCCCTGCCAAGCTCCGGCCTGCACGCCGTCCAAGACGGCGGTCAGTTCTGCGGCAGTTTGGGTGTATTCGGTGCTCAGCGCGCTCCACGCCCCGGCGGCCGCCAGCAACGAGCCGGGGCCCGGGCCGCTGCTGAGCAGCGCAGAATGGACTTCCGGCGGTGCTGCCATCCAAATCGGTGCGGTCATCGATATCCTCAGTCAGCCATGACGAAAACCCTTGCCGGAGCGGTCAAGTGGGTCGAGATCCGGCCCCAGGCACTTAGCCCGCAGGCGGTCCAACAGTTCCAGCTGCCCCCAGGCCGGCTGGTTGGGCAGCATGAGCGTCATCTGTTGTTCGTCGCGCCCGTTGTAGAGGCGCACGCCCCACGACGTGGGGCATCCATCGCTGCCGATCCGCCGATACAGCTCGGCGCGCGAGCACCTACGGATCCGGCCAAGCTCGGGTCCGCTTTCCCGGTGCTCGCCGATGCACAGGTGAAAATGCCGGCGGCCGAAGCCGACGGTGGCATAGCCGTCGTCCATCGAGATGCGCTTGGGTGGGTTGGGGGCCGCTACTTCCCAGGCCGCGCCCTGCACCAGGGGGCCGAACCATATCTCGTCCCAGTACTCCTCGAAGCACAGGCGAATCAGATCGAGCAGGCTTTGTTCATCAGTGGGCAGCGGCCAGAGTTGTTCGCGGCCACCACCATCGGCGTCCACGATAGCGGGGTTCGGGTCGGTCACGGTGTCACCTTCCTGCGCTCGCGGGGAATGCTGGTGAGCACGCAGTCGCCGCATAGCGCGCCGCGGGGCGCGCGGTAGTAAAGGCAGCAGCTGGTCCGGCGGTAGCCCGCTTCATTGAAACGAATTGCGGCCGTGAGTCGTTCGTCGGAGCACAACCGGCGGGCCAGTTGCCATCCGGATCCAGCAGTGGCGTCGCGGTCGAAAATCCGCGCAGCGCCGAGCAGGGCGGAGGCCGCATTGCCTCGCAACAACATGCCCGAGATCGGCCCGAGTCGGCGCAGCGCCGCGGTAAGGGGCGCCAGATGCTCCGCGAGGACCATGTTGGCCAGCAGCTGCTCAAGGTTGTCACCTTGCCAGGCGACCGGATGTTCGATGTGCAGCTGAATTTGGCCGTCCGCTGCCCGGAATAGCAGATGCTCGGGGTCCAGGTCGAGTAGGAGCCGGTGGCCGGCCAACGCGGCCAGGCCGATCGACCACAGCCGCGCGGCGAAGCCAAGGAAGAACGTCGACGCTGCGACCCGCTGCTCTGTGGCATCCATGCGTGCCTGCACTCGGCTGATGATCCCGTCGAGCAGTGCGGTGTCGGTGTAGAGCTGCTGTACCGGGCGCCAGCCGTCATCGACGGGGCCGATCCCGACCGCGAAATAGCCACCGATGCGTGCTAGCTCGGTGAGCAGCGCGACAATTTGCGCCCCGGAGACGCCGGTGCCGCCGTCAAAATGCTGACGGGCCATGGACGTTCAATAGCTCTCTCGGGGTCTGCCGCCCCGGTTCGCAGGATGCGACGACGCGAGTGTCCTGGCTCTCGGATCACTGCTCGCCTCGCCTTCCGGCTCGCGGCCGTGGCGTTTGAGGTTCGCTCCCCGATGACAGTGGCGGGACCGCGCCGGATTTGCACCGGCTTCCTACATCGTCATCGCCTTACGGGCGACATTGTCGCATCTGGACTTGGGCTCGGCTGGCAGTTTGTTCTGGCGCGGCGATCGGATCCGTTGGGGTGCCTGCCGACGAGGTTGTCGCGTAACGCAGCGGTCGCTGCCTCAACAGGAGCCAACGTCGTCACCGTGGTCGATCGCCGCTCAAAGATCGCGCACATGCTCCCACTGTGCGGGCGTGCGGAAAGTTGCACTATTGCTAATGATAATCGTTTTTAGTAGACCCCTACGGTCAGGTTGAGCGGGCACGGTTGTGTCCCGATCACGGCGAGATCTTGGGGTGGTTGCGCTAGTTGCGTGGACCGGTGCGGGTGGCCCACGAGGCCGGACCCACCGGGTTCGGGTTGGCGCGGGCGCTGGCTGATGCCGAGATCGAGTGTGTGGTGGCGGCGCGCAGTGGGCCGACAACCGCAAGCCTCCTAGAGTCGCTGCCTTGATGACGATCGTGTTCGACAAGCGCCGCCAGAGGCTGTAGCTTGAATCCCGACGTTAATGAAAATGATTGTCAATAAGCGGGAGATGCGTGATTTAGAGGTCGTGCAGGTCGGTCGGGGCGATATCGACGCTGTGATGGACATGCTGCTGCGCAGGCCCGTGGCGTTGGTCGTCGCGCACCGAGTCCACAGGCACGCGGTGCGGCGCACCACAATCACGCTGCGCGGCGGTGTGCTAAGTACCCGATACCGCGCCGGAGCTGGGCAATGGGTGGGCTTGTCACCCGCTACGACAGACTCGCCGTCGTCTGCCGTGCTGGGCCTGTCCTACACGCGATCATCACCCAGAGTCAGCCAGACAACCATCGACATTGAGGGAGAGGGAGAACTGAATCGATGCACGACAGCAGCGCACACCGGTCGGACGGCAGTAATCCCATGACCACGCCCAACTGGATCGCACTGGGCAAAGAACTCGAGGAAATCCTGCGCCTGCGAACGCCGCCGGTGGCCATCACGTTCTCCGAGCGGCCACCGGACGAGGTGGCGGCCTTCGCCGACCCCGAGCCGGCAGCCACGCCCGACGGCCGCACCGGGCGGGTCCCAGCCGGATGCGTGTTCTGGGTCAAGGCGACCAAGCGGACCTTTAGTACCGTCCCTGAGGACCACGGCAATTGCAGCGTTGGCCAGCTGACCCACGGCATGGCGACGCTGGACGACGTCAGCGGCAACAGTGACTTCGTTGAGCTGCTGAACAGCCGATGGGTGGGGATGGACGACGTCCTCGGCATTCCCACGATTCGCATCCGGCCGGGCGCGATCACGTACGGCCCGCTGCACGAAGCGACGGAACCCGATGTGGTGTTGCTCCAGGTCAACGCCCGTCAGTTGATGGTGCTCAGTGACGCGCTGCCCGGTCTGCGCATCGAGGGCAAACCGCAATGCCACATCGTCGCCGTCGCCAAAGAGGAGGGCGAGGTGGCGGCGAGCGTGGGTTGTGCCCTCAGCCGCGCCCGCACCGGGATGCGGGTGGAGGACATGACCTGCGCGATCCCGGCCGCACTGCTGGGCGACGTGGTCAACAAGCTGCGGCGGGCGGCAACAATCGACGCCGCCGTCGCCAGGTACGCCGCAGAGGACGCACGCCGGTTCGCCTAAGCCGGTCGCTGGCACTGCAGTCCGATGCCAGGTCAACCAGGGTATCCGGTGCTGGCTCGTCGATCAGATGTTCCGGCCCGCATAGGTGACGCCTCTCGGCTGATGGCTAACGGCACCCAGATCACCGAACTCAAAGCCGCGCTACGCGACCGCACCATCGCGGTCCTGCACGGCGAACTCGACAAACTCCACGGCTCCGACAGCTAAGTGCAGCAGTTGGGATCCAGCGCGGGGCACAACGCCTGCGATGGCTGAACTGGGCATCGACATCGGCCGCCGAGCCGGGGTTCAGTTGCTCGTCTTCACCATGGTCTTTCCGCAGCAGGTCAGGGCCTCTGGGTCAGGACAGGTAGGTAGTGCTGGCTTGGTCACAGTCAGTTCACACCCGCAGTTGGTGTCGGGGCAGCGGTAGACCTCGCCTTCACCTAACGGCATGGACCTCGCCTCCTTCACTGATGTTGTGGATCGGTTAGTTCCAACGCTAGAACCTGGCCCCAGGGGCGAGGTCAATACTGGGATGTGAGGAGGTGCAAGACTTATGTCGGCATCCGGACTGACGATCGGGCGGGCCGCTGCGGCTGCCGGGCTCACCCGCAAAGCGCTGCGAGTCTATGAGGCCAAGGGCCTGCTCCGGCCTGCCGATCGAACCCCAGCGGGCTATCGGCTCTACGATCAGCGCGATGTCGAGCTGTTGACGTTCATCCGGCGTGCTCGCACCCTCGGCCTGCATCTGGACGACATCCGCAAAGTACTCGCAATCCGCAGCGGGGGTATCCCGCCGTGCGCCGCCGTCCGCGACATGCTCGACGAACGGATCGCCGACATCGACGCCACGGTCGAGGAGTTGCTCAGCCTACGCAGGTCTCTCGTCGGCACTCGCCGCCGAGCTGACAACTGCTGCACCGAAGACAAATTCGCCACCATCTGCAGCGCCATCGAGGAGGGCGCCGAGTCCGCCACTTGAAACCCGACAGTTGCCCACCGGTCCGTTCGGAAAATGGCATGGCAGACCACCAGGTCAATCCCGTCGCGGTCACGGCGATGGCTGAAGTGGGCATCGCCATTGCGCGCCAACCGCGGCGGCGATATCGTCGCCGAGCTGTTCTGGCCGCTGCCTTCGATGGTCGTCGCTACCTGGGCGTCCCGGAAGAGGACCGGACGCATTTCTACGGCTGGACGCAGGCGATCATCTCCGCCGACCAAGCGGAAGGCGTTGTCGCCCACGATGTGAAGACCGTCGTGGAGGCATTCACGACCATGATGGGGTACTTCACTGAGCTGATTAAGCTGCGCCGCCACGTACCCGGGGACGACGCCATCTCGCAGCTGGCCATGGCGGGGGTAGGCGCCGACAGCGATATCACGGGCATCCTGTCGGTGCTCGCCTTCGTGTTCACGGCGGTCGCCGGCGGCATCGACACCACCACCGGCTTGCTCGGCGGCTCCGTGCAACTGCTGCACCAGCGGCCCGACCAGCGCAAGCTGTTGGCCGAGAACCCCGAGGAGATACCAGACTCCATTGACGAATTCCTGCGGCTGACGTCACCGGTACAGGTCAAGGGTCGCATCGTCACCCGCGACGTGACCTCGGAGATACCACGATCCCGAAAGGTCGCTTGGTTCTATTCCTCTACGGCTCGGCCAGTCGCGACGAACGCCAGTACGGTTCGAACGCCGGCGAGTTGGATGTGCTGCGGCAGCCACGCAACATTCTGACTTTCAGCTGCCCGGATTTCGCGGTCGAAGAGTCCGGCATCGTCTGGGCCGGCGGTAGCTATGTGCGGCGTCCTCTGTCGGTCCCGTTTCGGGTCTAGTTCGTGATGGTCGGCAACGACCGGCTGGCGGCGCTTCGCGACGAGGTGCCCACCGACCGCATCGTGGACGCCTCAGTCCAGCCGGTAGCGAATCAGCCGAGAGCTGTTGGCGACGACGGCCACCGACGACGCGTTGTGCAGGATGGCGGCGAGCACCGGTGACAGCGCGCCGCCGGCGCCGATGAGCAGCCCGGCCGCGTTGACGGCGATCGACATGCCGTAGTTCTGGCGGATGACCTCAACCGCGCGGGCGCCCAGGTCGCCCACGTCGAGCAGGCGGTTCAAATCGTCGTTGGCCAACGCGACATCGGCGGTTTCGACCGCGACGTCGGTCCCGGCCAGGCCCATCGCGATCCCGATATTGGCGGCCGCGAGCGCCGGGGCGTCGTTGATGCCGTCGCCGACCATCCCGACGATGTGACCCTCATCCTGAAGTTCGCGTACCACTTCGAGCTTGTCCTCGGGCAGCACCTCGGCGCGCCACTCGTCGATGCCCAGCTCGCCGGCAACCACCTTCGCGATCTCGGGATGGTCACCGGTGAGCATCACGATGCGGCAGATTCCGTTGGCGCGCAACTTCTTCAACACATCAGGCGCCTCGGACCGGACTTCGTCGCGCAGACTGATCAGGCCGACCAGCGTGCCGTCCACGGCGAGGAGCAACGGCGTCTCTGCCTGACGGCGCAGCGTGTCGACCCAGTCGGCTGCCTTCTTGGATACCTTGACGTTTTCCGAGCGCAGCAGCGAGGGGCTGCCCAGCAGCAGCGTCCGCCCGTCGGCCCAGGTCCGCATGCCAAGGCCGACCAGCACCTCGCATTCCTCGTGCGGCGGGATGATGATGCGGCGTTCCTCGGTCGAGCGGATCACGGCCTCGGCCAGCGGGTGACGAGAGTGCAGCTCCGAGCTCGCCGCATAGGCGAGCACCTGCTCGGGCTGCCAATCTTTGTGTAGCGCAATGATGTTCGTCACCACCGGGCGTCCGACGGTGAGTGTTCCGGTCTTGTCGAAGACGATCGCGTCCACCCGGCTGGCCTGCTCCAGATGCGACCCGCCCTTGATCAGGATGCCGCGGCGCGCGCCGTTGCCGATCGCCGCGCTGATCGCGGTCGGCGTCGCCAGGCCCACCGCGCACGGGCACGCGATCAGCAGCATGGTCATCGCGCGCCGGACATCTCCGGTGATCGCCAGGGTGATCGCCGAGACGATGAACGAGATCGGCACAAAGCGACCGGAAAAGTTCTCGCCGATGGTTTGGATCGGCGCCCGATCGTGTTGAGCCTCTTCGACGCGGGTGATGATGCGGCCGATGGTGGTCTCGTTGCCGACGGCGCTAGCGCGAACCACCAGACGCCCCCGCAGCACCACCGAACCGGCGTGCACAGTTGACCCGGCGACGATGCTGACCGGCAGGGTTTCACCGGTGATCGCGGATTGGTCGACAATCGCCTCGCCGTCGACCACCTCACCGTCGACCGGTATCGCCACGTGGTCGTGGATCACCACGTCGTCGCCGATTTGCACCGTGTCGATCGGCACCTGTACCTCGTTGCCGTCCTCAAGACGGATCCATGCCGTGTCGGCGCTGCCGCGCAGCAGATCCGAGATGGCCCGCCGGGTCCGTCGCAGCGTCAAATCCTGAAGGTACTCACCGATATTGAGCAGCCACAGCACGGTGAGCGCGACCACGTTCTCGCGCAGCACCAGGCTGGCCACGGTCGCGGCGGTCACCAGGGCGTCGGTGCCTGCGCGCCCGGACCGCAGCGAGCGCAACGCGCCACGAAGGAACGGGTAGCCCATGAACACCGTCGCGCCGGTTGCGACCAGCCGGCCAGTCGGTCCCAGCAGCGGCGGTCGTTTGAAGACATAGCGGCGCACTCCGAGTAAAGCCAGCGCCGTGCCGCCGATCACCATGCGCAGCACCTCGGTGTTGCGGACGTCGGATGATCGCGGTGTGCGAGCCGGAATCAGCTCGGCGGCAACGTGTTCGGCTGAAGTGATCGCCGCCAGCACCGCCTCACGATCGCAGCGCCTCGGCGAATACCAGACGACGACAGAACCGGTGTGGGGATAGGCGTGCACGGCGCGCACTCCGTTCTGCCGATCCACCGCCTCTTCCACCGCGACGGCGCGCCGTGAATTCGAACGCACCCAGGGGACCTGCACCCGCATCCGCCCCGCCGCGTCCGAAACGACCACCAAGTCAGGGCAGATCGCAGCATTCATCGCTGGCAATCAGTGCTCGTGGTCGTGGTCGCCGATGGCAGGTGGTTGCGCCTCCTCACCGATGCGTTCGCGGGCTTCGGCCACGACGTCGGCCACCTTCAGCCGGGCTGACTCCGCTGCTTCCTCGGCGCGGCGAGTTCCGCGCAGACCCCACTCCGTCGCGGTGACCGCGGCGTCGTGAAGCGGAGCCTTGGCCAGGGCCTTGCGTACAACCTCGTAGGCGCTGACCCCGACCAGACCGGTTACCACCGTCCCGGCCGCCTTCCCCAACAGCCCGTGCACAACCATCGCCTAACCTTCCTGCCGTCGTGCGTTGCCGGCCTGAAACTACCAGCCTTCCACGACGCTAACATCGAAATATTGCGATATCAACATGGATTGTCGTGGCGCTTAGTCGAGGGTTCGGGTGACCTTTTCGGTCTCCATCCTGCGCGGCAGCGCGGCCGGATCGGGGCTGGCCACCTGTACCAGCGATCCGCCGATCGCCAGGACCGCCAGCAAACCCGCGATCAGGTCGTCGGGCCCATCCCAGGATGCCGTCGAGAGCACCCGATCGCCTGCCGTCAAACCCCGTGTCGTAGCGGACTGTTGGCAGGCAGTCAGCACCTCGTCGACGGATCGGCCCGCCAAGGCGGGGCCGGGATGGCGCTCGGCGACAATCTGGTCGCCGTGCACGCGCACCGCGGTCGCGTAGTCGGTGACGCCGATCGGTAGATCGGGGGCCGACCGGCCGAACGCGTCCAGCGACAGCACCGCCACCTCGCCGGCGCCGGTGGAGTCGGCCTCGTCGAGGCGGCTGGCTGTGCACAAGGCGATATCGGCTTCGACATCCGGGCCGCCGAGCAGCACGTCCGCGCCGACCCACCACGCCCCGAATAGCACCGCCGCCGTCTGCCAATGAGCCGGTAGCAACACCGCCACCCGGCTAGCCGGCCCGGCGCCCAACTCGTCGCGTAACAGGTTGCCGGTTTTGGCGGCCCAGTTGGCCAGTGTCACCGCGGAGAGCTCGATGCGCTCACCGGTGGCGTCGTCGTAGTACGTGATGCGCGGGCCGACCGGGTCGGCGCGCAGCATCGGGTCCAGCACTGCCGCGCTGAGCGTCGTCACGTCAGTTGACGCACTCGGGGTGCTCGGAGCCGGCGGTCAGAATCGGCGAGGGTGGGGGAGCGGTGTTGTTGGCCGAGTCAGACTTCGACGAGCCGGCCGCCGTTGCGGTGGGGCCGTCGCCCAAGCCCGCGCCTGGGCCGGTGTAGTCATTGGCCAGCACCACCCGAACCGAACCCGGCGGGACCGATGCATTGGCGATGACCGGCAGTCCGCCGAGATCTTTGGCGACCGCTTGCGCGCCCAGGTCGTCGGCCTTGGCGGCTTGCACCTGGCTGCCGGGCACGTGGGCGGCGTCGTTGTTCCCGACGGTTCCCGCGGTAAATCCCTTGGCGGTCAATACTTCTGACACCGCCGCCGCGAGCCCGTTGATATCGGTGTCGTTGAGCACGTTGGCCGTGGTCTTGCCGGGCGTGTAGGCCAGCTCCTCGGTTTTGCCCTGCGCCTGATCTTGCAACAGGCCCGCGACCCAGTCTTGCACCTGATGGGGATCGACCCGCACGACGCTGTGCATGCCGTCGTCGCTCCAGCCGGACTCGTCGAGCACCGGGATGGTGGCGAAGGCGATCTTGCCGGCGGCCAGCTTCTGCAGTTGATTCACGAAATCCATGATGTCCCAACCCGATGACAGCACCACCGAGCGCTGGATGGCCTGCTGCAGCCGGTTCAACGTCGCCGGGCTCGACAGTGTCTTGCCAGAGATCACCTGGTGGGCCAGCGAAGCCATTACCACCTGCTGGCGCACCACCCGGTCCAGGTCGCCGCGGGGCAGGTCATGGCGCTGGCGAACAAAGCTCAGCGCTTGGGGACCGTTGAGCTTCTGCCACCCCGCCGGAAAATCGGCTCCCGAAAGCGGTTCGTACACCGGCTCTTTGAGGCAGACGTTGACACCGCCGAGAGCGTCGGTGATCAATGCGAAGCCCAGCAACCCGATCTCGGCGTAATGGTCGACGGTGACACCGGTGAGGTCGGCGACCGTCCTGATCAGCGCCTCACGGCCCGCCTCGGTCCCCTGCGCCTCGGCCTCGGCGGGCGCGACGCCGGACTCGACCAGGCTGACCCGCTTCTCTTCCTTGGTCTGGCCGTAGACGCCGTTGATTTTGGTCTTGCCCAGCCCGGGCGCCGACACGTAGGTGTCACGCGGAATCGAGATTGCGGTCGCCGATTTCCCGTTGTTGGGGATACGCACCAGGATGATGGTGTCGGTGTTGCTGGCCACCTCGTCGCCGGCTCGCAGCGCCGCCAACTCCTCGGCGCTCAGCGGGTTGCCGTGGGCATCGGTGCGGCTGTCCATGCCGACCATCAGGATGTCGATCGCACCGTCGTCGCCGCCATGACCCAGCGACGGAGCGAAGACGTGGAAGATGCCGTCCTCGAAAGAGCGGACCCTGCCCCATGCCACCCCGGTACCGAGCACGACCGCCACGGCCGCCACGGTTGCAATCACACGAACCACGCGTACCCCAGGCATCCCACCAGACTACTTTCGTCACAGCAGTATCGCCGGTAGCGTGACTTCGGCGTGCCAGACTCGTGACCGTGCGGATCGTGATCACTGGCGCCGGGGGGCAGGTCGGCAGCTTGTTGGCGACCGAGGCGGTTCAGCAGGGACGTGACGTGCTGGCGCTGACGTCGTCGCAGTGGGACATCACCGATCCGCAGGCCGCCGACCAGATCGTGCGGAGCGGCGACGTGGTGATCAACTGCGCGGCCTACACCAACGTCGACGGCGCGGAAGCAGACCAGGCGACGGCGTACGCGGTCAACGCGGCCGGCCCGGAGCACATCGCCCGGACCTGCGCCCGCGCCGGCGCGCGGCTGGTGCAGATCTCCACCGACTACGTGTTCAGCGGCGACTTCGGCGGATCAGCGCCGCACCCCTATGAACCTGATGACGAGACGGCGCCGTTGAGTGTTTACGGGCGGACGAAACTGGCCGGCGAACGGGCCGTTCTGGCGGCGTTGCCAGAGGCTGTGGTGGTACGCACCGCGTGGGTTTACACCGGCGGAAGCGGTAAAGACTTCGTCGCCACCATGCGCCGGCTGGCCGCCGGTGACGGCGACGTCGAGGTCGTCGACGACCAGACCGGCTCGCCCACCTATGTCGGCGACCTGGTCGCCGCGCTGCTGCAGGTGGTTGACGGGCAGGTCAGGAGCCCGCGAAACGGAATCGTGCATGCCGCCAACGGGGGAGCGGTCACCCGGTTCGGGCAAGCCCGCGCGGTGTTCGACGGCGTCGGCGCCGATCCGGAACGGGTGGTGCCGGTAAGCAGCGCCAGCAAACCGCGGCCGGCGCCGAGGCCGCCGTATTCAGCGCTGTCCGGTCGCCAGTCGGAGCAAGCCGGCCTTTCGCCGCTGAGACCGTGGCGGGACGCGCTGGCCGAGGCGCTGTCCGAGCGACCGTTACCCTCGACGCGTGAGTGACGTCCTGCCGGTTGTGACGGTGACCTATTCCCCGGGCCCGCATCTGGACCGGTTTTTGGCGTCCCTGTCGCATGCGACCGACCGACCGGTGAGCGTGCTGATGGCCGACAACGGCTCCACCGACGGGGCGCCGCAGGCCGCGGTCGAGCGCTACCCAGGCGTGCGGCTGTTCTCGACCGGGTCCAACCTCGGCTACGGCGGCGCGGTGAACCGCGCAATAGCGCTGCTCGGTGAAGAAGAAGGAGCCGGCGACGAGTGGGTTGTCGTGGCCAACCCGGATGTGCAGTGGGGCCCGGGCAGCATCGACGCGCTGCTGGACGCCGCGGCGCGGTGGCCGCGTGCGGCGACCCTGGGCCCGCTGATCCACGACCCCGACGGATCGGTGTACCCGTCGGCGCGCCATTTGCCCAGCCTGATCGGCGGCGGCATGCACGCCGTCGTCGGACCGCTGTGGAAGAACAATCCGTGGTCGACGGCCTACCGCCAGGAGCGGCTGGAACTCAGCGAGCGGCCAGTGGGCTGGCTTTCGGGGTCGTGCCTGCTGGTGCGTCGCGCGGCCTTCGAGCAGATCGGTGGCTTCGACGAGCGCTACTTCATGTACATGGAAGACGTTGACCTGGGCGACCGGTTCGGCAAGGCGGGCTGGCTGAACATCTATGTGCCGTCGGCGGAGGTGCTGCACCACAAGGGCCACGCCACCGGGCGCGAGTCGGCGCGCAACCTGGCGGCCCACCACAAAAGCACCTACCTCTATCTCGCCGACCGGCATGCTGGATGGCGGCGCGCCCCGCTGCGCTGGGCGATGCGGGCCGGGTTAGCGCTGCGGGTACGGCTGATGGTGCGCGGCTCGCGGCGGGCAGAAGGGCGGCGATAATGACGACCCCCCCAGTCGATGCGGTGATCCTGGTTGGCGGCAAGGGCACTCGGCTGCGGCCGCTGACGCTGTCGGTGCCCAAGCCGATGCTTCCTACTGCCGGGCTGCCTTTTCTCACCCACCTGCTTTCCCGGATCGCCGCGGCCGGTATCGAGCATGTCATTCTGGGCACGTCCTACAAGCCGGCGGTGTTCGAGGCGGAGTTCGGCGACGGCTCCAAATTGGGTCTGCAGATCGAGTATGTGACCGAGGAGCACCCGATGGGCACCGGCGGCGGTATCGCCAACGTCGCCGGCCATTTGCGGCACGACACCGTGCTGGTGTTCAACGGCGACGTGCTCTCCGGAGTCGATCTGGGACAGCTGCTGGACTACCACCACGAGCAGCAGGCCGATGTCACGTTGCACCTGGTGCGGGTCAACGACCCGCGAGCGTACGGCTGTGTGCCCACCGAAAACGGCCGTGTGACAGCGTTTTTGGAGAAGACACAGGACCCGCCGACCGATCAGATCAACGCCGGCTGCTACGTATTCTCGCGTGAGATCATCGACCGGATTCCGCGGGGGCGCGAGGTATCGGTCGAGCGGGAAGTGTTCCCGGCCTTGCTATCTGACGACGTCAAGGTGTGCGGCTACGTGGATGCCAGCTACTGGCGCGACATGGGCACACCGGAAGATTTCGTGCGTGGATCGGCGGATCTGGTGCGCGGCATCGCCCCATCGCCGGCGTTGGGCGGGCATCGCGGCGAGCAGTTGGTGCACGACGGCGCGGCGGTGTCGCCGGGCGCGCTGCTTATCGGCGGCACGGTCGTCGGGCGAGGCGCCGAAATCGGTCCCGGTGCCCGATTGGACGGCGCGGTCGTCTTCGACGGCGTCCGGATCGAGGCCGGCAGCGTGATCGAGCGGTCGATCGTCGGCTTCGGTGCCCGTATCGGCCCGCGGGCACTGATCCGCGACGGCGTCATCGGAGACGGTGCCGACATCGGCGCACGCTGCGAGCTGCTCCGAGGTGCGCGGGTCTGGCCCGGTGTCTGCATCCCCGACGGCGGGATCCGCTACTCCAGCGACGTGTGAGCTCTTGTCCGCCGAGTGTGCGGCTGGCTTCACACTCGGGCGGCGCGGGCGACCAGGTACGCCAGCGCCTCGTCGGAGCCCGCGGGCAAGTCGTCGGTCGGCCACCAACGCAGGTCCACCGACTCGTCGCTGATCGCGATTTGGGCGCCGGCCGGCGCGTGGGCCACGAACTGCAGATCGAGATGGCGGGTCGGCACACCCAGCGAGCAGGTGACCGGGTGGACGTGCACGGCGACCAGATCGGGCTCGATGCGCAGGTCGGCGACGCCGGATTCCTCGGTGGCCTCCCGCAGCGCGGCCGCGACAATGTCGCCGTCGGTGTCGTCGCAGTGCCCACCCAATTGCACCCAGCGGCCCAGTCGCGGATGCAACGTGAGCAGAACCTGGCCGCCGGAGTCGTCGAGCACCAACGCCGAGGCCGTGACATGTCCCGGCACACACTCGCGACGGCAGGCGTCGTCGCGCGCATCCAGAAACGCCAACACCGCGTGCCGCAGCGAATCCTGCCCCGGATTCGGTGCCTCCCACTCGCTCAGCAATGCGATCGTCGACTGCTGAACGCTCACTTGCGCACCAGCAGATCAGTGACCGGAACCGGATCGCGGGGCTCTGTCAGGGTCTGCTGCGGGTAGCCGATGGCGATGGCGCCCAACGGTTCCCAGTCGCCGGGCAGCCCCAGCTCGTCACGGACCAGATCCGCGGCGAAGATCGTAGAGCCGATCCAGCAGCTGCCCACCCCGCGCACCGCCAGTGCCACCAGCAGCGCCTGTACGGCCGCGCCCACCGCGACCGTGAACATGGTGTGCTCGGCGTCGTTGCGCGCGGCGTCGGAGTAGTCGTGCGCGCCGTCTGGCACCAGCATCGGGATCACGACTTCCGGTGCGTCGTAGAGGACCTGGCCGCGCCCCACTCGTCGTTCGACAGCATCAGCGGGCTTACCGTCACCGGACAGATCAGAGCGCCACTTGTCGCGCATGCGGTCCAGCAGCCGGATTCGGGTCGCGGGTGCCTGCAACCAGACGAAGCGCACCGGCCGGGTGTGATGTGGGGCCGGTGCGGTGAGCGCTTCGGCGACGGCCGCCTCGATAAGCTGCGGCGGCACCGGCTCGTTGGCGAATTGGCGCACCGAGCGGCGCAGCAGCTGGGCCTGCTGGCGGCCCAGCTCGAGGGCTTCGGCGGTGCCCAGCCAGAACAAGTCGTCGATCCCAGACCGGACAAGCTGGCGCGCGGTGTCGCCGGTGTCGGACACGACGCCGGCAGGCAGCCCCCGCACGACGGCCACCGGTATCGCGGTCAGCTTGCCCTTGACCAGATCGGCGGCGGCGGCGATCTCGTCGGCAACCGCAATCTCGGTGACCAACAATTCGTTGCCGTGCCGGTCGAAGGCACCCGCGTAGTTATGCAGCACGGCCAGACCCGCCGCGCCGACGGCAGCGTCGGTCTGGCCGTTGCGCCATGCGCGGCCCATGGTGTCTGTGACCACGACGCCGACCGTGACTCCCAGCCGCTCGCGTAGCCCGGCGCGCAGGGCTGCAGCGCTGGCGTCGGGATCGACTGGTAGCAGCGCCAATTCGCCCGCATCAACGTTGGACCCGTCCACACCGGACGCCGCCTGAATCACGCCCAGCTTATTTTCGGTGATCAGCGTGCGACCTTTGCGGGCCAGCACGCGAACAGCCTCCGCGTCGACGAGCTGGCGCCGCAGCGTGTCTCGAGACTCAGGGTCGACGGGCGCGTCAACCAGCCGGCCTTCGCATTTAGACACCACCTTGCTGGTGACCACCAGCACGTCACCGTCGCGCAACCAGGGCGCGGCCGCGGCGACCACCGCGCTCAGGTCGTCGCCGGGGCGAAACTCGGGCAGCCCGGTAACAGGCAGAATCTCAACAGCTGACGCGGTGCCGTGCTCGGCGCCGCCAGGCGGCGTCACCATGCGCCGCTCCTCTTCATCGCTACGCTCTGCATCGTCGCCGGCGCTGTCAAAGCGCCGCTCCTCAGCATCGCTTCGCTCTGCATCGTCGGCGGCGCTGTCAAAGCGCCGCTCCTCAGCATCGCTTCGCTCTGCATCGTCGGCGGCGCTGTCAAAGCGCCGCTCCTCAGCATCGCTTCGCTCTGCATCGTCGGCGGCGCGGTCATGCTGCTACACCCGCGAGGTCCAGGCCGGCGCTCACCATCTCGGCTGTCGCCTTCGGATCGGTCATCATCAGCGGTACCGACTGCACTGCAACGCCATCGATTTCGGCGTCGTCGCCCTCGTGTATGAGCCAGCAGTCCAAGATGCCAGTAGCTGCCCGCGCGCCATAGTGCCGGCCCACCGCCTCCGCGGTAGCCGCAACGCCGATCACACTCAGGCACGCATCTGCCATGCCGCGCAACGGTTTTCCATCGATGATCGGCGAGTAGCCGACGACGGGCGCGTTGGTCGACCGCAGTGCTCCCCGAATGCCGGGGATGGCCAGGATCGCGCCTATGCTCACCACCGGATTTGACGGCGCCAGCAGGATGATGTCGGCGTCGGTGATAGCTTGCGTGACTTCAGCTGTGGCGTGGGCATCTTCGGCGCCGATGAATGCGAAGCTGTGCGTCGGCACTTGGGCCCGGTAGCGCACCCACCATTCCTGGAAGTGGATCGCGCGTTGGCTGTCGTCGACGGGATCGGTGATGACGACGTGGGTTTCGCAGCGGTCGTCGCTGGCAGGTAGCAGCGTGGCTCCGGGTTGCCAGCGGTCGCATAGCGCCGTGGTGATTTGCGATAGGGGGTAGCCGGCCCTCAGCATCTGGCTGCGCACCAGATGGGTAGCCAAATCGCGGTCACCGAGCTCGAACCAGTCGGGCTGTACGCCATAGCGGGCCAGTTCCTCCTTGGCGTGCCAGGTTTCGTCGCGATGGCCCCAGCCCCGCTGCGGGTCGACGCCGCCCCCCAAGGTGTACATGCAGGTGTCCAGGTCGGGACAGATGCGCACCCCGTGCATCCAGGCGTCGTCGCCGATGTTGACGATCGCGGTCAGCTCATGATCGGTGGCAGCCGCAGGCGTCGAGGCGAACTGGCCCAGACCGAGCAGCTGCTGCACCCCGAGGAGAAAGCGGGCGCCACCAACCCCGCCGACCAGAACCGTGACCTTCACACCGGACGACAGTACGCCCGGCCGTGAGCGGCCCTAACGGTCGCGGTGGGGTGGGTGTGACCGACACGCCGGGGCGGCGATGGCTGCAGTGTCGCAAAAAATTGGTCACGAGATGGTATGGAAATCTGCCGAATCGCTTGCAAAGCGCTGCTTACCCGTGTGTAATCACACCAGTGTCATTTCGGTTGGCCGGCCGGATACGGTGTCGCAGACCGAGATTCGATCATTTGTTCGAATCGAGATGGCCGACATCAAAACAGTGGTGACATTCACGATCAACCGAAACCAGGTGAGGAGGCGGAGCATGTCCTATGAGCACCTTCGGGGCCTAATGGGAGGCACACCGCACACCACTACCGGCTCGCCGATGACATCGATAACGTCAAGGCCCCATTTGAGTTTGGTTACCGATGCGGCCGAAGTCTTCGATCCTGCACCGGTCACGACCGACCAGTGGCAAGACCGCGCGTTGTGCGCGCAAACAGACCCCGAGGCGTTCTTTCCGGAAAAGGGCGGCTCCACTCGCGAGGCCAAGAAGATCTGCCTGGGCTGCGAGGTCCGGGCCGAATGCCTCGACTACGCCTTAGCTCACGACGAGCGGTTCGGCATTTGGGGCGGTCTGTCCGAGCGGGAACGCCGCCGCCTCAAGCGCGGAGTCATCTGACGCAGGGCTCACTCGTCATCGATCGTCGGGTCGATGACCGAAGGCTCGACGTCCAAATAGGTGGCGACTTGGGCCACCAGGATCTCGTGCAGCAATTCGGCGAGTTCGACGGTATCCTTGGCGCGCCGCTCGATTGGCTTGCGGAACAACACAACTCGCGCCCGGGTGGCACTTCCCCGCACGTCGACGCCGGCGCTGATCAACCGGGCCAGCGCGATCGGCCCGTCGGCGACCACTTCCGGTGGCCATTGCACGCTGTCGGGATCCTTCGCCGAGATCCGTGGGATCTCGTCGACCGCCACGTCGAGCCCCGACAATCGCTCCTGCCAGCGCTGCTCGATGGGTTCATAGGCCTCGAGCACGGCCATGTCGAAGCGTTCGGCGCGGCTGCGCCACCCCGGCACCGTCGGCGGCAGCAGCGGGCCGCGCATCTCGCGGCCGCGGCGCGAGATCCGTCGGGGCGGGCGGGCGCCGCGGCCGGAGCTGCCGGAATCGCTCACCCGGCGATGGTAACGGTTGGACACCGCGGCCCGGGCCAATGCGCGTGTCCGGCACTGCGACGACGTTTCCGCACGATAGCCTCTCGATCGTGAACGTTCCGCGTCGCTGTTGCCGGCCCGGGTGTCCGCATTATGCGGTGGCGACGCTGACGTTCGTCTACTCGGACTCCACGGCGGTAATCGGTCCGCTGGCAACCTCACGCGACCCGCACTCCTGGGACCTGTGCGTCAGCCACGCCGGTCGCATCACCGCGCCGCGCGGCTGGGAACTGGTCCGCCACTCCGGCCCGGTGGCCACCAACCCCGACGAGGACGATCTGATCGCGCTGGCCGAAGCGGTGCGCGAGGGTCGCGACGCGGTTGCTGCCGGTCCGCCGGTCAACGGATTTCACGATTTCGGTGGCCAGCACGGCGGTGCGCCGACCGCGGCCCCGTCGGGCGGCGTGCTGGCGCAGGCCGGGCAGCGCCCCGCCGGCACCGGACGCCGACGCGGGCATCTTCGGGTGTTGCCCGACCCCACCGACTAGTAACCGCGCCCGACTAGGCTGGCGACGAAACGTCCCCATCGTCAGGAGCCTCTTGATGTCTCGATCCGCCGCGGTCGTTAACCGTGTGATCAAGGCGTATGACGTGCGGGGTCTGGTCGGTGAGGAGATCGACGAGTCGCTGGTTATCGAGGTCGGCGCTGCGTTCGCCAGGTTGATGCGTGACGAGGACGCGCGGCAAGTCGCCATCGGCTACGACATGCGCGACAGTTCGCCGTCGCTGGCCGCCGCCTTCGGGGCCGGGGTCACCGCGCAGGGGCTCGACGTGGTCCGCATCGGCTTGGCGTCGACCGATCAGCTCTATTTCGCCTCCGGGCTGCTGGACTGCCCTGGTGCGATGTTTACCGCGAGTCACAACCCGGCCGCCTACAACGGCATCAAGATGTGCCGGGCGGGTGCCAAACCCGTCGGCGCTGAGACCGGGTTGACCGCGATCCGTTACGACCTGGTCGCCGGCATTCCGGCTTACCACGGGCCGGCCGGAACCGTCGGTGACAAAGACGTGCTGGCCGACTACGGAGCCTTCCTGCGCTCGTTGGTGAACACCGCCGGGCTGCGGCAGCTGCGGCTGGCCGTCGACGCGGGCAACGGGATGGCCGGCCACACCGCACCGGCGGTTCTTGGTCCGATTGGGTCGATCACGCTGTTGCCGTTGTACTTCGAGCTCGACGGTTCGTTCCCCAACCACGAGGCCAACCCGCTGGACCCGGCGAACCTGGCCGACCTGCAGGCTTACGTGCAGGACACCGGTGCCGATATAGGCCTGGCCTTCGACGGCGACGCCGACCGGTGTTTTGTGGTCGACGAGCGCGGCCGGCCGGTGTCGCCGTCGACGGTGACCGGTCTGGTCGCCGCCCGCGAGCTCGGCCGGGAAATCGGCGCGACCGTGATTCATAACCTGATCACGTCTCGCGCGGTGCCGGAGTTGGTGGTCGAGCGAGGTGGCACTCCGGTGCGATCACGGGTCGGGCACTCCTACATCAAGGCGCTGATGGCCGACACCGGTGCGATTTTCGGCGGTGAACACTCGGCGCACTACTACTTCCGCGACTTCTGGGGCGCCGATTCCGGGATGCTGGCCGCGCTGTACGTGCTGGCCGCGCTGGGCGAGCAGCAGCGGCCGCTGTCGGAGTTGACCGCCGACTACCAGCGCTATGAGTCATCCGGCGAGATCAACTTCACCGTGTCCGACGCGGCCTACTGTGTCGAAGCGGTGCTGAAATCCTTTGGCCCCCGGATTCAATCCATCGATCATCTGGACGGCGTGACGGTGGACCTCGGTGAGGGCAGCTGGTTCAACCTGCGCAGCTCCAACACCGAGCCGCTGTTGCGGCTGAACGTGGAAGGACGTTGCGTCGAAGACGTCGAAGCGGTGGTTGCGCAAGTTGCCGGCGAAATCCGCCAACAGGACGTGAGTCAGGCCGTGACGTGAACGCGACCCAGGCCACCATCGACCTCGACGACACCGAAGGCCTGCTAGCCGCCGATCGCGACGGACTGTTGCGGGCGGCGTCGACGGCCGGTGCGCAGGTGCGTGCGGCTGCGGCCGCGCTGGACGAGGGTGCGCTGGACGCGGTAAGCGGCGATGAGCGTCCTCGCACGGTGATCTGGGTTGCCGGGCGCGGCGCCGCCGAGACCGCAGGCACCATGCTGGCCGCGACGTTGGGTAGTTGGGCGGCCGCGCCGATGGTGGTCGCCGCCGAGGCGCCACCGTGGATCGGCGCGCTCGACGTGCTGATCGTCGCCGGCGACGACCCCGGCGACCCAGCGCTGGTCGGGGCCGCCGCCAGCGGAGTGCGCCGAGGTGCGCGGGTGGTCGTGGCGACGCCCTACCAGGGCCCGCTGCGGGATACCACGGCCGGCCGGGTGGCGGTGATGGAACCGCGGCTGCCGATTCCCGAGGAGTTCGGCCTGTGCCGGTACCTAGCCGCCGGGCTGGCTGCCTTGCAAAGCGTCGATCCCCGGCTGCGGATGGACCTGGCCGCGCTGGCCGACGAACTGGACGCCGAGGCGTTGCGTAACAGCGCCAGCCGCGAAGTGTTCACCAATCCGGCCAAGGCGTTGGTCGGGCGCATGTCACGGCGCCGCGTCGTACTGGCCGGCGACTGTGCCGCCACCCTGGCGCTGGCCAGGCACGGGTCTTCCGTTCTGCTGCGGATCGCGCACCAGGTGGCCGCCGCCAGCGGGCTCGCCGACGCTCTGGTGGCGCTGCGCGCCGTCGCAGAGTCGGGGTCCCTCGACCCGGAAGAGGCGTTGTTTCACGACGAGGAGATCGACGGGCCGGTCGCCGAGCGGCTGCGGGTGCTGGCGTTGACGTTAGACGCCGAGCGCAGCGTCGTGGCGTCTCGGGTCGCTCAGCTCGACGACGTCGACCTCGTCGGCGCCGAGGATGTGCCTGATGTGTCGGATGACCGCTCAGCGCCGGTGGGCGCCCAACGGGCCGAGCAGCAACTCGCTATATTGGCTGTCCGGCTAGAGATGGCCGCGGTTTATTTACGGCTGGTACGGGGATAAGTAGACAGTGCAATTGCTACGCGGAGCGATACGGACCTACGCATGGGGATCGCGTACCGCCATTGCCGAATTCACCGGGCGCCCCGTCCCGGCCGCCCACCCAGAAGCCGAACTCTGGCTCGGCGCTAACCCCGGTGATCCGGCCTGGCTGGAAGGCCCGGACGGGGAAACCACGCTGCTGCAGGCGCTGTTCGACGATCCGGAAGGGCAGCTGGGCTCGGTGGCCCGCGCCCGGTTTGGTGACGTGCTTCCGTTTTTGGTCAAAGTTTTGGCTGCCGACGAACCGCTGTCGCTGCAGGCGCACCCGAGCGCCGAGCAAGCCGCCGAGGGTTACCTCCGCGAGGAACGGCTCGGTATTCCAGTGACCTCGCCGGTGCGCAATTACCGCGACACCAGCCACAAGCCCGAACTGCTGGTGGCGCTGGAGCAATTCGAGGCGCTAGCCGGATTCCGACCTGCGGCCCGGACCATCGAACTCTTGCGGGCCCTAGCGGTATCCGACCTGGATCCATACATCGACTTGTTGAACGACCAATCCGACGCCGACGGCCTGCGGGCGTTGTTCACTACCTGGATCACCGCGCCACAGCCCGACATCGATGTCCTGGTGGCCGCCGTGCTGGAGGGCGCCATCCACTACGTCAGCCGCGGCGCAACGGAATTCGCTGCCGAAGTCAAGACGGTGCTGGAGTTGGGCGAACGGTATCCCGGCGATGCCGGCGTGCTGGCCGCGTTGCTGCTCAACTGGATAACCCTCAATCCCGGCGAGGCGATCTTTTTGTCGGCCGGAAACCTGCACGCCTATCTCCGCGGTGTCGGGCTGGAGGTAATGGCCAACTCCGACAACGTGTTACGGGGTGGTTTGACTCCCAAACACGTCGACGTCCCGGAGCTACTACGGGTGCTGGATTTCGACCCCACCACCAAGGCTCAATTGCACCCGCGGACGCACCGGGATGGACTCGGGCTGATCTATGACACCCCCACCGACGAGTTTGCCGCGTCGATGCTGACCCTCGGCGACGACCAAGTCGGCCACGAGGTCGACGCGCCGTCGCGCCACGACGGTCCCCAGATCCTGTTGTGCACTGAGGGTTCGACGACGGTGTGCGGAAAGTCCGGGTTGTTGAAGCTCACCCGGGGCGCCGCCGCCTGGGTGGCTGCCGACGACGGGCCCATCCGGCTGATCGCCCATGAACCGACCAAGATATTCCGGGCCACCGTAGGCCTGTGATCCGCGCCGGCGACGATGCAGAGCGCAGCGATGCTGAGGAGCGGCGCACTGTCAGCGCAGCGCCGCCGATCGGGTGACCCGGTGGCGGTCGTGGCGGGCTTGGCGACGCTCGGCGCGCCACAACCGCAAGTTGTGCCGGATTGCGCGGACAACGAGCGGCGGCGTCGGGACCATGTAGAGGCTGTCCAGCAGGGAAAACCTGCGTAAAAACCATTCGGCGAGAACGGGATCGGTCTCGGCGGCTCCGAGAAATTGGTCGAACAACCTACCCACCGGCCGATACCACCAGGACGCCTGCCCACCGGCATGGTGGAAAGAGTGATCGCCGACCGCAGTCATCGTCCACACCGGGTAGGTGGTCTTGGCGGTGGCCCGATTCACTTTGAGCGCCAGGTCCTGCTTCGGGGTCGAGCCTTCAGCTAAAGCTCGGCGCAGATGACCGGCCTGCAGCGAGGTCATCGTCATGCCCTGCCCGAAGGTGGGGTCGAAACTCGCCACCGCGTCCCCGAACGGCACAATCCCGGCCGGAAAGCGATCCAGCTTGTCGTAGCGGCGCCATCGGCTGGTGGGGAAGCGGTGGAGGGCCACCTCGCCGACGGGTTCGGCACCCTTAAGCGCGCCGCTCAGCCCGTCGGGCAGCAGCTTCTCGGCGAGCCTGAGCATCTCGGAAAAGGATTGTGGTGGTTCAACTTTGGCGACACCGAAGGTAGTGATGACCCAGCTGCCGTCCTCGTAACCAAGCATGCCCAGTCCGCGCGGCTGGGCACGGGACGCGCCGGCAACGATCACTCTTTCCCGGATCAGGCCCTCGGGAAGCCGAAACTGATGCGAGGCATAGCCGATGCCCACCTCGACGACGTCCTCGCGGGGCCGCTGGTATCCCCACTGCTCCAGCCACACCGGCAACCGGGTGCCGCGTCCGGCGGCATCGACGACCAGATCGGCGGGGACGAATTCGGGGTTGGCATTATCGCCGGGATCCAGCAACACCCCAGTCACCTGCTGAGCGTCGGCGTCGAAGCGCGGTTCGCGCACTGAGCGCCGGTGAATTTCGACATTGGCGATATCGAGGGCCCGACGCCGGATCTGCCATTCCAGGTGCGGGCGGCTCGGCACGTAGGCGGTGAACTGGTCGCGCAGAGTGTGCCCGGTGCCCAGCAGGTGACCGGCGGCGCCGAAGTAGATGCAGTCCGGCCGGTTCTCCAGCTTTGGCACCCCGGCTGCCACCATGTCGTCGAGAAGACCGGGGAACAGCGCATCGAATTCGACCGCGCCACGGGCCATCAGTAGGTGAACATGGCGGCCCTGGGGGACCGCCGCGCGGTTGACGGGTGTGCTCGGGAGCTCGTCGCGTTCGAACACCGTGACTCGGTCGTAGAAATCCGACAATACCCGCGCGGCGCACAACCCCGCGATGCTGGCCCCGATGACGACAGCGTGCCCCCTTATGCTGTCCCCGCGCATTCCCGCACAGTACTCGGTACTGTCCCGGTGCATGGCCGGTCGCTGGCGCACCAAGTCGGTCGAGCAGTCCATCGCGGACACCGACGAGCCGGGTAGCCAGCTGCGCAAGGATCTCAGCTGGTGGCACCTGGCCGTCTTCGGGGTTTCGGTGGTAATCGGAGCCGGTCTCTTCACCGTCACCGCGCAGACTGCCGGTGACGTCACCGGGCCCGCGATCTGGGTTTCGTTTCTCATCGCGGCGATCACCTGCGGGTTGGCGGCGTTGTGCTACGCGGAGTTCGCCTCGACGCTGCCGGTGGCTGGCAGCGCCTACACGTTTTCCTACGCCACCTTTGGTGAGTTTTTGGCCTGGACCATCGGTTGGAACCTGGTTCTGGAGCTGGGGATAGGCGGCGCGGTGGTGGCCAAGGGGTGGTCGAGCTACCTGGACACCGTTTTTGTAATACCCAGCGGCGGAGTCACTTTGGGGTCTTTCAATCTCGACTGGGGTGCGCTGCTGATCGTCGCGCTGGTAGCTACCTTGCTCGCGCTGGGCACCAAGCTGTCGTCGCAGTTTTCAGCCGTGGTCACCGCGATCAAGGTATCGGTGGTGATGCTGGTGGTGGTCGTCGGCGCGTTTTACATCAAGACGGCGAACTACTCACCGTTCATCCCGCCGGCCGAGGCCGACCACTCCGGTACCGGCATCGATCAGTCGGTGTTGTCGGTGCTCACCGGCGCGCACAGCAGCCATTACGGCTGGTACGGGGTGCTGGCGGGAGCGTCGATCGTATTCTTCGCGTTCATCGGGTTCGACATCGTGGCCACGATGGCCGAAGAGACCAAGAACCCGCAACGCGACGTCCCCCGCGGGATCCTCGCCACGTTGGGCATCGTGACCGTGCTCTATATCGCGGTGGCGATCGTGTTGTCCGGCATGGTTCCCTATACCGACCTGCAGACCGCCAGCGACGGCCGTCATGCCAACCTCGCCACCGCGTTCGCGGTCAATGGGGTGCACTGGGCTTCCAGCGTCATCTCCATCGGGGCGCTGGCCGGGCTGACCACGGTGGTGATGGTGCTTTTGCTCGGCGGATGCCGGGTGTTGTTCGCAATGGCACGCGACGGGTTGTTGCCGCGGCAGCTGGCTAAGACCGGCGCGCGTGGCACCCCGGTGCGTCTGACCGTGCTGGTCGCAGTGTTGATCGGGGCGACGGCGTCGGTATTCCCGACGGCCAAACTCGAGGAGATGGTCAACGTCGGAACGCTGTTCGCCTTCGTCCTGGTGTCGGCCGGGGTAATCGTCTTGCGCCGCACCCGGCCGGACCTGCCGCGCGGCTTCCGCGCGCCCTGGGTGCCGCTCCTGCCGATCGCGTCGGTGTGCGCGTGTCTGTGGCTGATGATCAACCTGACCGTGCTGACCTGGATCCGATTCGGCGTCTGGATGGTCGTCGGGATCGCCATTTACCTGGGCTACGGACGCGGGCACTCCGTGCTGGCCAGTCGGGAAGCCAAGCAGGCGGACGCGGAGATCGCTTCGTAAGCCAGCGGCGAGCGTGCACTGGCGGTGAATTTTTATGCGATTTTTCGCCCTGAGTACACGTTCGGCGCCGGCCTACGCCGTGGACTCTTTTTACAAAGAGGTGCTCTGTGTCTAGACAGAAGACGCAAAGCCCGGTATTGTCCAACCTTAAGGTGCTCTGAATCACGAGGAGGTTGGCGATATGACCGTCGCAATAGGCCCAAACGCTTTGGTGTGGCGGGACAAGAAGCGCTATCTGTGGCTGATGGGACTGATCGTCCCGACGCTGCTGCTGGTGATCCTGCCGATCGTCTGGGCGATGAACCAATTCGGTTGGCAGACCGCTTCGCAGGTGCTGTTTTGGATCGGTCCGATCCTGCTCTACGTTCTACTGCCGGCGCTTGACCTGCGGTTCGGGTCTGACGGGCAGAACCCTCCCGATGAGGTGATGGACTGGCTGGAGAACGACAAGTACTACCGCTACTGCACGTACGCCTTCATTCCGTTCCAGTACCTCAGCATGTTCTTCGGTGCCTATCTGTTCACCGCGTCGAACCTGAGCTGGTTGGGCTATGACGGGCCGCTGAGCTGGCCGGCCAAGATCGGCCTGGCGCTGTCGGTGGGGGCTCTCGGCGGAGTCGGGATCAACACCGCGCACGAAATGGGGCACAAGAAGGAATCGCTGGAGCGCTGGCTATCCAAGGTCACGCTGGCGCAGACCGGCTACGGCCACTTCTACATCGAGCACAACCGCGGCCACCACGTGCGGGTGGCCACACCGGAAGACCCGGCGTCGTCTCGCTTCGGTGAAACCTTCTGGGAGTTCTTGCCCCGCAGCGTCTTCGGCAGTCTGCGCTCGGCCTGGGGGCTGGAGGCACAGCGGCTGCGCCGGAAGGGTGCCAGCCCGTGGAACCCCAAGACCTATCTGTCCAACGATGTGCTCAACGCCTGGTTGATGTCGGTGGTGTTGTGGGGTGTGCTGATCGCGTTCTTCGGCCCGGCGCTGATCCCGTTCCTGGTCATCCAGGCGGTCTTCGGCTTCAGCTTGCTGGAGGCCGTGAACTACCTCGAGCACTACGGGCTGCTGCGACAAAAGAATGCCAACGGCCGCTACGAGCGCTGCACCCCCGAGCACAGCTGGAATTCCGATCACATCGTCACCAACCTGTTCCTGTACCACCTGCAGCGACACAGCGATCACCACGCCAACCCGACCCGGCGCTACCAGACCCTGCGCAGCATGGACGGGGCGCCGAATCTGCCCAGCGGCTATGCGGCGCTGATCGGGCTGACCTACTTCCCGCCGCTGTGGCGCAAGTTGATGGACCACCGGGTGCTGGCGCATTACGGCGGCGATATCACTCGGGTCAACGTGCAACCGCGCCGACGGGAGAAGATGCTGGCCCGCTACGGGACGGCGGCATGATGACCGCCCACCGCTGTCCCGGCTGCGGTTACGTCTACGACGAAGCCAAAGGAGCTGCACGAGAAGGATTTCCAGTCGGAACGCGCTGGGAGCAGATCCCCCCAGACTGGTGCTGCCGGGACTGCGCGGTACGCGAAGAGATCGACTTCGAAACGGTGGAGGTAAGCAAATGAGTGACTACAAACTGTTCGTGTGTGTGCAGTGCGGCTTTGAGTACGACGAGGCCAAGGGCTGGCCGGAAGACGGCATCGCGCCCGGCACCCGCTGGGACGACATCCCCGAAGACTGGAGCTGCCCGGACTGCGGCGCAGCGAAATCCGACTTCGAGATGGTGGAAGTCGCCCGTTCGTGAGCACTAGTGTCGCGCTTGTGAAGCAACGGGTCCCGTACGCCGAGGCGTCACGGGCCCTTCTGCGTGATTCGGTGCTCGACGCGATGCGGGAGCTGCTGCTCAGCCGCGACTGGTCGGCGATCACGCTGGCCGACGTGGCTCGCGCCGCCGGCATCAGCCGGCAGACCATCTACAACGAGTTCGGGTCGCGGCAAGGCCTTGCTCAGGGCTACGCGCTGCGGCTGGCCGATCGATTGGTGAACGCCGTCGAAGACGCCATCTACTCCAACGTCGGCGACGTCTATGCCGCCTTCCTGCAGGGATTTCGGTCCTTCTTCTCCGAATCGGCGGCCGACCCGCTGGTCATCTCGCTGCTGAGCGGGGTGGCCAAACCTGATCTGCTGCAAATCATCACCACCGACAGCGGGCCGATCATCACGCACTGCTCGGCTCGGCTGACGTCGTCGTTCATGCACAGCTGGGTGAAGGCCAGCGAGGAGGATGCCGGGATGCTGGCCCGCGCTATCGTGCGGCTCGCGATGAGTTACGTGTCGATGCCGGCGGAGGCCGACCATGACGTCGCCGCGGATCTGGCGCGGCTGATGACACCGGCGGCGGAACGCTACGGTGTCATAGAACCCGACTGACCCCGCATCAGGGCACCGCCGCGTCGGGACTAATGTATATGCAAGCTAATTAGTTGATGACGAAGGATTGGGCCTACACACATGACGACGACCGAAAGTTCGTTGAGCACCGACGTCCGTAACGGCATCGAATTCAAGGTGGCCGACCTGTCGTTGGCGGACTACGGTCGCCGCGACATCCAGCTCTCCGAACACGAGATGCCGGGTCTGATGTCGCTGCGCCGCGAGTACCACGACGTGCAGCCGCTCAAAGGCGCCCGCATCTCTGGTTCGCTGCACATGACCGTGCAGACCGCGGTACTCATCGAAACGCTGGTCTCGTTGGGCGCCGAGGTCCGGTGGGCGTCGTGCAACATCTTCTCCACCCAGGACCACGCCGCGGCCGCCGTGGTCGTCGGCCCGCACGGCACCCCGGAGGAGCCGAAGGGTGTGCCGGTGTTCGCCTGGAAAGGCGAGACGCTCGAGGAGTACTGGTGGGCCGCCGAGCAGGCGCTGACGTGGCCGGGCGAGCCCGCGAACATGATTCTCGACGACGGTGGCGACGCCACCATGATGGTGCTGCGCGGTGCGCAGTACGAGAAGGCCGGTGTGGTGCCGCCCGACGACGAGGACGACTCGGCTGAGCACAGGGTGTTCCTGAACCTGCTGCGCCAGCGCTTCGAGACCGACAAGGGCAAGTGGACCAAGATCTCCGAGTCGATCAGGGGCGTCACCGAGGAGACCACCACCGGTGTGCTGCGGCTCTACCAGTTCGCCGCGGCCGGAGATCTGGCATTCCCGGCGATCAACGTCAACGACTCGGTAACCAAGTCGAAGTTCGACAACAAGTACGGCTGCCGGCACTCGCTGATCGACGGCATCAACCGCGGCACCGACGTGCTGATCGGCGGCAAGACCGTGCTGGTCTGCGGCTACGGCGACGTCGGCAAGGGCAGTGTCGAGTCGCTGGCCGGTCAGGGCGCGCGGGTGACCGTCACCGAGATCGACCCGATCAACGCGCTGCAGGCGCTGATGGAGGGCTTCGACGTCAAGCGGGTGGAGGACGTGATCGGCGAGGCCGACATCGTCATCACGACCACCGGCAACAAGGACATCATCACCCTCGAGCACATGAAGGCGATGAAGGAAAAGGCGATCCTGGGCAACATCGGCCACTTCGACAACGAGATCCAGATGGCCAGGCTGGAGAAGTCCGGCGCCACCAAGACCAACATCCGCCCGCAGGTCGACTTGTGGACCTTCGGAGACACCGGCAAGTCGATCATCGTGCTCTCCGAGGGCCGGCTGCTGAACCTGGGTAACGCCACCGGGCACCCGTCGTTCGTGATGAGCAACAGCTTCTCCAACCAGGTCATCGCCCAGATCGAGCTGTGGACCAAGAACGACGAATACGACAACGAGGTCTACCGGCTGCCCAAGCACCTCGACGAGAAGGTGGCCCGGGTGCACGTCGCCGCACTGGGTGGCGAGCTGACCAAGCTGACCAAGGAGCAGGCCGAGTACATCGGCGTCGACGTCGACGGGCCCTACAAGCCGGACCACTACCGCTACTGAGCAGCGGCTTGGGTGCCGAGTGTGCGGGCAGCCGCACATGCGGCGTCGACGGTGCGGCCAGCCGCACACTCGGCGGTCGCGGCGATAGGCTCGCGCCGTGCTGATCGCGATCGAGGGCGTCGACGGCGCAGGCAAGCGGACACTTTCGCAGGGTCTGCGCGCGGCCTTTGAAGCTGGCGGACGGTCGGTGGCCACGCTGGCGTTCCCGCGCTACGGGCAGTCGGTGGCCGCCGATGTGGCGGCTGAGGCGCTGCACGGCCAGCACGGTGACCTCGCTTCGTCGGTGTATGCGATGGCGATGCTGTTCGCGCTGGACCGTGCTGGCGCCGCCGCGCAAATCCGTGCACTGTGCGGCGACCACGACGTGGTGATCCTGGACCGCTACGTGGCGTCCAACGCGGCCTACAGCGCCGCCCGACTGCACCAGGACGCCGACGGTGAGGTAGTGGGCTGGGTGCACCAGATCGAATACCACCGGCTGCAACTTCCGGTACCGGATTGGCAAGTGCTGCTTGGGGTTTCGACTGAGCTTGCCGGCCAGCGCGCCCGCCAGCGCGCCCGCGAGGATGCCAGCCGGTCGCGCGATGCCTACGAACGCGACAACGAGCTCCAGCAACGCACCGGCGCGGTCTATGCCGGCCTGGCCGCCGTGGGCTTTGGCGGGGGCTGGCTGGTGGTCGACGCGGACGTCGATCCTGGCCAGCTGGCGGCCAGGTTGACCGCCTAACGGCGCGAACTGTGGTATTCGGGCAAGAAACGCGCGTGTGGCAGCTCCGTTTTATCAAGATCTGGTGACACCATGGACGCCATGAGGCAAAGGATTCTCGTGGTCGACGACGACGCTTCGCTGGCCGAGATGCTGACCATTGTGCTGCGGGGCGAAGGTTTCGACACCGCGGTCATTGGTGATGGCACCCAGGCGCTCACCGCAGTGCGCGAGCTGCGCCCCGACCTGGTGCTGCTGGATTTGATGTTGCCGGGTATGAACGGCATCGACGTGTGCCGGGTGCTGCGCGCCGATTCGGGTGTCCCGATTGTGATGCTCACGGCCAAGACCGACACCGTCGATGTGGTCCTCGGCTTGGAGTCGGGTGCCGACGACTACATCATGAAGCCGTTCAAGCCCAAGGAGCTGGTCGCCCGGGTGCGGGCACGGCTGCGGCGCAACGATGACGAGCCCGCCGAGATGCTGTCCATCGCCGACGTGGAGATCGATGTGCCGGCGCACAAGGTGACTCGCAATGGCGAGCAGATTTCCCTGACGCCGCTGGAGTTCGACCTGCTGGTGGCGTTGGCGCGTAAGCCGCGCCAGGTGTTTACTCGTGATGTGCTGCTCGAACAGGTGTGGGGATACCGTCACCCAGCGGATACCCGTTTGGTGAACGTGCACGTCCAGCGTCTGCGCGCCAAGGTCGAAAAAGACCCGGAGAACCCGACCGTTGTACTGACCGTTCGAGGAGTGGGTTACAAGGCCGGACCTCCGTGACACCCGCCCACGGGGGAGTGGAGGTACCTCCCACTTGTGGGGGACGGCGCGGGTGATGTGGGGCTCGAGGCCGCGCATTCGCGGTCGTTCGGGCCGTTCTGGCCCTGTGGTACGGGGCATGGGTGCATTGAGTCGGGCCGTCGGCGCGGCCTGGCGCCGCTCGCTGCAACTTCGGGTAGTCGCCCTGACGCTCGGAATGTCCCTCGCGGTGATCCTGGTGCTCGGCTTCGTGCTGACCAGTCAGGTCACCAACCGCGTTCTTGACGTCAAAGTCCGCGCGGCCACCGAGCAGATCGACCGGGCCCGTAACACTGTCAGCGGGATCGTCAGCGGGGAAGAGGCGCGCTCGCTGGACAGCAGCCTGCAGCTCGCCCGCAACACGTTGACGTCGAAAACCGACCCAACCTCCGGCGCCGGACTGGCCGGTGCGTTCGACGCGGTGCTCGTGGTACCCGGCTACGGCCCGAGGCCCGCGGCGGCAGCCGGGCCCGTCGACCAGCTGCCCGATGCGCTGCGCGACTTCGTCAAAGCCGGGCAGGTGGCCTATCAGTACGCGACCGTGCACACCGAGGGCTTCTCGGGTCCGGCGCTGGTCATCGGCACCCCCACGTCGTCGCGGGTGACCAACCTCGAGCTCTACCTGATCTTCCCGCTGGGCAACGAGCAGAGCACGATTGCACTGGTCCGCGGCACCATGGCCACCGGCGGCCTGGTGTTGATGGTGCTGCTGGCCGGCATCGCGTGGTTGGTCACTCGGCAGGTGGTGGTGCCGGTGCGGGCCGCCGCCCGGACAGCCGAACGGTTCGCCGAAGGCTACCTGTCCGAGCGGATGCCGATCCGCGGCGAAGACGACATGGCCCGGCTGGCGGTGTCGTTCAACGATATGGCCGAAAGCCTGTCGCGGCAGATCGCCCAACTCGAAGAGTTCGGTAACCTGCAGCGCCGGTTCACCTCCGATGTCAGCCACGAGTTGCGCACCCCGCTGACCACCGTCCGGATGGCTGCCGACCTGATCTACGACCACAGCGAGGACCTCGCACCAGCGCTGCAGCGGTCCACCGAACTGATGGTCAGCGAGCTGGACCGGTTCGAAACGCTGCTCAACGACCTGTTGGAAATCTCACGGCACGACGCCGGCGTGGCCGAACTGTCGGTGGAGGCGGTCGACCTCCGTGCCACCGTCAACAGTGCGCTGGGCAATGTGGGTCACCTAGCCGAAGACGCCGGGGTCCAGTTGATCGTTGACATGCCGCCCGACGAGGTGATCGCCGAAGTCGACCCCCGCCGGGTCGAGCGAATCCTGCGCAACCTGATCGCCAACGCCATCGACCACGCCGAGCACAAGCCGGTGCGGATCCGGATGGCCGCCGACGAAGACACCGTCGCCGTCACCGTCCGGGACTACGGCGTCGGGCTCCGACCGGGCGAGGAGAAGCTGGTCTTCAGCCGGTTCTGGCGCTCGGACCCGTCACGGGTGCGGCAATCCGGTGGGACCGGGCTGGGGCTCGCGATCAGCGTCGAGGACGCCCGCCTGCACCAGGGGCGGCTCGAGGCCTGGGGCGAGCCGGGCGAGGGCGCCTGCTTCCGGCTGACGCTGCCGCTGGTGCGCGGACACAAGGTCACCACCAGCCCGCTGCCGATGAAACCGATTGCCCCAGAACGCAAGGAGCGTCAGCTTCGGCAGCGGGAGCACGCCGAAAGGGGTGCGTGATGCGGCAGCTGACCGGGCTGCTGTTCGCCCTGGCAGTCGTGCTCGCGGGCTGCGCCGGAGTGCCGAGCGCATCGGCGCCGCACGCCATCGGCACAGTCGAGCGACCGGCACCGTCGAATCTGCCCAAGCCGACGCCCGGCATGGACCCCGACATGCTGTTGCGCGAATTCCTCAAAGCCACAGCCGATCCGGCCAACCGGCACCTCGCTGCACGCCAGTTCCTCACCCAGTCGGCGTCGAACGCTTGGGACGATGCCGGCAGCGCACTGCTGATCGACCACGTCGTCTTCGTCGAAACCCACAGCGCTGAACGGGTTTCGGTGACTATGCGGGCAGACAAACTTGGTTCGCTCTCGGATATGGGTGTGTTCGAGACCGCCGAGGGTGTGCTGCCCGATCCCGGTCCGATTGAGCTGATCAAGACACCGGGCGGCTGGCGCATCGACCGCCTACCCAACGGAGTGTTCTTGGACTGGAAGCAATTTCAGGCCACCTACAAGCGCAACACGTTGTATTTCGCGGACCCGACCGGCAAAACGGTCGTTCCGGATCCGCGCTACGTCGCGGTGGTCGACCGTGATCAGTTGGCCACCGAACTGGTTTCCAAGCTGATCGCCGGTCCGCGTCCGGAGATGGCCAAAAGCGTGCGCAACATGCTCGGCCCGCCGCTGCGGCTGCGCGGGCCGGTGACTCGGACCGATGGCGGAAAGAGCGGTATCGGACGTGGTTATGCCGGGGCCCGCATCGATCTGGAGTTGCTGACGGTCGCCGACCCGCACAGCAAGCAATTGCTCGCCGCGCAGATCATCTGGACCCTGGCGCGCGCCGACATCAAAGGGCCATATGTGATCAACGCCGACGGCGCCGCGCTGGACGAGAGGTTCGCAGCCGGGTGGAATCCGTCTGATGTCGCCGCCACCGATCCGGGTGTCGCGGAGGGTGCCGCGGCCGGCGTGCACGCGCTGGTGGGCGGCCGGCTGGTGTCACTGAACGGGCAGGCCTCCGACCCGGTGCCGGGTGCGTTCGGGCGGACGACGGATCAGACCGCAGCCGCGCTGTCGCGCAGCGGGCACCAGGTGGCGTCGGTGGTGACGCTTCGGCCGGGCGCTCCGGATATGGCGGCATCGCTGTGGATCGGCGATCTCGGCGGCGAGGCGGTGGAAGCCGCTGACGGGCATACCTTGTCGCGGCCCAGCTGGTCGCTGGACGACGCGGTGTGGGTGGTCGCCGACGGCAACACCGTGCTGCGTGCCATCGCGGGGACGGCCTCGGGTCAGCCTGCGCGTCTCCCGGTGGATTCGGCCGCGGTGTCCACTCGCTTCCCGGGTGTGATCGCCGAGCTGCAGCTGTCCCGGGACGGGACGCGAGCAGCGATGGTCATCGAGGGCCAGGTGATCCTGGCCAGCGTCGAGCAGACGCAGGCCGGCCAGTTCGCGTTGACCTACCCGCGGCGGCTCGGGTTCGGGCTGGGCTCCTCGGTGGTGTCGTTGTCGTGGCGCACCGACGACGACATCGCGGTGAGTCGCAACGACGCCGAGCACCCGGTGTCCTACGTCAACATCGACGGGGTGAACTCCGATGCGCCGAACGGCAATCTGCAGCTGCCGGTGGGCGCGATCGCCGCTGATCCATCGATGGTGTACGTGGCCGATCCGCGCGGGGTGATGCAGCTGTCGATCTCGGGCGCCGAAGGGCCGCAGGGCTGGCTGGACGTACCGCCGTTCATGGCGGCCGGGGCGGTGCCGGTGCTGCCCGGCTGAGTTGTGCCGACTGGGGGTAGCCGTTCGCACCATGCGACGCTACGGCGCCGTCAATTATCCGCGCGGGCACGCGAACTCGCACCGCCGGCGACCCCTTGCCCGGTATGGGCCAATTCCACGCTTCTGCCCGCTCGACACCGTTCAACTGTGCGCCAATTTCGCTCACACTGGCCGTAGACCACGGCTAGTCTCCCGTTCATGACCCCCAAAGAAGAAGCGCGGCGATGAACGCGAGCACTAGGTCAGTTCACCCTAGTGTCCAGCTAGCGACGCAGCCGGCGCCGCGAAGGGGTGGGCTAGCGGCACACCCGTCGAACGGGATCGCAACCCGATCCGCGAGATCCGAGTCGTCGCTTATCGCACTGCTGCACAAGATGGCCATCCAGCAACCCAATCGCGCGGCGTACACGTTCATCGACTATGAGGTAGATCCGACGGGCATTGCTGAAAGCCTCACCTGGTCGCAAGTCCACCGGCGAGCGATGAACGTCGCTGAGGAGCTCAAGAGTTGCGGGTCGAGCGGTGATCGGGTCGCGATATTAGCCCCTCAGGGGCTGGACTACATCGTTGCCTTTCTGGGTGTGTTGCAGGCCGGTTTCATTGCAGTTCCTCTTCCGGCGCCTCAATCCGGCATTCACGACGAACGAGTTTCTTCAGCATTGCGGGATTCCTCGCCGGCCGTCATTCTTACGACCTCATCGGTCATTGACGAGGTCACAAAGTACGTGCCACTTACGCGCGGCACTTCCGATCAACCTGCACCGGTCGTGGTGGCGGTGGACTCGCTGGACCTGGACTCCCCGCGAGAGTTCGATGCGACACAATATGCGCATCAGAGCACGGCATATCTTCAGTACACCTCAGGGGCGACTCGCGAGCCGGCTGCTGTTGTTGTCTCGCACCAGAACGTCATCACCAACTGTGCACAGATGTGGTCCGGGTACTTTGGGGATTCAGAAAAGGTTCCCTCAACATCTGTGTCGTGGCTGCCGTTCTATCACGACATGGGGTTGATGACGGGCATCCTCATGCCGATGATCAATCAAGACATCGCAGTGTTGATGAGTCCGCTGTCATTTCTGCAACGGCCGGCCCGCTGGATGCAATTGATGGCCAGACATAGTGGACCGGGTTCTAGCGCACCGAATTTCGGTTTCGAATTAGCAGTGCGGAGAACATCGGATGACGATATGGCCGGACTTGATCTTGGGGACGTGCGGGCCATCATCACTGGTGCCGAACGCGTAAATCCTTTGACACTCAAGCGTTTCACCGACCGGTTCGCCCGCTTCAACCTCAGTGAGACGGTAATCCGACCGTCATACGGGCTCGCGGAGG
>CAVRER010000028.1:0-75411 GCA_963720085.1 uncultured Actinomycetota bacterium
GCGGCGCTGCAGCAGATAGTGGCGCGCCGGGTGCTCGGGGTTGTTGGTCATCTCCCTGTTTCGTCGGCGGCCGAAACTAAAACCCATTGCGGTGTGAAAACGTCGTTCAATCTCAGCGTGATCGATGCCGCGCACCCCAACCTGTCCACCGGGAGTGAACGCGAAGATCAACAGGCGCGCTTGCGGGGCTGCTACCGCGCCGAGTTCCGCAACGTAGCGGTCGCGGGCATCGTCGCTCATGCCGTGCAAGCAGCCGCTGTCGAGGATCAGCGTGAAGGCTTGACCTACCCCTGCCGAGCTCAAGCGGGTCGCGTCGGCCCGCAGGAAGTCGACCCGAACGTGTTCGGCGGCGGCCTTGGCCCCAGCCTTGTCGAGCGCCTTCGCCGCGACGTCCACTCCGGTTACCTGCCATCCGTGGCGCGCTGAGATAGATCGACGAATCGCCTGTGCCGCAACCGATATCGATCGCGTTACCCGCGGGTAACGCGGCCGGTCCCTGATTAGTTTCTGCAATGTAGACGACAGCGGGTGGCCATCCCATGGAGTGAAACCGATTCGATAAAACGCTTTATACAGCAGTGCCGACACCATGCGGTTGACACTAGCCCTGCGCGACTACTTGTGCAAGAGTAGTTACGTGTCGTCGATCCGGATTTTCATTTTGGGGTCGCTTGACCAGCGCGGACCTATGCATGGACACCAATTGCGGCTACTTGCCGAACAGGAACATGTCGCGATGTGGACCGATATCACCGTGGGTGGGTTGTACGGCGCGCTAAAGCGCCTGGCGACCGAAAATCTCATCGAGCAGGTCCGTGTCGAACAGGCCGGGTCCTACCCGCCACGACAGATTTGGTCGATCACCGACGCGGGCCGGGAAGCCTTGTCCGGTCTGCGGCTCCGGGCGTTGAGCGACATCGTGATCAAACCGGACCCGTTCGACTTGGCGATGACACGATTGGACCCGGATCATCTGACGGATCTCCCGGTGACTGTCGCGGCCCGCGCCGCTTCGCTGTCAGCGATGCTCACTGAGTGGGAGGCCCGCGCGGGTGCCGCCGACCGCTATCTGACGGTTGCGGAAAAGCTGATGGTCAAGCATCGCCTTGACCGACTGCGGGCTGAAATCGCCTGGCACCAAGAACTCGCCGACCAGCTGCCGAAAATCATTGCGGACGAACAAGCCAGGAAGGGTCAGTGATGCTCGGTCACCTCGGAATCAACGTCCCTGATCTCACGACGGCGAAGCGCTACTACGACGAGCTGATGCCCCTGGTCGGCTTCGAAGCGTTCTTTGCCGCCGACGACGAGTTCGCCTACAAACCGGCCGACAACAAACCCGGCACCTACCTGTTCTTCTATCCCACCGCGGTCGCCGGTCCGTACTCGCCGGAACGGACCGGTTTACAGCACCTGGCCTTCATGGTCCGGCGCCGGTCGCTGGTCGATCGAGTTCATGACCATGTGGTCCGCGTGGGCGGTACCGTGATCCATGCGCCCCAACACTTTCCGCAGTACCCGGGTCACTACTACGCCGCTTTTTGGTCCGATCCGTTCGGCATCAAGCTCGAGGCCGTCTGCCATCACGACCGCGACTAGCGTGTCCTTCTAGCGGGGTGGTTAACTGCGAACGTGCGCAGAGAACCAAAGCTGGCCCGTCGCTTCTTCGATCGGTTCGAGCCGGTGCATGGGGTCGACGTACTTCGCGCCGGAGGCGCGGGCCGCGTTCGACGAGCTGGGTTACCGCGGGTTCTGGATGGGCTACTTCGCCGCCCGCTCGGCGCCGCTGGGCATGGTGTCCCCCGACGTGGTGACCGCGATCTTCTACAACTTCGCCCCCGAACGGGTCGCCAAGGCGCTGCCGGCGGCGTGGCAGATCGCCGGTCCGGACGCCGCGTTGCACGCCCGACAGGAGTCCGCGGTCGCGGCGCTGCGCCGCTACGGCCTCACTCCGGATGAAAATGTCGCTGTCGCAGCTGAATTGGCAGGAAAGGCGGCGCGCCAGGCGCCGCTCGACGGGCGGGCCACTGTTCGCCGCGAATCGGGCGCTGCCGTGGCCGGACGATCCGTTGGCCGCGCTGTGGCATGCCGCGACGCTGTTGCGCGAACACCGCGGCGACGCGCACGTGGCGGTACTGGCCGCCGCCAGTGTCTCGGGCCGGGAATGCAACGTGCTGCAAGCCGCAGCGGGCGCGATTCCGCGCGACTACATCGCCCGCGCCCGCGACTACGACGACGCGGAGTGGAGTTACCACGAACAACGGCTGGCCGAGCGGGGGCTGCTCAACGACGACGGGTCGATCACCACCGCCGGCCAGGAGCTGAAAGACCACGTCGAAACGACCACCGACGCGCTTGGGTTGTCGGCGCTCGACGCGCTCAGCGACGACGAGGTGGAAACACTGTTCCAAGCGTTCACGCCGATCACCCGCGCGGTGGTCGCCGGCGGCGATGTGCCCGCGATGACCCCGATGAACCTGCGCCGCAACGATTTAGACGACGGCCGCGCGCATTTGGGTTCTTAGCCGCTAGGCAACCGGGCGTCCGAAGTAGGCAATCAGCCGGGCGGTCGGCGTCGCGTCCTCGGGCACGGGTTGGGCCGGTCCGAACCCGCCGGGCCGGCGCAGCGTCTCTTCGGGCACCGACTCCGCCAGCTGTTCGCAGAACGCGAGCAGGGCCTCGGGCAGCTCGACCGGCCGGTCCCGGGACCGGTACACGTCCCAGGTGTGAATGGACAGGCCGACGATGGGAGTCGTAAGCGCCTGGCGCAGCGCATCGAGGTCGGCGCTGGCGAGGGCGTCGTGCAATCGGCCGGCCAGCTCGCGAAGCTGTGCAACGGGATCTTCGCTTCTCCAGTCATCCGGGTCAGCCGGCCCCTGCTCAACCTGGCCGCCCTCGACCAGCGTCACGATCTTGGCTGCACTCCCCGTGCTATGAGCCACCAGGTCGCGGATACTCCAACCCTCGAGATTTGATGGCAAATCCCACCTCTCCGAAGGGATTTGCTCTACCGCATCGATGAAGAAGTCCACCGCTTCGGTGGCCCGCGCGCCGACGTCCGCGTTGTTCATCGGGCCAGCGGCTTATAGAAGACCACGCCGTTGCCTTTGTTGTCGTAGACCACGGCGCGGCGTTCGTGGGCGTCGTCGTACGGGCCTTTCACGACGCCGCCGCCACTGGCCTCAACGGCCTTTGCCGCGGCGTCGACGTCGGCGGTCTTGATCCCGACGACGACCTGCCCGGGGATGGGATGGTCCACCGCGGTCGCCAAAGCGAGCGTGATCGGCCCGCCGTCGAGGGCGGCGAAGTGGGCTCCATCGCGGAACTTCAACGACATGCCGAGGGTCTCGCCGTAAAACCGGATCGATTCGTCCAGGTCGTCGGTCGACAAGATGATCATCTTGACTTCGTGCTCGCTCATTGTTGCCTCCTGTAGCTGAAGCGCCTTCCAGATTAGGCCGGGTCCGCCATCAGTACTGCTGGCGGCACTAAACTCATCGGCGCGTGGGTTCTGACCGAGGAGGGCTTGTGACGGCGATCGCTTCAACCCCGAAGGGTCATAACGTACAGCCACCGCCCGGGCCGGCGGAACCGCCGGCGAGAACCACACCCTCCGAACTCACCGACGAGCAGCGGGGCTGGCTCTCCGAAGCCTCGCGCAGCGACATCAACGGCTGGTTGCACGTCACGATCAAGGGATCACCGGCCGCACGCGGCTTTCAGTACGGTTTCCTGGTCGCCGACGAGTACGCGGAGTCGATCCGGGTGTACCGGGAGATGACCTACCAGGACATCGGTATGACCTACGACTTCTTCGTTCGAGCGGGCCGCCGAACTCCACGCCGACAAGATCCCCGACGAGCTGCGCGAGGAGATGGAAGGCGTGGCCGCGGGTCTGACGGCTGCAGGCGTGCCGGCCACGTTCAACGATGTGCTCGGCGTCAATGATTGGATGGAACTCACCGGCTATTGGTGGCCCAAGAACTCGGGCCGCTACACCGCGTTGGCGCCGACCGGCGGCGAGGGCAACCACTGCAGCGCCTTCATCGCGACCGGCGGCGCGACCGCCGATGGGTCGATTGTCTTGGGCCACACCAGCTTCGCCGATTTCTGGCAGGGCCAGTTCGAGAACGTCATCCTGGACATGACCCCCGACGACGGCAACCGGATGGTCATGCAGACCGCGCCGGGCTGGATCGCCAGCATGAGCGATTTCTGGTTGACCGGTGCCGGACTGGCGATCACCGAGACCACGATCGGTGGCTACGACGGGTTCAAGGGCTACGACGAGACCCGGGTCCCGGAGTTCGTCCGCGCCCGCAAGGCCTCGCAGTACGCCCGCGACATCGACCATTGGGTCGAGACGCTCAACACCGACAACAACGGCGGATACGCCAACTCCTGGTTGATCGGTGACGTCAAGACCGGTGAGATCGCGCGCTACGAGGAGGGCCTGCTGTACCAGAGCCTGAGCCGCACCACCGATGGCTACTTCTGGGGCGACAACCAACCGGTGGATCCGCGGATCCGCAACCTGGAGTGCTTCGGGACCGGGTTCAGCGACGTGCGCACCCCGAATGGTGCGCGGGAGGTTCGCTGGCGCCAATTGCTCGGCCAGTACAACGGGGGCATCGACGTCGAGGTCGGCAAGCGCATGCTGGCCGACACGTTCGACACCTACCTCGGCTACATCCATCCCTCGGCCCGGACCATATGCGCACATTCCGACGTCGACCCCTGCCACTTCAGTGGGCTGACCCCGTTCACACCGTTCGGGTCCGTGGACGGCAAGGTCGTCACCTCAGCCGACATCAGGGCGCTCAGTCTGTGGGCCCGGTGTGGGCGTGCCGACGGCACCGAGTTCGACGCCGAAGAATTCCTGCGGCAGCATCCGCAATGGGATTGGCAGCGTGGCTATTTGAAGGACCGTCCGCAGCAACCGTGGACGTACATCGAGTCGGGCAGCACACGGCGGGCCCTGACCGTGCGTGCCTTCAGGTGCCCCAACTGCGGGCAGGCGGTCGCGTTCGAGGCGCAGCAGTGCTCGACGTGCGCCGTGACGGTCGGCTACCACTACCCGTCGCGGCAGATGGTGTGCGCACCGTCGCAAACAGTGACCGTGAACGACCACGGCTGGGTCCGATGCGCACACTGGGAGCGGGGCTGCAACTGGTTGACCGCCGACGACTCCGAATCCGGCCGCTGCTACGCAGACAGTTTCGTGCGCGAGGGACCGGCGCCGGATGACACTGAGGCGATGTCCGAACTCGATTCGACCCTAAAGTCGCTGCGGCGGTTAATCTTCGAGCTGATGGACCTGGGCCTGCCCATCCGCCGTACTACGCGGACCCCCACGGGCTGGCGTTCGATCTGCTGTCGAGCAAGACGCTGGGGCGTCCGGTGACGATAGGGCACTCCAACGGCGTGATCACCATCGACCTGGCCGAGTCGCTCGAGTTATACCGGGAGCGTCTGCGCATCAAGCTGCGCGAGCCCTATCGCACGATGCTGGGCCATTTCCGCCACGAGGTCGGCCATTACTACGAGATGCTGCTGGTGCAGAACACCCCGCTCATCGACGATGCACGGGCGATGTTCGGCGACGATCGGCAGGACTACCAGGCCGCACTGCAGCGGCACTACCAGGGCCAGGCACCGGCGAACTGGCAGGACGACTTCATCTCGGAGTACGCCACCGCCCACCCGTGGGAAGACTTCGCCGAAACCTGGGCCCACTATCTCCACATCACCGGAACCCTTGCCACGATCGCGGATTCGGGCCTTGTCGTCGAAGCTGATCGGGTGAAGTGGGACCTGCCCGCCAATGTCGATGCTCGGGAGTCGTACGCCGACGGCACCATCGAGGACATCATGGCTGACTGGCTAGTGCTGTCGGGGGTGCTCAACCGGGTCAACAACTCGATGGGCCGCGACGACCTGTACCCGTTCACCATCCACCCGCACGTCGTCGCGAAGCTTGGATTCATCCATCGGGTCGTGACCACGACTTCAACCGAACATGCTGCGGCGAAACAGAATTGACCGCGATGACCACTACACCGATCTCGGCCGACCGGATCGCGGAGGCGGTCGCCGCGGCACACGCCAGGCACAAGAAGAACCGCCGCGGCAAGAACGCCGACTACATACCGGCGTTGGCGGAGGTCGACCCGCAGCTGTTCGGGGTCTGCGTTGCGACCGTTGACGGTCAGACGTTTTCGGCCGGCGACGCCGACTGTCAGTTCGCGCTGGAGTCGATCTCGAAGGTTTTCACGGCCGCGCTCGCGATGGAACAAGCCGGTCATCGGGCATTCCACCGCAAGGTGGGCGCCAATCCGACTGGTGCGGCATTCAATTCGGTGCTGGCGCTGGAACTGCACAACGACAAGCCGAACTCGCCGATGGTCAACGCGGGGGCGATGACGGCAACCAGCCTGGTCTCGGCCACCGACGCTGAAGACCGCTGGCGCCAGATACTGCAAATCCAAAGCGATTTCGCGGGGCGTGCGATCTCGATCAGTGAAGAAATCACCGCCTCCGAGCGGGCCACCAACTTTCACAACCGCGCGATCGCGTGGCTGCTGCTTTGCGGCGGATATATGTACTGCGATCCGATGGAGGCCTGTGACGTCTACACCCGGCAGTGCTCGACGCTGGTCACCGCTGTCGACCTCGCGATCATGGGTGCGACCCTGGCCAACGGGGGGATCAACCCGCTCACCGGCAAGCGCGTCATCGCACACGCCAACGTGTCGCACGTGCTGGCCGAAATGACGATGGAGGGTCTCTACACCAGCTCCGGCGACTGGGCCTACACCGTCGGGCTGCCCGCCAAGAGCGGCGTTGGAGGCGGCCTGGTCGCGGTGTCGCCAGGCAAACTGGCCATCGCCGCCTACTCGCCGCCGCTGGACAAGGCCGGCAACAGCGTGCGCGCCCAGGCCGCGATCACCCAGATCGCGCACACCCTCGAGCTGGGGCTTTTCAATACGTAGCGCCGGGACTGACCCCTGCCGTACCCGACCGCAGGCGTTCTCGTGTCCGCCGCCCTCTCCGGCGCGGAGCATCCCCCTATGAGAAGGGCCTTCGTCGTTACATTCGCGGTCGGATTGATCGTCGCAGTGTTCGGTCTGATCTGGGCGCTCCAGGGATTCGGAGTGCTTGGCGGTAGCCCGATGAGCAACACCGCGACGTGGTCCATCAGTGGTCCAATCACGGTGCTCATCGGCATCGTGATTGCGGTATTCAGTTGGCGGAAACTCTCGTCGAAATAGTGCTTCATGTCTCCGCCACGGTGAAGTCCACCGTGTGCCAGCCGGTGGCGCCGTCGGGGACGGTACCAACCTGATGCCGCCGGGTTGAACGAGTCGCGCCGAGCGCTGTATTACCTGGCCACGCCGCCCGCATTGTTCGATCCGTTCGTCGATCAGGTCGACTGCCAGGGAGGGACGGATCGCCCTTGAGGAGGTCCTGATGCGGTTCCCCCGAGTGGGAGGTCGACCTCGACGATGCTTACCGGTCATCGACCTCGACGGTGCGTGGCTGGGAGGCAATGCCAGCGTTCGTGTCATGAACCTGGCCGTAAGAAGAGAGAATTGAGGTAATTATGGCTGGGCGAGTCGAAGGCAAGGTCGCGTTCATCACCGGGGCGGCGCGCGGTCAAGGCCGCGCGCATGCGGTGCGCTTGGCGCAAGAAGGTGCGGACATCATTGCCATCGACATCTGCAAGCCGATCGAAGGATTCTTGAACCCGCCGTCCACGCCGGAGGACCTGGCCAAGACCGCGGATCTGGTGAGGGGCCACAACCGCCGCATTGTCACCGCCGAAATCGACGTGCGTGACTACGAGGCCCTCAAAGCCGCAGTGGACAGCGGGGTGGAGCAGCTGGGCCGGCTGGACGTCATCGTGGCCAACGCAGGCATCAGCAACGCCGGCAGCGACGACGGCGACACACTCGATAAAGTCAGCGAAAGAGACTGGCAGGACATGATCGACGTGAACCTGTCGGGCGTGTGGAAGACCGTGAAGGCCGGTGTGCCCCATATATTGGCGGGCGGCCGCGGGGGTTCGATCGTGCTGACGAGCTCGGTCAACGGGTTCAAGGCCTATACCTTTCCCCGTCTCGGTCATTACGTGGCCGCCAAACACGGTGTCGTTGGTCTCATGCGGACGTTCGCGGTCGAACTGGGTCAGCACATGATCCGGGTCAACTCGGTGCACCCCACGTTCGTGAACACTCCGATGGTGCTCAACGAGGGACTGTACAAGTTGGTCCGCCCCGACCTGGAGAATCCCGGCCCCGACGATTTGGCCCCGTTTTGCCAGATGTTCCACACGCTGCCGATCCCATGGGTAGAAGCGGAGGACATCAGCAACGCGGTGCTGTTCCTCGCGTCCGACGAATCCCGCTACATCACCGGTGTCACACTGCCGATCGATGCGGGCAGCTGCCTCAAGTAACTGCGTCGGCGCATCGGCAAGACTCAGTTCCTCGAGAGTAGGTCGCCCACGATGAGTGTGGCGGATGCTGGGGATCCCTTCACGAAACCGAAAAACGGCCCAAAGTCTCGCGTCGCCGAGAAGCCGGTGATGTAGAGCCCTTTGAGGGTGGACCCGAAGCTCTCGTCAAGGGTCGGAAAGCCATCCCGGATTTCAATTCGATCGAGAACGGTCGCCAGATACGGGACCCGGGATAGGTCTGCGCGGTAACCAGATGCGAAGATCACCCGATCGACGTTGAGCTGCTCCGAGTTGGAGAGTGCCACAGCCACTTCCTCGCCCGAGGCCGCTGCACCGTACCGGACGACCTCGACATTGGGCCAACGGTGGATTCCATCCCAATCCAACCGGGGCGTCAGCCAGTGCTCGAGCGTCAAGCGCCCAACCTCCCAGAACCGTTGCGTGATTTGCTGCTGCTGACATGTGGCGAGGTTGCGCCAATACCCGGGCATCGACAGCGTCCGCTGCACGTGCTCGTCGACGAAGCGCCAGCTCACCTGCTCGAATCGCGGGACGTCGTGGCGGTGGACGATGTCGATTCGAGCGGCGCCATGCTCCCGGACGAGAGCAGCCCACTCGTATGCGCTTTGCCGGCCGCCGACGATTAGCACGCGTTGTCCGGCCATCTCATCGAATCGAACGAGATCGCATGTGTGAGCCGCCCGCCCCGGTGGCACATCGGATGCCCAGTCCGGGACCGTCGTGTAGTGCCGGATCCCGGGCGCGCAGACCACCGCGGCCGTGACTATCTGCTCGCCGTTCTCCAGCGTCGCCGTGAAGCGGCCGTCGCGCTTGTCAAGTTCTACGGTGAGCTCCTCGCGAACCTTGATCCGCTTCGCCTTCCGGAACCACTCGGCATAGTCGAGGAAGACGCCGATCGGCATGGGGTCGACATCGCCAGCCGCGATAGCGCGCTCCTCAAGATAGGCCGCGAGTGTATGAATCCCCGCGGCGTCAAGGTGCCAATCGAGCCCGGACCGCAGGAACATTCCGGCGGGCATGTTGGTCTTCCAGAAGTCCATCGGCCGACCAAGCACCACGGTGTCGATGTCGTGCTCGAGCGCTAAGGCTGCCGTCGACAGTCCGTACGGCCCGGCGCCCACCACTAATAGCTGTGTGTCCACCGTCCGTCATCCCGACCGGTGCCAGCGTGGATCGTTCGGGTAAGCCATGCGTACCCCCGGTAAGTCTGCGACTGTCATCGATCTGCGGTTGCACGGTTGTCTCACGGTGATGTCAGCCAGATTTTCTCACGGAAGGCTGCATTTCCGACTGCGTCGGCTAAACCTACGAAGAGCTCACCCGCAACGGCGAGACGATGACCACCGCCGCGATCGCGACGTACGCATACGACCAAATCGACCAGGCCCGAACAGAGCTGAAGGCCATCTCGAAATAGACGAGATACGAGGCTCTCAAAACTTCGTCTCGGAGATGGCACGGCGATACGACGGACATCGTCGACCAGCAGTGAAACGATACGGACGTGATTGGGCCCCGCCATACTCAAATTTCATGGCCAACGAAAAAGGGTGCGGCCAGACCCCGGTCGCGGGTGCCCAATATGCGGCGGCGCCACCGAAATCGCCTGCCGATGGCATGGCCCGGATTCTGATTTCGATTGGGATATGAACCCGGCGACGCGCGAGTGGCGTCGATGCACAAACGAGCAATGCTTTGGCTTCAGCCCGGCGCCGCCCGAAACCTGGATTCGCCAAGTCAACGACCCGTAACCACCGGCCGGTTACGAACCGGATTACGGTTTGACTTTCGTGGAAGGTTGAATCTCAGCCAGAGTCGGCTATCACCACAGACAGACGAGCTGGAGTGAGATCCCTGAGGGCCCAGTGGGCGAGCGTTCACTTCGCAAGGCCTAAGGAATACCGGTCGGACGATCGTCAGCCAACTGTGGGTCGCCAGTAGCTCCACGACCCCGCCAGGGACCGAATTCCCAAGTGAGCGAGTGCCACTGACGGTCGAAACCGGCAGCCACGCGTCTGCTTTGGATGTGGTTCATCAGCGTTGCTCAGCTGACGGTACGGGCGCACAATTGAGGTGTCCGTCTGAAACCTGGGGAGCTGCGATGAGCGAGCAACTGTACGACCTTTTCGGCGAGCTCTTCTTGCGGTACTTCAGACCCGCCATCGACGCATATCCGCGAATGGGTGGAGCACTCGTCGAAAGGTTACTCACGCTGAGTGACGACGTCCCCGATAAATTGGCACAGACCCGGTGCGCCGCAACGGCGTGGGCCAAAGCCGAGACCCCGAACGCCAGAATCACCTCGGAACTCTTCGTGATCACCCAACACGGACTGATGTATGCCGCCGGGTTGAACGAGTCGCGCCGGGCGCTGTATTACCTGGCCACGCCGCCCGCATTGTTCGATCCGTTCGTCGATCAGGTCGACACCGCCGAACTGCGTGAGGGCACGGTAGTCGTGGTGGACAGCCGGTTCGGCCGCGACCTCGCATCCGCGCATCCGATGGACGCCGCGCTGCGCCGGATTCTCGATGAGCACCTGGCGCTGCGGGTGGATCTGCCCGCGTAGCTATTTCTTCGCCGCGGTCTTCGGTCCGCTGTCTTAATGTTGGCCTAGAAACGCTCGTACGCAGCGCGCCGTCTCGGACGGTGGATACACGATATTGAATAGGATTCGTATCAGCCCCACTCCTTGTTGGAAACAGTCAAGGCTGAAGTCAGTGCTTCGGCGAAATCTTCCCGGCAAAAGTTTGGGTCAGAATCTTTCCGTTCTGCACGATGAAGGTGTCGGTGCCGACTTCGAAGCGATTGTCCGCTGTCTCGGCCGTCCACACGATGTAGGCCGTGTCGCCGGAGACCTCCCGCCGGAGCAACTCGAAAGACATCCCCGGCTTCTCGAACTCCTCGAACAGCACCGCGAAGAATCGTCGAATTGCCTGTGAGCCGCGCAACAGGCCATCGGGGGTAAAGAACCTCGACGCGTCGGTGTAGTCGGCCATGGTGCCGGCGAGATCGAGCTTCCCGAAGCACTCTAGGTGGTGTGCGAGTACGTCCTGCGTCGCTGCAGTGACATTGTTTGTCTCTTCTAGATCCATGTCGCTCCTCATGCGTTACTCCTTGTTTGGTAAGCGCTGGATGTCCAGCTGTTTTCACTTAATTTGTCCCGAGCCAGGCCGCGTTCAAGGCGTCCGCGGCTGTGGGCGCTTTTTGGATCCCGACCATGCGCCAGCCCTCCGGGCCGCGCGCAAGCGCGCGATGCACGGCTAGGGGCTCGATCTCGCTGTCATCGGCGTCGATCACCTCCAGACTTACTCCGGAACGCTCGGCCCAGAGAGCCAGGGCGGCTCGCCCCTGCTTTCCCGAATCTGGCCAGGGGCCCCGACAGCGGGGTAACCAGGGCGGCGCGAATTGCCACGCCCACCACTTAAGCGTGTCGAACAACCGTCCACTCCCCCGGGGCAGTAGCGATCGTGGCGGTCGGGAGGGAGCTCATGCTGTTTCCTAATATGGCGCATCACGGAAATTGTTGATGGATGAAGTTAGGTGACCGGGTGGCGCCCAACCAGCGGCGACCACGAATTGCCGTGCGTCTGACACCCGCCCGCCCATTGCCGCGCCTTGCCTGTGGGAGGACGATGAAGTGGACGGCGGCGCCGTCGAGACGCTGCCCCACGCAGAGGAGGCAGATCATGTATGCACGAAGCACCACCATCCAGGGGCAGCCCTCGTCCATTGACGCCGGTATCGCGCATATGCGCGACAGCGCGATGCCCGCGCTCGAGGGCATCGACGGGTGCGTTGGCTCGTCCCTGTTGGTCGACCGAACGTCCGGCCGCTGCATTGTTACCACCTCCTGGGAGTCCGAGGAGGCGATGCGTGCGAGCGAGGAGGCTATTCGGCCGATTCGTGACCGGGCCGCCGAGCTTTTGGGTGGTAGCAGGCAGGTCGAGGAATGGGAGATAGCTGCCATGCATCGCGAGCACCGCGCGAGTGAGGGCGCCTGTGTCCGAGCCACCTGGGTCAAGGTCAACCCGGATCAGATCGACCGAGGCATCGACTTCTACAAGACGACGATCCTGCCCGCCCTCGAGAAGCTGGACGGTTTCTGCAGTGGCAGCCTGCTAGTCGACCGAGCATCCGGTCGCGGCGTGGCCTCGGCGACCTTCGACAGCGTCGAAGCGAGGGACCGGAACAGAGACCAGTTGGACAGACTCAGAGCTACGGGCAGTCAGGAAGCAGCTGCAGAGGTGCTCGACGAGTGCGACTTCGAGTTGGCGGTTGCACACCTGCGGGTGCCCGAGATGGTCTGACCGCTCGACAAGCGCGGAGCGCCTGCGATGCTCTGCATCGCCAACGGCGCGGTCCGCCGTGGGAAAGGGGCGAAATCATAGGCGCGCACTCGATCGGAAGCGAGGAAGGGGCGGTGGTGGCGGCTGAAACGCAGTCGTTGTACGAACGGCTGGGAGGCGTGTACGCCATCGCCGTCGTCGTCGACGACTTCATCGATCGGATCATGGTCGACCCGCGGTTGAACGCGAACCCGCGAGTCGACGAGGCGCACCACCGCGTCTCGGCCCAGGGTTTCAAGTACTACGTCACCGAGCAGGTTTGCTGGGCGGCGGGCGGCCGGCAGACCTACTCGGGGCGCACGATGCTAGACGCGCACCGCGAGCTGCTCATCTCCGGCGCGGAGTGGGATGCGTTCATGGACGACTTCCACCAGACCCTCGCGAAGTTCGGCGTGCCCGAGCGCGAGCGCGGCGAGCTCGACGCGATCGTTGAGAACACGAAGGACGACATCGTGACGACGTCGGCGGCGCCCGCCGCGAGCCAGTAATCGCGTCGGGTCAGCCCCGGACGGGTCGCGGAGCGCAGCACAATTCGCCGCATGGAGATCCTGCATGGAGCTTACGGAGGCGTTGGTAACGGAGGACATCACGCCATTCGAGCGGGAACGACTGCGTGAAGCTCTTGAGGAGGAAGTAAGAACGCAACTTCCCGCCGATAGGCAGCTCCTGCGCGTAGTGGACTGGGATCCGCGGGGTGGCCACGCAGTGGAAAACGCTCCAGGCATGAGGAAGTACACGGTCGCGTACGAGACGGAACCGCGCGATTAGGCGGTCGAGTCCGTCGGCGTTCATGGTCTCGGCGATTAGCTGCGCGAGCAAATCCTGACGCCACCATCTTCCACATGAAAGGGGCCAGCCGCGCTTAGATCTGCTCGTGGATCTCGGGCGATATCGGCGGCGATGCTGTCGATCCGGCCGAACTGTGCGCGCACAAGAATTGGTGACCGCCGGCGGCGAGATGCCCGTGAACGCTGGGCCCAACTCGTTTACTGTTGCTCGACCTGCATAGGCGTAGACTTAAAGAACGGATCCACGGCAGACCAAGGTCGGACCGGAAGAAAAGATTCCTCCTCTCGGCTGTGGCGCCCAGCACGAGCACTAGGCACCCACGCGAAGCAAAGCCCATCAACTGGGCACAGCGCGGTGGGCTTGCGTCAAGCGGGCAAACTGTCTCCTGACGCCGAGGCCACATTTCACCGCGCCATCATGCACGCTTGGTAACCAAGTGGTTGGTGCTTCGGACGGCGCTCCTTTTCGTCAGGAGCGCCGTCCGACTCGTATATGCCGAACTCCCGGAGCCGGTAGCGGTCTGCTCGCCGAAGCAAGCACTCTGCGAGCCTGCAGATGTCTCGAAATAGACGACTTATGAGGGTCTCAAAACTTCCTGTCGGTGTCACCCCTTGTGAACGGCAACAGCCCTCGTGGAGTGTCCAACGGCCTATCCGGTCACTGTTTCGCAGTTCAAGCCCGGCGTTGCGAGCTGCCTAGTCCGTTCAGCCCTAACAGTGTGCTGGTTAACCGTAGGCTGGGAACTCCCCGAGAGAGGTGCTGGCGATGGCCACTTACGATCTTGCCGCGTTGTGGCAGGCTCACTGTCGGTACGAGTTTGAAACGCGGGACGTGGACGCCACCATGTCCACCATGGCGGCACAACCCTATGTCAACCACATCCCCACCATGACCGGTGGCGTCGGCTTCGAGAGCTTGCGACATTTTTACGCGCACCATTTCATCGGGGTGAACCCTCCCGACTTCGAACTCCTGCCCGTCGGCCGCACGGTCGGGGAGAGTTGCCTTGTCGACGAGTTCATCGTGCGCTTCACGCACACCACTCGGATGGACTGGATGCTGCCCGGCATTGAGCCCACTGGACGCACAGTGGAGATTCCGACAGTGGCCATTGTGCAATTTCAGGAAGACAAACTCGTGCATGAGCACATCTACTGGGACCAAGCCAGCGTGCTCGTTCAACTCGGTCTGCTCGATCCCGACGGCCTCCCCATCGCTGGGGCCGAGACCGCGCGCAAAGTGCTTGACGTTTCCCTGCCCAGCAACACACTGATGACTCCGTCGCAGTAGGACGCCTAGCCCACGGCTACGAGCTTGCGGTGAGTACGACTGGCACGGGGATGCCGCCAAGCGGGCCACCCTTGCAGGTCGCCGACCGGTACGCCGCCGGGCGCCCGCGCGGGCGATGACGATCGACACGGAGAGGCTGCGTGAGGTAACTCGACATGGTCAGCACAACAACGGGTTACGACGTCATCGTGGTGGGATTGGGCGGTATGGGAAGTGCCGCCGCCTATCATCTGGCCGCCCGAGGACGCCGGGTGCTCGGCCTAGAGTGGCATGAGCCCGCCCACGACAAGGGATCCAGCCACGGCGGGTCTCGGATCATCCGCCAGGCTTATTTCGAGGACCCCGGTTATGTTCCGCTGTTGCTGCGCGCCTACGAGCTGTGGGAGAAGCTGGCTGCCGACTCCCACCGTGACGTTTATCGACTCACCGGGGGCCTTTTCATCGGGCCACCGGACTGCCGGATCGTATCCGGTAGCCTGCGCGCCAGCCGCCAATGGAATCTGCCGCATGAGTTGCTCGACGCCGCCGAGATCACCGCCCGGTTCCCGAACTTCACGCCCCACCCCGAAGATATCGCGCTCTACGACGCCAAAGCCGGGTTTGCACGACCGGAGCTGGCAGTGCGCGCACATGTCGAAATCGCCGAAAAAGCGGGGGCCACACTGCAATTTGGTGAACCCGTGCTGGATTGGAACCAGACCGCTGCGGGGATGCGGGTCATTACGAGTCGTGGGTCGTACACCGCTGGGCAGTTGGTGATCTGCCCGGGCGCCTGGGCCCCGCAGGCGCTGGGTCAGTTCGGTGTTCCCCTAACGGTGGAACGTCAGGTGATGTACTGGCTGGACCCGATCGGCGGTGTTTCGGGGTTCGAGGATCACCCCATCTTCATCCACGAGAACGCCGTCGGCGTACACACATACGGCTTCCCGGCGATCGACGGACCGCGGGGCGGTGTGAAAGTCGGCTTCGCCGGCAACGGGATCGCCTGTACCCCGGACACCATCGACCGGGCGGTGCACGAGCGGGAAATCAGCGCGATTAGGGCGCGGGTCGCTGAGTTGTTGCCGGCGCTGGCGGGCAAGTGCCTGCGCGCGGCGACCTGCATGTACTCCAACACACCCGACCGGCACTTCGTGATCGGGCGCCACCCGCAATGCGCCGACGTCATCATGGCGTGCGGATTCTCCGGGCACGGCTTCAAATTCGTTCCGGTGGTCGGCGAGATCCTTGCCGACCTGGCCATCGATCGCGCCACCGACCACCCAATCTCGATGTTCGACCCGCAGAGATTGTCGACCGCATGACCGATCCCACGCGTGTCCTGGTTCTCGGGTCCGGGTTTGCGGGTCTGTGGACGGCGCTCGCGGCGGCCCGGCGGCTCGACGAGCTTGGTGTGGCGCCCGGAACCGTCGATGTCACGATGGTCAGTTCCACGCCGTACCACGATATCCGCGTGCGCGACTACGAGACCGACCTGAGCCCGTCCCGCATCCCGCTGAGCGATCTTCTCGATCCGGTCGGAGTCAAGCACATCACCGGCGAAGTGACGGCGATCGATGCCCCGGCGCGGATCGTGGAATCCACCGCGGGGGCACACGGCTACGACCGACTGGTGCTCGCGTTGGGCAGTCAGGTGGTTAAGCCCGACATCCCTGGCCTGCGGGAGTTCAGTTTTGACATCGACACCCACGACGCAGCGACCAGGCTGCAAGCCCACCTACGCCGGCTTGCGGAGGGCCCCGCTGACCCGGCGGCGGCGACAGTAGTCGTCGTCGGGGCGGGTTTGACGGGGATCGAAGAGGCGACCGGGCTGCCTGCGATGCTCGCCGACAACTTTGCCGCGCGTGCGGTGGCACCGCGGGTCGTCCTGATCGACCAGAACCCGTTCGTCGGCTCGGACATGGGCGCATCGGCGCGACCGACCATCGAGGCGGCGCTGGCCGAAACCGGGATCGAGACCATGTTGGGCGTCGGGGTCGCCGCCATCGACCGGCGCGCCGTGGCGCTCTCCTCGGGTCAGGTGGTGGCCGCCGCCACCGTCGTCTGGTGTGCCGGCATGCGGGCCAACCCGCTGACCGCAGACTTCGGGGTCGACCGTGACCGGCTAGGTCGACTCCCGGTCGATGGTTATCTGCGGGTCCGCGGTGTGCCCGCGGTGTTCGCCGCTGGTGACGTCGCCGCCGCAAAAATGGACGACAAGCACATGTCGGTGATGTCCTGCCAACACGGCCGCCCGATGGGCCGGTGGGCGGGGTACAACGTCATTAGCGATCTCCTGGGCAAGCCGATGAAGCCGTTGCGGATCCCCTGGTATGTAACGGTTCTCGACCTAGGACCGGCAGGTGCGGTATATACCGAGGGCTGGGACCGCCACGTGGTCGCCGGCGGCCAGGAGGCTAAAGATACCAAGCACACCATCAACACCCGGCGTATCTATCCTCCGTTGAACCGCGACCGCGACGCATTGCTGGCCGCTGCCGCAGCCGAACTGCAGGGCGCGCCCTTGCACGGACCGTCGCACCACGCGCGGTCGCCCATTGGCTACTAATCGCGCTGATGACTCCTGGCGGCCGGTCTGTCCCACCTCGAGGCCGAACCAGTTGTCCGTTCCCGACCATCAACGCCCACACCACAATCCACGCCACCGACCCGTTTCAGTTCCCCTCAGCGTGTCGCGGTGGACGCGGCTGGCGGCGTCTACGTCGTTGACAGTTACAACAATCGAGTGCTGAAACTGGCGGCTGGCCCTTCGCAGACGAGAGCTTCGACCTTCTGGCATGCAGTGCCGCGTTCAAGAATTTTTCCGAGCCGCACAAAGCGCTTGAGGAGATGTATCGCGTACTACGCCCCGGCGGCACGGGTCTGGTCCTGGACTTGCGCAAGGACGTGACGATGTCCGAAATCAGAGAATACTTTCGCGGGATCGGGCTGAGCACGGTCAACCGCTGGATCACTCTCGCCACATTTCGGTTCCTGCTGCTGAAACGGGCTTACACGCGAGCACAACTCGAGCGGATGGTGGCAGATATTCCATTCCGGAGCAAGGAAATTCGGCTCATCGATGTTGGCGTCGAGCTCTGGCTCCAGAAGTAGAGCTGCACTATCGGGCGGGCGGGGTGTGCCGTCTATCCGGCGGCCCATTCTTTGGCTCGCTCGAGTTCGTCGAGCTTGAAGACGGCGAGCTCGCCGGGAATCATCCACGCCAGCGCATGCACGGTATGAGCAACCCACGGCTTATCGGACACAACCGCAATTCTTTTGAAGGCCGAGTGATGTGGCAAGACAGTGCCGAAGCCCAGCTTTAGATCCTCGAATAACCCGCCGGGCCCGAAGCCCTCGTAGTCGGGCGCGATGACTTCAACGATCCTGATCTCGTCGGTTTGTAGCATTTCCTCGATGGTGGGCTTGACCTCACGCAGCTCGTCACCTCGCAGTCGGCCTGACACGCGAACACCGGTCACTCCCTTCGGCATGTCCGGCAGTACTTCGATCATGGATTTTCCTTCCTTAGCACCCCTATTGCCTCGCTTGCGATCATGCCCCAAATCAGGGGACGAGCACGATGAAGATTTCCTCCACGACCTAGGAAGATGTGCGCAATCCGGGCTCGCCCGAGTGCCGATGGTCAACACTGGGGGCTATGGCAGATCTTGGCGAGGGCCGTGTTGCGGTCTACCTCGACTTCGACAACATCGTGATCTCCCGCTACGACCAGGTCAACGGGCGCAGTTCGTTCCAGAAGGACAAGGCCAAGGGCCTCGACAAGTATCCGGACCGGCTGGCGCGGGCCACCGTCGACGTCGGCGCCATCATCGACTTCGCGTCGTCGTTCGGCACCTTGGTGCTCACCCGCGCGTATGCAGACTGGTCGGCCGAGGTCAACACCGGCTACCGCGAACAGCTGGTAGGCCGGGCGGTCGATCTGGTGCAGCTGTTCCCGGCGGCGGCCTACGGCAAGAACGGAGCCGATATCCGACTGGCCGTCGACACGGTCGAGGACATGTTCCGGCTGCCCGACCTGACCCATGTGGTGATCGCGGCCGGCGACTCCGACTACATCCCGCTGGCGCAGCGCTGTAAGCGGCTCGGCCGCTATGTGGTCGGCGTCGGGGTAGCCGGCGCGTCGAGCCGGTCGCTGGCGGCGGCGTGCGACGACTTCGTCGTCTACGACGCGCTGCCCGGAGTTCCGGTGCCCGAACCGGCACCCAGCGACGCCGCACCCAAGAAGCGCGCCACCCATGCTAAGGCCGCCGACGCCGACGAGCCGCCACCGCCCGACCCGCAGAAAGCGGCCACTAATCTGCTGACCCGCGCGATGCGGATCGGGCTGGAGAAAGACGACGCCGACTGGCTGCACAACTCCGCGGTCAAGGCGCAGATGAAGCGGATGGACCCGTCGTTCAGCGAAAAATCGCTGGGATTCAAGTCTTTCAGCGACTTCCTGCGATCCCGCTCCGATCTGGTGGAGCTCGACGAGAGTTCGACGACGCGAATGGTGCGATTACGTGCCGAGGGCTGAATCAGCCGGGGCCGCAATTCACTATTTATGCGCGGATACGAACAGATACGGCGGGACGCTGTCGTCAATCTGCTGCGGAGGTTTGCGGCCGTAGCCGGTCATCAGCTCGTCCGACGGCGTCACCGTCACCTGCCAGCCGTGCCGACGCCACCAATCGCCGACGTCTTCGCGTTCCTCGAAGTACCACAGCTCGTCGGTTTGCGGGATCTCGCGCTGCGGGTCGGCCTCGGCCATCAACGCCCGGACCCGGTCCATGCGCTCACGCCGCTGCGCGGCGGCTTCGGGATCGGCGAAATTGGGTGACAGCGCCTCGATGCCGACCCTGCTGCCGGAAGCGGTGAGCCCCTGGATGCGGTCGAACAGCAACTCCTGGGCCGTCGCCGGCAGATACATCAAGAGCCCCTCGGCCGACCATGCGCTCGGCGCCGAGGCGTCAAAACCGGCCTGCTGCAACGCCTTCGGCCAATCCTGGCGCAGGTCCACCGGGACGCCGACCCGATGACAGGTCGGGTCGGCCCCGTGTTCGTGCAGCGTCGAGGCTTTGAAGTCCAATACCCTGGGCTGGTCGAGCTCGAAGACGGTCACCCCGTCGGGCCACGGCAACCGCCATGATCGCGCGTCCAGGCCGGCCGCCAGGATCACCACCTGACTGATGCCCGCGCGGGCGGCGTCGAGGAAGAACGTGTCGAAAAACAAAGTCCGCGAAGCGAAATAGCTGACCATCGACTTCATCCGCACTGGCAGCGCGGGTTCGGCTTCGACGACCTCGGCGGGCAGCTCAGGAGCCCCGAACCAGTTCCACACTCCGTCGCCGACGGTGTCGAGGAAAACCCGCGCGAACGGGTCGCTGATCAGCGGATTGTCGCTCTCAGTTTCGGCCGCGCGCGCCGCCGCCACACCGAGCGCCGTCGCGCCGACACTCTCGGTGATCTCCCAGCTGTCGTCATCGGTTCTCACGCCAAAGAACCCTACGTGAGCGACGTGGGCACGAGGTCACTCATAATCCTCTAGTGAAAGCGCGTCTTGGGAGGTCACGACTTTGCCCACGCTCACGAGAGGCAGCCCCGTCCGAGGGTCCATAGAGATTGTGGCAGCGCTGCCGGCTCTCAGGCCGCGTCGAATGAGGTCGGCAATAGTCTCACTCAACGTGCGGTGGGTGTCTTGCGCGATTGCGAGCACCTGTATGTGCAGGTCGTCAGGAAAATCAACGGTGGTGCGCACGCCCAATCCTTCACTGCCTAATGACGCATCGATGTAACGTTAGCAATTCCTGCGATTAGCAAGCGATTTGATGTTTGCAAGATCTGCCGACGCTTTAAACCTTCTGCGTTTCGATCAAGAAGGAATCGTCCGCGTCGGACGTCATCCGGTAGACCCAGCTCGCTGCATCGACCTTCCCGAGTATTTGTATGGCTTGGGCTCGGACCGGCGCCTCGTCCTCCGACCGGGATTCGATGGTGATCATGTACGGCCAAGATGCCTTATCAACCTCGTCATATTGCACGACGGCGTACTCGTCGCCGCCCAACTCGAGAGTCACTACATCGTCTTGAGGCTGAGGCGCGGAAGGGTCGATTGCAGCGACCAGCTCGGCGAGGGATTTCGGCCCCCTAACCTCGATGTAGTCGCTATTGGTCATTGTCCAATCTCCAGTCCATTCCGTTGATTCCCCTGATCAAGCGCACTGATTGAAGTCTATATCGGCGCGCATAGTGTTCGGCCAGGCGTTTCGCCGCTTGGTCGGTGATCGGCGAGTCGGTCATATCCAGCACGACACGCGACGCCTGCTTCGCAGCGCGTCGAATATTGCGGGCGACAGAGTCACCGCTGGAGCCGGATATCGACTTCAACTCCCACACCTCGTCATCGACCATGAGGTCGGCAATCTTCCCCTCACGGGTAACAGGAATGAACACCACGCGATGTGCACGACTGGCCAGCCTCGCCGCACCGTCGAGCTCATGTTGCTTTAGTCCAGTCGGGACGGCACTACGGTCAACGCTGCCGCAATGTGCTGCTTCACCAGCCTGCTCACTCACACGCACTCTGCCTCCTGGGCATCGCGTACCTCCCCCGCGACAGTTCGGGCGTCGTCGCTGCACAGTGTCGCTTCGGGGTCCGACACCCTGCGGTCCGGTGACTCACCCGAGCGAGATCCGGCGAACCGGCCACTGCCAATGCGGAAGAATCGCGGTCAGCATGACGGACAACGACGGTTCGGCACCGACATCGCGACGACGCCACATTGTGCGTCTCGCCGTGTTTGGCGCGTTTTTGGTGGTGCTGTTTTATCTGCTGGCCGTCAAGCACGTGGTCGACATCGAGGACGTGCGGCGCACCGTCAAAGCGACAGGACCGGCGGCCCCGCTGACCTACATCGTGCTGTCGGCCGTCCTCGGCGCGATCTTCGTGCCGGGCCCGATCCTGGCCGCCAGCAGCGGGCTGCTCTTCGGCCCGGTACTAGGCGTGTTCGTGACGCTGGGTGCGACGGTGGGCACCGCGGTCGTCGCGAGCCTGGTCGGCCGTCGGGCCGGCCGGGACAGCGCGCGGGCGCTGCTGGGGGCGAATCGCGCCGACCGCATCGACGCGCTGATCGAACGACGCGGGCTGTGGGCGGTCGTCGGCCAGCGTTTCATCCCCGGCCTATCGGATGCGCTGGCCTCCTACGCGTTCGGCGCGTTCGGAGTTCCGTTGTGGCAGATGGCCGTTGGGGCGTTCATCGGTTCGGTGCCGCGGGCTTTCGTCTACACCGCGCTGGGCGCTTCGATCGGGAATCGGTCGCCGGCGTTGGCATACGTGGCGATAGCGGTGTGGTGCGTGACCGCGGTCGTCGGCGCATTCGCTGCGCGCAGCGGCTTCCGAAAGTGGCGGAGCCACGGCAGCAGTGAGCCGGATTCCGAACGCGAAGCCGAGGCGCGCTGACGGTGATGTTTAGAGGCGCAGGGCCTGGGCTGCCGCCGTAGCCACGTCACCTCGCAGCTTCGAGATCGGTGGACTGCCTCGCACAAGGATTGAGTTCGCCAGCAGAATCACGTAGGTATCTGAGCCTGGGTCCATCCAAACCGAGGTACCGGTAAAGCCTGTGGCGCCAAAGCTACCGATGGGAAAGATCAAGCCTCGCGGCTTGGAATAGTCCGTATCGATATCCCAGCCAAAGCCGAACAGCTGCTGTCCCTTGATCGCCGGATAGTTGGGAGCCAGCAGCGGATCTGTTGTGTTTGGTGTCTGTGCGATGGCTTCTCGGGCAGCATCGTTCGCCGCTTCGACTTGTTGAGCCGTGTGTCCGGGCTGCTGGGGAGTCGTCATCAACTCCAAAGTCGCTTGCTTCAGCGGAAACTTGCTCGGGCGGTCCGCAAGCCGATCGAGCAGGGCCTGCGCATAGATGCTGACGTCGTGCGCCGTCGAGAACACACCGGCATCCCCGCTTACTCCCCCCATGCGGCGCGCCGTCGGGTCATGCACGGTGCCCCGAAGCAGGTAGCCGTAATCGGGATTCTTACTCGGATCGGCTCGGCTTTCCTCGTCAATTGCCGTTGGTGCGATGCGCGACAACAGACTGGTGCTCCAGGTACCTGCAGGACACGCCGACCAACACGCGCCCTCGTCGGCGCCGGAGCCCAGGCAATCGCAGCTCCTCTGATCTGTGTGTGGACCACATGCTTTGGCTGGAGGAAGGTAGCGGGTTTCTTCCATGCCAAGCGGCGCAAAGACATTCTGCTGAACGTAAACGTCTTCGGCCTCGCCGGTGAGTTTTTCGATCAGCGCGCCAAGCAGGATGTAGTTGATGTCGGAGTAGCGGAAAACCTCACCGGGACCCGACTGCAGCGGCGTGGTGAGCGCACGATGAATACCTTCTGTTTTGTCGGCTCCGTCCAGTCCCCACGGATCCCCGAGACTTACGTCTATCCCTTCGCCTGAAGTCTGGGTAAGCAACATGCGAACCGTCACTTTTGCACGCTGTGGATCGTTCGCCGTATTGAAGTCAGGCAAATACGTCTGCACGGGATCGTCGAACGCAACCTTGCCTTGCTCGTATAGCTGCATGACGGCCGTCGCCGTTGCCAGACACTTCGTCAGCGACGCGATGTCGAAGATCGTGTCTTCGGTCATCGGCTCCGCAGCTGCGGGCGATCCATCTAGCCCCGGTTCGCCGGCAAGCGTGCGCGAGCCATAAGCCTGGTGGAAGACGATCCTGCCGCCATGCCCGATCACAACCACACCACCCGGCAGCCGCTGTGCCGCGATCGCATCGTTCATCAGCTTGGAGACCGTTGCGAATTCGGTTGTGGGAGCTCCACCCGGCTGCCTGCCGCTTACTGCTGTGTGCGGTGCATACCTGGCCGAGGACGCCGCAACGAGGGTAAGCAAGGCAATTCCAACAGCAATCGCCAGAAGTCGTAGACCGGTCCGCATCGAGCTTGCTTTCGTTGATCAATGCCTGCTGAGCGCTTTGCGCGCGCTCGCCGCGGCCTCGGTCGGGCGATGCGCGCGCACGGATTTGGCCCTCTTCGCCGCCCGCACCGGTGGATGTTCGACCGGTCGGACCTCGAATGTCAGGCCGACCGGTGGGAGCATGTTGACCAACGCGTCAAGGCTGAACTTGCTGATCTTTCCGTTCAAGAGATCCGAAACTCGAGGCTGAGTCACGTGAAGACGCGCGGCAGCCTCGGTCTGCGTCCAACCTTCTTCCTTGATTCGCTGCTCGATCGCAATCATGAGCAGGCCCCGCGCGGTGAGGTTGGCCGCCTCTTCTGGGGTCTCAGCGAGGTCGTAGAACACGCTGTCAGCCATCTGTTGCCTCTCGGTAGCGCTTCTTGGCGAGATCAATATCGGTCTTCGGTGTCCTCTGCGACTTCTTCGTGAAGACGTGAAGGACGCAAACGGTGTCGTGGAACTTTGCGACGTACATAAGCCGCGCAATGCCGGCGGCGTCCCGCACCCGTATCTCGTAAGCACCGGGGCCCACGGCGCTCATCGGTTTGTAGTTATTGGGCATCAACCCCATCTGCACCCGAAGCAGCTGCTGGCCCAACTCATCCCGGATCGCCGGACGTTGTTCGCGGATCTCGTCCCGAGTTGTACCAAGCCACCTGATGGGCTTTAGGTCGATGCCCATGGTATATCAGAACCGATATAGATGCCAGGTGGACCAGCAGATACGACGACCATGACCGCATCCAAGTGCCAGCCACCGACAAGCCGAGACGCGCGGACATCACGTCAGGCGGTTTCGCCACCGGGCAAAGCGACTCGTCGGTATCTGAATCGCCGCCATGACGGCGCTCATCGGCGACGCCACCGACTTCGGCGGTGTCTTGGGCTTGGCGGCTGGGGGGCTATCGCCTTCCCACCACGTCGGCTGCAGCAGCGCCGTCGTCACCGGGATCGCCTGCTCGACGCTGTCGCGTCCCCATCTGCTCGCGCGGTCGATGGACGCGACGGAGGGCGCCAGGTTCGCCGGCGACAGCGTCGGGGCGAACCGAACGAGATGATCGGCGTAGGGCAGGTTGCGTACCATTTGCAACTGGATAGCCTGGGTGATCGGCGCCAGCCACAGGTGCCGCGGATCCCATTGCGGGTGAAAGCAATCGAAAGCCAGGTAGCACGCATTGCGGGTGCCCAGCCTGCCGTCGCGGATGCGCTTCCACGCCAGTTCGATCGGAACGTTGCTCGCCGTACCGCCGTCGACGAGGGCCGCGACGTCCTTCTCTTCGCAGAGCGCGTCGAGGATTGGGATCATCCGCGGGTCGCTGGTTTCGTGATGCAGCACACCGGGAATGGCCGCCGAGAACGACGCCGCGTCGACGACGTCGAAGTCGCGGGCCGGGTCGTCGTCGCCGATGATGATCGGTTTGACGACGCGCAAGTCGATGAAGGCGGCCACTTGCCACATCCGGGTGCCGACCACCGGGCCGATGCCGATCGGGCGAAACGGAACCGATCGCAGCTGCAGTGCCGCTAATGCCGGACGACGGAACCGTGACGGCAGCGCCGTATACGGTTGCTTGCGAACTCCTGCGACCACGATGTCGAATGGAATGGCCAAGTCCGACATGCGCATTCGTTGGCCGTCTTCGCGGCTGAGCATGGCGTGGGCGAACTGGTCGAAGCGCAACGCGAACATGCCGGCCAGGCCGTGGCGGCGGCGCAGCCGTTCGGGTCCCAGGATGGCGCGGTAGGACACCGTTTTCGCCCAGGCGATGTACTCCTCGATCGGCACCGGCAGGGCGCGGCTCACCAGGCTGCCCAGGATCGACCCGATCGACGCGCCGATCATGTAGTCGGGCAGCTGGCCGGCTTCCAGCAGCCGCTGCATGCCGCCGATGTAGACGAAACCCGCGCCACCGCCGCCGCCGAGGATGGTGACGAGCTTCTTGTAGCCGACCTCGGCGTCCAATTCTGCTGGGGAGAAGTCGTTTCCGTGGCGCGCGATGAGCACTCGGCGTTGATCGTCCTGGTCGGCGGCCAGACCTGCCAGCGCGTCGCGTGCCGTTTGCAGCGCCGTGACCGGATCCGGCTCTTCGCGCAGCGGTCCGTAGAGTGCGTCGGCGACCCGGGACCGCCACGGGGCGATTTCGGCGCCGACCGAGACGTCGCCGCGTCCGCGGATTCCGCCCGGGCCCGCCGCACCCGGTTCGAAGTCGGCGAGCCTGGCGAAGTTGAGGATGTAGCGCAGCTTGCGCAGCTCCTCGGTGCTCAGAACATCCGGCTCGGCGAGCTGATGGCGGATCAGCCGGTTTTCCATCCGCTGCAAGAGCAGGGCCGGCTCGGCCGACAGCAGATCGGCGGCGTCGACGGATTCGACCGCCTCGTCCTCGATCTCCTCGATGAGTTCGAGTCCGGCCTCGCGGCGGCCCAGGCGGCTGAGCACCGCGTCGGCGAACGGGACCTGCATGAGGATCAGTTTCGTCGCAACCCCCACGGCGCACCATGGGAGGGTGCGGATCGAGCCGCACAGGCGCGCAACCCGTACCTTTGATGCATGCTCGCTCGGCTTACCGCGCTGCTCGGCGTGTTGCTCGCGCTGTCGGGGTGCTCGGGTGCGCATCGAGCGGAAACACCGCTGCCGGACGGCACGACCGTGCACACCATGTCGTTGGGCGGGCTGGACCGCAGCTACCGGCTCCACAAACCGTCGGGTCTGGCGGGGGCGGCACCGCTGGTGGTCATGCTGCACGGCGGCGTTCGGCGACCGGCGAGCAAGCCGAAAACTCCTATGGCTGGGATCAATTGGCCGATTCGGCGAAGTTCGTCGTCGCCTACCCCGACGGCGTCGGGCAGACCTGGAATGCGCACGGCTGCTGCGGCAGGGCCCTTCGTGAGAACGTCGACGACGTCGGCTTCATCACCGCGATGGTCGGGCAGATCAGCGCGTCGCTGCCGATCGACACGTCGCGGGTCTATGCCACCGGGATCAGCAACGGCGGCATCATGACCTACGCGCTGGCCTGCAACAGCGGCATCTTCGCCGCCATCGGCCCCGACGCGGCCACCCAGCTCGACGCCTGCACCGCCCCGCACCCGACGTCGGTGATCCACATCCACGGCACCGCCGACCGGCTGGTCCCCTACAACGGCGGGCAGGGTGCGAGCACGGTCAACGGGCCATCGATACCTGACCTCAACGCGTTCTGGCACAAGGTCGACCAGTGCGGCCCACCCGATGTCACCACCAAACCCCCGGTCACCACATCGACTGCCGCGTGCGCCGACCATCGCAGCGTTGAATTGATCACCATCGACGGCGGCCGACACCAGTGGCCCGGCGGCACCACCTTCCTCGAGCGATTTGGCACGACGACGCACGCGCTGAACGCCACCCAGACCATCTGGCAGTTCTTCGCGGCTCACCCCGCCTGAATTAGAGCCCCGGGATCAGGTCCACCAGGTTGAGCAGCGTGCCTGCGGCCGCTTCCAGGACGGGCGCTGCCGCGCCATACCCGATGGCGAATGGCACCAGCGCGATGTCGGCGGCAATCGGATCACCAATGGCGCCAAGCAGATTCCCGGCCTCGAGTTGGTCGGTGAAGAGGTTGATGTCGTAGGAGGGCAGGCTGGTGAGCAGCGCGCTCACGGTGTCGGCGACGGGGACCAGCGTTGCGTAGTCAGCCGACAGGGTGGCGCTGAGATCGTTGATGAGGTCGGTTGGCGAGGAGAGCAGCGTCGCGTCCGATATCGGGAAGTTGGCGAACTCGCTCAACGCGTTTTGCGCAAGGCTCAGCAGCGTAGGGATGTTCAGCAGCGACTGCAGGTTCGTGGCGTCGGTGAAGCCCATTGTGTGCGCAATGCTGATCAGCTGATTGGTCAGCGGGTTGTCGAAAATCGACGAAATGACTTGGTAATTCGCAGGGTTCTCCAAGTCCTTGATGGCCGCGGTGATGCCTTGCGGGATCCCGTTGACCAAGGCGGTAAAGACATCGCTCAGGTTGACGTCCGTCGGCAAGAGCCCCATCGGGCTGGGCACATCGGCGAATCCCGGGCTCCACCCGTCTTGAATGCTGCCGTAGCCGTAGTTGACCAGCACCGACATGTCGGGCTGCAGCAGATCGGCCAGCGGATTGCCGATGACGGGGATGAACCGCAGCGGGTCCAACAGCGGCAAATCCTCGGGAACCATGTAGTAGTTGGTCAGCATGTCGGCCGTCGACGTCGGCAATTGGATCGCGTCGGCGAGCTGGCCGGGAAGCGGATTGAGATACGTGATGTGGTCGAAGAGGATGCCCAAGAACGCGTTGAGGTCCGACAGGAAATCGATTGGGTACTTCGGGAAGTCGGCGAAACCGTCGTATTCGTTGGTGTAGATGTCGGTCGGGTAGAGATCGGCCGGCGTCGCGCCGTCGAAGGTGATGCCCAGGCTTGGGACCGACGGATCCGAACCGGCGGGAAGGTCGAAGCGTTCCAGCAAGCCGCCGTCGGGATTGCTGGCGTCGCCCACCAGGACGAAGTGCACGTCATCGCTGGGCACACCTTGGGCGGCGAGTTCGGGCATGGTCAGCCCGGAGAAGTCCGCGCTCTGCGACCAGCCGAAGACCACCACCGGGTTGGCGGCGTCCACTCCCCCAGCGGCGATTTGACTCTGGATCGCGGAGTCCAGAATCTGTTCCTCCTGCGCGAACGAGGTGTCGACGAGCAGGGTGTGCACGCCGGTGACCGGATACAACCCCTCGGGCGTGAAGGGCGCTTGGACCGTGCCGTCGAAGCCGCGCGGTTGTAGGTACAGCTGTTCGACGGCCTCTTGGTAACCCGTACTGGCGACCGGCGTCCCGCTGGTGCCGAAGATTAATGCCGTGCCATCCCCGAGCGGCGAATCCGCATTGTCGACACTGGTCAGACGTATCTGTCCGTGGTGTAGCAGGGGTGGGACGGCGACGAGGGCTCCGACGACGGCGACCGCGAGGGCGAGAGCGGTCGTTGCACGGCCCGGCATGGCGTCTCCCCTGCTCGAACGACTGTGACCGAAATTACAACACGACATCCGGTTAGAAACAAGAGCTCTTGCCGAACAGGCGGTTGACGCTAGAATTCGGCGCCATGGCAGCACCGCGCACCTCCGCGCAACCCCGGCCGCGCAGGATCCGCGGCCTGGACGCCGAACAGCGCCGCGAGCAGCGTCGTGAACAACTCTTGGTGGCGGCGTTCGAACTGTTCGCCCGCGACGGGTACGCCAACACGTCGATCGAGGAGATCTGCCAGACCGCGTATGTCGGCAACAAAGCGTTCTACGACTTGTTCGACAGCAAGGAGGATTGCTATTTGGCGCTGCTGCGCCAGGTCTCCGAACGGATCGAAGAGCAAGTGGCGCAGGCGATGCGGGAGTCGGCCGATGCCGACGAAGAAGAAACCGTCCGTCGGCTGTTGTCCGCGTTCGCGCACACACTGGTCGATGACCCTCGCGTCGCGATGGTGACTTTCGGTGTGGCCGCGGGCATTTCACCGCGGGTTGAGGCCCAGCGGCGGGAGAACCGGCGCTGGGCGGCGTCTTTTCTCGAAGCATTCTGGCGTCGCAACCAGCCGCGCGGTGCGAATGGCGGCGGGATCAACTATCACGCGCTGGCGGTTGCCACCGTTGGTGGACTGTTCGAGACCGTCACCGACTTTCTACACGCGGCGGATCCCCCACGGCCCCGGACATTCGACGACCTCATATCCGATCTGACCACGTTCATGTCGGTCGTCGAGGCCGGAATCCACGCACGGGACGACAATTAATCGGAGTCACACGAGTCTCTGCGGGTTGGGGTGTTCGTTGTGCCCGACTACGAGCGACAACCCTTGCTAGAACTCCTCGAGCGCGGACTGGACACCCGTGTGCCCAAAGTCGTCGCCTTTCCATAGCAGCGGCTCTCGGAGATCGAGCGCGAGCGCGTACGCGAGACAATCACCAAAGTTCAGACCGGCTCGGTGGCCGCTGCCTTTGCCGAAATCTGCGTAGGCCTGGCGGGCCAGGCGAGCTTGGTGCTCGGTCACCGGTTCGATCAAGAACTCGGCTTCCTGGATGAGTTCGTCCAGACCTCGACTAATGATCGGGTCACGCTGGGAGTCCAGGACGATCCCACATTCGAGATAGCTTGCCGCGGAGAGTCTTCGGGCGTCAGCGTGGGCGATGGTCTGGGCGCAGAGCGCGGCGTCGTCCTCCTCTTTGAGGATCGCGATGATTGCCGACGTGTCCACGATCATGCCGGCAGCCCTCGCTCGTCGTAGAGCAGCGCGCCGTGGTCCAGCCGCTTGGTCTCTGGGCTCATCCGGCTGGCGGTCTTGTGGCCAATGGCTAGGAGCCGGGTCGCGAGATCATCCCCCTGCAGTCGGGCCAGACGCTCGTTCACCGCGGTCGCCACAGCCTGAGCCTGGGACTCGCCCGTGATTTTCGCGATCTGCTTCACCGCTTCGTGGACTGACGCATCTTTGATGTTCAAAGCCATTGAGGTACCTTTCTACCAACGCGATGGTACCATTGAACTCCCCACCTGACTTGGGCCCGGCGCGAAATGCCCAGACGCCAGGCGCTGAGCAAGCACGCCGCTGCACGTGTGTACTCACCCAATGGTAGGAAAATGATGCGCATGGCTGAGGTGCCGGTGCGTGAGCTGAAGCAAAATACTGCCGGCGTCCTCGCGCGAGTCAAACGCGGCGAGCAAATCGACATCACCGAACACGGAGCTGTCGTGGCCCGCCTGGTTCCGGCTCAGGCGGATCCGCTAGCCGAAATGACCAGAGCGGGAAGGCTTCACCCAGCCACTCTCGGAGGACCGGCACCACGTCCATCCGGAGCGGTCAAGACCGACTATGAGGTCGGCCAACTGCTGCGGGAGCTGCGAGACGACGAGCGCTATTGATGCTTTGCCTCAATGGATTTCAGCTATGACTACGAAAGCCTATTGTTCACGCGGGTGGGCGATTGTGCGATGAAGCCGAAAGTCGATGCGTTGCTGCGCAACTACGCAGGCGACGTGCCGGGCGCGGCCGTGCTCGTGCTGCGCGACGGTCAGCCGGTCGTGCGCGCAAGCTACGGCCTCGCGAACCTGGAAACGGGCACGCCCGCCACGCCTGAGACGAACTACCGGCTCGCATCGGTCACGAAGCAGTTCACCGCCGCGAGCATCCTGCTGCTGGCCGAGGACGGCCGCCTCAAGCTCGATGACCGCGGCCACACGTGGCTTCCCTCGCTGCCAAAGGCCGCCGAGACGGTCACGATTCGCCACCTGCTAACACACACTTCGGGGCTCATCGACTACGAAGATGTGATCCCGGAAAACTTCGCTGCGCAGTTGCACGACGCGGACGTTCTGCGGCTGCTGGAAACGCAGGATCGCACCTACTTCCGCCCTGGCACCGGCTATCGGTACAGCAACAGCGGCTATGCACTGCTGGCACTGATCGTGCAGCGGGCGTCGGGGAAGACCTTCGCGACGTTCCTGCGTGAACGCATCTTCCAACCGCTCGCCATGTTCAACACCGTGACGTACGAGGAAGGTATCTCGACGGTGAACAATCGCGCGTTCGGCTACACGCACGAGTCGGGCCGCTGGAACCGCACGGACCAAGACCCGACGAGTGCGGTCCTCGGAGACGGCGGAATCTATTCGTCGATAGACGATCTCGCGAAATGGGATGCCGCGCTGTACGACGGGCGCCTGCTACAGCCGAGCTCATTACGAGCGGCGTTCACACCCGCGACCCACACCGACGATCCCGAGACCGAGTACGGCTACGGCTGGCGCATCACCGGCGAGACGCTGTGGCACTCCGGCGAATCGGTGGGTTTCCGCAATGTGATCGTGCGCTATCCGAAGCGGCACATGACGGTAGTCGTGCTGACGAACCGGAACGAGCCCGAGCCGTATCAGCTCGCGGTGGAAATCGCCAAGACGGTTATTGCTTCTCGATCGCCCTGAGCGCGTCGCGCACGTGTCGAATCTCGGCGTTCGTAGCGGAACTCGACGCTGGTCGTTTGCCGGGTTGGGTCAGGCGGGGCCAGACCGGGCAAAATTGCTCCGACCCAGCACAGATCGCGGCACGCGAACAACCTGCTCAAACGTTCTGGAGCTAAGGGGATTCGAAACCCCTGACCTACTCGATGCGAACGAGACAACATCGGCGTTTGGGCCGGCGGACCGCGTTGGCAGCGTCGGAAAAGCACGGGTCACAGCGTTGAAGCAGTTCGGTGGTTAAGCCCGTCGTCGAAACTACTGCGGACTGACTGCGGACGGGACTCGAAGCTGATTGGGAGACTATGGGGCCCAGGGCGGCGAGGTTTCGGACAGCCGACCCACGCTGCTAAGACCGCCCCGCCTGTCCGGGGAGTGCGGTGGAAATGTCGGCAACGGCCAACAGCAGCCCAGCGACAATGTCAGCGAGGTGCTCACGGGTAGTGTCGAAGTCGCCACGTAGCCAGCCGGCGATAACCTCCATAGCGCCGCTGACCAGGGCAAACGCAGCGAGGTCGGTGTCGAGCTGGCTGGCTGCGGCAGGACCGAGTGGATCCCTGATCATCGCGGCCATGGCGTTGGATATCGCGCGTGTGCTGTCCACGCGGGCGTGCTGCAAAACCTCGGAGGTGTGGGAGCGCAGGAGCAACTGGCCACGACGCGGGTCAGCGGTGAGGAATTCAAGTGCCGCATCGGCGGTGGCGCGGACTTGCGCGCGGATGTCGGGCGCCGCGCTACTCGTCGCAGCCTTAACCGCCTGCAACCCCTCGGCGGTAAGGTCACGCACGATCGCTTCGATCAATGCATCCGAATCGGTGAAATGCTCGTAAAAGTAGCGGTCATTGAGCCGGGCCCGCACGCACACGGCGCGTTTCGACACTGCTCGTGCGCCGTCCTCTGCGAATAGATCGAGAGCTGCCTCGATAAGTGCGCCTCGGCGGGTGGCGCGACGTTCGTCGGCCGTCACGCCACCGTAGGAGCGCGTCGCGATTGCCATCAACGGCATTGTGCCTGACACCCCCTTGACCATTCGAGATTTCTGGTGCAGTCTGACACCACAATAGCTTCTGGTGCAGCCATGCACCAGAATTATCTGACAGAGGGGTCACCATGTCGGTCCGATTCCTGGACAGGTCGATCGACCCTCCGAACACGCCGACCGAATCCATATGCACTTCAGTCGAATCTGTCGCAGACCGATTCGAGCGCGTGATGGGATCGCGGTTCCTCGTTCTGTTCGCGCCTGCCCTCTTCGACGAGATGATGCTGCCAGCGGTGTCGGCGGCACTGGTTGATACGGCCCGGATAAAGAACGACCCCCTCGGGCGCGCGCGGCGCACGGCTGCATCCGATCAACTCACGTTTATGGCCAAGCACGAGGACCGCCGCGAGGAGATGCAGCGGCTGGTGCGGCTGCACCGCGACATCAAAGGGGTTGGACCTGACGGGGTTCGCTATAGCGCACTAACCCCCGAGCCTTGGAACTGGAACTTGATCAGTATCTTCTTCATGCATCGTGGTGCTTTCATCGCTCTCAGCGGCGAAGACCTCAGCGCCGCGGGCAACCAGGCGATCTGGGACCGCTTTCGTGCGCTGACTAAAGACTTGCAGGTGCCCGGCCGCGCACGACAACTCCCGGATAGCTACGAGGAGCTGTGCGCGTACTACGAGAAGATGGCGGTCGAGAAACTCAAACACACCGCGAGCCTTGATATCGTCATGGCCGCCACGCTCCGGCCGCGACGGCCTGAGTACATGCCTGTTGTCACGGCGCCGCTGTGGAGGCTGCTGGGACCGATCGGCGGACAGATTGTGGCGGTCTTGGGTTTCGGCATCATGCACCCCCATGTGCGGTCGTTGGTCCCGATGCGCTGGACGCGCCGACATGCCTTGGAGTTCGCCGTGCTGACCAGGCTGCTTCGTATTGCTTACCGTTGGTTACCCCATCGACTCACCGACACGCCCTTGGCGCGCAATGGGTGCGAGTACGAGCGAATCGTCGCCCACTACAAAGGAAGCGGACTGACATCGTTCGCGCCTGGTGCCACTCAAACGTGTGCTGAGGCCGATGCGTGATCATGAGCGACCGCACCCGTCCCTACTACTTCCACGTCGCCAACGAGGAACGAATCATTGTGAGGAGTGATCAGTGACCACTGAACAAACCACAGCGGCGACCCGACGCCCGGACACGGCGCCGAACCGCTCATCGGCAGGCACGATATGGGCTTGGCTTTTCGCTGTCCTCGGTATCAGCGCCGTCGTGGCTATCGCATGGAATGCACGCGACTACCCCGACGCGCGGATCGGAAATCCGAACGTGACCGGGGCGCCGCGTCCGGTCGAGCCACTTTTCGGTTACACCCATTGGCTCGGGACGCTGCAAGTCTTTACGATCATCGCGGTCATCGGCCTCATCGCCGCTTTCGTGTGGGGTTGGCGTCGTTATGGCCCCCACCCTTACCTGCTCATGGGTCTGGTGACCACCATCATCGTCTGGCAGGACCCGATCATGAATTGGGCGCCATACGCGGTGTACAACCCCCGGCTGTGGCACTGGCCGGAGTCCTGGCCGCTGGTGTCGCTCTCGCCCACGATCGAACCGTTTGTCGTCATCGGCTATGTGATGTTCCAGTTCGGCCCGTACTTTCCGGCAGCCTGGGTCCTGCGAAAAATCCAGGCTCGTCGACCCGTTGATGCGTTCGTGTGGCGCCATCCGCTGAGCAGTCTTGGCGTACTGATATTGGTCTTCGGATTCATCATCGACATGATTCTTGAGGTCACGCTGGTGCGCACTGGTATGTACATCTACGCGCAGGTGATCCCGTTCGGTTCAATCTTCGTCGGCACACCGCACCAGTTTCCGTTGCTGTGGGAATCCGTATTGGTCACGGTGGTGATGATTCCGGCGGGGATTCTGGTCTATCGCGACGACACAGGCCGCACGGTTTCTGAGAAATTGGCCCAGCGCGCCCGCATCTTCCGCAGCCGGCCGGCACTGGGCTCGTTTTTGGTCATGCTCGCCATCATTAACGTCGCGTACTTGATGTACGGCGCCGCGTTCACGGCCATCAAGTGGTCGAAGGCAGCAACGTCAGTTGCTTGCCCCTGGCCGTATCCGGACGCCAAGGTCTTTGATCCTCAGGGCTTTTACGAGAAGAACGGCCAAAAGGGCCCGTATTCCGTCGGAATCATGTCCACCTGGATGAGCGGCCAGCCCAACGGGCGTCCGACTGTGCAACTCGGATCCGTGAGCCAACGTTGCGCGCCGGGCAGCAATGGGTGAGCCGCGCGGGCACGAACCTACATCCAAATTTTCGGGCCACCGAGCAGCACCTGGAATGGAACTCCGAGCAACTGGTAACCAATTTCATTCACATCCGATGGACTAACGGAGGTTCCTTGATGCCTGACCCTGTCGAAGTTGTTCGCCAGTTCTGCGCACTGATGGAGAAGCGCGATCCCGAGGAGTTGCGTCCGTTCCTCGCTAGCGGCGCGGTCTACCAGAACGTCGGGATGCCGGCGTTTACAGGTGTTGAGGCGATCTTGGAGAACATGGGGGCGCAGTTTTCGATGTTTCCGGATGCCTACGCGTTTGAGATCTTGAACATCGCCAGCGAAGGCTCTGTGGTTCTGACCGAACGGCTTGACTACATCCAAGCCCCTGACGGCACGAAGCCCGCCGTTCCCGTCATGGGGACTTTTGTGCTCGATGAGAGCGGGAAGATCACTCGCTGGACTGACTATTTCGACGTGTCTCTGACGGTCAAGCTTCTGCAAGGCGAGGACATTAGCGCATTGGTGCCCGCGGCCTCGACCTAGGCTGCGGTGCCCTCCAGTATCGGATGAGTAGGCCGGTGGGCGGGGCGGCCGGCGGCGGGAGCGCGAACGGCGCATCGCCGGGAGAGATGCGTCCGAGTACGTGCGGTCCGGTGAGCAGCGGCACCTGGTGCCAGGCGAGGAATCCGATCAGCGCCATCAGGTAGGCCTCCTTGGCCTGTGCGGGCAGGCCGCGCTCGTCGCTGACGGTGAGCGGGAGGCGGCGCTCGAGCGCGGCGAGCAGCGCCGGGTTGCGGACGCCGCCTCCGGACGCGACGACCTCGGCGGGCGCGTACGGCGCGAGCGCGTCGACGACGGTGAGCGCGGTCAGCTCCGTCAGCGTCGCCAGCAGGTCCTCGGGCGCGAGATCCGGCAGGTCGCCGAGGCGGAAGTGCTCGCGGCCGGTCGACTTCGGCGGCGCGAGCGCGTAGTAGGGGTCGTCGAGCAGGCGTTGGAGGAACGCCGCGTCCGGCGTGCCGCGGGCGGCGAGCCGGCCGTCCTCATCGCTCGGCCGGCCGGTCGTGCGGCGCGCCGCCTCGTCAAGCAGGCAGTTGGCCGGTCCGGTGTCGAATGCGAGCGGGGGACGGCCGCGGCGGACGATCGTCACGTTCGCGATCCCGCCGAGGTTGAGCGCCGCGCGCGTGTGCTCGCCCCGCAGCCACAGGTCGTCAAGGATCCCGGCGAGCGGGGCGCCGTGGCCGCCGGCCGCGATGTCGCGCGCCCGGACGTCGGAGATGACCGGCCGCCCGGTCGCCTCGACGATCCACGCCGGCTGCCCGAGCTGCAGCGTCCCCTTCGCCTCGCCGTCCTGTACCCAGTGGTGGACCGTCTGCCCGTGGCTGACGATGAGGTCGGCGGGCAGCAGCTCGGCGGCGAGCTCCGCCGACGCCTGCCCGATCAGCTGGTCGAGCTCGCACAGCTCGCCCGCCGTCGTCGGGCCCAGCGAGGCGTGCAGCCGCGCGCGCACCTCGTCCGGCCACGGCCGTTCGATATGACGCAGCGGCGACATCGCGACCGCACTGCCGGCCCATTCGAGCTCCGCCACCGCCGCGTCGAGGCCGTCCATCGACGTCCCCGACATCAACCCGACCACCCTCATATCCCACCGAGCGCGTCGCGCACGCGTCCCCGCGCCCGGTCGAGCCGGACGGCGGCCTCGGCCGCGTCGACGCCCGCGAGCAGCGCGACGATCGCCGTCTTGGCGTGACCGCCCGCGGCGGCGAGCGCGGCGGCCGCGGCCTCCTCGTCGACGCCGGCCGCGTCGCGGACGATGCGCACCGCGCGGCGGCGCAGCTTCGCGCTGGTCGGGCGCACGTCGACCATCCGCGGTCCGTAGGCCTTGCCGAGCGCGATCATCACGCTCGTCGAGAGCGCGTTGAGCACGACCTTCTGAGCCGTTCCCGCGGTCAGCCGCGTCGAGCCGGCGAGCACCTCGGGCCCGGTCAGCAGCTCGATCACCAGGTCGGCAGACGCCTCGCTGCCGGGGTTGTTGACGATCGCGACGGTCAGTGCGCCCGCCGCGCGCGCGTGCTCGAGCGCCCCGAGCACGTACGGCGTGCGGCCCGACGCCGTGATCCCGACGAGCGCGTCGGCGGCGGTCAGGTCGGCGAGATCGGCGGGGTCGAACGCGTCCTCCGCGCCCTCGATCGCCTCGGTCAGCGCCGCCGGCCCGCCGGCGATCACGCCACGCACGAGGTCGGTGCGGAAGGTGGGCCCGCACTCGGCGGCGTCGAGCACACCGAGCCGCCCGGGCGTTCCGGCGCCGGCGTAGATCAGGCGGCCGCCGCGCTCGAGCCGCGCGGCGATCGCCTCGGCCGCCGCCGCGATCCGCGGAACCGCCGCCACCACCGCGCCGTGCGCCTCGCCCTCGGCGGCGACGAGCAGCGCGACGACCTCGCCGATAGGCCGCGCGTCGAGGTCGTCCAGGTCTGGCTGGGCGGCCTCGGTGGCGAGCGCGTCGAGCCCGTGTGGGGCAAGGGTTTTGAGGGCCGCCTGCACCCGGATCACGTGCGGCTCGTGGATCGCCCCCAGCCGCAGCGCGCCGTCGAGCGCGTCGCCGGCGGCTGGGACGAGGTCGAGCTGCTCGCGCAGCGCGTCAACCCCTTCCAAGACCGCCGCCAGGCCGCCGACCATCGCCACCGGGCCATCCCCGGCCGCGCGGGCGGTCGCGGCGAGTGCCTCGGCCGCGGCGCTGACGATCGCCCGCGCCGCGGCGTCGCCCTCCGCAGCGAGGACGTCGGGCGTGAAGGACGCGAGCGCAGCGGCACCGGTGAGCTGCGCGGGCCAGTTCTCCGGCGCGCCGAAGCGGGCGCGGGCAGCGCCGAGCAGCGTGGTGGACGGGCCGCGGCCGTCGTGGGCGCGCAGCGCCGCGCGCAGCCCGGCGGCGCCGATCCACGCGCCGCCGCCCTCGTCGCCCAGCCACGGGCCCCAGCCGTCGGCGGTCCGCAGCGCGCCGTCCGCGCCGATCGCGATCGCCACCACGCCGGTGCCCGCGATCAGCACGACGCCCGGCTCTCCGTCCAGCGCGCCCGCGTGCGCGATCACGGCGTCGCTGGTCACCGCGACGCGTCCCGCCCGCAGCGAGGCCAGCAGCGCATCGCCCAGCGCGCGCGCCGCGTCCGGCGCCGCTAGCGCCCCGGCGGCGCCCACGATCACCTCGTCGACCGGGCCGAACTCGCGCGCGACAGCCAGGATCGCCGCCTCCGCGGCCCGCACGCCGCCAGGCGCAGCGAGCCCCGGCGCGCCCGCCCCCTCAGCCTGCCGGCCGCCTGCCGCGGCCCGGCAGGACGTCTTGCCGAGGTCGACGGCCAGGATCACCGCACGCATCCTTTCATCTTTGCTCCGGTGAACGCTCCCGCATGCTCGGCCGTCTATCTATATGAGAGCGGCTCACCGCCGCAGCGACACCGATCGGAGTGACGAATGGGCAAAGCGATGCGCAGTGGGCATCACAGGTTGCCCGACGGTGGGGTGCTGCGGGTGGACTTTGAGATGGGACGTTGGGTGGGCACGCTCTACGCGCCCTCCATGACGATCAAGACCCAAATCGTCGGTAGTGATGCCCAGGTTCACGCCTGGGCCGCCGGCCTTGCGGCATAACACTTCCCTCGGCATCCGGCTTAGTCGGGATGGCGCGCCAAGGCGGTGTCCGCCCAGCGACGATCGTGCCGCCCCCGGGGAGAGGGGGCCCGGGAACGGCCAGATCATTTGGACGCGGACTACGGCGGGCTGGTCCCAATCCATGCGTCATTTCGTCGGCGGCCTCGGACGTCGCGGGCCAGCACAGCGCTGGCGATCCGGTTCCCATTGGTGCGGGTATTTCCTTGTTATCCGGCACTAATGGGCACAACGGAGCTTTGGGGCCCCACAAGATCAAGGCCGCTACTGAATGCCGGTTGGGCGGCGAAGCATCAAAAGCATGAACCGTTCGCTGCGAAAGTCTTGTGAGGTCAGGATGTTGGTAAAGGTTGTTCGCCGTGTTTCATACCCATACATGGGGTATCTGTTTCTGCTTCTCGCGTTCGCCCTGCAAGGGCTGTTCGTAGAAGCTTTGGCCTACCGAAGTGGTTGGGCCGCAGTCGCCGGTGTGGCCCTGGGCGGCTCTCTTGTCGCAGCCGTGGTGTGTTTCCGCAAGCAGGCCGTGAAGCTGGCCCAGTCACGCAGGAAAGGCCATCCCCTCCACAGCGTGAACATCCTCTCCGAACCCCTCCGTCAAGAGGAACTCGATCAGTACTACGTGAATTATCGCGGCGGTCAGCGGCGTGTCCAGTTGGCAGTGGTACTGCCCGCATCGCGGGAAGCACCGAAGGCTGTCGTGCCGAGTCGGCTGTCGGCATGATCCCGCTCCAGTGGGCGGGTTCCCTCCAGTAATTACCTAGGCATCCGGTAGGCGGGGAAGTCCGGTCAGCTCGCGGTGTTCATCACGGTCAGCCGCAAAATGCGCAGCGCGGTGGTGATCAGGATGACCGCCAGCGGCAGTTCGACGAGCGTCGCCGTCAGCGCGGATACCCACAGGTCGTGGGGGCCGGCCGTCATCACGTCGAACAACGCATCGCTGATCAGCAACACACCGGTCGTGAACGCGGTCAGCAGCACCACCTGCCGACGAAGGAAAACGAGCACCGCGGTCGTGACCATGGATGCGACAAGCAAGATATCGAATCCCAGTGCGACGTAGTTCGCCGGCAGGGTGCTCACCAAGAACACGATCCACGGGATCAGCCCGATCGCCGCGCCTACCATCAGCGCCAAGCGCAGTCGTCGCATTCGCGTCACCACCGACGCCGGGACCAACTCCTCGAGCGCGCTTTCCAACCGATGTGTAGTGAGCTCGTCAACGGGCGATAGTGCGGTGTACATGGTGGGTTCGGTCCTCGCTAGATTGTATACGGTTTCGTTCACTATTCGTGCAAAGCATACCGTACTCAGCGAAGGAACACTAGCGGCTACTAGCGACCAGTGGCCCAAATCACCGCATCGACAGGCCCAACCCGCCGTCGACCCTGAGAACCGTTCCGTTGATGTACGCCGCCGCCGGCGAGAGCAGGAAGGCGGCGACGCCGGCCAGCTCCGCGGGCTCGCCGAAGCGGCCGAGCGGGATCTGAGTCATCGCGCCATCCCGCGCGGGGGCGGGCATCGCGCGCACCTTGGGGGTGGCGATCATGCCGGGCATCACCGCGTTGCAGCGAATCCCGCGCGGACCCCATTCGGCGGCCAGCGTGCGCGCCATCCCGACGATCCCCGCCTTCGACGCCCCGTAGGCGACCTGCCCGGGGAGCCCGACCTCGGCTGCGACCGAAGAGATCAGCACGATCCGCCCGTCGCCGGAGGCCAGCAGCGCCTCGAACGCCGCCTGCACCACCCAGAAGGCGCCGTACAGGTTCGTCTCGATGTCCTTGCGCCACTCCTCGTCGGAGAAGCGCTCTGCGCGGTGGATCGTGTCGACGATCCCGGCGTTGGCGATCACCGCGTCGCAGCCGCCGAGCGACTCGATCGCGTCGGCGACGCCACGGCGCACGGCCTCCGGGTCGCGAACGTCGAACGTCGCGGTGACCGCCGTGACGTCGCCGACGGGCGCGCCCGGCACGTCGCAGGCCGCCACCGCGCAGTCACACGCCAGCAGCGTCTCGGCGAGCGCGCGGCCGATCCCCCCGGTCGCGCCGGTGACGATGACCCGCCGTCCCGACGGCGTCAGGTCGAGCATCAGGCGCCGCCCGCGCCGGCCGGCTTGCTCAGGCCGTAGCGGGCCCAGTGCCGCTCCGGGATGTCCGCCGGGTCCTTGTACCAGTACCAGGTACAGGGATCGCGGTCGTAGTCGTCGGGCGGGTCGGAGGGGTACATCGGGTGCCCGATCCACTCGATCGGCTGGATCTCATTCATGAACGAACAGTGCGTGCAGTACAGCGGGAAGCCCTTGCGCCCATAGCTCCAGTCGTGCGCCTCGTGCGTCACGCCCAGCGGGCGCTCACCGCGGTAGGCGCCGTTTCGCCACAGGCGCTGGCCCGAGCCGCACGGGTTCATCCGGAAGGTGAACTTCTCCTCGTCCTCCTCGATCTCGAACGCGCCCGGGTTCGGCCCGGTGCCCGAGCACGAGTGCGCCCGCCACGTGGCGGCGAGCGCGTACACGATCTGCCGCCGGTCGCTGCCCTCGATCTTCTCGACGTCACCCCGCCAGCTGCGCTCATTCCCGTAGCGCCAGGCCTCGGCCACCCCCTCATCGCCCAGCCTCTCCTGCACGAAGCTGATCAGGCCCAGCAGACCGCCCGCCATCAGGTCGTGCAGGTAGCGCCACTCGTGCTTCATCTCCTCGCACAGCGCTCGTGCGCCGTCGGTGTCGCCGCGATCGAGCGCCTCGATCGCACGGTCCATAGTGGGCCGTGCCATCTCCGCGAGCTCCTGATCTGAGAACCACCGTTCCGTCATCGCCGCACCTCCTCCAACTCAAGGGCTTGCCGGTGATCAATTCTTGCATGTCAGGCTTCTTCCGCCGTGAAGAGAACATCGGGATTGAGGATGCCCGCCGGGTCGAAGCTCTGTTTGATGCGGCGCATGAGCTCGACCTTGACGGGGTCTTCGAGTTTGCGGAAGTACGGGGTTTTGGCGCGGCCGAGGCCGTGTTCGCCGGAGATCGCACCGCCCAATTCCATTGCCAACGCGAAGATGTCGGTCATCAGCTTCTTCTTTTTCTCCGGGTCCTTGCAGAAGATGGCCAGGTGCACGTTGCCGTCGCCCGCGTGTCCGCAGCCGACCGCGGCACCGCCGGCGGTCGCCGCCAGATCGCGTGCGGCGGAAAGGAATTTCGGCATCGCGGAGCGCGGCACAACGGTGTCGATGATGTCGTCTGCGCCGATCGCCTTTGCCGTCCAAAATGCTTTCTCGCGCGCCTCGATCAGCTTGCGTGCTGAGCCTCCTTCCAGCACATAGGCGTCGACGGCACCCAGCTCGGCGACCAGCTCACCGGCCCGCTCGACATCCTCGTCCAGTCGGTCGGCAGTGCGGTTCTCAAGCGCCACAACGAGATACGCCTGGCAGCTGTCGCGGATCTTGTCGGGAATACCCAGCTCCAGATTCTGGGTATGGACGAGGGCGGCCATCGTCATGTTGTCGATGTATTCCAGGATGTAGGGCACCAGCCCGCTGGCGAGGATCTTGGGTACTGCCTCCATGACTTGCTCGAAGTCGGCGAACGGGGCGAGCACGGTGGCGCTGTGGTCGAGCCGCGGATGAAGCTTGACGGTCACCTCGGTGGCCAAGGCCAGGGTGCCTTCGGAGCCGACGATGAGCTGGGTCAGGTCGTAGCCGGTGGACACCTTGGCGATCTTGCCGCCGGTCCGGATGATCTCGCCGGTCGGCAGCACCGCCTGCAACCCGAGCACGTTATGGCGGGCTATCCCGTACTTGACCGCGCGCATCCCGCCGGCGTTGGTTCCGACGTTGCCACCGACGCTGGAGGACAGCTCGCCCGGGTGAACCATGTAGCGCAGCCCGGCATAAACGGTCGCAGCGTCCAGCTCGGTCAGGGTCACACCTGGTTGCACGACGGCTACCTGGTTGGTCGTATCGACCTCCAGGACCGCGTTCATCCGCTCGAAGGAGATCACCAGCCCGCCTTCCCGCGGAATCGCCGCGCCCGACAAGCCGGTCCCGGACCCGCGGGCCGTCACCGGCACGCCATGTTCCGAGGCGGCTTTCAGCAGCTGCGAAACCTCTTCTGCGCTTGCGGGTTTGGCGACGTACGCGGGCTTCTGCGGCGCCGTCGTCAACACTTCGTCGTGGAAATAGTCCTCGGGGATTGCGTCGCCGGTCAGCAAGTTGTGGTGCCCGACGATTTCGGCAAACCGCGTCGTCATGTCGCTCATCGAAGGCCTCACCTTCTATCGCTGCACAGCGACTCACTTTATCGCCGCCCCGTGACCGGACGGTGGCATGCTCTTCTGCATGGCGGCCGTGCCTCAAACCGTCTACGCGCGAGACGGCGATGTTCACCTCGCGTATCAGGTCGTCGCTGACAACGGGTCAGATCTCCTGTTCGTCCCTACCGCTACGTTCCCGATCGACTTGCTGTGGGACGAGCCCACCGTCGCCCGCCACCTGCGTCGGCTGGCGTCGTTCAGCCGTCTGATCATGACCGACCTGCTCGGGATGGGAAGCTCAGATGCGGTGCCGATTCACGACCGTCCGGCGATGCAGGCGTGGACGGATGGGCTCGTCGCGGTGCTCGACGCCGTGGGGAGCGAGTGTGCGTCAGTCTTTGCGATGTCGGAGTCGACGCTTCCCGCCATGCTCTTGGCCGCAACCCATCCCCAGCGCGTGCGCTCGCTGGTGCTCTTCAGCCCATACGCGCGCTATCTCCGAGCCGACGACTACCCGTGCGGGATGCCCGAGCCGACCTTCACGCGGTATGTCGACGCCTTCGGCGACACCGTCGGGACCGGTGCCGTCGCGGACGAATTGGCTCCGAGTTGGGCCGGCGATGCCGGGAAGCGGCGATGGTGGGCTCGCGGCGAGCGCCTGGCCGGCGGCCCCGGGTACTTCAAGGCCATCTTCGACCTCTACCTGCGCACCGACGTCCGGCCCGCGCTCGACAGCATCCAGGCGCCGACGCTGTTGCTACACCGCCACGGTGATCGCCATGTGACCGGCGGCCACGCCCGCTATCTCGCCGATCGCATCCCGAACGCGCGATTGGTGGAGTTCGACGGGGACGACAACGTGTGGTTTGCCGGCGACTCCGACCGAGTGCTCGACGAGATTGAATCGTTCGTCACCGGTTCACGCGCCGCCAGGCCGACGAACCGCGTGCTGTCGACCGTGTTGTTCACCGACATCGTCGGATCCACCGAACGCGCCGAGGCTCTCGGCGATGAGGCCTGGACGGCCGCCCTCGACGTGCACAACGAGGTCGTGGCGAGACATGTGGGCAGCGCGCGGGGCGACGTCATCAAGTTCACCGGCGACGGCGCGCTCGCGACCTTCGACGGGCCGGCGCGTGCGATCACCTGCGCGTGCGCGATCCGCGACGCGGTGCAAGACCTCGGGCTCGACATCCGCGCCGGCCTGCACACCGGCGAGGTGGAGATGATCGACCGCGACGTGCATGGGATCGCGGTCCATATCGCCGCGCGCATCATGGCGCTCGCCGGGCCCGGCGAGGTACTGGTGTCGGGCGCGATCCCACCGCTGGTCCTCGGATCGAGGATCGCCTTCGACGACCGCGGCAGCCACGAACTCAAGGGTGTGCGCGACCCCTGGCCGGTCCTGGCGGTGCGCGACGCGCGCGGTTAAGGGTGGTCACCACATCGCCTGACGGGTTTCGGTTTCGGGATGCCTGGCGGGCTCGGCGCTGCGGCCAAATATTCGAGAGCATTTCACGAATCAGCCGTCTGCGGGATGACAGAACGTCCGTGGCGGCGGCGGAAACGGGAGCTAGGATCCCTGTTGGGGCCTGGTACGCGCCAGTGTCGGCTGGCGCCCGGGTGCGAGGCATCGGGGCTTCGACCGCGAAAGGCCAACCAGTGAGCGATAAACCGAATGTCCTGATCATCTGGGGCGACGACATCGGTCAGAGCAACCTCAGTTGCTACAGCAACGGGCTGATGGGATACCGGACCCCCAACATCGACCGCGTCGCCGCCGAAGGGGTGCTGTTCACCGACTATTACGCGGAGCAGAGCTGCACCGCCGGACGAGCGGCGTTCATCACCGGCCAGAACCCGTACCGCACCGGCCTGACCAAGGTGGGCCTGCCCGGGGCGCCGCTGGGCCTGCAGGCGCAGGACCCGACGATCGCGACGGCGCTCAAGGCGCAGGGCTACGCCACTGGGCAGTTCGGCAAGAACCACCTCGGCGACCGCGACGAGCACCTGCCCACGATGCACGGCTTCGACGAGTTCTTCGGCAACCTGTATCACCTCAACGCCGAAGAGGAACCCGAACTGCCGGACTATCCGAAGGATCCCGAGTTCCGCAAGAAGTTCGGGCCCCGCGGCGTGCTGCACACCTGGGCCAACGGCGACGGCACCCAGCGCATCGAGGACACCGGCCCGCTCACCAAGAAGCGGATGGAAACCTGCGACGGCGAATTCCGAGACGCCGCAGTCGATTTCATCAAGCGCCAGCACGAAGCCGAAACTCCGTTCTTCGTGTGGTTCAACACCACGCACATGCATTTCCGCACCCACACCGAGCCCGAGAGCGTGGGCCGCGCAGGGCGCTGGCAGTCGCGCTACCACGACACGATGTTGGATCACGACGACACGGTCGGCAGCCTGCTGGATCTGCTCGACGAGCTGGGCATCGCCGAGAACACGATCGTCATGTACTCCACCGACAACGGTCCCCACATGAACAGCTGGCCCGACGCCGGCATGACCCCGTTCCGCAACGAGAAGAACTCCAACTGGGAGGGCGCCTACCGCGTCCCGGCGCTGGTGCGCTGGCCGGGGCACATCCCGGCCGGCTCGGTGTTGAACGGCATTGTCAGCCACGCCGATTGGTTCGTCACGCTCTTGTCGGCGGCGGGTGTGCCCGACATCGCCGAGCGGCTGCGCGCGGGCACAGACCTGAACGGCACGACCTACAAGGTGCACCTCGACGGGCACGACCAGTTGGCGTACATCACCGGCCAGACCGACGAGAGCCCGCGCAAGCACTTCTTCTATGTCTCCGACGACGGCGACCTCACCGCACTGCGGTTCGACAACTGGAAGTTCGTCTTCCTCGAGCAGCGCTGCGTCGGCACCCTGCAGATCTGGGCGGAGCCGTACGTTGAACTGCGCGTGCCCAAGCTGTTCAACCTGCGGACCGATCCGTACGAGCGGGCCGACATCACGTCGAACACCTACTACGACTGGATGATGGACCACATCTTCTTGTTCGTTCCGGCTCAGGCTTACGTCGCGCAGATGCTGCAGACGTTGGTCGAGTTCCCGCAGCGACAGAAATCTGCGAGCTTCAACATGGACCAGGTGATGGCCAAGTTGCAGGACGCCACTACCCGCAGCAGCTGAGCGACTCCGATGGAACGCAACGACCCGCTCCCGTCCTGGCGCCCCGGCAGCACCCGGGACGCGCTGTTCGAGGGCATGACGCCGCAGGTTCGACCCGCAACTCGCCGAAGTACGGCTTTCACGGACTGACCCTGAATCTACCGATAATGTTGGGGTTCAACGACTTTGATTGTGGGTCGCGGGTTGCCTTGCGATCGGTGCTCAGACGGGGACGACGCAATGGCACCACTAAGCGCTTGCTTATAAATAAGCAACCGCTTATAGTCGGCGCATGCGGCGGATCGGATGAGCGTGACAACGGCGAGCGTCGTCAGTAGTTCTAAGGCCGCCGCGCGGATCAGGGCGGCGGCGATCGAGGCGTTCGCCGAGCACGGTTATGGCGGTACGACCACCCGTGACATCGCAGCACGGCTCGGTTTGAGCGCCGCCGCGATGTACCCGCACTACAAATCCAAAGAAGAACTGCTCTTCGTCATTGCGTACGAGGGCCATCAAAAGACTGTCGAATGGCTCCAGGCCGCCGATCCGGTCAGCGAATCGCCCGCCAGTCGCCTACGGGCGGTGGTGGGCGAGTTTGCCCGGACGCAGGCGGCTTATCACGGCCGGTCAAGGGTGGTCGAGTACGAGTTGACAGCACTCTCGCCGGACCACTACCGAGTGATCGTCGGGCTGCGCCGAAAGCTGACGCGGCATGTGCGGGAGATCGTGGAAGCCGGCGTCGCCGACGGGTGTTTTGCGGTTCCGGACGGCGAGGGCGTCACCCTTGCCATCATTTCACTGTGTGTCGACGTCTGCCGGTGGTTCCCGACAGGGCGCTACGCCCATCCCGGAGCAGTGGCCAAGCTCTACTCCGAGTTGGCGGTTCGCCTCGTGAGCGCGACTAGCGAATAGGACCGACTAGATGATGCAACCGAAACTCGCGCAGCCCTGGGGAGGCGCCAGTCACTTCAGCGACATCGCCGGACCGGTGCACTGGGTGGACTTCGGCGGGCCGGCGGAGGTTCCGCCCATCGTCATGGTGCACGGATTGGGTGGCTCACACCTGAATTGGGTCAGGATCGCTGGACCGCTGGCCGAGCGCAACAGAGTGATCGCCATCGACCTGCCCGGATTCGGGTTCTCACCTGCTGCGGGCAGAAGGACCACCATCGAAGCCAACAGGAAGGTACTCGACCGCTTCATCAACGAAACCCTCGGCAGCCCAGTCATTTTGATGGGCAACTCGATGGGCGGTGCCATCACGATCCTGGAGTCGGCCGCCAGCCCGCAGGCGGTCGCCGCGGTAGTGCTGGTCGATCCGGCGCTGCCACGACCCGCGGAGGTCCCCGATCCCCAAGTCGCCGCACAGTTCCTGATGTACGCCTTTCCCGGCGTCGGCGAGGCCTTCCTGGACCTCAGCAGACGGTCCAAAACCGACCGCGAGCTCGTCGAACGAGTCGTGAACCTGTGCTTTGCCGATCCGCGCCGAAGCTCCCCGGAGGTGATGGATGCGGCCACCGAACTCGTCGCACACCGCCGCCGCCACCTGCCCTCCCAAGATGCCGCCTTCCTGCAGGCCGCACGGTCGATAGTGCGGGCCGGTCTCAGGCCGCGTCATTTCAAGAACACGATGAGGTCGCTTGTGCAGCCGGTGCTGCTCATCCACGGCGATCGGGATCGGCTGGTGCCCGTCGCCGCCGCGCGCATAGCGGCCGCCGCTAATCCCAAGTGGGACACCGAGATTCTCCATGACGTCGGACATACACCACAGCTCGAGGATCCCGACGCAGTAATCCATGCCGTGTCGCGCTGGCTGGATCGCCGCGAACTTGGCGCCACCGGCGCCGGAAACATGACCGCACCAATTGAGGACAATCGATGAAACAGCTCTCCGGCTGCTCACATCGTCTTGGTGACGTGTATGACATCCAACGGCGGACCGCCTCCGTCTGGCGCGAGGGTTAGCTGCTGAGTCGCTCGGCGGCCGTGGCAGTCTCCGAGATCGACGTTAGCGACATCTGCTCTCGCACTTTGTCGCGCTACCGTCGATCTCGGCCGTGGCATGAGCAGCACCAAGCTCACCGGAGATCGCCGCGCACGCCGCCGACCCTCGCCAAGGGCTCAACTCGTGTCTTCGATGAACAGCGCCATCGACGCGGTAAATCCGTGCAACGCGTTGCGGCCCGCGATCGGGCCGATCTCCCCGGCGGCGAAGAAGCCGGCGAGCGGAATCCCGCCAAGGAGTTCCTCGATGGTCGACGCGTCGTGATCAGCGACCCCGAACATCCGCCGCCCACGCCCGTTGCAGGTAAACAACAGCGCGCCAACCGGGCGCCCGGGTAGCTCCGCTGCCGCCCGCTCTACGGTCAGGCGCAAGTCCTTGTCGGCGCCCGCCGCATCACGGACCTGGAACTGCACGGTCGCGCCGACCTCGACGACCTCGCCGATCTCGATGGCCCCGGTCGGTTGGTCGGCGCCGAGCAGCCCGCGGATCAGGAAGTCGCCCTGACCCGGAGCCGCCAGGTGCTCGTCGACGACGATGCCGATCTGCAGGCCGTGGCTGACCAGTTCCTGCTCGTCGCGCTGCAGCCCCTCGACGATCTCACGCAGGCGCTGCAGCGGCGGTCGGCCGCCCAGCTCGGTGATCACTGCGCCGTCCGCGCCGGTGACGATGTATGGGTGGCCGATCGGCCGGCAGCCCTGCGACACGATCGGGACACCGTGCACGCCGGGCAGGCGCACGCCCACGAGGCCAGACGTGAGCACGCCGTGGTCGCGGAACAGCCGGGTGTCGCCCGGTCCCCGCCCACCGCTCACCACGCCGCCCACCACGGTCGTTCCCGGCAGGTCGGTGTTGAGGTGCTCGATAAGCAGGCTCGACGGGAATGTGTACGGGTCCGGCAGCAGCAGGTGCAGATCGTGCGCGGTCCGGTCGAACCGGTAACCAGTGATCAGGCCGCCCGAGCCGGTGCGGACGAAGTCCAGCTGGAATGTCTCGGCGACCAGGCCGGACGCCAGCCACACCGCCACCGCGGGTTCGTCCTCTATCTCCTGGCGGCCGGCGACGATCGCCTGGGCGACGCAACCGATCAGCGCGGGCGCCTCGACCATCCGTTGCACCGCGTCGAGGACGTCCACAGCCTTGTCGGTGTGTGATCGCGATCCGAGTAGCACGGCCAGCGTCGGCGCCTCACCCGCGAGCTCGTCGCGTGCGTGCGCTGCCGCCTCCACCGCTGCCTGGCGTGCGTCGGGCGCGGTGGAAACCCCGACTCCGATCCGCACACTTCCATGATGCGCCGCCCCAGGGTGCGACGAAACGTTCAGGACCGCATCCGTTTGCGCAGCCCGCGGCGCGACTTTCAAAACCCAGCGTCAGTTGGTCGCCGAGTGCCTCGTCTGGCAGTCACGTCAGCAGCCATCCCATCCTCGAATTTCGATTCCACACTTAGGATTTCGCTATGGCTACTGGCCGGCAGGTGGTAGTTTGAAAGTCGGTGTCCGGGGTATGTGCTAGGGGGTTGGCCGCAAGCTCGTCACGTCGGAAGGCGTGGCTATGCGACCTTCGCCGAGCCGTTGCGACCCGGCCCGATGCCGGAATCCTCGACCGACTGGTCTGCTACACCGGCCGGTGCCGATTCATTCGCCAGATGAAAGGTGAATCATGCCTAAGTTAAGCCAATACGCCCAGGGCACGCCGAACTGGGTCGACCTGCAAACCACCGATCAGTCCGCGGCTAAGCAGTTCTACGCATCGCTATTGGGCTGGAGTTACGACGACAACCCGATGCCTCAAGGCGGTGTGTACTCCATGGCCACGGTGAACGGAGAAACGGTGGCGGCGATCGCGCCGATGCCGCCGGGTGCACCAGAGGGCAGGCCACCGATGTGGAACACCTACATCGCGGTGGACGACGTCGATGCGGCGGTCGACAAGGTGGGCCCCGCGGGCGGGCAGGTGCTGATGGCACCCGTCGATATCGGCGAAGCGGGCCGGATGGCCTTCGTCGCCGATCCGACCGGCCCGGCCGTGGGGCTGTGGCAGGCCAACCGCCACATCGGCGCGACGCTGGTCGGCGAGCCAGGCGCGCCTATCTGGAACGAATTGATCACGGACAAGCCGGAATCGGCGCTGGCCTTCTATGAGGCCGTGGTCGGCTTGACGCACTCCGCTGTGGAGATGGCACCAGGTCAGAAGTACACGCTGCTCAAGGTCGGTGGAAACGATGTCGGCGGTTGCACCGAACCGCCGATGCAAGGTGTTCCTAACGTTTGGCATGTCTACTTCGCCGTCGATGATGCCGACGCCGCAGCGACCAAGGCGGCCGAGGGGGGCGGGCACGTCATGGTCGAGCCGTTCGACATCCCGTCGGTGGGGCGGTCGGCTGTCTTGACCGACCCGCAGGGCGCAGTGTTCAGCGTGCTGAAGCCGGCGCAGCAGATGTAGGGGTCAGTCCGCGACACCCGGTGAGTCTTCGTCCAGCCAAACGAGCTGCGGCCAGAGGCCGCCAGGGGCTGAATCGTCGCCGGCCGGAGCTTCAGCGCGCAAAGCCCCGCAGAATCCCGGTCACCCCGATCTCCCAGCGCCGGTTCACCGACGCCTTCGACTTGCCCAGCCAGCGGCCACCTTCCTGAACCGCCAAACCTTGTGCCAGAGCGAGCAATACGTGCGCGATATCGACTGGGTCGCCGGTGAGCAGCCCGGCATCGGTGCACCGCTTGATTCTGCTGACGAAGATCTCTCGCACCGACGGCGACGCCGCGAGTTCCTCGGGGCCGGGGTCGAAATCCTGGAAGGGTCGCGAGAACATCACCCGGGCCAGCGCCGGGTAGTCCAGGCAGAACCGGCGGAACACCGGAATGAGCCGCTGCACGTCGGCGACCGCGTCGTCCGTCTCGGGTACGGCGAGCAGCCGGCGGCCAAGCATCCGGAATCCCTCGAAGAACACCGCGCGCACCAGCCCGGGCTTGTCCTGGAACAACTCGTACACCGCGGGCACCGAGGTGCCGGCCTGCTCGGCCACCCGCCGGGTAGTGAACCCCGAAAGACCGTCCTCGTTCAATGTCGAGACCGCGACCCGCAGCACTCGATCGCGAAGCTCCGGGGTGCGCTGCTTGGGCCTGGGCATCCGGCTCTACTGGACGCCGAATTCGGCCGGCACTCCGTCTATTCCGGCGCGAAGCTCCTTGAGCGCATCGGCGCGGGCGCGCAGCTTGCTGGCCGCATGTGCGCCCAGATCGAGCTTGGTGAATGCGAGGGCAGCCTCCTCGGCGCGAGGAAGCACCCTCTCCGGTAGGTCGATCTCGTCGATAAATCCCGCGGCTAGGGCGGTCTCGCCGAAGAACACCTTGGACAGCCCGACCGCCTGCTGATACGCCGACGGCGTCAGACGCAGCTTCATGATCGCCAAGGCCGCGTACGGCAGGACCATTCCGATGGCGACCTCATTGGCCTGAATGTTGTATCCCGGCGCGGCGATTCGGTGATCGCCACTGCACAACAGGAATGACCCCATCGCGATGGCCGGGCCGGTGCACGCCATCACCACCGGCTTCGGGGAGGACAGCAGCCTGTACGACAGTTCGAATCCGCCCCTGAGCATGTCGATCGCCGGCTGCAGCTCGCCAGCGTTCAAGATCTTCAGGTCAAACCCACCGCTGAACACCCGGTGGTTGCCGGCGATTACCACCGCGCCGACGTCGTCGCGATCGGCGTTGTCGAGCGCCTCGTTGAGCGCCTGCTGCATGGTCGGCCCCAGAGCATTGACCTTCCCGTCGTCCATCGTGATCACCGCGATGGACTCGTCGCGACGATAGCTGACTGGTCCGCTCATGATGCTCCTTTGCGGGCAGCGTACTGTTGTTTTGTATCGACGTTACGGAACAAGGTTACGAAAAACAAGAGGCGATCTCACCCGGAGTGGTTGGCGCGGTGGGGAACCCCGTATGTGCTCAACGGGAGAAGCTCGGTGCCAGGCCTGCCGATGGCTCATCAGCGCCAGTGGCGCTAGCTGCCCAACCACCCAGGTTTCATGAATTCCAGTATCGCGTCGTCGGGGTTCTGCGGGATCGATGATGCGGGCAGCCCCCACAGCTGTTGGATGGTCGCGCCGCCGTCGACGACGAGTGTCTGACCGGTGATGCGGGCAGCCAGCTCAGAGGAGAGGAACAACGCGGCGTTGGCGACATCATGGGCGCGGGGCGCGGCCAGCGGATTGATTCCATTGACGGCGTACTCGTGTGGCGGCTGGTCCTCGTTGCCGGAGCCCACATTGCCTGGCGCGACCGCGTTAGCGCGAATGCCGTACCGCCCCAGTTCGTCTGCGAAGGTCTTCACGAGCGAGATGACACCGGCCTTGGCGGCGCCGTAGGCGGCATGGTAGGTCGCCGCCGCAATGCCGTCGACCGAGGCGAGTGCGACCAACGATCCACCGCTGCGCTGGGCGATCATGTGCCTTGCCACGGTTTGAAAAAGGTAGAAGACCTGGGTCAGGTTGTATTGGATTGCCACGTCCCACAATTGGGTGGTGAAGTCCTCGACCTTCGACCAGGTCGCACCGCCGATAATGTCGACGCAGACATCAACACCGCCCAGAGCTGCGACGGCTTCGTCGATCGCCCGACTGACCTGCGCAGGGTCAGTCATATCGGCGACAATCGGGATAGCATCACCTCCCCTGCTGACGATCTCGCCGACAATGCGATTCGCACGCTGCTGGTCGATATCGATACAGGCCACCGAGGCGCCCGCATCAGCAAGGGCCAACGACGTGAACCAGCCATGGCCCGCGCGCTCCGGGATGTAGCCCGCACCCGACACAACGGCGCGCTTACCGGATAGTCCAAAATCGATCACGGCCGACCGCGCCGACTCGGGCTGCTCATCTGCGGTCGGTGGCCGGGGCGAGGCGCGCCACCCCGCGCAGAATCCACGGTGTCCGCCTGGCCATCACCTCCACGGCGCGGTCCGAGCGGCGCATCGCGGTCCGAGGCCCGGGGGTGGGCGTGGACGCCAGTTCCGCCTCGGCCGATCCCGCGCGCGCGCCGTGGCGATCCACCGCCAGCAGTTGCCACATGCCGGGCACGCCACGCAACTCGACGCTGCCGCGGTCCTCGAAGCCCGTGCCCGAGCCGACGACCAGGTCACGCACGGTGCGGGAGACGAGGATTTCCCCAACCCCGGCCTGGCCGAGGATCCGTGCCGCGATGTGCACCGCGATTCCCCCGATGTCGCCGTCGAGCAGTTCACATTCGCCGGTGTGGATGCCTACGCGGACCTCGATGCCCATCGCCTCGGCGTCAGCACGCAGGGCCTCGGCACACCGGATGGCCTGCGTCGGGCCGTCGAACGTGGCTAGATGGCCGTCGCCGGTGCTCTTGATCACCGTGCCGCCGAATCGTTGCGTGACGTCGGCTGTGATTTCACCAAAGCGGTGCAGCACCGCACGCCACCGCTCATCACCCGCCGCGGCCGCGCGTTGCGTCGAGGCGACCATGTCGGTGAACAACACCGTGCGCAGGGCGCGATGTGACTGCGCCGGTGCCGCGTGGCTGCCGGTGAGGAACTCCTCGATTGCGGTCAGGATCGTGTCGGGCTCGGTGGCCCAGGGCGCGTGGGCCGCGCCGTCGACCTCGAGGTACCGCGCGCCGGGAATGTGGTCGGCGAGATAGCGGCCGCCCTGCACCGGAACGATGTCGTCGCGAGCATGGATGACCAAGGTGGGCGCGGTGAGCGTCGGCAGGATCGGCCGCACGTCGACCCGGAACAACGCTTCGATTGTCGCTCGGAACATCCCCGGACTGGCGCACATGCGCTCGAACACGGCGAGCTGGCGTGCCGACCGCATCGACGGGAACATAACATTCGTTGTCGCGCCGCTGCCCCATGCCGAGCGGGCGGCGAGGATCATTTCCTGGAGGCGGGCGATCTGCTTCGTCGACGGCGTGTAGCGTTCACCCAGCTCGGGCACCAAGCGCGCCCGCTCTTCGGCCGGGTCGCGATCCAAGTCGTCCCAGCTACCGCCAGCAACGAACGCCAACGAGCCGTAAATGATCAGCGCCCGCGTTCGCTCCGGTCGTGTTGCCGCAAACATGATGGCCTGTGGGCCTCCCTCGCTCATAGCGAAGAGGACGGGCTTTCCGAAGCCGACGGCGTCCATGACGGCCTCGATCTCGGCCGCTCGATCTTCGAGCAAACGAACTTTCGGGATGGGGTCCGATAGCCCGACCCCAGCCTTGTCGAACAAGAGGACTCGACAGAACGTGGCGAGCTGATCGAAGAAGGCCTTGAATTCGGGCTGGGTCCAGCACAGTTCGACGTGGGTGACTATCGGCCCGACGAAGACGAGTTCGACGGGGCCGTCGCCGAACACCTGATACGCCAGGCTGAGATCGCCGCACTTTGCGTACGACGTTTCCGCCATGGCATGAGCGTACTGCGGCCGGGCGCTAGCGGTACCGTATCCACTGCACCGCGCCCCGCGCGTACGACAACGCCGCTATTTCCGCCCTTTCCTCCCGAGAGATACCGACACAAGACAATCCGTGTGGAGCCAAAGGACTAAGAGTCACGCCCGTCGTGTGTTTTGAGATTGGGCTGTTTGATGTTCGAACGTTCAGGGAGAGGCCATGGTAGGGCATGGTTTTCGCTCAGTGGTATCCGCTTAGCTTGTCGCTGAGAGCGTCACTTCAGCGGATACACCGCCGGGTAGTTGACTACCCGAATTCGGTGACGTCTTGCGCCGGAGAGGGGACGTCGACCGGTCCGGAGGTGGCGTGTTGGGGCAACCCGGTGCGCAGCAAGCGCCGCAGCAGCTCTTGGTCATAGGCGGCGGCCTGGGTGGAATCGATGAAACGCTCCACCACTTCGACGAACCGGTCGGGATCATCGTCGAATGGGAAATGCCCGCAGCGGTCGAAGATCGTCAGCCGCGAACCCGGCATGGCCGCGTGTGCCAGCCGGGCGTGACTCACCGGTATCACCGAGTCCTGCTCACCCCAAATGAGTTGTACAGGAACGGGTTCAGCCAGATAAGCGCGATCAAGCATCGTGATCATTTGGCCACGCCAGTCGATCGACGAACGTACTGTGCGGGAAAACGCCGCGCAAGCCGCCGGTTCGGTAAGATCGGCCAGCAACCTCAGCACGTTGGGCAGGTCACGGCCAAAGCCCGTCGAACCCGCAGTCAGCCGGACTACCCGCCCGGCAAGCCGCAGCGCCGGCTGTACACCCGGCAGGCGCAGCGCCGCAAGCGCTTCACCGACCATCGGCAGCGAGGCCAATCGCAACGCGGTGCTTACGTCCCTGGTGACCCCGCCGGTGCCGACGAGCACCAGCCGCTCGACGAATTCCGGAAACTGGTACGTGAATTGCATGGCGATGCCGCCGCCCAGCGAATGCCCGACCACACTGGCGCGGTCGATGCCCAGCACCGACAGCAGATCACGCAGCCCGTTGGCGTAAGCCGCGATCGAGGAGTCGTTCCGCGGCTTGTCCGACTTGCCGTGACCCAGCAAGTCGGGAGCGATCACAGTGAACCGCTGAGCCAGCCTGGCTTGCACCGCGTTCCACGCGGATGAGTTGGCACCGAGGCCATGGATCAGCACAATGGCAGGGCCCGACCCGGCGATCCGGAATGCGCACTGGTGGCCATGGATGGTGCGGAACTCCAACGACGGAGTTATGTCGCGCACCGGACGGAGGTTGGCTGTACCTGCCGTCATCTTCCCAACCGCGCGGTATCGGGCGTTTCGACTCGCGCCGTCGATGTCTCGTGAATGGGCCTTTGCAAGGGCGTGCTGCTGCCGCACGTTGCCCAGTCGATCCGAGACTGTCGTCGAACCCAACTTCTTCGAATCAGAAGATGTCGCTACTGGCTCCGATGTCGGCGCGTGCGGCGATGGCATGGCCTTCCCTCTCTGCGCAAGATGTTCCGGCTGGTCCAAGTCGCTTGGCGGAGATCTTCCGAGAGGGCGAGTGCTCGATAAGGGGGGGCCTTCGTCACGGTCTTGGAACTGACAAGAGGTTAATTGCAGAACCTGAGCAAACCATATGATGATCTTTCATTAACTCTGTGAATCGGGATCGGACCGAAACCCAGCTACTAAAGATCAGCTTGGCTTGTCGGTGCGTCAATTCGCTTTTTAGAGAGGGCGGATTTATGACTGTATGATTTCCGTAGGTACCGCTCTCAGTATCTCAGTACAGTATATTCTGGCTGTTAGAGCCACTTTACTGACGCACTGATGTACGTATCTGCGTGCTTCCGACTTTCCTGATCCCGGGCAGCTTACTAAGCAATTCGACAATGACGATGGGGTCAGCATATCGAGTCGACAGGCTAACTACATGTATGTTTTGCAGCCCCGCCATGTAGAACAGAGATCTCCCTTTGTAGCAATCAATGTAAGCCTCTCCGCGGAACGACTCGCTCGTCGCGTGGCGATGCCCGCCGTCAAGAGGCGCGGGTCGCCCCGGGCCGCCGCCGCGGTGTGTCCGAACACGGCGCCACGGTCACTAGACGCGATCCATCTCGCAACGGGGGCCGCGGTGTTCGGCACCCGGTTGACCGCGTTCGTCAGCTACGACGAACGCCTCCTCACGGCTGCAGTGGCAGTCGGCCTGCCGACCGCTGCTCCGGGCCGGTGAAAGTCGTCAGGCCTGCTTGAGGGCCTCAATCGCCAGCGTGATCGTGACCTTGTCCCCGACCATGGTGCCACCGCCGTCGAGCGGCAACTCGGCGCCGACTCCGAAGTCCTTGCGGCTCAGCACAACCGAGGCATCGAAGCCGGCGACTTCGCCGCGCCCCATGCCGGGGTTGACGCCGTTGAACACCAGGGTCATGGCGACCGGCGCGGTGACGCCCTTGAGGGTGAAATCGCCGTCGAGCACATAGTCGTTCCCGTTGGCCCGCACCGCGGTGGACACGAACGTCGCGGTCGGGAACTGGGTTACGTCGAAGAAATCGGGGGCCTTGATATGCGCCTCGCGCTGCTCGTTGCCGGTGTCGATGGAGTTCACGTCGACCTCGGCGCTGACGGACGGGGTGCCGTCTTCGGTGACGGTGATGGCGCCGCTGAACTGGTCGAATCTGCCGTGAATCTTGCCGACCATCAGATGGCGGACCGAGAAGTTGATCGAGGAGTGGACGGGGTCAATCGCCCAGGTTCCGGCGCTGAGCTTTTGGGCATCAACGGCTGCGGTCATGCTGATTCTCCTTAGAGTTGGACTAACCGGTACCACCCGGCAAACCGGACTGTAGTCCGGTTTATTCCCGGCCAGCGCTTGGCAGTGCGGCAGAAGACGGGCCGATCGCCGCGGTCACCATGTCCCGAGTGGACTTCACCCGTCCTGTGATGTTCTCAGCACGTCGGGTCCCAGGTAGCGAATGACAGGGGTTTCGCCGTCGAGGTCCCACAAGATTAGGTAGTCCTGCTCGCCGGCGGGGTCAACCACGGTGATGGCCCAGAGGCTTCCTGGGCGGATGAGGCGGCGTCGCACACCGGCGTCGGTGGGGTTAGCTTCGATGCGGTCGAGCCAGTGGTTGATGCGGTCGGCGAGGGCGGACTGGGCGTCATAGAGCCGTACGAGCTCATCGTGTGGCTCGGGGTCCATCTCCAGCACGTTTGCCACGTTACCCCATTGCCTACTTTCCCCGATGTGTACGATGGGCAGTATGGGTAAGCCCGTGGTGATCGAGGTGGACAGCCGCCGGCGCGTGAGTCTGGGGAAGCTGGGCCACCACGACATCTACCTCGCGACTGAACAACCCGACGGCACAATCACACTCGAGCCAGCCGTCATCCTCACCGAGGCTGAGCGCGCGTTTCTGCAGAACGTGGATCTGCGGCGCCAGATCGATGACAACCGTGCTCACCCGGAACGCCGCCGGCCACGGCCAGCAAGGCGGGCTAAGAAGTAGCGACGCCTGAGCCGCCGCTGAGCCGCGGGCTGCGCAGACGCTGAGCCGCTACCTGGGCGCCGGCCCGCTGGCGTGTAGGTCACGTCCGTCACACCAGTCACCGTTGGCGATCCACTATGCGAAATGCCCGGCTCGTAGCGACTTTTCAGCGACAAGCCGGGGCGCGGTGACGGTGACGTGACCGCGCGGAGAAATGCAGTCGCTCAAGAAACGGCGAAAGCCGTTGTGGCTCAGAGCTGTGAGCGCATGTACTCGAGGACCTCGTCGATCTTGGCGAAGCCGCCGAGGTGGCTCTCTGAGCGCACGGTGAGCTCGGCGTCTTGCAAGCGGGACATGGCCGCGTGGACGGCGGCGATCGGAACGACGTGGTCGGATTCGCCGTGCCACCACCGCACCGGCACCTTCACATCGGCCAACCGGAAACCCCAATCCCGCCCCAACAGGCGGGCATCGTCGACCATGGCCAGGCAGCGGCCGCGGAAGGCATTGACCATGTCGTCGACGAAGATCGCCTCGATTTCGGGGTCGTCGAGAACCCGTTGGTCATCCTCGGGCCACATGCTGGCGTAAACCCGATAGGCGTAGTGCGCCACGGGGATCAGGGGCGCCAGCAGCACGGTGCTGAGCACTGCCAACAGCCGGCGCAGCTGCGTGATGACGGGGTTAAACCGGCGGGCAACGTCGGTGACGCCGCCATCGGTGGCCTCGGGACCGACCGCCGGGACGGTGCTGTCGAGGACGGCCACGGCGGCCACCCGAGCCACCAGGGGGGGCAGTGCGCCGCAGGCCAGGGCGAAGGGGCCTCCGCCGGACAGGCCCACGATGCCCAGCCGCTCGGCGTCGAGCGCGTCGGCCACCTGCGCCATGTCGGCGGCCCAGTCGGTCACTGCGGCGTAGCGGTGAGAATCGGATAGCCCGGTGCCCGGACGCTCCACGATGATCACCCGCAGGCCGAGCTTCTCGGCGGCACGCCGCCCCAGCATCGGGAATTGGCGGCGAGCGCCCAGAGTGCTGTGGAACCACAGCACCACCGGGCCGGAGGGGTCACCGAACTCGGCGTAGCCAAGTCGGCGACCGTCGGCAAGGTGGAATTGACCTTCGGCGCGCGGCTTTTCGACGCGCGGTACCCCGGGGGGATGCCGCAGCGGGTTGGACAGTTTCATCGGATCTCAAAGTGTAGGCGACCAGGTGACAAGCCGATGGCGAGGATCGTCGCGGCAACGAGCAGGTTCCCGGGTGTTGGCTCGATGTTTCCGTGTGATTCAGCCCAGCGTAGTCGCGGTGACTAGACGCGCGCCAAAAGGCTGACGGCTCACCAATGTCCGTGGTGGACGACCTCGTCGAAGGGCCGCCGGTTCGGTTTGCGGATCGGCTTGAGTGCCCGGTCAGCGGGATAGCCAACGCCGAGAAGGTAGGCCACCTGATACTCGTCCGGGACACCCAGGATCGCGCGCGCCTTCTCCTGATCGCCCACCGACGAGTGTCCGGTGCCGATGCCTAGGTCGGTGGCCGCGATCATCATCGCCATCGTGGCCTGACCGACGTCGTATTGGTCAGTCACCTTTCGGCGATCACTGGGCGGCACCGGCAGGACGAAGGCGATGGCGGCCGCGGCCCCTGCGATATGACCGGCGCCCTGCCAGACCGTGGAAAGTTCTTGCAGCTGAGCCTTATCGGTGACGATGACAAAGTCCCACGCCTGGCGGTTTTTCGCCGACGGGGCCCGCCATCCGGCCTCGGCTATACGGTTCAGATCGGCTTCTGAAACCGGCTCCGGCTTGTACTGCCGCACATTGCGCCGAGCGCGGATCGCATCCCAGGCTTCCATCCCATTCCTCCCTTGTCTGGGCCGGCCAACTATTCGTTAAGCCTGCTTCGGGGCCTCGGCTACTCCGAGCCTAATCGCTGGTCTTCGATCTGCCGGAAAGCCGATTGGCGGATCGCGTCTTCCAGCGCGTCGATCACATCGCGAAGCTCATCGACCATCCAGTTGTTGATGCGCTCGGCATACACCTCAAGCAGCGATCGGTAGTACCACAGGTGTAGTTGGGGGTCCTGAACGGTGAACCGCCGCCACAGCTCGTCGCCGTGCACGCGGAAGTCGCGCAGCAGCGCGCGGGCATTGTGCAACTTGTCGGCCAGCGAAACCAGAATGGCCCCGTCCGACGCATCGGGCAGGTGGCGGATATAGCTTTCCTTGCGCTCGCGCCACGGCGGCTTCGGCGTCTCGAAGGTGTCGCTGCATTCGCTGACGATCTCGGCGACCTCGTCGCCGAATTTCTCTCGGATCTCCGCCAAGGTCTCTTCACCGCCCTGGTCCTCGGCGGCGTCGTGCAGCAATGCGGCGATGGCCTGCGTCTCGGTGCCGTCGGCCTCGATGACCAACCCGGCGACCGATAGCAGGTGACCGAGGTACGGGATGTCGCTGCCTTTGCGTGTCTGAGTGCCGTGCTTCTTCGCCGCGTATTGCACGGCCTCGACGAACTTCGATGTCAGACGAGGCGATGTGGTTTCTGCGGGCACGCGCTCACTATGGCATAGGGGTACGACAGCCGAACCCGCCACGAGACGTCGGTGCGACGTTCTATGGTGGCCCGCGATGGCACTTCATCTCCACCGTGCCGAGCGCACCGACCTGCTGGCCGATGGGCTGGGCGCCCTGCTGACCAACCCGCTGCCCGACCCGTTCGCCGAGGAGCTGGTCCTGGTGCCGGCGCGCGGCGTGGAGCGGTGGTTGAGCCAGCGGCTCTCGCACGTCCTGGGCGCCGGTCGCGGCGGCGACGGGGTATGCGCGGGCGTCTCGTTCCGCAGCCCGGGCTCGCTGATCGCCGAGATCACCGGCACGGTCGACGACGACCCCTGGTCACCCGACGCGATGACGTGGCCGCTGCTGGAAACGATCGACGCCTCGCTCGATGAGCCGTGGTGCCGCATCCTGGCAAGGCATTTGGGCCACTTCCACACCGGCGACGAAGCAGAGCTGCGGCAAGGCCGGCGCTATTCGGTGGCGCGACGGCTGGCCGGATTGTTCGCCTCTTACGCCCGGCAGCGTCCGCAGCTGCTCGTCGACTGGCTGGACGGCAACGCGGCAGACCTCGACATCGATCTGCACTGGCAACCCGAACTGTGGCGGGCGCTCGTTGCGCACATCGACGCCGATCCTCCGCACATCCGCCAGCAGAAGACCCTCGCCCGGCTGCGCGAAGGGCCGAGCGACCTGCCGGCGCGGCTGTCGCTGTTCGGGCATACCCGGTTGGCATGCACGGACATCGAACTGCTGCAAGCGTTGTCCACCCACCACGATCTGCATCTGTGGCTGCCGCACCCCAGCGACGTGTTGTGGCAGAAGCTCGCCGACAGCCACGGCGCCATCCCCCGCCGCGACGACACCAGTCATCGCGAGGTCGACAATCCGCTGCTCGCGACGCTCGGACGAGACCTGCGCGAACTGCAACGCAGCCTGCCAGCAGATCTGCAGACCGACGAATACCTGACCAGCGACGACCGACCCAACACCCTGCTCGGCTGGCTGCAGTCCGACATCGCCGCCAATGCCGTTCGGCCACAAGGACGCAAGCTCGCGGCGGATGACCGCTCGGTGCAGGTGCACAGCTGCCACGGCCCGGCCCGTCAGGTCGATGTGCTGCGCGAGGTGCTGCTCGGCCTGCTGCAAGACGACCCGACGCTGGAGCCGCGCGACATCTTGGTGATGTGCCCGGACATCGAGACGTATGCGCCGCTGATCGTCGCTGACTTCGGGCTCGGTGACGTGGTGCACGGCGCGCATCCCGCCCACCGGCTGCGGGTCAAGCTCGCCGACCGTTCGCTGATCCAGACCAATCCGCTGCTCGGCCTGGCCTCGCAGTTGCTGGCGTTGGCCGGCAGCAGGGTGACCGCCAGCGAGGTACTCAACATCGCCGAGGCCGCGCCGGTGCGTGCCCGGTTCGGCTTCACCGATGACGACCTGGAGTCCATCACCCGCTGGGTGCGGCAGGCGAACATCCGGTGGGGCTTCGACCAGAGCATCGGCGCCCGTATCACGTCGACTTCGTGCACAACACGTGGCGTTTCGGTATCGACCGGATATTGGCCGGAGTCGCAATGTCGGACGACGCGCATGCCTGGATCGACAACACCCTGCCCCTCGACGACGTCAGCAGCAACCGCGTCGAATTGGCAGGCCAGCTCGCCGAATTCGTCTGCCGACTCGAGCAGGCGGCCGACTCGCTCAGCGGCGCGCGACCGTTGCGCAACTGGCTGGCCGCGCTGACCGACGGCATCACCATGTTGACGCGTATCAACGATTCCGACGCCTGGCAGACCAGCCAGATGCAGCGTGAGTTCGCTGAGGTGTTGCAGCAGGCCGGTTCTCGCGTCGACACCTCCCTGCGGCTGCCCGATATCCGGGCGCTGCTCGACCAACACCTGGCCGGGCGGCCGACCCGGGCCAACTTCCGCACCGGCACGCTGACCGTGTGCACGATGGTGCCGATGCGCTCGGTGCCGCACCGGGTGGTCTGCCTGGTCGGCCTCGACGACGGCGTGTTCCCGCGCCTCGGTGTCGTCGACGGCGACGACGTGCTGGCCCGCGACCCGATGACCGGTGAACGCGACATCCGTTCCGAGGACCGGCAATTGCTGCTCGACGCGATCGGCGCGGCCACCGAGAAACTGGTGATCACCTACACCGGAGCCAACGAGTACTCGGGCCAGCCGCGCCCGCCCGCGGTGCCGCTGGCCGAATTGCTGGACACCCTCGACCTGACCACGCCGGACAAAATCCGTGAGCGCATCGTCGTCGAGCATCCGTTGCAGCCGTTCGACATTCGCAACGTCATCCCCGGCGAGCTGGTGCCCGAAAGTCCCGTTCAGCTTCGACCCGACCGTGCTGCGCGCGGCGCAGGTCAGCACCGGCCAACGCAGCGAACACCCCAAGTTCATCTCCGGACCGCTGCCGCCACCGCCCGCCGATGACGTCATCCTCGCCGACCTGGTCGGCTTCTTCAAAGACCCGGTGAAGGGCTTCTTCCGGGCGCTGGAATTCACGCTGCCGCGCGACGTCGACGGTGTGCAGGACGCCATGCCGGTCGACATCAACGCGCTCGAGGAGTGGACGGTCGGCGACCGGATGCTCAGCGACATCCTGCGCGGCATGACCGCCGATCGAGCGCGCCAGGCGGAGTGGCGTCGCGGCACGCTGCCGCCCGGCCAGCTGGGTTGGCGCAAGGCGGCCGAGATTCGCGATCAGGCCGCCCTGCTGGCGACCGAAGCACAACAACATCGCTCGGCGGACGGGCAGGCCTACGACGTCGACATCGATCTCGGTGGCGGGCGACGGCTCACCGGCACGGTATCGCCCGGTGTACGGCGAGCGCCTGGTGTCGGTGACCTATTCCAAGCTGGACGGCAAGCATCTGCTCGAGTCGTGGATTCCGTTGCTGGCGTTATTCGCTCACGATTCCCGTCGCGACTGGTCGGCGGTGTGTATCGGGCGGCCGAAGAGAGGCACCACTCCGCGGGTGGAGGGGCTGGGCCGGCCCGACGGTGACGCCGTCGAGGTGCTGCGTGAGCTGGTGGCGATTTACGACGCGGGCCGCCGGGAGCCGCTTCCGTTGCCCGTCAAGACGTCCTACGCCTGGGCGGCCGCCCGGCACAGTGGTGACGACCCCGATACGCGAGGCGGGGTACCGCTGGAAATCCGGGAGGACGAGGAGCCCGCGCACGTGCGGGCGTGGGGCAGAAACGCTCGGCTGGACGACCTGATGCAACCGCTGCGGCCGGGCGAGGAGTGCGACAGCGAAGACAACCGGCTCGGCGCCTACGCCGCTCGGCTCTGGCTGCCCATGCTGCGCGCCGAGAGGAACCCGACGCTGATGGAGCGATTCGACCTGCTCGGCCCGCTGCCGGCCGAACGCTCCACCACGGTGCTGCAGGCCAGCGCGGGCACCGGCAAGACGTTCGCGTTGGCCGGTCTGGTGACCCGCTATCTCGCCGAGGGCGCGGCCACGCTGGATCAGATGCTGCTGATCACGTTCAGTCGGGCGGCCAGTCAGGAGCTGCGCGAGCGGGTGCGCCGCCAAATCGTCGACGCTGTCAGTCGCTTTCGACGATCCGTCGACGGTCGGTGACAACCAGCTGGTGACGCATCTGCTGAACGGCACCGACGATGAGCGCGCGGCGCGCAAGCGGCGGCTGCGCGATGCACTGGCCGGCTTCGATGCGGCGACGATCGCCACCACGCACCAGTTCTGCCAGCTGGTGCTGAAGTCGCTCGGCGTGGCCGGTGACACCGCCGCCAATGTCACGCTGCTGGAAAGCCTCGACGACCTGGTCGCCGAGATCGTCGACGATCTGTACCTTGCCCACTTCGGGCAGGAGCGCGACGATCCGGTGCTGGAGTACGGCGCTGCGCTGCAGTTGGCGCGCGAGGTGGTCAACAACCCGGCAACCGAACTGCGGCCGCGCGACCCGGAACCCGGTTCGCGAGGCCGCTGTCCGCGTCGACTTCGCGAAAGACGTTCTGGCCGAACTGGAAATCCGCAAGCGGCGGCTGGGCGTCCTCGGCTACGACGACCTGCTGAGCCGACTGGCCGCCGCGCTGGACGCCGACGACTCCCCCGCCCAAGTGCGCATGTATCAGCGCTGGCCGATCGTCATGGTCGACGAGTTCCAGGACACCGACCAAGTGCAGTGGCAGGTGCATCGACCGCGCGTTCAGCGGGCACTCCACGCGTGATCCTGATCGGCGACCCGAAGCAGGCCATCTACGCGTTCCGCGGCGGCGACATCGTGACGTATCTGGAGGCGGCGAAGACGGCGGGCGAGCAGAAAACGCTGGCCACCAATTGGCGCAGCGATGCCGCGCTGCTCGACCGGCTGCAGGTGGTGCTGCGCGGCGCCGCAACTCGGCGACCCCGCGATCGTGGTGGACGACGTCGAGGCCTACCACCAGGGTCACCGGCTCGCGGGGGCGCCGCACAACGACCCGTTCCGGTTGCGGGTCGTCCAGCGACCGACGTTGGGCCGCAACGGCACTCAGAACCTACCGATCGACGAGCTGCGCGACCATATCGGCGCCGACCTCGCCGCCGATATCCGCGCGCTGCTGGCCAGCGGCGCGACATTCGACGGCGAGCCGCTGCGGGCCCGCGACATCGCGGTGATCGTGGAGCGGCACAAGGACGCCGGCGCATGCTTCAAGGCGCTGTGCGATGCGGGCATTCCGGCGGTCTACACCGGCGACTCCGACGTGTTCACCTCGGAGGCCGCCGAAGACTGGCTGTGTCTGCTGGAGGCGTTCGACCAACCGCACCGCCCCGGGATGGTCCACGCCGCCGCGGCGACGATGTTCTTCGGCGAGACCGCGGAAACGCTTGCGGCCGGCGGTGATCCGCTGACCGATCGGGTTGCGGACACGCTGCGGGAATGGGCCGCGCATGCCCGGGAACGCGGGGTGGCGGCCATCTACGAAGCCGCGCAACTGCGCGGCATGGGTGATCGGGTGCTGTCCTGGGAGGACGGCGAACGGCACATGACCGATCTTGCGCACGTCACGCAGCTGCTGCAGGACGTCGCGCATCGCGAGCGGCTGAGCTTGCCGGGACTGCGCGACTGGCTGCGCAAGCAACGCGACGAACGCAGCGGCGCAACCGAACGCAACCGCCGGTTGGATAGCGACGCCACTGCCGTGCAGGTGATGACGGTGTATGCGGCCAAGGGACTGCAGTTCCCCGTCGTGTATGTGCCGTTCGCGTTCAACCGCAACGTCCAGGACCGCGACATCGTGCTGTATCCACGACGACGGGGTGCGCTGCCTGTACATCGGCGGCAAGGACGAGCCCGGACTGCAGCGCCGTCGCAGCAACTGGGCCGCCGGGAGGACGCCAGCGACGACAGCCGGCTGACCTACGTCGCGATGACGCGCGCACAGTCGCAGGTGGTGGCGTGGTGGTCACCGGCCTGCGACGAGCCCAACGGCGGCCTGTCCCGGCTGTTGCGCGGCCGCCGACCCGGCGACGCCGTGCGTGCCGCGACCGGTGTGAGCCCGCGAAGATCTCCGACGACGACGCGATGGCCCGGTTCCGCGAGTGGGAGGCCGCGGGCGGGCCGGTCGATCGAGGAGTCGGTGGTCGCCGCGGCGCCGCCGGTGCCGGCCAAGCCGGTGCCGCCGGACCTGGCAGTGCGGCACTTCCACCGCGCTATCGACACCGGCGTGGCGGCGCACCTCGTATTCGGGTCTGATCCGGGTCGCGGAGGCTGCCGGGGTCACCAGCGAGCCGGAGGTCATCGAGCTCGACGACGAGACCGGCGATATCCCGTTGACCGAGCACGCAGTCCGGTCCGGACGTGCCGTCGCCGATGGCGGAGTTGCCGCGCGGTGCGACGTTCGGGTCGCTGGTGCACGCGGTGCTGGAGACCGCCGACCCGACGGCGGCGGACTTCGCCGCCGAGCTCGAGGACGCAGGTGCGACGGCACCTGGCGTGGTGGCCGGTCGATGTCTCCGCCGCCGAGCTGGCCGCGGCGTTGGTGCCGATGCACGACACGTCGTTGGGTCCGCTGGCGGGTGGCTTGACGTTGCGGCAGATCGGTCTGCGGGATCGGTTGCGGGAACTGGACTTCGAGATCCCGCTGGCCGGCGGCGATGTGCGCGGCGCTGTGCCGAATGTGTCGGTGTCCGATGTGGGTGAGCTGCTGCGCGCGCATCTGCCCGCCGATGATCCGCTGGCGCCGTATGCCGACCGGCTGACGTCGGCCGCGCTGGGCGACCAGTCGCTGCGCGGATACCTGTCGGGCTCGATCGACGCGGTGCTGCGGCTGCCCGAGCCAGCGCTATCTGGTGGTGGACTACAAGACCAACTACCTCGGCGACACCGCGGCCGATTACAGCCATGCGCGGTTGGCCGAGGCGATGCTGCACTCGGACTATCCGCTGCAGGCGCTGTTGTATACCGTTGTGCTGCATCGGTTTCTGCGGTGGCGGGTGCCGGGCTACGAGCCGGCGCGGCATCTCGGTGGGGTGCTGTATCTGTTCGTGCGCGGCATGTGCGGTGTCGACACGCCGGTGGTCGACGGGCAGCCGTGCGGGGTGTTCAGCTGGCAGCCGCCGGCCGAGCTGGTGGTCGCGCTGTCGGATCTGCTCGACGAGGGAAGGCAGGCGGCATGACGGTCACCGATGTCGAGCTCGCCGTCGGCGCGAGCGGCTTGCTGCAGACGTTCAACGAGGCCGGCGTGCTCGACGTCGCCGATGTGCGTGTGGCGGAGCGGATCTGCGTTCTTGGCAAGGAGACCGACGAGCGGGTGGCGTTGGCGGTGGCGCTGCTGGTGCGCGGCGCTGCGCGGCGGATCGGTGTGCATCGACTTGGCGACCATCGCCGCGGCCGTCGGCGTCGAGGAGCGTGCCGTGGCCCGAGCCGGCGGAGTGGCTGGCGGCGGTGCGGGCCAGCGCGCTGCTCGGTGAGCCGCCGGTGCTGCATCTCTACGACGATCGGCTGCTCTACCTCGACCGGTACTGGCGCGAGGAAAAGCAGGTGTGCGACGACCTGCTCGCGTTGCGGGTGTCCAAGCCGACAGTCGAATGTGCCCGCCTCCGAGCGACTTTTCCCGGCCGGCTTCGACGAGCAGCGCGAGGCGGCGCGAAATCGCGCTGTCGCAAGCGGTCACGGTGCTGACCGGCGGGCCGGGCACCGGCAAGACCACCACGGTCGCGCGGCTGCTGGCGCTGCTGGCCGAGCAGGCGGAGTTGGCGGGCGGCCGCGGCCGCGGATCGCGTTGGCGGCGCCGACGGGCAAGGCGGCGGCGCGGCTGCAGGAAGCGGTGCAGCACGAGGTGGCCAAGCTCGACGCGGCCGATCGGGCGCGGCTGGGTGAGCTGCAGGCGATGACGTTGCATCGGCTGCTGGGCAGCCGGCCGGACTCGTCGTCGCGGTTTCGGCACAATCGCGGAAACCGGTTGCCGCACGACGTGATTGTCGTCGACGAGACGTCGATGGTGTCGCTGACGATGATGGCGCGGCTGCTGGAGGCGGTGCGCCCGGAGGCCCGGCTGGTCCTGGTCGGCGACGCCGATCAGCTGGCGTCGGTGGAAGCCGGTGCGGTGCTGGCCGATTTGGTGGACGGCCTTTCGGCGCGCGCCGACGTACGGGTGGCGGCGCTGCGGACGTCGCACCGGTTCGGGGAGGCGATCGGTCTTCTTGGCCGAGGCGATCCGGGTCGGCGACGCGGATCGGGCGCTGGAGTTGTTGCGGTCGGGCGACGAGCACATCGAGTTCATCGAGGACGACGACGCGACTGACCGGATGCGTTCGATTCTGCTGCCGCACGCGCTTGCGGCTGCGCGAGGCGGCGGTGTTCGGGGCCGACGACGTGGCGCTGGCGACGCTGGACGAGCATCGGCTGCTGTGCGCGCACCGGGAAGGTCCGTACGGTGTGCGGCACTGGAACCGGCAGGTCGAGAAGTGGCTGTCCGAGGAGACGGGCCAGCCGCCGTGGTCGGAGTGGTATCCGGGGCGGCCGCTGCTGGTGACGGCCAACGACTACGGGCTGCGCGTCTACAACGGCGACACCGGTGTGGTCGTCGCCGGCCCCGACGGGTCTGCGGGCCGTGATCGCCGGCGCCGGCGGACCGCTGGACTTCGCGACCAGCCGGCTATCCGACGTCGAGACCATGCACGCGATGACGATCCACAAATCCCAGGGCAGCCAGGCCGACGAGGTGACAGTGCTGTATGCCGTCGGAGGATTCGCGGTTGCTGACCCGGGAGTTGTTCTACACCGCGGTGACTCGGGCGAAGGCGAAGGTGCGGGTGGTCGGGTCTGAGGCATGCGGTGCGGGCCGCGATCGAACGCAGAGCAGTTCGCGCGACCGGGCTGCGAAAGCGGCTGCGCGAGGAGGAACAAAGTAAGAATGAGAGTTCGCCATGACGTCACCTGAGTCCCCGTTCTTCGACATCCCGCGCGCTGAGTGGATCGCATCTAACCGGTCTGCATTCGCAGTGTGGGACGCCTACCCCGTCAATCCGGGACACGCACTCGTCGTGTCGCGACGCCAGATCAGTGACTGGTGGGAAGCGACAACGGAGGAGCGCACCGATCTCATGGCTCTTGTCGACGAGGTGCGAGCCCACATTGCCGAGCAGCGCAAGCCCGATGGATTCAACGTGGGCTTTAACGCCGGAACGGCCGCCGGCCAAACTATCGACCACCTGCACATCCATGTCATTCCGCGATATCTCGGCGACGTAGCGGACCCGCGCGGTGGCGTCCGGAATGTGATACCAGGTCGCGGCAACTACCTGGCAAATCCACCCGCAGCACCCGACGTACCCGGACTGGTTTTCACAACACCGGTCCTGGTCGATGGACAGGTGCGCTTGCTACTGCCCGAATTGGTGCAGCACCTCCGCGATGTCGAATACGACCGGGTCGACATCGTCGTGAGCTTCATCAAGGTGTCAGGGCTGAATCTCCTAATGGGCGCGTTCCATGATGCACTGGAGCGGGGCGCGCAGGTACGGGTTCTCACCACCGACTACCTGGGCCTGACTGAGCTCGCCGCGCTTGCGCGTCTGCACGACCTGATGGACGATCACCCGGATCAGTTGAGCATCCGCCTGTTTCACGATCCCGGAGTCAGCTTTCACCCCAAGGCTTATCTGTTCTACTCGTCGCAAGGCCGGGCGGAGGCCGCGTTTGTAGGCAGCAGCAACCTCAGCGGATCTGGACTGGCCGGTGGCATCGAATGGAATCTCCTAGTAGGAGCCATCGACGAGTTGAAAGAAAGATTTCTGGTGCTCTGGCTGGATCAGCGCAGTCTTCCGCTGACCGATGAGATGATCGCGGCTTACCAACCGGCACCACCATATGTTCCCGAGGTCGTCGAAGTGATCGACTTCCCCGAAGAGCCCGCGAGACCCCGTCCGATCCAAGAGGAAGCGCTGAGAGCGTTGGCGCAGACCCGAGCCGATGGCTTCCGCGCCGGAATGGTCACGATGGCAACGGGTTTAGGTAAGACCTGGCTCGCGGCGTTCGACGCGGCGCGCCCGGAAGTCAAGCGCGTGCTGTTCGTCGCGCATCGCGAAGAGATCCTTAAGCAAAGTCGCGACGTTTTCCGCCGTGTAATACCCAATGCATCGATGGGTCTGTACTACGGCGGTGAAAAGCAGCCCGATGCCGACATCGTGTTCGCGTCGGTGCAGACGCTGTCGCGAAACCTCGATCGCTTCGCGTCCGATGCCTTCGACTACATTTTGGTCGACGAGTTTCATCACGCGGCGGCGGCGACGTACCGCAAGGTGCTGGATCACTTCACGCCAAACTTCCTGCTGGGCCTGACAGCAACGCCAGACCGGATGGATGGCGCAGACCTGCTCGCGTTGTGCGCCGACAATCTCGTCTTCGAGTGCGACTTGGTCGAGGGCATTCGGCGCGACGAGTTGGTGCCGTTTCACTACTGGGGCGTACCGGATCCTGTCGACTTCGAACCGATTCCGTGGCGTAATGGCAGGTTTGATCCGGCAGCACTGGAAGCTGCCGTCGAGACGCAAGAGCGTGCGCAGTCGGCGTTCGATGAGTGGCAGTCTCGGCGGGGTACGCGCACGCTGGCCTTTTGTGTGTCTACGCACCATTCGGATTTCATGAGTGATTTCTTCCGGGCGCGTGGGATTCGCTGCGCGTCAGTGCACAGCGGGCAGACAAGCGCTCCGCGTCATGAATCGATCGATGCCCTGCGCGCCGGCGATCTCGAGGTCATCTTCGCCGTCGATCTCTTCAACGAAGGGCTCGATGTACCGGATATCGACACGGTGTTGATGCTGCGGCCGACGGAGTCGCCGGTCGTTTTCTTACAGCAGTTGGGCCGCGGTCTCCGGACGCAGGAGGGCAAAGGCGCGCTCAAGGCGATCGACTTCATCGGCAACCATCGTTCGTTTTTGTTGAAGCCCCGAACACTGTTGAGCTTGGGGCGTCGGGAGGCCCCGACGACCTTGCAGGTGCTACAGGCTTTGGAGAATCGGGATTTCGACCTACCCGAGGGCTGTTCGGTGGATTACGAACTCACGGTCGTGGACATGCTGCGAAAGTTGGCGCGCACCACGACACGTGACGCTATCGAGGAGTACTGCCGCTCGTATCTGGAGGAAGAAGGGCTGCGGCCGACGGCGGCGCAGACGTTTCGGGCCGGACATGATCCGGCGGTCGTGACTGCAAAGTACGGAAGCTGGTTCGCATTTCTGCGAACCGCAGATTTGCTGGGCGAACGCGAGGCGGTCGTCGTGGATGCCCACGGCGACATACTGCGAGCTTTTCAAACCGAAAGCATCAACAAGAGCTATAAGCTTGTGGCAATCCGTGCTCTCCTGCACGACGGTGCACTCCGCGCCGGAGACGAGCTCATGCACACGGCTGAAACCTCACGCGAACTGATGTTGAGTGATCCGCGACTTGTCCGCGACGTGCCGGCCAAGGAGTTCCCCGGTCTCGCCGGAGCACCAGTGGAAAAGTGGACCCAGTATTGGCGGCAGTGGCCGATTGCGCACTTGACCGGCACGGGTTCCGGTGGAGCGCGGCCCAACGCGTTGTTCCGCCTTGAATCCGATCGGATCGTGCCGGCATTCGCAATCGACGACGACTTCGGCGAGATCTTCGACTCCATGGTGGCAGAACTCATCCAGTACCGGCTTGCCAGTTACGTTCTTAACAAAGACAAGTCGACGACTCGATCGTGGGCGTGCCGCTTGGCGTACGCAGACGGTCATCCGGTCATTCGGTTGGACCGAAGGCAGCATCCGGATTTGCCGTCTGGCCACGCCACCTTCCTCACCGACGGCGTCCAATACGAAGGGTCGTTCGCCAAGGGCACGTTGGCATTCGCCACCCGCGAAGACTCCGCGGGCAACGCATTACCAGGGCTGCTGCGGGGCTGGTTTGGCCCGTCAGCGGGGCACCCGGGTGCGTCGCACGCCGTCGAGCTCGAACAGATCGACGGCACGTTGTTGTTACGACCTGGCGCGGTGAATTCCGACGACCTTCAAGTTGACTACGTACCGCTCTTCGGTGACTACACCGTGGCGTGCGGGCCCGACGCGCGGACGTCGTGGAGCGACCATGCCGCCACCGAGATCGCCGTCAGGCGCCAGGCCGGCCACGACTTGGCGCCATCACGTAACTTCGTGTGCTTTGCGCATGGTGACTCGATGGACGGTGGGGCGGATCCGATCCGCCACGGGGACCCTCTCTTGTTTGAGTGGATCACGGGCGGATCGGCGCGCGACTACGTTGACCGACCGGTATTAGTGGAAGCAGCGGGAAAGTCGGGCGTCGCAGGCACACTCAAGGTTTTGCGCGCGGCAGGGATCGGCGTATGTGCTCGAATCGAAGAATCCGGCCGTGGCGCCGATCGAAGGGCGGTCAGACATGCGCCCGGTCGCGCGGCTGCTGTCCAAGCTCGACCAACAAGATATCAATCCGCTTGCGTCGCGGATCGGAGAGCAGTTCAAGGGCACGGATGTTCCGACTCTCTACGGCGAGGTTTTCAACCCGGGTAACTGGCGATCCGGTCACGTGTCGCTCAAGAACCACGCGATCCTGTTCGTCACCTTGGAGAAGCGCTCGGATCGCACACAGTATGTCGAGCACTTCGAGGCCCCGGACATCTTCGTGTGGAGTTCGCAATTGTCGACGAGTCCAAATGGCAAGAAGGGCAAGGAAATCCTCAACGCGCTGGAGACGGGAAAGTCGATCGAACTGTGGATGCGTCGGAAAGCAACCGACGGGGCCTTCACGTACTTGGGTCGGGTAGTGCCATTGAGCCACGAAGGATCGGAACCCATGCTGGTGACATTCCGATTGCTGACCCCGTTGTCGGGTGAACTGCAGTCGCGCCTCGGCGTGAAGCTGCCATCTACTGGCACCACGCAATGAACTGTCGACTTGCTTGACTAGGGAGGTCGTATGGACCACGACGAGTTGATCGATCGCTACCTCGCGGCGGAGCCGCATTCGCGCAGTGAGGTCTTGAGGCGTCCTAGTCCAATCCCGGCCACACCAGGGGCCTACGGGTGGTGGCTTCGTTACTTTCCCGCTGCCATCGACGTCTCGCGATGCGAGCGCAAGGGTGATCTAACGTTGCTTTACGCCGGCATCAGTCCCAGCCGGCCGCCTCGGAACGGAAAGCCGCCCAGTCAGCAGAACATTCGAAAGCGCATCACATACCACTTCCGAGGAAATGCAGAAGGTTCTACCCTGCGTAAGACTCTCGGCTGTCTGCTGGCCGACGAACTCGGTATCGAGCTCAGAAGAGTCGGATCAGGGACACGGCGCACTTTCGGTGCTGGCGAGGCGATCCTCAGTCAATGGATGGCGGACAACGCATTGGTCTCCTGGATAGCTCTATCTCAACCATGGTTGTTGGAACGTGAGCTGTTCAACTCGTTGGACCTGCCGCTGAATCTTCAAGACAATTCGCACAACCGGTTTCACAGACAGCTCACCGGCGTACGAGCCGCCGCAGAAGCAAGAGCACGCGCGCTGCCCGTGCTTGGCGTATGACCCGGACTACCACATCGTTGTGTCTCATCGGAAGTACAGGACGCAATCACTACGGCGCAAGACGAGCAAACGGAGCCCCCAGGGAAGCGCGAGAACCTTCTCCCCCCAAGCGAGGCGCCACAATCTAAGCCTTCAACAACCCCGGCGCTGCAACCTGCACGGCTGCAAGTGCGACCGTGCCCGGCTCTTGAGCGGGGACCGACTTTATCGTGGTGGGATCGCCGTTCATGTCGCCCCCGGCGGCGCGGTTTTCGCATTGGACCGCCCGGCTCGTGGGCCCCTGGACTAGAACGGCGGCGCCGCGTCGGCGCCGAACGGTTGCCCTTGGCTTTGTAGCCACTCGCGGAATAGTCGGCGCTCCGACAGGCGACGTTCTATGTCCCGCTCTTTGTGGCACGGCTTACACATGGGCATGTAGAACTCGGGGAACCTTGAATATGTGAACCGCCCCGGGATGTCCGGAGACTCCACTTCTTGGGAAGGTTGGAGTCATGTCAGGTGGTTCGTCGAGGAGGTATCCGCCGGAGCTGCGTGAGCGCGCGGTGCGGATGGTCGCCGAGATCAGCGATCAGCACAATTCGGAGTGGGCGGCGATCAGCGAGGTCGCTCGCCTGCTCGGGGTCGGGTGCGCGGAGACGGTACGCAAGTGGGTCCGCCAGAGGCCAGGTCGATGCCGGCTCGCGGCCGGGGACGACGACCGAGGAGTCCGCTGAGCTGAAACGGCTGAAACGGGAGAACGCTGAATTGCGAAGGGCCAACGCGATTTTGAAGACAGCGTCGGCTTTTTTCGCGGCCGAACTCGACCGGCCACAGCACTGATCACCCGGTTCATCGCCGATCATCGGGCCACCGCGACGGTCCTGATGGTCTGCGGTGGGGTGTCGAGTCGATCTGCACACAGCTGACCGAGCTGGGTGTGCCGATCGCCCCATCGACCTATTACGACCACATCAACCGGCAGCCCAGCCGCCGCCAGGTGCGTGACGAGACCCTCAAAGCCCAGATCGCCCGGGTCCACGCCGAGAACTACGGCGTCTACGGTGCCCGCAAGGTGTGGCTCGCTCTGAACCGTGAGGGCATCGCGGTGGCGCGCTGCACCGTCGAGCGGCTGATGGCCGAACTCGGACTGACCGGCGCGGTCCGGGGCAAGACCAAGCGCACCACGATCGCCGACCCGACCGCACCGCGGCCTGCCGATCTCGTGCAGCGGCGGTTCGCCCCGCCAGCACCGAACCGGCTCTGGGTGGCCGACCTCACTTACGTATCCACGTGGTCGGGTTTCGCCTATGTCGCCTTCGTCGTCGACGCCTACGCGCGCCGGATCCTTGGCTGGCGGGTGGCCACCACCATGACGACGGCCATGGTGCTCGACGCGATCGAACACGCCATCTGGACCCGACAGCAAGAAGGAGCAATGGACCTGAAAGGCGTTGTCCACCACACGGATAGGGGATCTCAGTACACATCGATCCGGTTCACCGAGCGGCTCGCCGAGGCAGGCATCCAGCCCTCTGTCGGAGCGGTCGGCAGCTCCTATGACAACGCGCTCGCCGAAACTATCAACGGGCTGTACAAAACCGAACTGATCAAACCACGCAAGCCCTGGCGGACCGTCGAGGAGGTCGAATACGCCACTGCCAGGTGGGTCGACTGGTTCAACCACCACCGGCTCTACGAATACTGCGGCGACATCCCACCGATCGAGATGGAGGCGGCCCACTACGCTCAAGCTCAGAGACCAGCCGCCGGCTGAATTCTCACACCAGAAAGTCTCCGGACTCACCGGGGCGGTT
>CAVRER010000029.1:0-171626 GCA_963720085.1 uncultured Actinomycetota bacterium
CCCCAGTAAGTCCGGAGACTTTCTGGTGTGAGAATTCAGCCGGCGGCTCGCTCCTGAGCTTGATCGTCGTGGGCCGCCTCCATCTCGATCGGTCGGATGTCGCCGCAGTATTCGTAGAGCCGGTGGTGGTTGAACCAGTCGACCCACCTGGCAGTGGCGTATTCGACCTCCTCGACGGTCCGCCAGGGCTTGCGTGGTTTGATCAGTTCGGTTTTGTACAGCCCGTTGATAGTTTCGGCGAGCGCGTTGTCATAGGAGCTGCCGACCGCTCCGACAGAGGGCTGGATGCCTGCCTCGGCGAGCCGCTCGGTGAACCGGATCGATGTGTACTGAGATCCCCTATCCGTGTGGTGGACAACGCCTTTCAGGTCCATTGCTCCTTCTTGCTGTCGGGTCCAGATGGCGTGTTCGATCGCGTCGAGCACCATGGCCGTCGTCATGGTGGTGGCCACCCGCCAGCCAAGGATCCGGCGCGCGTAGGCGTCGACGACGAAGGCGACATAGGCGAAACCCGACCACGTGGATACGTAAGTGAGGTCGGCCACCCAGAGCCGGTTCGGTGCTGGCGGGGCGAACCGCCGCTGCACGAGATCGGCAGGCCGCGGTGCGGTCGGGTCGGCGATCGTGGTGCGCTTGGTCTTGCCCCGGACCGCGCCGGTCAGTCCGAGTTCGGCCATCAGCCGCTCGACGGTGCAGCGCGCCACCGCGATGCCCTCACGGTTCAGAGCGAGCCACACCTTGCGGGCACCGTAGACGCCGTAGTTCTCGGCGTGGACCCGGGCGATCTGGGCCTTGAGGGTCTCGTCACGCACCTGGCGGCGGCTGGGCTGCCGGTTGATGTGGTCGTAATAGGTCGATGGGGCGATCGGCACACCCAGCTCGGTCAGCTGTGTGCAGATCGACTCGACACCCCACCGTAGACCATCAGGGCCGTCGCGGTGGCCACGATAATCGGCGATGAACCGGGTGATCAGTGCTGTGGCCGGTCGAGTTCGGCCGCGAAAAAAGCCGACGCTGTCTTCAAAATAGCGTTGGCCCTTCGTAATTCAGCGTTCTCCCGTTTCAGCCGTTTGAGCTCAGCGGGCTCCTCGGTCGTGGTCCCCGGCCGCGAGCCGGCATCGACCTGCCTCTGGCGGACCCACTTGCGTACCGTCTCCGCGCACCCGACCCCGAGCAGGCGAGCGACCTCGCTGATCGCCGCCCACTCCGAATTGTGCTGATCGCTGATCTCGGCGACCATCCGCACCGCGCGCTCACGCAGCTCCGGCGGATACCTCCTCGACGAACCACCTGACATGACTCCAACCTTCCCAAGAAGTGGAGTCTCCGGACATCCCGGGGCGGTTCAGAGCTTGTTTAACAAGCCCGTCTGGATTTGCGGCCCGTCCGGCAACATCTAGGCCCCTCAAAATGGAGCTACTGCCGGTCAGAGTTGCGCCGCTGGCGGGAGAAGCCATTTACTCGTGGTTGGAAGCCACTGCTCGCGCCATGAGACTCTCAACGAAGCAGACGTTGAGGCTGCTCGGATGCACTGAGAGGAGTTCGGTGTGCGCGTGTCGCGTCGAGTCGCGGCCTTTAACAAGCGAATCACCAATCCAGCCGCCCTTCGGGTGGTCGACCGAATGCCTGGTCTGGGAATTCTTTACCACGTCGGGCGCCGATCCGGAGCACGCTACCGTACACCGTTGCTGGTGTTCGACACGACCGACGGCTTTGCATTGCTCGTCGGCTACGGACCCCAAACAAACTGGGTGCGAAACGTTCTCGCGGGCGGCGACACCGCCATCTGCAAGCACCGCAAGACTGTCGCGGTCGGCCATCCCGTCCTCCTAGCCAAAAGCGAGGTGGCCCCCCAGGTGCGTCCCTCCTCGCGGTGGCTGTACCGGCTCTTTCCGTACAACGAATCGGTGATGGTGCTCAAGCGCCTCTAAGTCGGCGCGCTAGCGCAGCGGTGGGTTGGCTTCGCGCCACGCTGGCGCCGCCAGACGTGTCGATTCGTCGCTGGAACCTCATGGCTGAGACTCGTGACACAGGCGGATTCAACTCTGGCGCAATAGGTTCGACGCCTCAAAACATGGCGACGATATGCGAGGTCGCATGGCGCGTTACACCCACGGTATGGATGGTACGGCCTCGATCTACTTCTTCCGACGTCGGTGGCGAAGCGATCGCCCTGGGGAGAAACCGGACTTGACGGCTTGCGATGCGGCGGCGGCGAGTGCCGGCAGGCCTGCGTAGGTACGCGCATCGAGCAGCGCGGGCCAGGTGTGCCAGCTATTGGGCCGGTCGTTTTTGGCGAGCCGTTCGGCGAGCCACCATAGGCTCATCGGAACCGCGAAGGGATACAACAACAGGTGCTCGGCAAGGGGGTCGCGGTGGTAGCTCACCGCGGCGCCGCCTTGGGTGTAGGCCTGGACCAGCCTGTCCACATCGGCGACGTCGACGATCTTGTCGTGCACGCCCTGGATGAGTAGCACGGGCATGCTCGGTGTCTTTTGCCCGAGCCGCGTCACCTCGAACACATGCTGCAGCTCGGGCAGCGCGAACAATTCCTGAAAGCTCAGGTCGACGTAGTCGGCGATGTCGACATTGCGGAAGCGTCGGATCGCACCTCCGGTCGACATTCCCTCGATCTCTGCAAGCAGGGCCTTGCCATCCTCGGTCGCGTGTTCATCGACGACCTTTTTCGCCTCGGGGAACACATGCACCAACGACGCGATCATCAACGCTGCAAGACCCGCCCACGGCGACGCATTCAACCGGCGCGCAACACTTTCCGGATCCACCACCGGTGAACCCAGCACTGCCCCGACGATGTCGAGCTCGGGTGCGTACGTGGCGGCGACTTCGGCGGCCCATCCGCTGGCCAGGCCACCGCCGGAATACCCCCACACCGCCATCGAAGCCTTCGATGAAAGGCCTAACTCCGGGTAGTTGACAGCGGCACGCAGACCGTCGAGAACACGAAAGCCCGCCTCGTACGGCGCGCCCCACATGCCGTTGAGGCCCTCGTGATCCGGGATACTGACCGCCCACCCGCGAGATAGGGCCGCGGTGATGAAAAAGAACTCCGCCTGAACCGAGGCCCCGACCAGCTCGGCGCCGTGCCGCAGCGCATAGGACGGGAAGCACCGCGCCGCCACGGCGTCGATGGCGCACTGGTAAGACAGCACCGGGCACCGCGCCGGGTTCTTGCCACGCGGAACTATCACCGTGGTCACCGCCGCCTCGGGGAGATCGTGGGCGTCGGTGCTGCGGTACATCAGCTGCACCGCCATGCCCTGCCGGAGGCGACCGAAGAACGACACCGGCACCACCCGCGACCGCAAGACCGTCCCGGGTGCGACCCCGCCCAGACCGGCGGGGCTGGCATAGAAAGGATCGCGATCAGGTGTAGGGAAGCCACGGCGTGTCCAGGAGGACGAGTTCTTCATGATGTGTTGCTTTCCAGGCTGTTGATGGTGCGCGCCCAACAAAACGTTAGGCACGACCTGCTTGTCTAGCTGGCGCGCGCCGCGGTATGTAATCAGGCTGTGTTGGTGATGCCTTGAGCGATATCGCGCACCGGGGTGTTCGTGTGCTGGGATTGCTGTCTCAGTAGTCCCTGCAGAAGAAGTTCAAACGGTCGGTCATCCAGCGCTATCGGGGCGTTTGGGAATCCACCGTCATCGGCAGACTCCGCCGCCCGCGCTGCACCGTGCTTCTGCGTCATCCTGGCGAGAAGTACCGACCCTCGAACGAGTTCCGACACCGCGGAGTAAGTGTCGTGCGCTGTCTGCTCATCGAGACCGGAGTCGATCATGTTGGCGATCGCTTTCTGCGTCTCGTGTTCGCCGAGCCGTCGAGCCATCGGGCTCAGTGCGCCTCGAATGAGAATCAGATCCGTCAACACCGGATCGCTGAGGAAGGACTGGCGCACGCCGCGTGCGTGCGCCATCAATGAGTCGCGCCAATCGTCTGACTCGGCATAGGCCGGCAACCCGCTGCGGCGCAACGCGCGGTCGGTCATGGCGTCGAGAAGCTCTGATTTATTGCGAACGTGCCAGTAGATGCTGGTTACGCCGACGTCGAGCGATTTGGCGACCAGTGGAATGCTCACCTCCTCGATGGAGGAGTCCGCTGCTATTGCAAAGGCCGCCTCGACGATCGCGTCTTTGGTCAGCGAGCCGCGCGGTCGTCGGACTGATTGTCGCTGCGGCTTCGAAGCCTGCACCCTAACCCCTCACCAGCCGTGCGACATTCATCGTGTCATGATCGGCAGCTTGGACCACCCGCGCACGCTGGCGGTGTGTGCCTTGGCCGCTCCCGCGTAGTCGACGTCCCACTCCGGCCATCGCCTGAGGAGCTCCTCCAGCACGACCCTGGCTTGCATGCGTGCCAGCGAGGTGCCGAGGCAGAAGTGCAGACCCTGCCCGAAGCTGAGGTGGCCGCCCCTGCGGTGAATGTCGAACCGCTCGCCGTTAGGGAAGCGCGCGTCGTCGCGGTTGGCAGATCCGTTGAGCAGTAACATGATCGAGCCCTCCGCGATCGGCGTGCCGAGGCATTCCGTATCGTGGGCGACGTAGCGTGCCTGCACCGGTGACGGCGCTTCGAAGCGCAGCACCTCCTCGATGGCGCCTGGGATCAGTTCGGGGTCGGCAACGAGCTCGCTGCGCTGATCCGGATGATCGGCCAGCAGCTGGCACGCGAAACCGATGAGCCGGGTGGTGGTTTCGTTGCCGGCGCCGGCGATCATGCTGGTGTACGTGAGCACCTCGGTGCGCGTCAGCTTGCGCACTCCACCATCGTCCTCTACTTCGGCGTTGAGCAGCTGCGTCATCAGGTCGTCGGAGGGGTGGTCGGCGCGCCAGTCGATGTACTCGGAGAACAACAGATACGACTCCTCGAACGCGTTGTCGGCAATCGCGAACTGTCCCTCCTTCAGGTCGATAGCGTTATTGGTGGTGTCGCGGATCAGCTGCTGGCCCTGCTCGGGGATGCCGAGCAGGTAACCGATGGTGCGCATCGGGATCAGGGCACCGAGGTCGGCTATGACGTCAAATTCGTTCTGCCCCAATAGCGAATCGAGAGCCCTGATACAGAACTGGCGTGTCAACGGTTCGATGGCAGCCATTCGGCGCGGGGTGAACACCTTCGACAGCAGTCGCCGATGTAGGTCGTGCTGTGGTGGGTCCTCGAACAGGATCACCCCCGGCGGTACTTCCAGACCGCTCTTGATGACGTCCATGACGGTGCCGCGCCCCGACCGGTAGGTCTGCCAGTTCGGCAGCTCACGGGCGACGTCATCCCATCGACTCAGCGCGTAGAAATCGTGCGGCTCGTTGTAGTAGAGCGGCGCTTCCTCGCGCAGCCGCCGCCACACCGGATATGGATCGTCGTCGATCGCGAAGTCGAACGGGTCGTAATACAGGTCAACGGGTTTCGGGCGCGTCATGTCAGTGGCGAGTCTGGCGGGTGACGACCGAGGGACCGGCCAGTGGCACGTCTAGGAGTCCGGGTGCGGCGTCGATGACCGCTGGGATGGCGTTGACGGCGGCCATGGCCGTCGCGGCGACGCCGGGGTTGGTGGTGTCGTCTGTCGCAGCGTCGAGTCGGAGATCGAGGGTCATGTTCGGGTTTCCTTCGATGCGGAACACCATGCCGCCCTGGCCGGGTTGTGCTGGGCGCGGCCAAGAGTCGGGCCACGGCGTCGAGGTCACCGCCGCGAAGTACTGAACCGACACGACGGGGCGCTCGTCGTGCATCGCGGCGAGCTGCCAGCGGTGGCCGCAGATGGTGTCCTTCGGGATCACCCCGAGGGCGGTGTCGAGGTCGTTCGGGGCGAGAATGGTCTCCCAGTCCAGCGCGACTCGTTCGACGTCCACGCCGAGCGTGTCGGCGATGTAGCGCACGACCGGTTCCCAGTCGTTGTTCACCTTGCCGACAGCGATGCGAATCGGGACGTGGCCGTTGGGCTTTCCGAATCCCGTCGACTCGTGGAGCACCTCCCAGATCGGATAGGACAGGTCGAGGTCGAGGGCGTACTCGTCCATGCGGTAGGTGTCGATCACCCCGGCACCAGTCAGCAGGGCGGTGGGCAGATTGAGGCTGACAAAGCCGGGTTCGCATCCGGTGGCGTAGAAGGTCGAGTTGCCTTTAAGTGCGGCGTTTTCGATCGGTTCGCGCCAGTTCGCCGGTGCCGCCTTCGGATACACCATAGGAATGGCGGAGATCGTGACGACGTTGATCCCGGCTTCCAGGTAGCCGACGATGTCGGCGATGACCTCGTCTTCACGGCGGACGGCGGTCGCGCAGTAGGCGATGCAATCGGGCGCGGCGTCCAGGACTGCCGCCAGGTCGTCGGTGGCTGCGATGCCGACATCGAGGCGACCGCACACGCGCCAGCATCGGTGCCTACCTTCGCCGGCGAGGACACCTTGACCCCGACGAGGTCCAGTGCGGGGTCGTCGATGACCGCGCGCAGCGCAACGCTGCCCGTCATGCCGGTGCCGACGTGCACCACGCGATGCTTCTCGGCGTCAGGAGTTGAAGTCACAGGTGTTGCCTCTCAGTGCGGTAGGAGTGGTTGCCAACACATCCGGTCGCAACTTACTGTAGGCGCAACCAGTATGACTTACCAGTAGCTGTTGCAGTAACGGCGGCGGACGAGGGGTACGGCGCACGTGTCGAAGCGGACGGTCGTCATCACTGGGTCGAGCGACGGCGTGGGCGCGGCAGCGGCCCGGCGGTTGGCCGCCGCTGGCGACATCGTCGTCGTCATCGGTCGTTCTGAATCAAAGACGAAGGCGGTCGCCGACGAACTCGGAGCCGACCACCTCTGTGCGGACTTCTCCGACCTCGGCCAGGTACGTGCTCTCGCCGAGGAGCTGCGGCAGCGTTACCCGCGGATCGACGTGCTGGCCAACAACGCCGGCAGCGTGTTCGCCGCGGATGGCCTCACCGTCGACGGGTTCGACAGCGTGCTTCAGGTGAATTATCTCGCGGCGTTCCTGCTCACCACCTCGCTGATGGACGTGCTGATCGCGTCGAAGGCGCGCATCATCTGCACGTCGAGCTCATCGCAACGCTTGATGCGTCCGAACATATCCATGGACGACCTGCTCTGTACGAAGCCGGTGCGCCCGACGGTCGCCTACGGGCGGTCCAAGATTGCGCTTGTGATGTTCGCTCGCGAATCACATCGTCGTTACTGCAGATTCGGCGTATCCGCCGCATCGTTCCACCCTGGGTTCGTCAACAGCAACTTCGGCCCGGCCTCCGGCTCACGCCTTCTCAAGGTCATGGAGCGAGCGCACACCGAACGCCTCGTCGGCATCACCCCGGAGGCGGCATGCGACCAACTGGTGTGGCTGGCCTCCGAACAGAGTGCAGACTTCGAGCCTGCCGGCGAGTACTTCGTGAGACGCCGCGTCGGTCGTGCAAATCGGACCACGCACGACCCGCGCCGTTGCTACGAGCTGTGGGAGCGGACGGCCACGCTCCTGAATCGGTTCTAGGCATTCCGCACGTGCTCAACCTCGCGCAGGAGTGGCTTGGCAGCAGCTCGGATCTCGCGAATCGTCATGGCGCGCAGCGGATGTATGGCAAGGACGAGCGCAATGCGCTCGTCGGCGTCGAGTACCGGTGCGGAAATGGTGGCGACTGGGTGCGCGCCGCGGGTGCTGTCGTCCGGCAGCGGGTCGGCCGAGGCGAATTCCACCCGCAACTGGTCGATGACGGAACGCAGATTGGCGGGGATCGCGTCTCCGGACAGCGTACCAATCGCTTGGGCCGCTTGGTTCAACGCAGGTGTCATCCCGTCGACGTCGTAGCCGCGCTCGCGGGTGCGGGTCAGCACGGTGCGCAAGCGTTGGTGCAGACCCGCATCATCGGTAGCGCCGCGTCGGATCCAGGCTTCTTGCTCGTCGGTGCTATCCCATGCCGCGAAGGCGATACCGAATGGCGGCGCGTAGGGGATGCGATCGTTGGGTTCGACGACTGCGGACAGGTCCGCGGGATACTCGAAGGCGGTGATCACCAGATCGTCACCCGCCCGTTCCACGACGGATGCAGCCATATCCGTCGGTATCGGCGAGTCGCCGAACCGCGGTGCGTGCGAGATGGGCCAACGGGCGGCCGGTGTCGAGGGCGGACGCGACGAGCGTCAGTGCGGGGCCGAGCGCGAATGCCTTGGTGACCGGGTTGCGGGTAACCCAGCCGCGATCGGAGAGCGTCTTGAGGATCGCGTGCGCGGTGCCCTGAGACAGGTTCAGTTCGCGCACGACGTCCGAGAATCGAATCTCGCCGCTACCCGGGCGACTGAGCAACTCGACAATGTCGAGAACTCGCCCGGCCGGCGCCGAACCGGATCCGCGCACCCTTGACTCCCTTCGATCGGCATCTTACGGTCGATTCAGCGGTTAGAGAAATGATTCTCGACTATTTGAGAACTATACCGGCAGGGATGTGGATCCGATGCGCGCAGTCGTTTTGCGAGGCGGCGAACTGACGGTCCGAGAGACTGCCGATCCGATTGCGGGACAAGGCGATCTGCTGCTGAAAACACTGAGCACGGCGATCTGCGCGTCGGACGTTCACTTCATGGACCACCCTGAGGCCGGAATCGACGATCCGACGGGACGGTCGTTGTACGACGCCGATCAAGACATCGTCATGGGTCACGAATTCGTCGGCGAGGTCATCGGCCACGGGCCCGGGTGCAGCGACGCCTTCCCGATCGGTGCCCGGGTGACGTCGATGCCGATCCGACTGGTCGACGGCGGCGCCGGTGGCGTGCGGATCATCGGACAGCATCCCGAGGCGCAAGGAAGCTTCGGTGAACTACTGGTCGTCCCCGAGGCGACAGCGAAGGTCGTGGAGGGCACCGTATCCAGCGATGCCATCGCCGTCGTCGATTGCTTCGCGGTCGGCGAGTTCTACGTGCGCGCCGCCCACGTGCAGCCCGGTGAGGTGCCGATCGTCATCGGGGCAGGGGCCGTCGGATTCTCCGCCGTCGCCGCATTGTCCGGCCGTGGCATCCAGCCGATCATCGTGTCCGATTTTCAGGCCGAACGACGCGAACTGGCACGCAACGGGTTCGGCGCACATGTGCTGGTCGATCCCGCGAATCAATCGGTGTTCGACGTCTTCCGCGAAGTCCGCGCCGAACACAGGCTCGGTGGCTCGGCCGTGGTGTTCGAATGCGTCGGCGCTCCCGGGCTCATCGACCGGCTCGTGTCGGACGCGGAGTTCATGTCTCGGATCTACTGCGCCGGCGGCTGGTACACCGGGGACACGCTGAGAATCACCGAGGCAACCCGCAACGGGTCGACAATGCAGTTCGGTGGCGGACCGATGCCACAGGACTGGTACGGCGTGCTCGACGCCGTCGTCGAGGGACGGCTCGACCCGATACCGAGCGTCGGTCGCGTCATCGGCCTCGACGAGGTGCCCGAGGCGATCGAGCAGGCGCGCCGAGCCAAGGGACCGCCCCGCGTCGTAGTCCATCCGAACGGAGACGTCGCATGAGCGACAGAGACGACATCGTCGAATTGACGGTGCGCTATGCCACCGCCATCGACAGCGTCCAATATTCCTTGCTGACAAAGGTGTTCACCGACGATGCACAGGTGGATTACGGCGAAATAGGTCAGTGGAGCGGAGGCGCGGAGGTGGCCACGTTCATGGAAACAGTCCACGCGGCAGCGAAACACACCATGCACCGGATGACCAACCAGGCCGTCGGTATCGATGGAGACACGGCGACGGTTCGCACTTACGTCGACGCCCTGATCCTGTTCGAAGGCGGAGGGGCCAACCCCGTCGGCTACTACGACGATCACGTCGTACGCACCAGTGACGGCTGGCGAATCGAACGTCGCACCTACACCTCGGTCCGACTCGTCGCGGTAGCAGATCAATGACCGCAGACTTCGTGACCAAGTACGGGCCGTGGGCGCTCGTCGTCGGCGCGTCCGACGGAGTCGGCGTCGCTGTTCGCCGAGCGACTCGCTGACGAGGGTGTGAACGTCGTGCTTGTCGCTCGTCGACAACACGTGCTCGACGAGGTGGCCAAGGGAATTCGCGAGCACACCAGTGCTGAGGCGCGGACATTTGCCGTCGACCTGACCCACGCCGACGCTTCGCAGGACATCATCGATGCGACCGCGGATCTCGAGGTCGGCATGCTGGTGTACTGCGCAGGCGGTGACCCGAATTACCAGCCCTTCCTTGCCAATCCGATGTCGGCAGCAGAAGCCCTGCTGCAACGTAACTGCCTGGTGCTGATGAGGTTGTGTCACCACTTCGCCGGCCCGATGGTCGAGCGGGGTAGGGGTGGCATCGTGAACTTCACGTCGGGAGCCGCGCTGGCCGGCGGCCGAAACATGGTCACCTACGGCGGAACCAAAGCCTTCGACATGGTGTTCACCGAAGGCTTGTGGGTCGAGTTGCACGACAAGGGCGTAGACGTGCTCGGCCTGGTACTTGGAATGACCGACACACCGGCGTTGCGCCAGTTGGAGTTCGAGCGCGGACGCCTCGCGTCGCTCGACGAGGTCCCCGAGGGTGCGGTCACCGCCGCGAGCGTGGTCGACGAAGCGTTCGCCAACCTCGGCAACGGACCGACGATCGCCACCGGCGATGACGTCCGCATGGGTCTGGAACTGTTCAAGTCCATGTCACGCAACGAGGTGGTTCGAGCTGATCATGCAGGTCAGTGCACCGAAGTCATGGGTACCGACGCACGCAAGGGAGGCCTAGACATCACGATGTTCACTCTTCGATTCGACATGCGAGCGCCCGTCGATAGGTGCACCGCCGACCGACTTGTACGCCGCAGCGAGTGAGATGTCGGCGTGGGCGGAGACCCGAGGCTGCGTCGCCGCAGTCCTGTGCGAGCACCACTGCGCCGACGACGGTTATCTCCCGTCGCCGCTGCTGCTCGGCGCGGCGATCGCCGCGCGCACCGAGCAGTTGATGCTGAACCTGGTGATCCTCCTTCCGCTCTACGATGTCGCGCGCCTGGCAGAGGATATGTCCGTGCTGGACCACATCAGCGCGGGCCGGGCCACCTACGTCTTCGGGATCGGCTACCGCGCTGAGGAATACGACCACTTCGGATTGTCCATGTCCGATCGCGGGCGCATCGCCGATGAGAAGCTCGCCTTGTTGCGCCGGCTGTTGGCAGGCGAAGAGGTCGATCACGCCGGCAGGCGGATGAAGGTGACCCCGCGCCCGCGGTTGCCGGAAGGTCCCATGATGAGTTGGGGCGGTTCGAGCCTTGCTGCGGCGCGGCGTGCGGGACGCAACGGACTCGGCCTGCTCGCCAACGGTGGGGTGCCGGGTATGCAGGAGGCCTACGAGAAGGCCTGCCGCGACAATGGTTTCGAGCCCGGCTTCGCGCTCATACCCGAACGAGACACCGCGGCGAACTGCTTCGTGGCCGAGGATGTCGATGCCGCCTGGGACGAGATCGGCCAGTACCTCCTTCACGACGCGATGGCCTACTCGGAATGGAACCCCGACAATCAAGTGTCGGCCAACATCACCACCGCGAAGACCATCGATGAACTCCGCTACACGTCATCGTCCCACGTGATCCTGTCGGTCGAGGAGGCGAGCCAGCGCCTCGCGGGCGGCGAGATGTTCAACCTCTCACCGTTGTGCGGCGGGATTCCACCTGAGATGGCGTGGCCGTATTTGAAGAGATTCGCGGAGCTGAACTAGTCGAAAGGGTTGAGATGAAACAGGATCGAGTCGCGCTACACGAGAAGATTGCCTTCGAAAAGTGGGAGGGCTACGCCAAACCCATTGAACGGGGCCGCCACGTCACATTCGGAGACAACTACATCATGGCGCCGGATTTCGTGATGACGACTCCGCTGTTCAACAACGGTGTCCCGCAGTCGATAACCGATATGTTCTCCGGCGAGGTCGCGGAAGCCGTCGCGAAATATGCACCCGATGGCGACGTCCTCACCCCGGAGTGGCGCATGTGGTGGAAGCACATGCCGGACTACCGCCTCATTAGCCCATTCGAATGTGTCGCCGGCGACTGGGGCTTCTCGTCGTGCGACACCTACGCGGGGACGCTCCCCGACGGGACCACGTTGGAACTGCGCGAGTGGGACTACCTCTGGATCAACGAGGATGGACATATCACTCGCTGGGACTGGTTCGTCGACTCCGCCGAGTGGAAGCGGTTGCTGTCGCTCATCGGGCTCGATCCCGACGGGTTGACGTGCACGGACTACACCCTCAACTACTTACGGGAGAGCGGCGCCGGGAGTTGACGCTCCAACCAAAAGGAGCATTTCTGTCTCGGCTCCTCGCTGGCGCGGCTGGAAGCTCGGGTCGCGTTCGAGGAGGTGCTCAAGCGGTGGACCGACTGGGACGTCGACTACGAGAACGCCAGCAGGCAAGGACATCCAGCGTGCGCGGCTGGGCCCGGCTGCCCGTCAAGGTCAGATAGCCAAAGATCACTGCAACACAACAGATTTAACGCCGCTGAGGAGGAGAACAATGACCGCAGGCAAGTATCGCGTAGTGGTGTGGGCGACCGGAGGCATCGGGTCGATCGCCATCCGTACCATCACCAACCGGCCTGAACTCGAGCTCGTCGGAGTCTGGGTTCATTCCGCGGACAAAGTGGGCAAAGATGCCGGGGAGCTCGCCAACGGCGATCCGATCGGTATCGCCGCGACCAACGACGCCGACGCGCTGATCGCGCTCAAGCCCGACTGCGTGATCTATGCCGCCAGCGGGCCTGAACGAGACGCCCTGGCCATCCCCGACTACGTGAAGCTGCTCGAATCAGGCATCAACGTCGTCACCACCAGCACAACCCGGCTGGTCAACCCGCACGCTTACGAGCCGGCCGAGTGGCGCGAGCAGCTCGTCACCGCCGCCAAGCAAGGCCAGGCGTCGCTCTATGCCTCGGGCATCGAACCCGGCTTCGCTGCCGACTACCTGCCGCTGGTCCTGTCTACGCAATCGTCCTCGATCGAGTCGATCCACTCCTATGAGATCGGCTTGTACGACGACTACGGCGTGCCCGACATCATGATCAACGGCTTGGGATTCGGTCAGCCGCTCGACTACCAGCCCTGGATCTCATTTCCCGGTGCCATCGCCGGTGAATGGGCAGGCCAGCTCAGGTTGATCGGCGACGCTTTCGGTGTTGAAGTCGACGAAGTCCGGGAAGAATTCGACCGAGCCGTGACCAACGAGACCCTCGAAGTCGCCATGGGTACCGTCGAGGCGGGAACCTGCGGAGCGATACGCATGAAAGCCATCGGCGTCGTCGAAGGTCGCGAGGCGATCATCGTCGAACACGTCACGCGACTGGCGCACAACGTCGCTCCGGACTGGCCGCATGGCATCGGCGACCTGTCCTACCGGGTGGTCATCACCGGCGATCCCGACATCGACTGCACACTGGCAGCAACTTTGCGCGACCCCGGACGCGCCGGGATCGCCACCATGACTTCGGGCGCGGGAGCGATGGTGGCTACCGCGATGCGCGTCGTCAACGCCGTGCCCTACGTCATCGACGCGCCATCCGGGCTCCTCAGCGCCGTCGACCTGCCGTTGACCATTCCCAAGAATGTTTTTGCGACACAAGCAGTGTGAGCCCAGTGCCTATCCGGGTGATCCATTGGGCAACCGGCCCCGTCGGATCGGTTCAGCTTGCTGAGGTCATCGACAATCTTGGATTTGATCGCGTCGGGCTTTTCGTCTATTCGCCCGACAAAGTAGGCGTCGACGCTGGAACCCTCGTCGGCCGACCCGACACCGGGAGCATCGCGACCAGCGACAAGGCGGCGATCCTGGCCCTCGACGCCGACGTCGTACTGCATTCAGCAAGTGAGGCTTACGGTTCCGACGGCAACACCACGAGATCGTCGCGCTTTTCTGCGCCCGTTGTACGGCGCGGTAACCCCGAGGTGGCGTGGCGATACCTGCAGACAGCGGTGGCGGTCCACCAGCAAGCCCAGATGGTCCACGGATGAGTAAGGAAAAGCTGATGGTAGATCCCATTCGGGTCGTCGTGTGGTCGACGGGCGGGGTCGGTTCGGTCGCTATCGACGCGATCCGGTGTCGGCCGGACTTGGAACTTGTTGGGGTGTGGGTTCATTCACCCGACAAAGTGGGCAAAGACGCCGGAGAGCTCGCCGGTGGTGACCCGATGGGGCTGGCCGCGACCAATGATGCGGACGCGCTCATCGCGATCGAGCCGGACTGTGTCGTCTATGCCGCCAGTGGTCCGCAGCGTGACGCGGGGGCGATCCCGGACTATCTCAAGCTGCTCGGTGCCGGCATCAACGTCGTGTCGACCTCGACCACCAGCCTGATTTATCCCCCGTCGTACTTCGCCGCCGAGTGGCGGGACCAACTCGCGACCGCCGCCCACACCGGAGGCGCGTCGTTCTACGCGTCGGGCATCTTCCCGGGATTCGCATCCGATCAGCTCGCCCTGCTGATGAGCACCCAGTCCAAGAAGATCCGCACTCTGACGGTCACCGAGATCGCGCTCAACGACCACTACCCGGTGGCCGACGTCATGGTCAACGGCATGGGCTTCGCTCGCCCCTTGGATTTTGAACCGATGCTGAAGACACCAGGGTTCATCGAGATCGCCTGGAAGGCACCCATTCATCTCATTGCCGACGGACTCGGCGTCAAGGTCGAGGAAATCCACGGGACCCTGGACCGCGAACTGACCGACAGGGACATCGAGGTGGCGTTCGGCACGATCCCGGCCGGCACCTGCGGCGCGGTCCGGACCAGGGCGGCCGGGGTGGTCGAAGACCGCGAGGCGATCGTGGTGGAACACATCATCCGAATGGCGCGCGACGTCGCCCCGCACTGGCCGAATTCGGATTCCGACGCCACCTACCGCGTCGACATCGAGGGCGAGCCCGACATTCACTGCGCAATGACGATGGGCGCGGCGGCGCAAGGGCACCAGGCGGGCCACGCGGCGATGGCCGCAACCGCGATGCGGGTGGTGAACGCGGTGCCCTTCGTGGTGGACGCGCCACCCGGTCTGCTCAGTTCCCTGGATATTCCGAACACCCTGCCGCGCTACGTATTTCAATGAGCAATGCCCTTCGTTGTCGGTGAGGCTCACCGGAGTCGGTCCTACCAGCAAGGCCAGGCCGGCCAGGTAGACATCGTTGGTGCAGACGTAGCGCAGGGAGTAGTCGGCTGTGGCAGGAATTGATGCAGGAACCCTAGGCCGAATTTCTTCCGCCGCTCATCGGCCGCTCCTGGAATAGGCAGACCCACCCGCCGCAGCATTAGTAGATACGTTCGACATGTTGGTTGGTGCTCCGGCCGCGACGGCATCGTCAACAAGCGACACGAAGAGGGGTCCACAACGGCGCCGATTGGTTGCCTTGGGCGACCGACCTGGGATTATGCAGCGAAGATTAGCAAGCCCCCGCGACACGCCGATGTCTTGTCAAAGTAGCCAGGCGTGTCTTGTCAATCTTTCCTGCATCTCGACAGACATTACACAGCGTTTGGGTGCTCATCTAACAGATAACACTGATTACAGTCAATCTACAGCGATCGGAATATCCGAGCAGGCGATATTGTGGGCGCATGGCAGTGGTGGACAAGCCGTCGGAACGGGAAACCAAGCGATTGCAGACGCGCGAGCGCCTGATGGGAGCGGCCATAGCCGAGTTCAAGCGGTCGGGTATCGCCGCGGCCGATGTCGGTGCGATCGTCGCAGCTGCGGGAGTTGCCCACGGCACCTTCTTCTTTCACTTTCCCACCAAGGAACATGTCCTGCTGGAGTTGGAGCAACGCACAGAGGACGACATCGCCAGACAGCTCAGCCGCTTCCTGGGTTCCAAGCCCGATCTAGCTTCGACGCTCACCGAGGCGGTACGCCTGGTCATGGGCCTGGAGCGCCGACTCGGCGCGGTTCTTTTCAAAGACTTTTTGGCACTGCATTTCTCGCAGACACGCCCCAGGGACGAGAGCCATGAGCACCCGGTTATCGTCAGGCTCGCTCTGGAGCTCGAGTCTGCACAGCAGCGCGGCGAGGTGGATTCCGATGTGAACCCGATGAATAGCGCGGTGTTTTTCCTTCTCGGCCTCTATGCGCTGTTGACCACAACGCACGACTGGCCTGAGCAAGAGGCCATGATCGGCGACTACGTGACTCGCACGCTCCGCAGTATTGAGGCGCACTGATTAGTTGACTATAGTCAGTCAACGTGAACCTGCCCCCATTGACGGCTCCCGCTAGCAGCGGCCTCGACGAGCACATGGAGCGGTCGCGCCTGGCACAGCGCCAGGCCGATAAATGGCTGATATCCGGCAGCGTCCTTATCGGTACCGCAGCACTCGGCATCTTCGGCCTTCCGCTGTTCCTGCGCGGCGTGTGGTTGCTACGCCGGTCGCAACGAGACGGGCTGTCGGTGCGCCCCATGCTCGTCACCCTGCTCGGCTACCTGGTGATCATCGACGCCGCCATCAATGCAGTGGGCTGGGCACTCGACACGGTGGCCAACCACACCCTGCTGGCCCGCGTGCTTCTGACCGGCTGGGGCAACATGTTCGACGCCGGCTACTTCTGGCATTTCAACGAACTGTGGATCGGCGGCGCAGCCGGACCGGGTGAAAAGGGCTGGGAGATCGGCCTGATCTTCACCGTGTTCACCATGCGCATCGCGGCCGCGATCGGCTTCCTGCAGATGAAGCGGTGGGGCCACCAGTGGATGATCATCACCTGCTGGATGGGCGTGATCATCTGGTGCGGCTACGTCTTCAACATGACGATGTACGCCGACGTCCGCTTCGCCGGCGTCGTGCTGCCGGTCATCGGCTGGTGGCTCTACGACATCTTCTACATCACGCCGTTCCTGGCCATCCCGTATCTGCATTCGGTCAACCGCGAAATCTTCTCGGATTGAATTAGGAGCTCAGATCATGGCTTACCTCTGGGAAATCTTGCGCTACGTCGCAGCGTGGGGCGGAACCATCCTGATCATCGCGTTCTGGTACTGGATGTTCTCCAACATCGGCACGTTCTGATCGTCGATGGCTGACCTGTCGGACGCACACGCGATGGCGCTGGAACGCAGTTGCGCGGTGTCCGCAGTCGCGCTCAGCGACCATCGGCGCGAGGGGGTGCGTCTGGTCACCGGCGGCAAGCGGACCTTCGGGCTGAACGCGTCGCTCACTCACGTCCATGTCCCTTATCCGGTGCTGACGGGTGAGTGGACCCGGCGGACCGTGACATGCGGTGTTGCACTGCAGTGTTCGCCGTCGAAGGAGCTGATCAGCGAATATCGGCTCAACGAGCTGTCGACTCGTGAACTGTGTGCTCTTGTCCTGGTCGAATCGGGCGTCGCCTTGGGCTGGATCACCTCGCGCTGGCCCGGCCTGCTCCCTGAGCTGCGTCGCGCGCTGCCCGCACTCGAGATCGCGTCCGCGGACATGGATGTCCACGAGATGCTCAACCGCGCGATCGAGATGGCGCGGACGGACCGATTCCTGGCCGTGGACCCGCTGCTGGGCAACTTGCCGCTTGCTTACACGATGCCGCGAGGCCTGACCGACAGATTGCGCCGCACGTTCGGCAGGATGCCGTGGACCACGACGCAGAAGCGGTTGCCGCGGCCGTACTCCGTGCCGGTCGGCGGCGAGGGCGGAGTACGCAACTCGAATCTGCCGCCACCGAGCCGTCCGCAGGACAACGACCTCGACATCACCCCGGATCACCGGCCGGGTATCCCGTATCCTGAATGGAATTCGTGGACAAAGACTTTCATGCCCGATCACGTGGCGGTGCTCGAGCGTGTCGAGGCCAACCGCGAGCGCAGGGCCGTAGCGGTGCGCTCCGACCTGCGCAAGTGGTTCGAGGAACGTACGCATCGTGCGATGACCAACCGGCTCGAGGACGGCTCTGACATCGACGTTGGGCAATACGTCAACCACTACATCGACCTGGCCGCTGGCGAGGCCGCCGAGCCGCGCATCTTCCGGGAGCTGCTGCCAACGTGCCGCGACGTCACGACCGCACTGCTGCTCGACGGGAGTTCCTCATTAGGTGTGCGCGGCGGACGCGTTTTCGCCCTGGAACTCGCTTGCGCCGATGCACTTTCGCGTGCCATGAAACTCGCCCGTGAACCCCACGGCGTCTTCGTATTCACCGGCAATACCCGCCACCGTGTCGAGGTGCGCTGCCTGAAGGACTTCGACGACCCGAGGTTCGTGCGACCCGGCGGGCTGGGCCTGGAAACCGGCGGCTACACCAGACTCGGTGCACCACTGCGTCACCTGACCAGCCGACTGCTGGCGCAGCCTTCCGAGCGCCGCCTGCTGATCGTCATCGGCGACGGCCTGATCTCCGACGAGGGCTACGAGGGCCGATACGCCTGGGCCGATACGGCGCACGCCGTCGAGGAAGCGAACGACGCCGGGGTCTCCGTCTACTACGTCGGCGTCGGGCCAGCCCGCGTCGACCCACTGCCTGAAGTCTTCGGCCCTCGCCGATCGCAACGCATCAAGCGGGTGGAGGAACTCCCGCGGGTATTGGCCCACGTCCATCGCGAGCTGGTCGCGGCGTAACGAAAGACTCTGCGAGGCAACAGATGACCACCGACACATATCTGGCCAACGGCAACGAAGTCAGGCTGTTCGAGCAGGCGTTCCGCCAACGCATCCCGGTCATGCTCACCGGGCCGACCGGATGCGGGAAGACCCGGTTGGTCGAGCACATGGGCGTGCTGTTGGGCCGGCCCGTCGTCACCATCAGCTGCCACGACGACCTCACCAGCTCCGATCTCGTCGGCCGCTTCATGGTCACTGGCGGCGACGTGGTGTGGACCGACGGACCGCTCACCCGAGCGGTCAAGGCCGGCGCAATCTGCTATCTCGACGAAGTCGTCGAGGCCCGCCACGACTCCTTGGCCGTGCTGCATTCACTGACCGATCACCGCCGCTCCCTCTACCTGGACCGCGCCGGTGAAGTCGTCAAGGCACCCGACTCGTTCATGCTCGTGTGCTCATACAACCCCGCCTACCGCAGCTCGCTCAAAGAACTTAAACCCTCGTTCCGGCAGCGATTCGTCACGCTGCCGATGGCATACCTGCCGCCGGAACGCGAGGCCGAGATCGTCGTCGCCGAGACAGGGGTCGCGTTGCCGACAGCACAACGTCTCGTGCAATGCGCGGTCGCGATCCGCACCGCCGACGCCGCGTTCCATTTCGAGCCGCCCTCCACCCGCGTCCTGGTCACCGCCGCGCAGTTAATAGCCGCAGGCTCAACCGACTTGGAGGCGGCCGACGCCTGCATCCTCGCGCCGTTGAGCACCGACGGGGCGATCACCGACGGTTTACGAGAAGTCGCGGCCGCCTGCCTGGCGGACGCCGATACATCGAACACCCAACCGTAGGAAGGGGCCGAAAGACATGGACCAGAAAGAACGAAAGCGCAAGAGGGCACTCATCATCCTGCAGGTCGTCATCTACGGCTACCTGCTGACGATGTTCCTGATCCAGCTCTACATGTCCTTCGCACGCGGCTGGTGGGAGTTGTGAACGCACCCTTGGTGACTCGCGCCGACGGCCCGGTCAACCTCGAGGACCACCACGAACAGTCCCGCCTGGCGCAACGTCGCGCCGACAAGTGGATGATCGTCGGCGCCGCCCTCATGGGCATGTGGGCCCCAGGCCTGATCGGCTTCCCCATCTTCATGCGCGGCGTCTGGCTGCAACGCCAGGCCCTGCGCGCCGGCCTATCGGTCCGGCCGATGATCGTGACCCTGATCGGTTACCTGGTCCTCATCGACGGAATGCTCAACAGCCTCGGCTGGGCGCTGGACCTGGTCGCCAACCACACCTTGATCAACCGGGTGCTGATGGTCGGGTGGGGCAACATGTTCGACGCCGGCTACTCCTGGCACTACAACGAGTCGTGGGTCGGCGGCGCGGCAGGCCCGGGCGAAAAGGCTTACGTCGCTGGGCTGATCCTCACGGTGTTCTCGATGAGAGTCGCCGCGGCCATCGGCTTCCTCCAGATGAAGCGGTGGGGCCACCAGTGGATGATCATCACCTGCTGGATGGGCGTGGTCATCTGGTGCGCCTACGTCTTCAACATGACCATGTACGCCGACGTGCGCTACGCCGGCGTCGTGTTCCCCGTCATCGGCTGGTGGCTCTACGACATCTTCTACATCACCCCCTTCCTGGCCATCCCCTATCTGCACACCGTCAACCGCGAAATCTTCTCCGACTGAACACGTTCAAGGAGCATTGCTGTGACCACATCGCAAACCACAGAAGACCAGAAGCCCGACGATCTGCCGCCGGGGACCACTCCCTACTACGCGCGGATGCACAAATGGATCAAGCGTGCCGTCCTGGTGTGCCTTGTCGCACTCGTCATCGAGGGCGCCTTCACGCTGCCGTTCATGGCCGTCTACTACGGATACCCGACGCTGAGCCTCACCCAGATCTGCAGTGAGCTGCTCAAAGTCCGGTACTCGGACGACACGCTGGAATGCAAATTCCCGTATCCACCGCTCGGACCGCCCGAGGGCGCCGAGGGCAAGGACACCGCACAGGATGTCTGGGGCATCCAGCCCATCCCGAAATACCACCGCCTCGGGTTCCGCGAACTCGTACGCATCCACGACCAGCGCGAGGCCCGCAAGGCCGCCCAAGAGCACGGTGCTTCCACACCGTGACCAGAAGCCGCGGACCGTCAGCTAGCAGCACGCTCAATGTGGTTGCGTCGTCAGGACACTACCTTCCCGCGGTCATCGCCGATGTGGTGCTCGACGACCTGGCGCCGCGGTAGTCGCCTTTTGGTGCATCTAATGAAACATGGAGGCGTTCGTGATGGATATCCAAGTTATGCACGGTCTTCCGCCACGCATGACCGGCCGAACGCCACGTGACATAACGGCCGGCGGGTGAGCCCACGACGGCGTAACGCCCGACCCAGCGGGGTAATCCGGATTGGACATCATCCCGCAACGACGGAGGGGGTGAGTCTGACGTTAATGCGCTCTGGGCCGCGCAGCAGGTAGCTGGTAGACCACAGCGTTTCGCCGATAGCCTCGATGCGCCGTACTCGGGTCACGAGCTCGCGAAGTACCGCCTGGGCCTCCATCCGCGTGAGGTGTGCCCCCAGGCATAGATGTGCGCCGAATCCAAAGGCGATGTGTTCGGTCGGGTTTCGATCCACACGGAATTCGTCGGGGTTGTCGAACACTTGCGGGTCGCGATTGGCCGCACCGAGGGACAGGAGCACCCGGGCCCCGGCCGGAATGGTCACGGGACGGCCAACCCGGCCCGTATGCGGTCGGAATATGGTCAACCTGGATGACAGGGCAGCCGCACGGGCGGCCCGACGTGCAGCCGCCGGCCGACGGCGGACGATGCAGGCCAGGCAATGGGTGAGCCGCGCACTGCTGTCATCACTGGCGCATCGCGAGGGCTTGGCTTCGCGTCGGCGGTGCACCTTTACAACGCCGCGGACTGAGCCCAGGAAGGATTACGAGCAACATGGGCGGCCGCCCAAGGAGAATTGAGGGGCGCTGCGACACCGTACCGGTGATGTTCTGGCAGACCGGGTTTGACGATGCGGACGGAATGATGGGCGTACGCCACCCGCTGACCAGCACCGGTGCCGTGCGCATTTGCACCGGGAAAACTGAATGACAACGACTGACCCGAGAGGTAACCAATGACGGACAAGCTCGACTGGAACATCCCCTTCGCCGGCACTGCGGGGATGGAGATGCACCGGCCAGGAGGGGTTCGCGATGCGATCCGTGCCGCGCGACTCTACGAACAGCTCGGCTACGTCGCCACCGGCTACTCCGACCAAATGCAGTCGTGGATCTTCCGTTCGATCTGGTCGCCGGAGCTCATCCCGACGGCGGCACAGGTGCCGGACTACGAGGCGTGCTATAACACCATCCCGCTGCTCGCCGCCGTCGCGTCACACACGGAGAAGATCCTCCTCAGCACCATCGTGGACTGCTATCGCCGCAGTCCGTCGATCCTCGCCCAGGAGCTGTTGACCCTCGACCACATCTCACACGGTCGGGTGATGATCGCCATCGGTACCGGGGAGAACAAACAGTTCCTGCCCTACGGACTCGAACGCACGGAGCCGCGCAACGCGCATCTCGAAGAGGCGATTCGAATCATCAAGACCCTCATGCGCACAACGCAGCCCGTGACCGAACCCGACAACCGGTTCTGGAAACTGGACGAGGCACTCGTCGCGCTGCCGCCCTACAACCCCGAACACCCGCCGCTCGTTTTGCTTGCGGGCGGCGGCCCGCGCCCGATGCGGATCGCTGGGCGCATCGCAGACGGCCTCCTCACCTATCTGCCCGGCGGATACGCCGACCAGGTCACAAATTGGGAAGCCGACCTCGCGGAGATGTGGAGCGAAGCCGAGCGCCGCGACCGCGACCCCAAGTCGTTGGTCATCGCACCGGGCATGACCATGATCCTGTGTGAGAACGACCGCCAGATCTCCGAAGCCCTGGAAAGTCCGTTCGTCCGGAGTTTTGTGCTCAATCTCACCCCCGTCGGTCACCACTGGTCCAAATGGGGCGGCAAACACCCACTGGGCGACGACTGGGCGCTCAGCCTCACCCACCGTTCGACTAAGTTTTCCCGGGACGAGCTGCTCAGTGTCTGCGCCATGATGAGCGACGAGGACGTTCAGCACCTGATGTATGTGGGGACGCCCGAAGAGGTCGCGTCTCGGGCGGCGCCCTGGTATCGCAGTGCCGGCTTCTCGATCGTGCCGCTGATCCAGGGGAGCTTCGGCACCGTGCTCTTCCCGGAACAGCTCGAGCCCGGTGACAACGGATTGCCGCGCTGGCACAACTTGAACGTCCGCTTCACCGAGGAGGTGAACCGTCTGCTCGCCACGTGAAGAATGCCGACGGGTCCGGCGCCACGGCCGTGACGTTTTTGACTCACCGACCGACAGACCAGGTTGTCGATTAGGCCGCTCCTGCCAGACTGCGCTTGCAGGTCGACCATTGATCGTGACAGTGCCGACATTCGACGGCACCGTAGTCGCCGAACCCGCTCTGCGTTACAAGCGACCCGACAACTATGTCGACGTGGATCCGCCAAACCCGTGGGGGGAGTTGCGCGGCTGGAACAAGGCCAAAGACGGATCGGTAATACCAGTCCGGGCTTGCATTAAGTTGGTGTGCCCCGGTCGATCACTTACCGCAAGGACGGGTCGCCCAGTGGTGCCATCACTCACGGCTTGCGCTGGAAGGACCTCGGAGCGGAGTTGGCCGACAAACCAGGTGCGCAGCTATGGAGTGTCGAGCTGGGGTGCGAAGTGGCCCATCTTGCTGCGTTCAAGCGATCTCTGTGGCAGCTCGATGGGCTCGATCCCACCATCCGAAGGGAAGTGGAGTCTGTCGGTGGCGCTACACGCAAAGTGACTGTGGCGGTTCGGGAATAGGACGAGCACTCGGCGGGCGAACGCACCGCCGAACTTGTGAGTGCTGCGAGCCTGGCGGTCTTGGATGGCAGCCCGGCGGTCGCACTAAGCGTGAAACCTATTGATGGATAGGTCTTTATAGTTCTACTCGCTACGGCATCCAGGTCAGCCTCGCCGGGGTATGAGCTTGGATAGATCGAGTCCATCAACCGTCGTCGTCCTCGTTCGGATCGGCCGCGAACGTGCCGCGGGGGTAGTCGACGACCGGCGAACGGGCCTGCTCCACAGCATCATCCGGCATGACGCGCCACCAAGAGCTCAGACGCCTACATCCGCATCACGCAATCCTTGGTCAGTAGCCCAACGATTTAGACAATCGGTCCATGAGTATGACCTCGTGGCGGAGAGGGGATTCTAAAACCGCTGGGCAACAACGCAATACGATTACCCTACCGGAAATCCTCATATTCGAACCCGACGAGTTCGTCTGAGGTCGGGCGCGCCGTGGTCGGCACTCCGCGTTGGGTGCCGATCTGCTTTTCTGGGAGCATTCCGTTGCCAGCGGCCCGATTGTTCATGAGATACCAGGGGTGCTTTGGGTCTGGGGGAGTGGCCGTCCGTCAGATATGGCGAAGCGCCGTGGCGGTCAGCCGTGCCATATGTGCTACCATGTAGCACATGAAGACGATTGGGGTGCGGGAGTTGCGGCAACACGCCAGCAGGTACCTCGAAGAAGTGGCCGCCGGGGAATCGATCGAGATCACTGACCGCGGCCATCCCGTCGCGCGCCTGGTGCCAATCACGGGCGATCCCTGGGAAGACCTAATTAGCGCTGGTGAAGTTGTCAAGGCGCCTCGTCCGATGAACATCGACGACCTTAAACCTGCGGCATACCCGCACAGCGCCTCTGAAACCCTTGAGCGACTTCGGACCGACGAGCGCTAGCCCGATGCGGATCTACTTGGACACCTCTGCCTTGGTCAAACTCGTTGTCGCCGAGGATGAATCGCAGTCGCTGCAGTCCTTTCTGAGCGCACGAGCCGACGACAGCTTGTTCTCGGCGGCTCTAGCGCGCACTGAGCTGATACGCGCAGTGGCACCAAACGGAGCCCAAGCCATCGCTGACGCGCGAGACCTCCTCAACAGGTTGGACACCGTCATGCTGACGCGACAGCTGCTCGACGACGCCGGCACTTTGCTGCCGCTGCGCCTGCGCAGCCTAGACGCCATACACCTCGTGGCGGCACAGCGAGCTGGCGACACATTGCGGGCGGTCATCACCTATGACGCCCGAATGCTTTCAGCAGCGGCGGGTCTCGGGATCTCAACCGCATCTCCGCGCTAGGGCTTTTGTCAGCCAGTTACGTCACTCTGACGCAATTGTCTAGGGCTTGTCGGCTCAATGAACACCCTCCTATCCGGGTGACCGATGCAGTGTCTTCAATTTCGCACACCGCGTCAATGTTCGCACTCCCGTCATCGCAACAGCCGATCAACGTTCCCATGTCGCGGGCAGTGGACGGCGCGACGCGGTTAACGGGTCAATGGATAATCCCGGTTATCCATCATGTTCTTGCGCAACGCGCGTCGCCGCGGGGTTGACTGGTTCAATCCCACGATCGCGCACCAGATATATGCCAAACGGGGTGAAGTCCGTTCTCGTCGAGCGCGGAGTCGGCGTGGTAAGCGAAGGCCGGCTTCTGTCCACCGTGTTCCGAAAGCTGATCCTGTGAAAGGTGTTTCACGGTGCTCGGTCGGTTTGCAGCCTCATGCGCCCCGCCGTGCGGCGCAGCGTTCGTCGTATCCGTGGGTCTGCATCGTCACGACTAGCTCAATCTTTGAGCCACTGGCGACTTTAGGCTGCCGAGACTCCCCAGGAGTATGCGTCAGGGTGCCTGCCTGAGTTGGATGGTGTCGGTGAATGCTGACCCCGCCTGCCGACCGCAGGCTGGGGTTTGGACGGTAATTTGGACTGTGCCTGCGAGGGTATTTGGATCCCACACATAGTGGGCGGCGTTGGCCTTGGGAACGCTAGTACCGTCGTCACACGCGGCGTTGTCCAAGATGTCGAGTGTCCATTCACCATTCACCAACCGCGCCCGGCCGAATCCTGCGTCGGCGCATCCGTCACCGCAGGGAGTGAAGTACCAATCGTTGGTAAAGGTTTGGCCGATTGAGGAGGTTTCGGTGTCGATGTAGTGGCCGCTCATCGTCGGCCCGACGGGGGGGACCGGCGGAGTGGTGGTGGAGGGCTGCGCGGTTGGGGTTGGGGATGCGGTTGGGGATGCGGTTGGGGTTGGGGATGCATGCGGTCGTGGCCACACGAGGTAGCCGGCGATACCGGCTACGACGAGCACGACAACGACTGCGGCCACGACACCGGCGAGAATCCAGGGCGTGGCACTCCGGCGCGCCGGCGCAGGCTGTGGTGGCTGCTGGGGCGGGGCCCACGACGACGGCGGCGGCAGCGTAGGCGGGGGCGGCGGAGTAGTAGGCGGGGGCGGCGGCAGCTTAGGCGGGGGTGGCGGAGGCGGTGCCTCGTAGTTGGGGTGCTCCTCCGGTGGGTACCATTTGAGATCCGACGCTTGCCACCATTCGGGTCCCTGCGATACGTCACTCATCGTGTCCTCGATTCAGCCTGTCGTGCCCTCGATTCAGCCTGGTGGATCGAGGGCAGGCATCCTTAGCGAGCGCGTCATGTACCGACCAAACGGAGTGCCCTCCACCAGTCACGCCCCTCCCGACCCGACCAGCTCCCAGCACAGAACACGCACCATCATCCGCTCCCAGCTAACATCTCGGAGTCTTTTGTGGCACATTCCACCCAAAGAATGTTGACTTTCTACACCCTTATCCGATCCTCACAAATGAGGAGATCCACGGCTCAGTCGAGCCGGACCGAGCTGATTGTGACGTTCATGGCCGGTTTGCCGTCCTGCCCGCCGCCGGCAACGCCGCCCTTGGCGATTTTGTCCAAGGTGGCCAGCCCATCTTGTTGGATCTCGCCGAAGACGGTGTACTCGGGTGTCAGCTGAGTGTCCTTGTACACCATGAAGAACTGGCTGCCGTTGGTGTTCGGTCCGCCGTTGGCCATGGCCAGGGTGCCGCGGGGGTAGATCACCGGCTCGTGGGCCGCGGGATCGTTGGGCTGGTACTGGTCGGTCGGGTACTCGTTGGCGAATTGATACCCCGGCCCGCCGGTGCCGTCGCCGGTCGGGTCGCCGCACTGCAACACGAACGATGTCGGCGATGAGGTGAGTCGATGGCATGGGGTGTCGTCGAAGAATTTCTGCTGCGCCAGACTGACGAAACTGTTTATGGTGCAAGGTGATTCGTTGTTGGCCACCCAACGACTGCCAAGATCTCGGCCGACAAACAACGCATCGAAGCTCGCCGCGGCAAGAACATCGCCAAGGTTGCTGCGGCACGCAAACTGCTCACGCAGGTCTACTACGGGCTGCGCGACGGCCACATCCGCGCGCTCGACCGTGCCAGGGCGGCGTGAGCACTCCGGACGCAACCGCGCGCGGCCGCGATGTGTCATGACCCCCGACCCATCGGCGTGGTCGCCCCCTTGATCGACCCCGCGTGTTGCCACCGCACCACTCCATGCCCACACCGCTGGGCGAAGGGATGACCGGCAGCCGGACCAATCCGGCCCTGCCCCAACGTATCTGCACCATCACGGCTTGGAGAAGGCCCACAACCACACCATCCGCCGCTGCCCCTCCGGCATCCGACGACAGCATGCATCGGGCCGGCCCAGCGTCAAGACCGTTCGTCCTCGCAACGCTGCGGGCGCTCCGTCTTGACCCCGGTCCTTACCCGACGCTGCCCGCACGGAGGCCGAAACCCAGCAAAACCACTGGTCGCCAACGTGTTGACAGAGCCCCACCCCTTCAGGGATGACAAAACCGCCCACATATCAGGTTCTCACGCCGCGCTTCAAATTCTCATGGCTGACTTCCAGCGGACTTCAAATTTGAAGCAGCAGTGAGACACGCCGATGCGCCCGCGGCCGCCCACGTTGTCTCGAAACAGACGACATGTGCGACTCGCGGAAGTTCGTCTCAAAACACGTCTATCCGGTGACCGGGCCTGATCCGCCGATGTACGAGGTGGGACTGCGTTCCGTGTGAAATCCTGTGAGCGTGTCCGCGGCAGCCGCCCCATCGGGGGTGGTGACGTTTTTGTTCACCGATATTGAGGGGTCGACCCGTCGGTGGGAGTCAGACGCGGACGGGATGCGGGCAGCCCTGTTGGTGCACGACGACGTGCTGCGCACCGCGATCGAGGGGCACGGCGGCTCCCTGTTCAAGCACACCGGGGACGGGGTGTGTGCCGCGTTCGCGTCCCGAAGTCCGCGGTGGATGCGGCGGTGGCCGCGCAGCGGGCGTTGGAGTTGCCGGTGCGGATGGGCATTGCGACAGGCGAGGCCGAGTTGCGTGGGGTGGACTACTTCGGCGCGGTGCTGAACCGCGCGACACGGAGCCTCGGCTTATCGTGTTTGCTGAACATGGCTTGCTGGAGGCTGATGTGGACGGGACCCCGTTCGGTCGCTACCCGTGAAGGGTCGGCTATTTACGTACGCAAGGAATGAGTGGGCGCTCACCGGACGTCAAGGAGTCGCCATGGTGATGGAGAAAGCTTCGGCCAAGCGCCGCGTGTGGCCCGCACTGATGTTGGTTACCGCTTTGCTGACCGCTTGCGGAGGCGGCGGGCACAACCTACCCGCGGCCTCGGGTTCGGCGAGCTCCAGCGCGCCGACGGTGAGTCTGCCCGATGTTCCGCCGCCAAGCCCGGACTGCAAGGGCAGTGTCAAAGCCCATGAAGACATCCCGCACCCATCGCTGGGCACCGTCCGGCTATTCCTGATCCTGGACTCGAATGCGGCAGGCCCGAAGGTTGGCTGTGTCGCTGCGGTCGCGAGCAACGGAAAGGTGCTGCCCACAATTACGGTCGACGTCGGGGGCAATTCCTTCAATTTCGCGAACCCGGTGACCGATTCGACCGGCAACGCCTTCGTCACGTACAACCCCGGCAGATATGACGGCGTGCTCGTCCTGGTACCCACCCCGGACGGATTCCAAGACATCGGCTGGGGCGATACCCACTATGAAGGCAAGCGTGCCTATTACTACGCGAACCTGGAAGGCCCGGGCCCCAACGGCCAGTACACGATCCGCCAATTCAACAACGACTGCACGCCTAGCTGCGCGGGAGGTACCGTCACCAGCCAAGTTTTGTATTGGAACGGAACCGATTACGTGCCGTAGGTGTCGAGCCGAGCGCAAGCCGAGCCGCACGCGGCAGTTGAATGCGGCTGCGCTGGCGATCGCGACCACGACGCGGCAGCCCATTACCAGCAGCACTCGGCACGGTTGACCAGAACAGGGCGATCTTCCGCTGTTCGCCGTTTATCCAAGCAGACTTTTACCCGCGGCTTTGCCCAGCTGACCCTTCCGCGACCTTGTCTCGAAACAACCTCATTCGAGACGTCTCAGACCGACACCCACGGCCAGAGTGAACCGCCCCGGGATGTCCGGAGACTCCACTTCTTGGGAAGGTTGGAGTCATGTCAGGTGGTTCGTCGAGGAGGTATCCGCCGGAGCTGCGTGAGCGCGCGGTGCGGATGGTCGCCGAGATCAGCGATCAGCACAATTCGGAGTGGGCGGCGATCAGCGAGGTCGCTCGCCTGCTCGGGGTCGGGTGCGCGGAGACGGTACGCAAGTGGGTCCGCCAGAGGCAGGTCGATGCCGGCTCGCGGCCGGGGACCACGACCGAGGAGCCCGCTGAGCTCAAACGGCTGAAACGGGAGAACGCTGAATTACGAAGGGCCAACGCTATTTTGAAGACAGCGTCGGCTTTTTTCGCGGCCGAACTCGACCGGCCACAGCACTGATCACCCGGTTCATCGCCGATTATCGTGGCCACCGCGACGGCCCTGATGGTCTACGGTGGGGTGTCGAGTCGATCTGCACACAGCTGACCGAGCTGGGTGTGCCGATCGCCCCATCGACCTATTACGACCACATCAACCGGCAGCCCAGCCGCCGCCAGGTGCGTGACGAGACCCTCAAGGCCCAGATCGCCCGGGTCCACGCCGAGAACTACGGCGTCTACGGTGCCCGCAAGGTGTGGCTCGCTCTGAACCGTGAGGGCATCGCGGTGGCGCGCTGCACCGTCGAGCGGCTGATGGCCGAACTCGGACTGACCGGCGCGGTCCGGGGCAAGACCAAGCGCACCACGATCGCCGACCCGACCGCACCGCGGCCTGCCGATCTCGTGCAGCGGCGGTTCGCCCCGCCAGCACCGAACCGGCTCTGGGTGGCCGACCTCACTTACGTATCCACGTGGTCGGGTTTCGCCTATGTCGCCTTCGTCGTCGACGCCTACGCGCGCCGGATCCTTGGCTGGCGGGTGGCCACCACCATGACGACGGCCATGGTGCTCGACGCGATCGAACACGCCATCTGGACCCGACAGCAAGAAGGAGCAATGGACCTGAAAGGCGTTGTCCACCACACGGATAGGGGATCTCAGTACACATCGATCCGGTTCACCGAGCGGCTCGCCGAGGCAGGCATCCAGCCCTCTGTCGGAGCGGTCGGCAGCTCCTATGACAACGCGCTCGCCGAAACTATCAACGGGCTGTACAAAACCGAACTGATCAAACCACGCAAGCCCTGGCGGACCGTCGAGGAGGTCGAATACGCCACTGCCAGGTGGGTCGACTGGTTCAACCACCACCGGCTCTACGAATACTGCGGCGACATCCCACCGATCGAGATGGAGGCGGCCCACTACGCTCAAGCTCAGAGACCAGCCGCCGGCTGAATTCTCACACCAGAAAGTCTCCGGACTCACCGGGGCGGTTCATAGGATCTGCCAGGTCGTTGCGTCTCAAAAGTTCGTCTCAGAAGAAGCCGTCGCAATATTGCGACACAGCACTCATGCGACATACGTTTCGGACTGAGTGCACCGAAGCGAACTTTGGAGCCCGTATCCGATACTCCGACAACGTGTCCGGTCCGCTTCCCACTTCAGCCGTGGTGCTGCCCAGCCCCGTAGTGAACTGTTTGGGTAAGCCGCAGTGCTGAGTAAACAGGCGGAGAACAAAACGATCCTGTGGGCGCCCCTCTCCCCGAATCACCATCAATACGTCCGGTGACGAATTACCTTGTGGTGCAGGATTATTGATGCGCCGCGCCGACACGGTAGTCGGCGGTGAAATCGGCGCGCTGTCGGGCGGCCATTCCGTCGTGCTACGAATGCATTGAGGGCACGTACGAGAGGCCGATGATCGCACCCTCGCTTGACTGAAGCCGAGCGACGGTCTGTCCCCAGGGCTCGGTATGTGCCTCGTGCAGCAGCGTGAAGCCCTTCTGCTTCAACTCGTCCGCACCAACTTGGACGGCGGCAGCGTCGGCGACCTCGAACTCGATGCTCGCCTGCGGCACCGGTCGATCAGCTGGCCATTCGGGAGTGCCGAAGCAGGCCTGTGCAGCTTGCGTCAGTGCCCAGACGCCGAAGCTCTTGCTACCGTCGACGTCTTCACTGTGCAGATAGTCATCTTCCGACCCCATCAGTGGGAGCCCAAGCGCATCCACGTACAACCTTCGGCTGACGCTCGGGTCAGGGGCGATCACTGCGATACTCGCGATGAACTGCACATCCATGACGTGACCTTCCGGCATTGTTCGACTCGTCCGACGATCCTCGCATCCTGCTCTGACAGCGCTGCTATCGAGCGCGCGTGGCGCGAACGTGGCCGGTCTATATCGCCACGTGACCTTTGTCCACACGCCGTGGGTCGCCCTCAATAGTGTCACCGTAGGAATGGACACCCAGATTGAGACAAGCCGATGCCTCATCCAACTGAGACAACCGCGAATTACCAGGTCACCCGAACGGGATTGGCAGTCGAAAGCGAGACCCTACAGATCCTCTGGCCGCTGCCCTCCTGCTGCATGCTCCGCGATTCGAAGAATCCTGTCCCGACCGGTCGTTACGGGCGCGATGGCGACGCGGTCTGGTAGCCGTCGGCCTCGGCCGCGCCTTCGAGCGCATCGGCGGCGGCTTGTGCCGCCTGAGCCGCATCGGCGGCAGCGTGCGCTGCCAAGTCGTCGGAGGAGGCTTCGCGGGTGGCCGATGACTTGGGCAGCGCCTGGGTGAAGGCGCGGGACACGTCTTGCAGGGCGGAGGTGACCTCGCTTGGAATTACCCAGAACGTGTTTCCCGGGCCCTGGGCCAGCTGCGGCAGCATCTGGAGATACTGATAGGCGAGCAGTTTAGGGTCGGGGTCGTTGCGGTGCACGGACTGAAATACCTCGTCGATAGCGCGGGCCTGGCCCTCGGCCTTGAGGATCGCTGCGGTCCGGTTGCCCTCGGCGCGCAGGACGGCGGCCTGCTTGTCACCCTCGGCGGTGAGGATCTGAGACTGGCGTTGGCCTTCGGCGCCCAGGATTGCCGCACGCTTGTCGCGCTCGGCCCGCATCTGCTTCTCCATCGCGTCCTTGATGGATTGCGGCGGGTCGATGGCCTTGATCTCTACCCGGTTGACCCGCAGCCCCCACTTGCCGGTGGCCTCGTCCAGCACGCCTCTGAGTTGGCTGTTGATGGTGTCGCGGGAGGTGAGTGTGCGCTCCAAGTCCATGGACCCGACGACATTGCGCAGTGTGGTGACCGTGAGCTGTTCGACGGCTTGCAGGAAGCTGGCGATCTCATAGGCGGCTGCGCGCGCGTCGGTCACCTGGAAATAGAGCACAGTATCGATCTCGACGACCAAATTGTCCTCGGTAATCACCGGTTGCGGTCGGAACGAGACTACCTGTTCCCGTAGGTCAATCATCGGATAGACCCGGTCGAAGTAGGGGATGACGAAATTGAGGCCGGGCTGCAACGTGCGGTCGTAGCGGCCGAGCCGTTCGACGTTGCGGGCACGCGCCTGGGGCACGATGCGCACCGCCCGCAGCACGGTGAAGGCTGCGAACAGCGCGATGACGACTCCGGCGATAAGAGAGATTGAGATTTCCATGGGTTACTCCCGGGGGTAAACGAGCGCGGTGGTGCCGCTGATCTCCAGCACGTCGACGGTCGCTCCGGCGGGTATCACCAGGGTTTGGTCGTAGGCGCGCGCCGTCCACTCCTCACCGCGGATACCGCCGATGCGAACCCTGCCGTCCAGCCGGGACACCTCTGACACGACATAGGCGGGCTTACCGATTAATGCTTCTACGCCGAAACGCTCGAGCTGGGGCCGGAGCATGTGCCGACGGACGATGGGGCGGATGAGCAGCACCCCGATCGTGGCGGTGACTGTGAACGCAAGGAGTTGGACAGGAACGGGTAGTCCGAGTGCGGCGAAGCCCGCGGTGATCAGTGCAGCGACACCGAGCATCCCGACCGCTGCGGTGATAGTGAGCATCTCGACCACCAGCAACACTACGGCGATGATCAACCAGATCAGCCATGCATCCATGCGGCGATCCTCCTTGACCATTCGACGGATGCGCGGGCGGGATGACTGCTACTTCCTCCATCGTGTGCGGTAGGGCACACCCTTCCATTATGTCCCCCAAGCCATGCTGGCGCCGCAGTGCGTTTCCGGATTCCGGCAAATTGGTGACCGGTCTTGCCGGGAGCGCGCCTCCGGGCGAGTCCGCGCCGGCCGGCGTGTCGCATCGCTCGGCACTGTCACGGTGAAAACACGCGCCGAACCCGTCCAGATCTGGCGGCTCGACAGTCTGCGCCGCTGTTGGGTGCACCCACGACTCAGGTCAGAACATGTTGCCGAAATACAGTTGCAGAGATTCGAATACGCTCTCGAATAGTCCGCTGCTGGCGACCCCGTGCTCAATTGCACCAATCCACGCGTCAAAGTTATTGATGTTGTCGGAGATGTCGACATACGTGAGGTCGCCCTGGGTCGACGTGGTCGCGTCAGCGATTTGCGTCGGCGTCAGCCCCAAGTACTCCACGTGCTGGACGAATAGGCCCACTAACGGATCCAGCAGACCTCCGGCCGTGAAGTCCTGTTGGAAGTCGGCGACCCCATCGCCGTCCAGCGTGTAGATCGTCGCCGGGTACAGATCATCGGGCGTCAAGTTGCCAAGGACGCCGTCAAGGCCGAGAACCGTGAGAATAGAGTTCGTCAGACTCGAGCCGAATATCGCGTCCAGGTCTGGGACCAGATTGGGCCATACGCCGTCCGAGAGGGAGGGGTCGCCGATGAACACGAAGTGCAGATCGTCGCTGGGGATGCCGGCTTCTTCGAGTCGGCTCATTGCGATCGACTCGGCGGTGGCGCTCTGCGAGTATCCGAAGATCGTCAGCGGGTGCTCGGCGCTGAAAGCGCCCGGATCCGCGTTGAATTCGTTCTCCACGGCGAGAACGACGTCGTCCGCGGCTGTGAGACTACTCGGGCCCTGTTGGATCAGTTCGGGCGTCGTCAGCACCTGCAGCGGCGCGCTGCACGGGTCGGTCCCGATCATGTCGCAGACCGTCGAGTAGGTCGCGCCATCGTCGAAACCCAGCGGGTGCAGATACAGATCCTCGGCGGCCTGCGCGAAAGCGGTCGACGGCGTCGGCTCGGTAGTTCCGCCGAGGATGATCGCCGTGTCGCTCCCAGCTAGCGGGTCGTCCGCGGACAGCAGAGTCACGTCGGCGTGGGCGGTTGGGTTGATCGGCGCGCTAGCCACGCCAACGATCATGCCAACGGCGGTAACGTTCGCGAGCATCTTGTATCCGTTCACCGCTGCTCCTTTGTCACCGGCCCGCCCGCACTGTGCTCTGCGCCATCGGATCTTCTTATCTGAAGTTAAGCTTGGATTCAAGGAGTTCTTAAGCTTGGATCCAAGGAGTTCCGGTGGATCGGGTATTTTCAGGCGACTCCGTTTCGGGTGGTTGGTCCGGCCCGGTGGCCGGGGCGATGTCGGTGGGGCCGTTCGGAGAGCTTGCCTTTGGGGAAGACTGCGCCGGCCCGAACGAGGGCCACCTGCTCAGGAAGCGTTGACCTTGCGTCAGCGGGCTTGGGCGGCGTCGATGCGCTTGTAGGACGAGTTAACGGACCACAGAAGGCGGCGCGTACAACAACATCATCCGTGCTCTGCGGGGAGTTGACGACGCTAGTGCCGCAGTTTGTTGAACTGTTCTTCAACTCGGAGGGCGCTAGCGGCAGTTCTGTAGCTTTCGACGACACCCTCGAGCCGTGCACGGGAGCCGTCGAAGCAAGCCCAGTCAAAGACGGCCTGACATACGTGGTCGGCCAGACTGCGCAAGATGCCATCCCGAGGAGGGTTGTCGATGACTCTGATCGCGGCTGTGCAGAGCATTCCCTTGTCGACGTTATCGCCCCGCATTGCCCGCCGAGCCAGTGTCACCAGATCGCGGGTATGTCCGCCCTCGAAATCCATCTATACCTCTTGCCTCGTAAGAAGATTCCAGTGCCACCACCTCCAACGCCGCGCACGAGTATTCTCGTCACGCCCGAAAACGAGGAAGCACTAGATCAGCCGAGTCGTAAAGCTAGTGGAAAAATGGGTGAGCGTCGGCCACGTTCTGGTAACAGGAACACATCAGTCTGAGCCGAATCGTTGGTCGCGAACACGGTTCCGATCGCCCACCGGAATTACTTACCCGGCTAGCGCCTAACCGCCAGCTCGCTTCCGTTGCCCAGAACGGGCGACTTAGGATCGCACGGCGATCCGGTGCATGATTACGCTGAGGCGCGACCGGGGACATCTGGCTACCCTCGACAGAGCAACAGCAGCGACGGCGTCCACCGCCCGATCTCCCACGCTGGCCAACAGCGCTGCACGGTACTCGCTTAGGCCGACTTACCGATGAGGCGCCTATGCAGTTCCTCTGTGAGGACATGGATTTGGCGGGTCAGCTCGGTGTTGGTTTTGAGCTCGAGTTCCTGAGCTTCAAAGTCGTGGTCGGCTTTGGCCTGTTGGAAGGCCGCTTGGCGATTCTGGCCGATCATGACGAACGTCGACAGGAAGATCGCTTCAAGTGAAACCACCAGAGTCAGGGTCGGCCACGGGGTCTTTCTCCAGAACCACCATCCATATGGCGAAAAGCCACGCGTGAATCCAGACGAAGTGCATTGAGCCGGCGAATGTGGTGATGTGATCGGCCAGTCGCAGCTGAATTTTGCCGCTTCGGATCCTGGCCTCGTCGAGCACGGCAGGGTGGTGACGTTGATTGTTGCGCAGCAGCCGGTGCGGAATGAGTTGAGGAATTCGCCGAGGCCTGTGGGAGTGGAGGGATGTTATTTTCAGTTCGTCCGAGTCCATAGGGGTTCATTCTGGCCTTCCTCGCGGCATCGGGATAGCTGTTGTCTCAGGCTGTGAAATTCCCTGGAAATCCGCGAGGCGACGGGTCAGTCGCACAGCAGGTTTCGATGCCGGGTGAAGAAACCGCCGCCGCCGTAAGCGATACTCGATGGGTGGCGAGTGGTTCGTCAGTGCGTAAGCCGCAGCAGCGGCGGCGTAGCCAAGTGGAGCGGCGCGCGACAAGTGAGCGAAAGCTGTTGGTTGCCACGGCCGAACTAATTGGTAAGCGTGGGCTGAACAATCTGTCGCTGGCCGAGATCGGACACCGCGCCGGCTACAGCCATGCTCTTATCAATCATCTTGTCGGCTCGAAGGCGGCCTTGATCCAGCGGCTCAACGAGGTGGTCGACGAGCGCTATCAAGCCCGGCGGGAAGAGGCCGTGGCCGAATGCGGCGGCATGGACGGTCTGTCGGCATTCATCGAGACCTACCTGCGTTTGGTGAGGGTCCCTGATGCGGTGGATCGGGTCCACGTGGTGTTGTGGGCCGATTCGACCGCCGGAACGCCCGAGTTGCGACGGTCGCGAGCGGCGTGGGATCGGCATTTTCGCGATGGTGTGACCTTGCCGGTTAGCCGAACAGCTCGCGGTTTTCGGCGACATACTGCTGGACGGTTTGCGCGCCGTGACCGGTCACGTCCTCGACGTCACGGGTATGCCGGTTGTAGCGATCGTCGCGGTGCAGCCGCGCCATGGTCGCGATGTGGTCCTGCGCGTGCGGGTCGAGCCCTGACTCCTCTAAGTGCTTCAGCCACTGGTCATAGGGCACCCGGACCGCGGCGACGGGCCGGTCGAGGGCTGCGGCGTATTGCTCGGCAAGCTGGTCGACGTCTAGCGTTGCCGGACCGGTCAATTCGTAGACCGCGCCGAGATGGCCGCTGGGTGAGCGCAGCACGGTGGTGACCACGTCGGCGACGTCGGCGGCTGCGACGGGCGACGTACGGCCCGTTCCGAACGGCAGCTCAAGGCGTCCGTTCTCCCGGATCGACCGCGCCGCGATCAGAGTGAACAGCGGGTTGTCGAGGAACACCGTGGGCCGGATGTGCACGGCTGGGATGCCCGACCAGTTGATGACGTGTTCGGCCAGCCAGTGCAGTCGTTGTTGGTGGGATTCCGCGGTGCTGTCGACGGTCATCTGGGACACCGTCATCTGAGACATGTTGACGAGCAGTTCTAAGTCACCGATTTCGGTGGCGATTGCGCAGACGACTGCGGTGGCTTCCAGATAGGCCGCCGAGACGCTCATGTTGAAGAACATCCGGGTGATGCCCAACATCGCGGCCCCGACATCCACGGGATTGGTAAGGTCCCCGACGATCACCTCGGCCCCTTGATCGCGCAGCGCGTCAGCGCGCGAGTCCTGTCGGTGCACCATGGCCCGCACCGCGTCGCCCTGGCCGAGCAATTGGTGGACAACGCGGGTACTTACGCTGCCGAGTCCGCCGCCGGCACCGGTGATCAAATATGTCGGGGCCATTTCGCTCCAAAGTCTCAGTTGTTGAGCGTGTCAGATGAAATTGAGTGGTGTCTGCCATTGACCTTCGCTGAACCCGGAGCCGACGGTGATGATGTCCTCGGCGGCGCAGCGCATTCCGGTGATTCCAGCGTGGCTCATGTGCGTATCCTCAGGGCACTCGGGCGCGTAGTTGAGCGGGCGGTTGGGCGCCAAGCAGCTCGATGAGCTGAGCAAGCAGCCCGTCGAGTTCGTAGCCGACATCGGCGATTTCGGGCTTGTCGTAGCTATTGAACAGCAGGCTGGGTTGGTCGACGGCGAGTTTGGTATCACCATCGGGGTCGGCGTACAGGACGGTGCGCAGCGGAGCATGCAGCATCACCGACGGGTCGTGGCGAAACATGCGTTCGGCGATGGTGTGGTTGCCCATCAGGTACTGCGTGGCCTTCCACAGTGACGTCGAGCCGGCCATGGTGGCGGTGACGTCGCCGCGGTAGTAACGCATAAACCCGTGCGGGGCGTTGATTTCGGCAAGCTCCAAGGTCGCCTGCCACGAGGCCATCTGGAAGAAACGGGCGAAATCGACTTCGGGAACCAGAGTCTCGTACTGCTCGCGGGCCTCGTCGTAGACCGCTGGCAGCGCTACCACCAGGCGGCGGGACGGGTGGTCGACGGCGATGCTGTTCGTGGTCATGGGAGTGCCTTTTCGTCGAGACGGATGAGTTCGACGTCGTGGATGTCCAGGGTGATCGACGGCAGGTTGAGGTTGACGGTGTTGTCGGGGTTGCGGCGGAAGACCCGTCGGCGGGTGGCGACCTGCAGTCCGCCGAAGTTCTTGTAGCGGCTGGTGTAGTGGCCGACCAGGGTGCTGCCGTTGATTTCGACGATGTAGTCCATGCGGCGTTGTAGACCTTGGGAATCGAAATAGAACACCTGCTCGGGGTTGTGGGTGGCGATCGGGCGCGGGAAGCGCACCTGTAGGCGCCGCCAGGTCTGGCCGGCCTCGCGCCACGGCTCGATTTCGCGGGCCACCACGCCGGGGTAGCTAAAGAGGAAAGGGGTGGTGAAGTAGTTCCAGCAGGCGTAGCCAAGGAAGTAGCCGAGATGGCATGCGTCCAGGCGCTGTTGCGTAACATGCCCTTGAAGCCAGCGCGGGCCGGCTCGAGCTTCTCGACGAGTTCCCCGTCGAGAGTCTGCATGGCGACGCTGTCGCTGGCGGCGTCGAACACCATCTGCTGGTCGGGACGAGTGAACGGGGTGAACACGATGTGCTCGGTTGTGGTGTCCACGGTGAGGACCTGGTCGAACGTCTTATCTTTTGGCCAGCCCTTCATCGCCCAGATCGGGCCGCCGATGGAGATGTCAATCCGTAAGCCCCGCAGTTTTTTCCACAGTTCGCGACCGCCGATGGTGGCAATGGCTAGCTCAAGCAGATCGTCTGTCACGGGCTATGTCCTTTGTAGCTCGTCGAATACGAACACGACTTTGCCCTCCCGACCCCCGTCGCCTTGGGCGAGGCTTACCGCGTCTTTCCAGTCGTCAAGCCGCATGGTGCGCGCGACTCGTGCGCTCAGCGTGCCGTCGGCGACCATCTCCACCAACTCGCGATAAGTGCTATGCACCACCTCGGTGTCGGTGCGGCGTAGCCAGTTGATTTCCCAGAATCCCGTCCAGTTCACATGGCTGCCAATCAGCTCAAGCACGGACACCGAGGCGCTTTGCCCCGACAAAGCCGCATAAGACACCAATGTGCCCCCGAAGCGCAGGTGGTGGGCGAGCTGCCGCGCCGCGCGGCCGCCGACGGAGTCGACGACGATGTCGAGCTCGGTCTCACCTAGCGCTTGGGCCAGATTGGCTTCGAGATTGTCATCGTCGATGACGACGCGATCCCCACCCCAGCTGCGGACCAGCTCGGCGGCGGCCTCGCGCCGGACCACGCTCACGGTCTTCCAGCCGAACCGGCGGGCCAATTTGATCAGGTACTCCCCGACTGCCGAGTTACCCGCCGTCTGGCCGATCCACCGGTCGGGCATCGACGGATCGCCGTAGTTACGCAGCAGCAGCAGGGCGGTCATCGGGTTGATCCCCACCATCGCCAGCTGAACGGTGTCGATATCGTCGGGCACGACGACGATGTCGGTGGTGGCGGCGATCAGATGGGTGGCCCAGGTGCCGTGACGGTAAGTCGGTATGAGTAGCACCCGCGCACCCACTAACGCCTCGTTCTCGCCGGGGCCGACGGCCAGGACGCGGCCGACGCCTTCGGCGCCGACGTCGGATGGGGGCTGCGGGGAGATGAAGTACTGGCCGCTGACGTAGAGGAAATCCGAGGCGTTGATGGTGGCGGCCTCTACCTCGACGAGCACCTGGCCGGGACCTGGTGCGGGGGCCTGAAATTCGACGAGTTCCAGGACGTCGGCGGGTTCTCCGATCGCGGTGATCTGGAGCTTACGCATGGCTGCTCCTCAATATGCGTTGGGACTAGTCCTGCTTGATGACGTGGAGGAGGCTCAGCGGTCCGCCGAGTTGCATCAACTTGCCGCCGTCGCGCAGGCCGTCTACTCGCACCGGCGCGAATCCGAGCTTGCTGATGAGCCGGTCGAAATCCGCACAGGCGGCGTTGTCGTCGCCGGCGTAGAACACGACCTGGCGGCCGTCGCGGTGCCGCGGATCGGGGCGTAGGTAGGTGGTGGACATCGCATTGAACGCCTTGATGATCGTCACACCGGGGAGGTGGCGGGCGACCCATTCGCTGCCGGTTTCCTCGCCGAGGTCGACATAGCCGCGGTAGACCGGTGCGTATTCAGCGAATTGGTTGGTGGCGTCGACCACGATCCGCCCGCTCCAATCAGGGACGACTTCGGTGAGCTCGGGTACCCGCAGGAACGGCAGCGCCAAAATCACGAGATCGGCCTTGGCTGCCTGCTCCACGGTCACCGCTTGGGCTGTATCACCGAGATCAGCCACTAGTTCGGTCAAGGTATGCGGGCCTCGACTGTTGCTGATGTACACCGGTACTTGTGCGGCGACCAGGTGGTGCGCCAACGCCTGGGTGAGGGGACCTGAGCCGATGAATCCGACATTGTTAAACACGGTCATGCTCCTCCTGGCGAACGATGCTTGCACGAGAGCTGTTGCAGCACTGCGTATTTACGAAAGCACGCAGGCGTACGTCGTCGCGGATTGTCACGGCTTGACCACCACGGTGCCGACCTTGCCGGGTTGGGACACGTGGCGCACCGCAGCGGCGATCTGGTCGAGTGGGTAAATGGCTGCGACGTCAAAGTGCTGCGGCACGCCCGTCGTTATCATGACCGCGCTGGCAACGTCGGAGGCGCGTTGCTCCGGTGATACGGCCGTAAGCCACCGATTGATCGTCAGCCCGCGTATGGCCAGTGCCGAGTGCAGGACCGAGGCGGCGTGCAACGGAATCGGCTCTTGGGCCAGCGCGCCGTAGACGATCAGGGTGCCGCCGGGGGAGAGCGCAGACAGCAGGTCGCCGGCCGAGGTGCCGCCGACGGGGTCCAGCGCGACCGGTATGGGTCGGCCGCCGGCGGCCGTGCGCACCTGTTGAACCCAACCCGGCTCTGCGGTGGAAACCACTGGCACCGCCGGGAAGCGGTCCCGCTGCTGTTGGGCGCGCTGCGCGCTACGCACGATGCTGATTGTGGCGATCTGGTGATGTTCGGCAATAGCGGTGAACAGTCGGCCCACCGAGGAAGCTGCGGCGTTGTTGAGCACCACCCCGTCGAATCCGACGCCGAAGTGTTGTTGTGCGGCGCGGCGCAGCATGAGCGCGGTGATCGGGTTGCACAGCATTTGGGCGGCCACCTCGTCGGGCACCGAGTCAGGCACGGTGACCGCGATCGCGGCGTCGATGTTGACGACTTGGCGCCACGCACCTTGGTGGGGGAAGAAAGTGACCCGGGTGCCTGGGCTGAAGCCGGTGACCCCGGCGCCTACTTCGGTGACCACTCCGGTTGCTTCGATTCCGGCGACCTGCTCGCCGACGGGGGTCTGCGGAGCAGATATGGCCAGCAGGTCACCGGGATGGATCGGGAACGCGCTGACCTGTACCTGCAGCTGACCGAGTCCCGGCGGCTGAGGGTCCCCAATATCGGTGACCTCGAGTATCTCTGTCGGGTCGCCGGAGCGGCGGTAGGTGATTGCCAGGCTCATGAGTTGGGTTCCAACTCTACGGCGAGGGCGTCGGCGATGAAACCGGCGACGGTCACAGGTTGGGCGATGAAAGCGGTGTGGGAGCCGGCGATGGACTTGGTGGTGGCGCCCATACGTTCGGCCATGAATCGCTCGGCGTCGGGAGCGATGGCATTGTCGTGCTCGGAAACCAGATACCACGACGGCTTGGTTTTCCAGCCGGCGGCGGTGGCGTTTTCGGTGAGCGCGGCCAGGGAGAGTGGCCGCTGAGTGGCGAACATGACCTCGGCGATATCCACGGGCACGTCGGCGCAGAAGCTCTCGCGGAACCGCTCTTTCGTGATGTAGAGGTCGGGTCCCGGCGGTGCGCCCGGCGCGTCGTAGCCGGTGGGAGAAGAAGTGCTTGCCAGCAGCGACGGCGGAAAGGGTTGCTGCACGCTAGCGCAGCTTTCACCCTCGTCGAGCCCGAATGCGGCCAGGTAGACCAGTGCGGTGACGTTATCCAGCCCAGCCGAGGCTTGCGTGATGACAGCACCGCCGTAAGAGTGCCCGACGAGGACCACTGGACCGTCGATCGCACTCACCATCGCCGATATCCCCGCGGCGTCGCAGGCGAGGCTGCGCAGGGGATTAGGCGCCGCTATGACGGTGTGGCCAACGCTTTGCAGCTCGCGAATCACGCCGGCGAAGCCGGACGCGTCAGCGAACGCGCCATGCACCAAAACGATCGTCGGTGTCGTTGATGTGGTCATGATCGTTGTCCCTGGGTGGTGGGCGGGCCTCGCGATTCGTCATCAAACATGACATGGCTTCATCTGGCGCGCCGTCATCCATTTAGGTGAGGCGCCTGCGGGCGTCCGGGTCACATATTCGGATGAGTGAACGCCGAATGCCAGCGACCGATACTCGTGTTCGGACCGAGAGGGAGTGACACGATGCCGATGATCGACGTATACGCACCCGAGGGTGTGTTCGAGGACAAGCATGAGTTAGCCCGGCGCTTGGCGGCAGAGCTGATGGCAATCGAGCAAGTTCCCGACATCGCGATGTTCCGTCAGAACACCGCGGCGTTCATTCACGAGCTTTCCGCCGACGCCATCTCCAATGTGGACGGCGGTTCCGATTACGTGCGCGTACAAGTGCTGACCAACGCTGGCGGGTTGGATCGCGACAAGCAGATCGCTGTGGTGGCCCGCTTCACCGAGCTGATCGCCGGGTCGCCCGGTAAGCCACCTGCGCCCGAGCGGATCTGGGTCGTGCTCACCGAGGCACCCGACGGCGCATGGGGACTGTGGGGACACGCGCATACCAACGCCGAACTAGTGGCGGCGGCCCGGCGTGAACTGGCTCAGGCTGTGCCATCCTCCGCGACCGCGGAAGGATGACGAGTGAATAGCGCCGAGCCTAAGGTCCGGTTCACCCGCGACGGCGCGCTGGGGACGGTAACGCTGGCCAGCCCACCACTGAATCTGATTGGCCAGCAGCTGATTTCTGATCTGCTCGGCGCGCTCGACCAGGTTGAAGCCGCAGAGGGGCTGCGGGCATTGGTGCTGCGAGGCGAAGGCAAGGTCTTCAGCGCCGGAGCAGATGTCGCCCTGTTTGCGGGCATGACCGCACAACAGCTGCGCCCGCTGATCGGCTCGTTCTTGGATCTGGGGCATCGCATCGAGCGGCTGCCGTTCCCGACGCTGGCCGCAGTCCATGGGACGTGCATGGCGGGCGGTTTCGAGCTGGCCCTGTTCTGCGATCTGATCTGGGCGGCCGAAGGCACCGTGCTGGGCCTGCCCGAGACCCGGCTGGGCATTGTTCCGCTGGCCGGCGGCGTCGAGCGGATCGCCGTACGTGCCGGCCTCGGACGCGCGCGCTCGGTGGCGCTGGGCGGGGAGTTGCATACCGCGGAGGAGTTCGCGGCGTGGGGAGTGATCGATCGCGTGCTGGTCGCCGATGAGTTGCACAGCGCTGCGCAGGAATTCGCCAGCCGACTGGCCAGTCGGACCGACGCGTGCGTTCGCGGTGGTCAAGGAACTCACCCGCTCCTACTCCGCAGGCGGCGTCGCAGGTGCCGACGCACTTCTCGCCGATGCGGCGGTTGGCTTGTTCGACACCGAGGACGCTCGCGGCGGAATTCGCAGCTTCTTGACGTCGGGTCCCGGGCATGCAACGTTCGCCGGGCAATAAAGGCGCGCAGCTCACCTGAATGTGTGGCGGAACGCCAGCTTGCCGGATGCCAAATTTGGTTTAGGCGCTTTCTGGGCGCATGACGCAACCAACTCGGAGGCGATGTGATGGTGTCCCCCTCTACTGATGCGGCCGATCTCAGCGCCAAGGTGTTCATCGGCCCGTTTCTACCCTTTGAGCAAGGGAAGGGAACGTTTGCGGCGACAACGTCGACGCTCGTCTGCGGTTCGTCGGAAGCTGTGCTGATCGACGCACAGCACATCCGTTCCGACGTCGCCGCGCTTGGGGATCTGATCGAGCGGACCGGCCGACGGCTGACGACCATTTACGTGACCCACGGACATGCCGACCACTGGTACGGCGCCGGCGAGCTGGTCGCAAGGTTCCCCGAAGCACGGGTCGCTGGCGACTCCGCCGGTCCTGCAATACATCCAACAAGACGGCCGAGGTTCAGGCTCAGCAGTGGTCCGCGATGTTTGGTGATCGAGTCGCCAAGCCCACCGTGGTGCCCGAGCCGCTCGACGGGTTGACTCTCGAGCTGGAAGGTCACGAGCTGCAGATCGTCGACGTGGGCCAGGGTGATATCCGTCCCAGCACCGTTGTGCACATCCCCACGATCGACGCGGTCGTGGCGGGCGATGTGGTCTACAACCAGATTCACGCGATGCTCGGCTTGAGCGGCCCCTCCGGATGGGATCGGTGGATTCAGAGTCTGGACGCCATCGAGAAATTGGACCCGAAGATGATCGTCTGCGGTCATAAGAAGCCCGAGTCCTCCGATCGGGAAGTGACGCCGGATGCTGGATGAAACGCGCTCTTACATAGCCGATTTCGCGCAAGGAGCCCAGAGCCTCAGCAGCGCCGAGGAACTGATCCAGCTGATGAAGTCGAAATACCCCGACTTCGGCAACACCTGGACGCTGCATTTCTCGGCACAGTCCTGGTTCTCGAGAAAGTCGGACGTGAGGCGTCCGGGGCCACGCGGTAGAGAGGCAATGATTATGCGGCGCGCAAAAATACGGACTGAAGACGGAACCATCCTGCGGGCCTATCTGCACTCGCCGGACACCGAGGCCCATCCCGGGATCGTCATGTGCCCCGGCTTCGGGGGAGTCAAACAACACATCGACCATTACGCCGCCTTGTTTGCCGAAGCCGGCTTTGCCGTGCTCAATTTCGACAACCGCGGCTGGGGCACCTCCGAGGGCGAACCGCGGCAGGAATTGAACGTGTTCAAACAGCTGACCGATCTGCGCGACGCCATCACCTTCGCCGAATCACAACCGGAGTTCGACTCCGAACAGGGATTTGGTGTTTGGGGGTCGAGTTTCTCGGGAGGACTGGCGATCGTTACCGCCGCCAATGACCCGCGGGTGCGGTGTGTGGTCGCGCAGATCCCGAACGTCAGTGGTCACCGCAATGCGGTCAAGTTATTTTCCGCCGAGCAGCTACGCGAGATCCGCCGCCGAGCCGCAATCGACCGGCGCGCTCGCCTGGCTGGCGAGCCACCGATGATGGTGCCGATGTTTTCCGAAGACCCCGACGAACTGTGTGCATTCCCGCGGCAGTTTCCCGAGGAGTACCGCGAAGCAATCGAATCAGGGATCTGGAACAACCAGACAACGATTCGCTCGTTAGAGAATTTCATCGAGTTCGAGCCCGCGGGCTGGCTTCCCTATATCACACCCAAGCCGCTGCTGATGATCCTCGCCAAACACGACGTATGCACCTTCACCGAGGTTCAGCGCGAGGTTTACAAAACCGCCTCGGAGCCCAAGAAGCTGCTCACCTTTGACGGCGGTCACTTCGACGCCTACACCACATTTTTCGAAGAGACCGGACCTCCGGCGCGTGACTGGTTCGTCGAGCACTTGGCGGCACCGCGTGACCGGCATGCCAGCGCACCGGAGCCGGTGAGCGGCTCCGTCAGCAAATAGGGAAGGAGGAGAAATGCCGCTGTGGAATGTGTATTGCGTTGAAGGTACGTACTCTAACGAGGACAAACGGGCCTTCGCCGAAGCCATCACCGACATCTACGCTTCGGAAGCCGGCGGGCTTCCCGAGATGACGATGCCCCGGTTTTATGTGGTGGTCGTCTTTCACGATGTGCCCAAGGACTCGCTGTTCGTCGGGGGCGTTCCGCGCAACGACTTTGTGCGCTTCTCGATCGACCACATCGCTTATGCCATGCCAGCCGAATTGAGAGAAGCGCTGCTGAAATTCATCAACAAGTCGATCCACCCGTTCGTACGCGACCGCGGGCTGGACTGGGAGATTCACATCGACGACACACCCCGGAATCAGTGGACGGTTCAGGGTATGCGCCCACCCGACAGCGGCTCAGATGAGGAGAAACGCTGGATCCGGGAAAACCGGCCTTCGAAACCACCAAAGAACGTCGCGGCGAAAACCTAGACGGTTTCGAAGGGACCCTTACGATGACGGCATTGCGCGCCCGGCGCAGACCGGGTCGCCCAGGGCGCCGTGCCCGACTTGCCACACTCCTTGCCGGCGGCGCCGCCAATAGGTCAGGCCTGAGGGAATAGTGTGATCGCGGCACCCCATAACGCCCCGGGATTGATGCGGTCGGGGTGCAGAGCGAGCATGGCTGCATAGAAGGCCGCGGCGGAATCCGACGATTCAAGCAATCGGCGTGCGTCAGTCAAGTACTGCCGTGTTGCCTGGATCTGCGATGGAGTATCCGCTAGGCGAGCATCTTTGTGACCCGCGATAACCGTTGCGGGGTCGAGGGCTTCGGCGATGTCGAGCGCGGCAAGCCACTCGTCGATTCCCGTCACACCACCGGATTCCGTGAGGTACGGGTGCACGCCGTTATAGACGGCGTCGCCAGCGACCAGCAGGCCGATCTGCGGCACGTGCAGCATCGTCGTCGCGTCGGTGTCGGTGTGGCCCACTTCAATGGGCAGGAGCCGAACTCCTTCCAGCTCGAAACCATCCGCGTCGACCAAGCAGACGTCCACCTCGCCGGTCGGTAGCTGCCCGGGAAAGACCTGGTCCCAGAAGTCGGCGCGGAACTGAGGCTGGTTGTGCGCGGCCATCAGCTTGCGGGTTCCCTCGGTGGCGAGTACTGACACGTCGGGAAACCGTTGCAGTAGCGGGATTGCGCCAAACCAGTGATCGCCGTGCCCGTGGGTGATGTAGATCTGTCGCAGCATGCGTCCCGACGCCACAATCCAATCACCGACTTCGTCTGCCTGCGATTTGGTGAGGGGCGGATCGACCAGCACGGCGTCGTGCCGTCCCGTGATCAGCGTCGAGGTGATTGGCGACCACATCCGGGTGCTGCCGTCGGGCAGCGGACCGCGTCCCGATTGCGGGATCTGCCCTGAGACAAACAGTTTGTGCTGCAATGGCTGGCTCACGCTGTCACCCCCGTGATTGCCTCGGTGAACTCGAGGATCATGGTCGCGACGGTCTCCGGGTGCTCGACATGCACCCAGTGACCGCCCTTGTCAATAACTTTCACGTCGGCTTGGACAAAGCGCGGGGCGATCCCAGCGAGGAGCTGTTCGGTCACGAATGCGTCGGCCCCCCGCGGATAATCAGGACCGGACCGGTGAACGCGCTGGTCCCCGGTGCGTTGTTGACTCCCTCGTTCCACATGTCGACGTAGTGAGCGGCGACGTCGGGTCTGACCACTCCTCCGATGTGGACCAGCCGGTCCAGTTGGTGCGCATCGAGATTGGGTGAGAGCTCGGTCCGCAAAGCACGCTGCGCATCGGCGTCCCCACCAAGCGCGCGAAACGGCGCGATTACCTGGGCAGGTAGCTGCGTACCGCCAAGTGGCACTGGTGTGAGCAGCACCAGCCCGTGTACCCGGTCGGCATGCTCGGCGGCGACTAGTTCGGCGACCTGTGATCCCATGCTCTGTCCGACGACGATCACCGGCCCGTCGATGCCGGCAACGATGTCGCCGGCCTCGACTGCAAGAGACGCCAGGGTAACGGTGTCGGGATCCACCACCGCCGGGCTACGTGCGCCGAAACCGGGCAGGTCGTAGCGCATGACGCCGACTTTGCCTGCCAGCGCACTGATCACGCCGTCCCATACCGCTTGGTCATCGAGGAATCCGTGGATGAACAGCAGTGTCGTGGTCATTACGCGACCGCCTTGGTGGAGCCCGAAGGTGACCATTCGGCGGTGTCGATGGGCGAGTAGTCGCTTGAGTGCCCGTCGAGCCGGCCGGCGCGTTGCACGCTCAACTCCTCGACGAGTTCCTCGGGCAGCGGTGTGGTGAAGATGTTGTCGACGAGCGTGTATTCCGCGGCGAGCCTTCCGAACACGCCCAATGCGCCGACATCGATGCGTCCCCGGGACAGGTAAAGATCGTCACGCACGTGGATCCTCTTGACCCGTCCCCACACCACATGGTCGGGCAGCGGCGGCATAGGGATGATGCGGTCCACGACGCATTCGAACGAGATCGGTGCACCGGCGATGCGCGGAGCCGACACCACCTCCGACGGTGCCTTCTCCAGTCCTAGCGCCTCGAACTCGTCGACATCGGTGTCGAACTCGAACGCCGAGCGGTGCACCGCGTCCGCCTGAGCCAGCGTGGCGATGTTGACGACGAACTCGCCGGTGTCGCGAATGTTGACGAAGGTGTCCTTGAGCGTGACGCCATCGGAGCGGGGTTGCAAGGTGATCGAGAGGATCGGCGGGAATCGCCCGACGACGGTGAAGAACGACACCGGTGCGACGTTGCCCACTCCGGTGGTCGAACTCGTGCTGACCCATGCGATCGCTCGCGGCAACACGCTGCCGATAAGAAGTTTGTAGCTGCTGGTGGGGTCGAGGTCCTCGGCATCGATGATCATGACAATCTCCTTAAGGTTGATGTTGGTGGTTAGTTGTGGCTTCCGAGCCAAGCGGCGCTGAGCGTGTCGGCAGTTGTCGACAATGTTTGAATCCCAACGATTCGCCAGCCCTGTTGGCCGCGGCTGAGTTCGAAATGCGCTGCCAGCCGCTCGATCTCGGTGCCATCGGCGCGACGGCGTGACCAGATGACCTCGATAGCCGCGCCGTTGTCGTGATAAACGCTGACCTTGTGGTCCGGCACGTCGGTGTAGCCATACCCATCCGCCCGAAGCCGGACTTGAGTCTCCTCTAAGAGCTGCACCACGGCCGACGCGTCGCGGAACCATTGTCCGCCCTGCTCGGTGCTGTAATGCAGGGGCGCTGCCCAGTAGTCGAGGATGAACTCTGGTCCCCGGGCAATCGTTCCAGCGGCTACGCCGACCCAGGTGGGCAGGTAGTCGTCGAAGAGCCAGCTCGTCACGTCGTCGTGCACCGACGTCGCCAGTTGAATTTTGTTGTCAGTCATGATCTTTCCTTTTCTGAATATTCGCCTATCAGGACAGCAGCGCGACCGCCGTGTACCAGACCGGCCCGACATTCAGCCGGTCTGGGTAGAGGCGGAGCATGTGGTCGAAATACTCACGCGGACTGGGTTTGCCTGCGAGCAGTCGCTGTGCGTCCAGCAGGTAGTCGCGAGTCTGACTGACGATGATGGGGTCGTCGGGCAGGTCCTTGTTTTTGTGCCCGGCCACCACTGCGCGGGGATGTAACGCTTCGACCTTGTTGAGCGCCTGCAGCCATGCCTTGATTCCGCCGTTGGCGCTTTCCAGCAGGTACTGGTGCACGCCGTTGTAGGCGACATCGCCGGCCACCACCAGTCCGATGGACGGGACGTGCAAGACGGTGGTGTCGTCGGTGTCGGTGTGGCCGACCTCGATGGCCGCCACGCGTTGGCCCTCTAACTCGAACCCATCGGAGGGAATGGGTTGGTAGACGACAGGACTCGGGGGGATTTGGCCGGGAAAGTCAACGTCCCACATCTGGGCGCGGCCCTCGGTGGCTTGTTTGTGCATCATCGCGATGGTGCCTTCGGTGGCGTAGGCGACGGCTCCGGGGAAACGCTGCAGCAGCAGGTCGGTGCCGAACCAGTGGTCGCCGTGACCGTGCGTGGCGTAGATGTAGGTCAGCTTCTTGCCGGAGTTCTCGATCCAGTCGCCGACGCGTTGCACCTGATCGCGGGTGAACGGCGGGTCGACCAGCACAGCGTCGTGCTCGCCGTAGATCAGCGTCGAGGCCACCGGCGAGGACACGATCGGGCTGCCGTCGGGTAGCCGCTGCTCGCGTTGGCGCCGCAAGCCTTCGTGGACCATCACCTCGTAATGCAATTCACTCATGACGGATTCCTTTCAGGATCAGTTGTTTTCGGTTTTGACGAGATGCTCGGTGAACCAGTCACACGCGGCGGAACTGGCCTGGGCGAAGCGCCCCAGGTAGGGGTCGAAATGACCGCCGTCGATGGTGACGAGTTTCTTGGGCTGCAGTGCACGCTCATAGGCGGCCAGCGCCACGTCGGCCAGAGTGATCGAATCGTGAAGGCCCACGATCAGCAGCAGCGGAGTCGGAGAGACCCGTGAAATCCACTGTCCCGGCTCATACATGCGCGCCGCGCGCGTGGAGCGCAGGGTGACAGTGTTCTCCCAGACTCCCTCGGGAACCGGCTGGTTGTAGAACGCAACGGCGTCCGGGGAACGGTAGGCGGCCGGCACCGCGGGATCGGCGCTGACCACGGCTTGGGTTGCCGGCGGCTCGCCGCGGTAGCGGCGTCGCTCGTCATCGATAAAGGACGCCTCCAGGGCGGGAACGTGGTCGGGCGGCACGCGGCGAAGGCTCTGTTGATAGCCGCTGATGGTCGGCACTTGGGCGACTACCGCACGCAGCCGGCGATCCGTAGCGCCGAGCACGATCGCATGCCCACCGGCATAACTGGTGCCCCACACCCCGATCCGGTCCGGATCCACCGTCGGATGGTCCTCCAGAAAAGAGATGGCTGTGCGCCAATCGTTGATCTGAACCCATGGGTCGACGTCGAAGCGCGGCGAACCGCCACTGGCCCCAAAGCCGCGATGGTCATGGACGAGCACCACGAACCCGGCGTCGGCGAACAGGCGCGCGAACCGCTCCAGGCCGTGTTCCTTCACACCGGCGAAGCCGTGCGCCATGCTGATGCCCGGATGCGGCCCCGCACCGTCCGGCACAAACAACCAGCCTCGCAGCGCCACATCACCTTCGACGGGGAACTCGACATCCATTCGCTGTACCATCTCGGCTCCTTTCCGCGCTGTACAACATCCACTGTGTGTGCGCTGCGTCCGAGAAGGTGAGGCCGCAATGACACTGGTATTGGCAGGGACAGGCTTAGGCTCATGTGATGGCGACGAAGGGGAACGCGCTCGGCGATTACCTGCGCGCGCGGCGCGGACAGGTCCGCCCCGAAGACGTCGGTCTGATCGCCGGCGCGCGACGCCGGGTTCGGGGCTTGCGACGCGAGGAGCTGGCCACGTTAGCGGGGATCAGCTCCGAGTATTACCTGCGGCTCGAGCAGGGCCGCGACAAGAATCCGTCCGCTCAGATCCTCGACGCAATCGCGCGGGCGCTCCAACTGGACATCAAAGGCACCGAGTATCTACATCAGCTGGCGAGCCCGCCCGGCGCCCGCATGGAGCAATTGGATCTGGAGACCACTGCCGACGGCACCGAGGAACTCATCGACCAGTTTTCGATGCCGGCAATCGTGGTCAGCAGATGCCAGGATGTCCTGGCCGCAAATCCGATCGCCCGCGCGCTGTCGCCAGGGTTCACACCGGGGATCAACTTCCTGCGCTGGCGACTCTTCGAACCCGCTGCCCGTGAATTCTTTGTTGATTGGGACGAGGTGACCGACGTCGCGGTGAGCGGGTTGCGCGAAGCGGCCGGCAGCGACCCGGATGATCCGCGCTTGCGCGCCCTGGTCGACGAATTGTCCAGGACCAGCGCGCGTTTCCGGGAGCTCTGGGCGCGCGCAGAGGTGGGCTACCGGCCGGGCGTCATCCATATGCGGCACCCTGACGTCGGCGACCTTTACCTACACCGCAACAGGTTTAATATTCCGCACTCCGGTGGACAGCACATGCTGACTTATCGCGCCGAGCCCGGCAGTGACTCCGCCGCCAAACTCGATGCACTGGGATCCCTGGCCGCTGTGGGCCCAGGGTAAGTCGGCCCTCAGGGCCGCGGAGACCGTTCGTGTGGTGTGTCCGGTGGCGGATACAGAGGCAGCAGCGCGGTGGGCGGCCGGAATGGCGCCCACTCGCCGAGCGGCTGCGATAGCCGGTCGGCGACGGCCCAGATCACCGCCGGATGGTGGCCGAATCCCAAATGGCTGCCGACCACGGCGATGTTCTCGGCCCGCGCGGACGGCTGGTCGAGGCATGCCTGCCAGGCGACGATGCCGTCGTATCGGGAGTAGATCGAGGTGGCCGGCACCGGCAGTGTGTCGACGCCGGACTCCAGCGGCAGTTCCCTTGGCACGGCATGCAAGTGGGCGTAGCGATCGTAGGCGCGTCGGGCCCGGGACTGGCGTTCGTGGGCGAGACGGATCGGGCTGCCAAACGTGATGACCTGGCGCACCGCAGTCGGAGTGTCGCGGGCGAGCGTGCGGGCGTAGATGCCGCCGAGGCTCCAGCCGATCACAGTCACCTCAGAGTCGTATCGCGACCGCAGGTCGAGCAGGCGGTTCTGCAGTCCGGTGACCGTCGCAGCTGTCGGGCCGAAGTTGCGTCCGAGCCGCCAGCCGTGTACCCGGTAGCCCAGGTCGCGCAGGATACGCCGCAGCGTCCAGGTGGAACCGTCGTCGGCCAGCAGGCCCGGCACTACCAGAACCGGGTGCCCGTCGCCGACCGGCAGCAACTGCCGTAGCGGCAGCGCGGCGACGAGCAGCCCGAACTCGGCCACCGCACGAGCGGCGTCGGTCACGTAGAGCCACGATGGGGGAGCGCCCGCCCCGGTGGTGCCGGCGGGTATGTCCGCCCGTGACACCGGACTCGACATCAGCCGGCCCCCACAGCGTCGGACAGTGCGACGAGTTCGTCTTTGACCGCATCGATTATCAGATCGACATCGGGCACCAGGTCGCGGTCGGCCAGTGCTCCGAAGTTGACCTTGCCGTTGGACCCCAAGACGGTCAGGTTGAGCCCCTGTCCGTCGGCGATCGCCGAGAGGGGGTAAATCCCGTCGAGTCGCGCCCCGCACAGGTAGAGATCCACGGTCGGGCCGGGAACGTTGGAAATGATCAAGTTGAACGGCGGGACCCGCTCCATTAGTCGCAGTCGGGTGGCCAGCCGGTAGGCCTGATTGGCCAACGCCGGCATCGAGAACTGGGCGATGTCGGTGAGCAGCTCAGCGGGCAGCGCGTTGTGCTGTTCCTTGGCCGCGCGCATCGCCTCGTGCACAGCTGCCAGCCGCTCAGCTGGGTCGGCCAGATGCGTGGGTAGCGGCGCGATGACCGACGAGACCCGGTTGCCGTGGGCGCCTTTTTGCTCTTCGGTGCGGATGGACACCGGAACGGAGGCCACGAGCGGTCCCTCGGGTAGGGCATCGTGTTTCTGCAGCCAGGTGCGGAGCGCGCCGGCGCACAGCGCCATCACGACGTCGTTGACGGTGGCACCGGCGGCGTTCTTGATCGCCTTGACCTCGGCAAGCGGGACGCTGCTGAACGCCCAGCGCCGATGCGGGCCGATGTTCTTGTTGAACGGCGTTGCGGGCGCGATCAACGGCGGCGCCGACAGGATGACACCGCGGCCGCGGCGCATCAGAAAACGGTCGATGAGCGGCAGCCAGGGGCGTGCGGGACTGCTGACCAGCGCTGGCAACGAACGCACGATCCCCGCCGAGACACGTGCGGCCCGGACCGGGTTGGTTGCCAGTGACACAGCGCTGCGCGCCAGTAGCTTCGCCGCGCCGGGCTCGGTTTCCGGACGCCACGAGTCTGGCTCGCGGGCGTCGGGAGGCTCCGGCGAGGTGTCCATCAGCGCGGCGAGCAGATCGTTTCCCGACACCCCGTCGATGGCCGCGTGGTGCACCTTGATGTAGACGGCCTGACGGCCGCCCTGCAGTCCGTGGATGAGATAGGTCTCCCACAGCGGGCGGCGGCGGTCCAGTGGCCGCGCGTGCAGCCGGGCCGCCTGCACCGCCAGCTGGCGATCATCCCCCGGGCTGGGCAACGCGAGTTCGCGGACGTGAAACTCGATGTCGAAGTCGGGATCTTCGATCCAGTACGGCTGGTCCAGTCCAAATGGCACCTCCACCAAGCGGCGACGAAACGGCGGCACCAGATGCAAGCGGGACTCGATGAGTCGGGTCAGCCGCTCAAGCGTGGGGGCCTCGCCGGCCGTGAGCGGATCAAGGACGGACACACTGCCCACGTGCCCGTAGGCCGTTGGCGAGTCGAGCGCCAAAAATGCGGCATCTAAACCGGTCAGCTGCTGCATCACACCTCCGTGCGCAATTCGATTTGACCGAGCGGCACCGTGTCGGGGTGCGGTATCCGCCACGTTAGAACCAGTTTTCGTCCAGGTCTACGGTGGTTCGGTCGCCGCTGTCGAGAAGGTCGAACTGAGCAGTGGTCTTCGGTGGTTCGTAGTGAAAGGAGGTCGAGGATGGCTTCACACGGTACTCCGCTAGTAGTAATTTGCAACTAAGTGCAGAAGACAAATCCCCATTCCATGAAGGGACAACGAGATGACGACGGTCCTCGACCGCTTCCGGCTCGACGGGAAGGTGGCAGTCGTCACCGGGGCGTCGTCCGGGCTGGGTATCGCGTTCGCCGAGGCACTTGCCGAGGCGGGCGCCGACCTGGTCCTGACCGCACGCCGCACCGACCGCCTCGAGCAGACTCGCGCCCAGATTGAAAAGCGGGGTCGGCGCGCGCTAACGGTGACCGCTGACGTCGCACGCCCCGAGGACGCACAGACGGTGATCGACGCGGCGATGACGGAGTTCGGCCACGTCGACGTGCTCGTGAACAACGCCGGCAAGGGCACCGCCGTGCCGGCGACGCGCGAAAGCCCCGCTCAGTTCCGCGAGGTGATCGATATCAATCTCAACGGGTCTTATTGGATGGCCCAAGCGTGTGGTCGTGTCATGAAATCGGGCAGCTCGATCATCAACGTCGCTAGTGTCGTCGCGCTGACCAGCGGCGGATTGCCCCAGGCGGCCTACTCGGCCAGCAAGGCCGGCGTGGCAGGGCTGACCCGGGACCTGGCCGTGCAGTGGACCGGCCGCAAAGGCATTCGCGTCAATGCCCTGGCGCCGGGCTTCTTCCCCTCAGAAATGACCGATCAGTTCCCAGAGGGTTACATCGACAGCCAGCTACCGCGCGTGCCGGCCGGTCGGCCGGGAGATCCGGCGGAGCTTGCGGCCGCGCTGGTGTTCCTCGCGAGCCCCGCCGCGAGCTATATCACCGGCGCCACCCTGGTGGTCGACGGCGGCCTCACCGTCTCCTGAATTAAGTTTTGAAACGCAACTGCGATCGGCGTTATCCTCTTCGGTGATGAAGCATGCCGATCTGGTTGATGAGAATTGCGCGATCGCTCGTTCAGCGGCCATCGTCGGTGAACGGTGGGTCTGGGTGATCCTGCGCCAAGCGTTCAACGGGGCCCGGCGGTTCGAGGATTTTCAGCGGGGCATCGGTTTGGCCCGCAACGTGCTGTCGGAACGGCTGAACAGGCTGGTCGACCAAGGCATTCTCGAACGACGCCGCTACGCCGAGCACGCCGTGCGCGACCTCAACGAGTATCGGCTGACCGCGAAGGGTCGCGCGCTGTTTCCCGTCTACGTCGCCCTGATGCATTGGGGTAACGAATGGACCGGCCTTGCGGCCCCTCCGGTTGATCTGCTGCATAAGCCCTGTGGGCATCGTGTTGGTGTGTGCGTCGTGTGCTCGGAATGCGGCGCGGAGATCGATGCCCGCGATACCGAACCGGTTGTCGGTCGCGGCCTGATCATGCATCGCGCGAACCGTTCATGAGCCGCCTCCCGCCGGGGGAGCAAGCATCGTCGCTGTGCCGGCGGGGTCGAAAGGCTGCCGGATGAGACCCTATGGGCCGCTGCGAGGTCGCGAGCATGCATTGGCGACGGCACTCGGTATCGTCCGTCGCACCCGGGTGCACGGAGCCAGCGGGGTGGTGCTGATCACCGGTGAGCCCGGGATCGGGAAGACGGCGCTGCTGTCCGAGATCTGCCGTCAAGCAAGCCATACCCGCATCCGGGTCGCCCGCAGCAAGTGCGACGAGATCGAGCAGGCCTGCCCCGGTGCGCCGATCATCGGGCTGCTACGCAGCGGACGGGATCCGCTTGTGACTGCGGCCCAATTCCGGGAGGTCACCGGACTCATCGGCGAGCCGCTGGTGCTGGTCGATCGCATTGCCGGACATCTCGAGCAGCTGGCGGCTGTTCATCGCCTGATGATTGCCGTCGACGACGTGCAGTGGGCGGACCGGCTCAGCCGATACGCATTGCGGTCGTTGATCTCTCGGCTGGCTGGCCGACCGGTGGTGTCGGTACTGGCCAGTCGCAACGACGATGCCGGTCTCACGATCGGCGCCGCGGATACCGTCGGAGTCGAGCACCTCCGTCTGGACCCGCTGCCGCGCGGAGTAATCACCGAGATCGCCCGGGATCGCCTCGGGAACAGCTTTGATGGCGGCGTCGACGAGCTACTTGACGCCGCCGGCGGAAACCCGCTGTTGGCCACCCACATCATTGACGGCGCGGCGCGGTACGCCGAGACGGGCCGCGACGAAGACATTCCAGCCAAATTTCAGGCCGCTGTGTATCGGCGGCTGTCTGATTTGCACAGTACTGCAAGGGAACTCATCGAGACTCTCGCAGCCGCCGGACGTGCGGTGCCGATCACCGAACTACCCGGCCTGTGTGACACGACGCCGGGAGGACAGTACGACGACGCTGTCACCTCAGTGCTCGCGTCGGGCTTGGTGACCTTGACCGGCGCCGAACTGAGCTTCGGTCACGACCTCGTCCGGCAGGCGGTGTACGACCATCTGTCGCCCGAGAAGCGGCGCCGGCTGCACCGACGATTGGCAGGATATTTCGCGGGCTCCGCGGCAGATCCAGTGCTCGCCGGCGCTCACGCGCGCGCGGCGACCGCCGTCGGTGACGAGTCCAACGCCCGGATCATGGTCGCCGCCGCGGAGGCACTAATCACCACGAGCGCCGTCGACGCCGCCGATCTTGCGCTGCACGCCTTCGCGACCCTGCGCCCCGGACAGCCGTACTGGCTGGAGCTGGGCGAACGAGCGGTGTCGGTGATGTCGCGCGCACAACGCGTCAACGACACAATCGCGGCGGCCGACCGGCTGCTGGCCACCGTCGATGATGTCGACACGATCGGCCGGATCCAAACCCACGGTGTGAAAGCCCTTTGGCTTAGCGGACGCTTCGTGGACCTGATCGATCGCGCGGAGCGAGGGCTCGCCATGAGTACAGGCCGGCCTGATTTGGCGGCCCGCTTTCAGGCGGCGCACGCCTTGGCGGCCACCCGCACCCTGGGTGCCGACGCGGCTGCCGAACAGGCCAACGCCGCGCTGTCGCAAGCCAGGACGTCGCGTGACGATGACGCAATCGCGCTGGCATTGCAGGCCGCTGGTGAAGCCGCCCACGCTCAGCGTCGACATCAACTGGCGCTGAAGCATTTCCGTGAACTGCGATCGGTAACGAGGATTTCTTACCTCGCTGAGGAGATCATGGAACTGCAACTTCTCGATCGCTACGACGATGCCCAGATACTCTTGGACGCCGCACGCCAGGACAGCAACAGCAAGGCCGAGTCGCTGCTCCCCGACCTGCTGTTTGCCGAAGCCAAACAGCACTACAACCTCGGCCAGCTGCCCCAAGCCGATCAGGTCGCCGAGTCCGTTGTCGAACTCGGGCAGCTGGTAGGCACCACGGTGCACGTCGTGGAGGGCACCTTGATACGCGCTTTCGTCGCGTTGTTACGCGGCCAGGCTGCCCTCGCCGAGCAACGACTCGGGCTGGCTATCGAAATTACTGGCGAACAGCCGAGCGCACACCCCGGTGTGACATTCACCCAGGGCTGGCTGGCCGCGCTTCAGGGTGACCTTGACGATAGCCGCCAAATCTTGTCGCAGCTGCTCGCGGCGCCGCACCAGTCACGCAGCTACTGGGCGTGGTGGCCGTGCTGGATGACGATCCTCTTTGAAGTTGGAATGGCCTGCGGCGCAGCGGATTTTACCGAGCACGCCGTTGAGATTGCTGAAGAAGGCGCGCGGTGCAATCCGGACGTCGCGACGCTGACCGGGTTGGCATTGAATATGCGTGGGCTATTCAACCGCGACTCGGCCATGGTGGCCGAGTCGGTGAGAGTCTTGCAACACAGCCCGCGGAGGGTTTTACGGGCCGCCGGAGTGGAAGGCTATGGCAGCATGCTGCTAGACGCCGGCCAACGCGAGGCTGCGCTGCACCAACTCGACGCCGCTTGGGACGACTACGATCAGACGGGCGCGTTTGCGCGCCGGGCAGCGGTTCAGCGTGTCATGCGGCAAGCAGGCGCCCGGCGCGCAAAGTGGGTCCGCGACCATAACGACCCACAGCCCCGTTCACTCACCGAGGCCGAACGGCGGGTGGCGTATTTGATCGCAGACGGCCACACCGACAAGTCGGCCGCCAGGGCGCTTGGCATCTCGGTTAATACCGTGGGAACCCACCTTCGCTCGATATATTCGAAGCTTGCAGTCCAGTCGCGGGTGCAGTTGGCCAATGTGCTGCGCGAACGCGGCGAACTCAACTAAGTGAATGTGGCGGCGGTGTGGTGATCGGTGCGTGGCTGGGCTTCGCTGTGGGACTGTTCGTCGTGACGAGCACCCTGCTTAGTGTTGTGGGCACTCTTGTGGTGGCGCGCGGTGTCAGTTCTCCGATATCGCGCGCGGTGGACCGAGTCTTGGACGCAGGGTTCCACCAGCTGGCCAGGCGGGTGCGGTCGTTCGAGCGCCGTGACCGCATCCTCGCGTGGCAGTCGCCACTGTCGCTGCTGATACGGCTGGCGGTATGGCTCGGGCTGCTCGTTGCAGGTTTCGCGCTGCTGCTTTTGCCGAGCCTGAACGGGAGCCTCGCAGCCGCGTTCTCTCACGCGGGATCGTCGATGTTCACCCTCGGTTACGCCGCGCCGACCGGTACGGGCAGCACGACGCTCGAATACTTGGCGGCGTTCACGGGGCTCGTCGTTATCGGCTTGCAAGTCGGGTACCTGCCTACCCTCTACGCCGCGTTTAACCGGCGTGAAACCGAAGTCACCCTGCTTACCTCACGCGCCGGTGTCCCAGCGTGGGGGCCGGAGATTCTGGCCCGCACCCGTTGGGGAATCGAGGACGGCGACATACCCCTCCTTCTTGAGGAGCTGTTCACCACATGGGAACGGTGGGCCGCCGAGGTCGCCGAATCCCACACCACCTATCTGACATTGGCCAGGATGCGATCACCGCGGCCGCTGTCGCACTGGCTGGTCTCGCTGATCGCGGTGATGGATGCCGCTGCCATGCATCTCGCGCTGGCACCGTCGCGAGAACCCAAACTTGCCGCGCGGCTATCGCTTCGCATGGGCTTCGTGGCGATAGAGCAGATCGCGACTTTCATGCGGCTGCCGGTACCCGACGACCCAGACCCGGACGGCCCGGTCGCGGTGTCCTTCGACGAATTCAGGGCGGCCACCGCAATGCTGCGCGAAGTGGGGTACCCGATCGAACAGACCGATGAGCAGGCCTGGCCGCATTTTCGTGGCTGGCGCGCCAACTACGACACGGTCGCACTGTTGCTGGCCTGCCAACTCGACGCGCCGCCGGCTCTGTGGACCGGGCCGCGGCGATGGCCGTCGACACCGATCGCCCCGCGCCGCCCTCCCGCCAGACTCGCGCGAGACGCTCGACGACGGCGAACATAGCGAAGCACGTTCTGCGGCAATGCATTAGACGAGACTTTAGGTATGCATGTCGAGGACCACACGAAATCTGGCCTGGCCGGACATCATTCGCTCATAGGCTGCTGGCGCAGCTTCGAACGGCAGCACCTCGGTCATGGGCGCGACCCCGTGGGTGGCGCTGAACTGCAGGTTCGCCTCGTTTTCGATCGACGAGCCGGTCAGGCTGCCGACGATCGAGCGGCTACCAAAGACAAGGTCGGAGGCGTTGACCTCAATCGGGTCGTCGCCGACGCCGACGACCACTAGCTGACCGCGCGGTGCGAGCCCCGCTAACAACGGCGACATGGATGCACCGCTGGCCGCGGTCGCGACGATCGCGACCGCTCCGCCGAGTTCCTGTAACGCCTTGGCGGGATCGACTGCGGCACTGTCGATGTAGTGGTGTGCGCCGAGCTTATCTGCCAGCACGGCCTTGTCGGTGCCCCGTGCGATGGCCGCGACGCGGTAACCCAATTTGTTGGCGTATTGCACGCCGAGATGACCCAGGCCACCGATACCCTGGATCGCCACCAGCGCGTCGGGTTCCGCCTTCAACTTCTGCAATGCGTTGTAAGTAGTGATGCCGGCGCACAGCAGCGGAGAGGCATCCACAGACGTCAGGGCGTCGGGAATGCGTACCAGCCCGCTGGCGCGGGCGTAGACCACCTCGGCGTATCCGCCGTCCACATTGGTGCCCGGCTGAGGTTGGTCTTCGCAGTTGACGAAGTCCCCGCGACGGCACCAGACACATACGCCGCAGTGACCGCCCAGAAAGCCAACGCCAACGCGATCTCCGACGCTCCATCCGCTGACTTGTTGTCCGAGGGCGTCGATGACGCCGACGACCTCATGCCCGGGAACCACCGGTTGGCGCGGGTCGGGGCGTAAGCCCTCAACGGCGAGCACATCGCTATGGCACACACCGCAACTTTGCACGCGAAATCGAACATGACCAGGCTGCGGCCCGAGCAGCTCACGCTCCACCAATTCAAACTGCCGCTGCCCGGTGACCTGAAAAGCGCGATACGTCGACATGCCAAGCCTCCTTTGGTGGGTCCAACGTCGCACGGCTACGGCTGGCGCACCGTCATCCATTTAGGTGAGGCGCCCACAGCTTTCCCGCCTCGTCGCCACGGATCTTTGGGTCCGACTGACGTCAAACGTTATTGGGAAGATTGAAGAGTTGCGCGGCGTCGCTGGGGCCGATCCTTTCGCGGTCGTTCTCACCGATTTCGGCGGCGTCGAAGCAGGTGGAGCCTTCTTCCATCAAAGCCGGTTCACACGCGACCTCGACCACCACCCCCTAAACCTTCACACGCAACGGCTCACCGTCGAACCGCTCCCGGGTCGCGAGTTCGGCGACGTTGGTGCGCTTCAGCTTCGTCAGCTGTCGCCGCGGCTTGCCCAGTGGCAATACCGCGGCGACCGCGTGTGACTCCGGCACGCCGAGCAGATCGCGGACCCGCGGCTCCTCCGCCACTGCGTTCGTGGTGATGGTGCCGCCGTAGCCCTCGTTGCGTGCGGCCAGCAAGATGTTCCACACCAGCGGGTATATCGATGCGCCGCTGATCACGCCGATCCGGTCGAGGTCTTGATCGATCGCGGCGACTACCTCGAGGTCGACGCAGACCACAAGCACCACCGCGGCGTCTAGCAGCGGCGCGGTGAAATGAGGCGGCACTTCGGTGGCTGCTATCTCCGCCGCCGTCACCTTCGGCGGGTGCAGCGGGTTCCACGGGCTCTCACCGTTTCCCAGCTGGGCGACATACCGTCGGGCGCCCGGAATCGACAACTCGGCCAGCGCCTCGCGGGTGCCCCGATCACGCACCACGATCACATGCGCGCCCTGGCGGTTGCCGCCGCTGGGCGCGAACCGCGCGTTATCGAGGATGCGCTCGAGCACATCGTCGGGCAGGGGATCGCCGGTGAACTCGCGTACGGCGGCGGTGGTGCGCATGACGTCATAAAGGTCCATGCGCCCATCTTGCTGCCGCTAGGTTGTGCCTTGCGGTTTGGGTAGCACTTCGCGACCGATGTTGCGGGCGGTAGACGCTGCCGGGAAACCGGCATAGCCGGCCATGTGGTAGACCACCTCTTCGATCTCTTCGATGGTCAACCCGTTGCGCAGGGCAATTGGGAAATGGAATTTCAGTTCCTCGGTGGCCCGCAGCGCGATAAGCGCGCCGAGCGTGACGAGGCTGCGGGAACGGCGGTCCAGCCCAGCACGGGTCCACAAGCTGCCGAAGACGTGGTCGAAGCTCAGGTCAGCGAGTTCGTCGGCGAAGCCGCCATCGCGCAGGCTTGTCACGTCGTCCGGGATCAGTCCGGGCATCAGCTCCTTGAAAACGTCGAGGCCATCTGTGCGGGCTTCGGTCATCGGTCTGGGCCTTTCGGTACGGAGGGTTCGCGGGAGATCTGGTAATCGAGGTAGGCATCCCAGTTATCGACGCGTCGACGCAGCTCGTCGACGACCTCGGGATGGGTCGGCACGAAAAAGCGGTTGCGCAGAATCGCATCGGCCACCAGGTCACCGACTGGCGCGGGGTCGAGCAGTTCGAATTGATCACCGGGGGTGCGCATGGCCGCGCCGGCGCCGAACTTCGGCATGGACGAGGCGATGTTGGTGAGCACTGGACCCGGGCACAGCAGCGTGACGCCGATGTTTCTGGGCCGCAGATAAAGTGCCAGACCCTCGCTGATCTGGACGATGGCGGCCTTGGTCGCCGCATAGGGCAGCCGGTCGTAGGAATAGGTGAACAGTCCGGCGAACGACGCGGTGTTGACCACGTGTCCGCTGCCCTGGTCGAGGAGCAGCGGCAAGAACACGGCGTTGCTGCGCACTACCGACATCAGGTTGATGTTCAGGATGCGTTGCCATTCGACGATCGGAATGTCCTGCGGTAGACCGTTGGTCAGCACGCCGACGTTGTTGACCACGATGTCGACATGGCCGAACCGCTCCAGTGCCGTGTTGCGGACATCGTCGAAGGCATCAGCCTCAGAGATGTCGGAGGGGCAGGCCACCGCGATGGCTCCCCGGGCCGCGAGGTCTGCCGCCAACGTGGTAATGCCGACGGCGTCGATATCGACAGCGACGATGTCGGTGCCGCGTCCGGCGAGGGAGCGCGCAATCGCGCGGCCGATGCCGCTGGCCGCTCCGGTGACAACGGCGACCTTTTCCTCAAGTGTGTTCACCGGGCGGAGTGGGTTGTTTTCGTGTTCAGGCTCCGCAGGGTGGCGGCCGACGCAGGGGCGCTCAGATAGCCCACCAATCCGTCGAAGAGGTCGTTGACATGCAGCGCATAACTGCGCTGTGGTGCACCGAAGTGAAGCGCCCGCTGGCGGTCAGCCGAGGCGTGCAGGCACAGGTTTGCAACGGTCACGATCCTCTCCGCCCGAAGTGCATTAGGCAGGTGCGGCAACAGGTTTCCAGTGTTCCGAAGAAACTTCCGATGCGAGTTGCGCAACGGTGCCGAGACATCGAGGAACGGATGGTTCGTGCTGCGTCCGTACCGCTGCAATTGCTCGATGAAGATCAGATAGTGGTTGTCGGCACTCTCGGCCATATCCATCGTGGGCAGCAGGTGGGCTTCCAGCACTGACCGCAGATCATCCGGATCGCCACGGGCGGCCAGCAATTCGCGACGTTGGATGATGTCCGGCAGCCGGTACTCGATGATCGCCGTAACCAGAGCCTCTTTGGAGCCGAAGTGGTAACGCACCGCGGAATTGTTCGAAGTGCCGGACTCCGCCGCGATCTGGCGCAGCGAGACACCGTCGAGGCCGTGCTGCGCGAACAGCCTTTCGCCGACTTCGACCAGCCGGTCCACCGTCGACCCCCGTGTCTCAGGGGATGTTTCGCGCACCATGTCACCAGGACATCACTGCAACAAAATTATGTCAAGTGCCTTAATCGCTCATCGCCGGCGCCGCGGGTCGCCGACAGACCCGCTCTTGACGCGTCAGCGAGAATAGATTGTCGAAGGCGCACGAAGGGTCGGGGCCATGGCCACCTTGGTATCGGTGAACGTCGGTCTGCCGAAGAATGTGGCATGGAACGGTCGTACGGTCTACACCGGTGTCTGGAAGCAGTCGGTGGTGGGGCCACGCATGGTCCGCCGCCTCAATGTGGATGGCGACGGTCAAGGCGACTTAGGCGGGCACGGTGGAGAGAACCGCGCGGTGCTGGTCTATCAGCTTGATTCCTACCGGTATTGGTCGGACAAACTGCATCGCGACGACCTGCAACCGGGCCATTTCGGCGAGAATTTCACCGTCGAGGGTTTGCCGGACGACGAGGTGTGCATCGGGGATCGATACCGGATTGGGCAGGCCGTCTTCGAGGTCAGCCAACCGCGGGTCACCTGCTACCGAGTCGGCCTGAGGCTGGGGGAGCCGCAGATGGCCGCACTGCTGGTATCCCATCACCGCCCCGGGTTCTATTTCCGGGTCATCACCGAAGGACAGATTGAATCCGGACAAGAGATCGTCAAAGTCGGCTCAGGACCTGAACAGGTCACCGTCGCCGAAATCGACGCGCTGCTTTACCTTCCCGGCCATCCCCGCGACGCCCTGGAACGCGCCCTTCGTATCCCCGCATTGAGCGCCGGGTGGAAGGGATCCCTGCAAAGCCTGCTCACCCAGGCGGATGACACATCCACATCGGCGGGCAACACCGGCCTGACGGCTGCCGCCAGTAGCCCCCCGCCGGCATGGGCTGGGTTCCGTTCCCTTGAAGTGACGGCAACCCACGACGAAAGCCGAACCGTTCGCTCGATCACATTGGCCGATCCGGACGGCGCGCCGCTGCCGCCATGGCGGCCCGGCCAATCGGTCGCCGTGCGCCTGCCACGCGAAGACACCAACGAGACATTGATCAGAAACTACTCGCTGTCCAACTGGGCCGGAGCCGGGAATTATCGGATCAGCGTCAAACGCGAAACACATGGCGCCGCAAGCACATATATTCACTCCCACCTGAAGGCTGGCGACATCCTCGAGGTCGCCGCGCCCCGCGGCGCGTTCTTCCTCACCAACGCCGAGTCGCCGGTCATCCTGATGTCCGCGGGCGTCGGAGTCACGCCGGTGTTGTCCATGCTGCATACCTTGGCCGCGACCGAATCACCCCGTCAGGTCTGGTGGCTGCACGCAGCCCGGGACCAGACGCAGCAGCCCTTCGCAGTCGAAAGCGGAGCACTGCTGAACCAGGTCAGCGACATCCACATTCGCGTCTTTTACAGTCGGCCCGAACCAGCCGACCAGCTCCCGGCCTACGCCGAGCGCGGCCGCTTGTCCGCAGCGGTGATCGCCCGACTCGGGCTTCCGCGCACCAGTGACGTATATCTATGCGGGCCCACGAGCTTCATGGACGACGTCAGTGCGGGACTCGTGGAGGCGGGCTTTGAGCATGCGCAGATTCACACCGAAATCTTCGGCGCCACAGCCGCACTCACGCCCGGGATCGCCGCGGCGGCGGTCCCGCCGCATCTACCGGTCGGGCCGCCGGGACCAGGACCGCAGGTGCAGTTCGCCCGCAGCAGCATAACGGCACCCTTCGGCCCGCCGGCCACCACTCTGCTCGAGTTCGCCGAAGCGTGTGACGTTCCGGCGCAGTGGGCATGCCGCACTGGCGTGTGCCACAACTGCGAGACGGCGCTGATCGCGGGAACCGTCGACTACACCCTCGAACCTCTGGAACAGCCTGCGCCGGGCAACATCCTGTTGTGCTGTAGCCAACCGGCCGAACCCCTCGTCATTGACCTGTAACGCTGCTATCGGTAAGCATCGCCAGCATGGTGAACGCGAACACCAAACCCGCCGACGTCACGACTTTTTCACACGCGGGGTTGAAACTTTGAAGACTAGCAAACTTGTTGCGAAACAACAGATTTCAGGAATGCGCGAATTCGCAAAATCCGTTGTTTTAAACGCGGGGCCTCACGATATGTCTTCACCGCAGACGTATCGGTTGATGAAGGCCAGGCCTTCATCCGTGACCTCGTACGTGTACTGGGTTGGTTCACCCCGTTGGGCCCCTACGGGCGCTAGTTCAACACGTTTCAAAAGCCCGTCGTTGACCGCGTGCAGGAGGAGGATCTCGAAGCCCGGCTCGACGATGAAGAATCTCCGGTCGGTCTCGGCAATCTGATCGAACACCCGGCGCTCGAACTCAGAGTAACGGCTGTTCAAGATCGCGAGATTGCGCTTATACCCGCGGATCGACTGCCGATCGATTTCTTTCTTTTGGCACTTCTCGCATAACGCGATGAGGTTCGCGAACGATTCGTCATCGCTCTCTGACTCAGGCAGGATGTGAGCTGTCTCGGTCGTTGGGTGCCGACAGGTGGGGATGGCACATCTATGGCCCGCCTCGACCAGCGCCATTCTTTTTCGGGCCATTAGCACACCTGCGAACGCACCCCGGCCGAAACTTCGCCGGGCCGGCCACAGACCGCTAACCGTCATGGGCGCGCTCCACATTTTCGCGAAACGATGGAGCATCCAGGCCACAACGCACACTGCTATCACCAACACCCCGTAGTGCAGCGCCATGCGCCACCAGGGTCGGGTGGGGTCCTCCTGAGCGGCCACCATCGATGGAGCCGCCTGTGCCGCACCGGGTGTGGCGGCTAGCACCAAGAGCGGCGCGAGCGCCATGGCGGCTGCCGCCGCCGCGATAACCTTGCCCATTCGGCTCTGGCCGATCAGCGTCGGCAGCCGGTAACGTTCGAACGCCATCTCGCCCCTGGCCTTTCCCACGTCCTCACCTGGTCGGACATGCTAGGCACCTACCAGCTAAAAATACTCCAATCGGGGTGGCGATGGACGGCCGCGGCACCGTCGACGTCACCGACACCTTCTGATTAGAGAGATTACGGGTGATAACGGCTCTTGACGCCGTCAAGACGCGAAAACAAACCCGTAGGTAATTTACCGAGACTGAATCGGAACGAGACGGAACGAACATGTAGGTAAATCGGCATCTGCCTGGTCAAGACTGGGGTTCGAGTCCCCTTAGCTCCACCATCTTGGTTGATGACGCCCTTATCGCGGCGGTAGCGGACGGGAACGCACCAGCGTTGGCCACCAGAACCACTTCCCGAGGATGCTGAGGACGCACGGCACGACGAACGAACGCACGATCAGTGTGTCGAGCAGCAGGCCGATGCATACGGTGGAACCTATCTGACCGATGGTTCTGAGCTCGCTGGTAAGCATCGCCAGCATGGTGAACGCGAACACCAAACCCGCGGACGTCACCACACCACCCGTACTTCCGAGCGCGCGGATGAGACCGGTGTGCAACCCGGCGTGAAGCTCCTCTTTGACTCGGGCGATCAACAGTAAGTTGTAGTCCGAACCCACCGCCACCAGGATGATGAACGTGAGCGGCAATATCAACCAGTGCAGGTGCAGGCCGATGAGGTGCTGCCAGAGGAGCACGGAGAGCCCGAACGCCCCGGCGTAGGAGAAGGCCACCGTGCCGGGGATGACCAAGGCGGCCATCAGACTTCCCGTGAGGAACAACATGATCAAGAAGATCAGCACGAAGGCGGCGACAGCCACGATAGCCAGATCGGATGCGCTGTATTCCTTGATGTCCTTATCGGTCGCTCCCGTGCCGCCGATATAAACTTTCGCGCCGGCCAACGAGGTCTCTTTCAAGATCGTGGTTATCGCGTCGGGGAATGCGTTGACATGCTTCACGCCTTCGGGGCCCATGGCGTCCCCCTCGTGGGTGACGATGAACCGAGCAGCCTTGCCGTCCGGCGACATCAGGAGCTTCTCACCAGTCTTGACGTCTTCGTTGTCAAAACCTTCATGGGGGATGTAGAAGAAGTCATCGCTCTTGGACTGGTCGAAGTCGAGCCCCACATTGACCTGGTCGTAGTATGTCTGGTCGGTCTGTGTGGACTGCAGGGCCGACTGGCCGTAGGTATTGGTTAAAAGAGCCGTTATTTGCTCCGTGTCGTCGGCCGTGAGTTTCAGCTGCGTGATTATTTGCGGCACGATGGCGTCGATGGCCTGGAGGGAGGTTCTGACGTCCTTGATATCAGCGGCCAAATGGTCGATCTTGTCGAGCGTATCCCATAGCGACCTGAATGCCCAGCAAATGGGAACGTCGAAACAGTGCTTATCCCAATAGAAATAACCCTTCAGCGGCCGGAAGAAATCGTCGAGATTTGAGATTTCCTCATTCATCTCATTGGTGACCTTTTCCAGATCCTCGGTGGTGATAACCGTCTTGTGTAGCTCATCCGACAAGTTCTGGAAGTAGTCGATCTCTTTCCGTAAGACCTTGACAGTGTCCGCGTTGACCTGTGCCTGCTTGTCGGTATTGGTGTTTTGCTGGATGTTGAACGGGTTCTGTTGACCGCTACCGCTGCCTGACGTGGTCCACAAGTAGGGCAGGGTGGCATGTTCCAATGCTCGGCCCATGGGCCTGGTGATGCTTTGCACCTCCGCGACGCCGGGAATGCGAATGAGAGCCCTGGCCACCCGGTCCAGCGAGATGAAATCGGCCGAGTTTCGCATGTCATGATCCGTCTCGACCATCAGCATCTCGGAGAACAGTTTGCTCTTCGGGTAGTGCCGATCCGCCGCCTCGAAACCCTGGTTGGAACCGGTATTGCGGGGCTGGTATTCACGGTCGTCGTAGTTCACCTGATACGTCGGCACGAAGATCGCCCCCAGCATGACGGCGGCGGCGCTGGCCGCGAGGACCGGCACCGGCCAGCGCACCACGCTCGTCCCGATCCGCCGATACAGCAGCCCCTGGGCCGTCCCTCTCGGGTCCATGAGCCCGAAAAGGCTGCCCAACGTCAACAGGGCCGGGCCCAGCGTCAGCGCGGCGGCGATGGTAAACAGCATGGTGATGGCAACGGCGGGCCCCATGGTGTGGAAGTAGTTGAGTCGGGCGAAAGTCAAGCAGTAACACGCCCCTGCGATCGTCAGCCCCGAGCCAATGATGATCGGTGCGACCCCCCGATACGCGGTGTAGAACGCCTCCTCCTTGCTTTCGCCGGCTCGTCGCGCCTCGTGATAGCGGCCCATCAAGAAGATGCCGTAATCCGTCCCCGCCCCCAGGGTCAGCGCGACGACGATGTTCACCGCGAATGACGAGAGCTCGAGGTACCCGAGAGTGCCCAGAGTTGAAACGACTCCCTTCGCGACCAGCAGCTCGAACAGAACGCCGTAGAGGGGCACCGCCAGGGTGGAAACGCGGCGATACACCAAGAACAACATCCCGACGATAAGGAAGATCGTCACGATCGTGATGTCGTTCAAGCTCGAATTGGCAATATCCAGTTCGTCCGTGGCCAGCGGAGCCGCGCCGCTGACATAGACCTTGAGCCCGGGCGGCGGTGTGTCCTTCGCGACGATATCCCGAACGGCCTTAACGGAGTTATTCCCTTGCATCGTGCCGATATCGCCCGCCGTGCGCGTCAGCACGTAGGTGGCCTTGCCGTCGAGGCTCTGCACCCCGGCCGCGGTGATCGGCTTCCCCCACAGATCCATGACGTACTGGACATGCTTGGGGTCTTGCTGGAGCCGGCGCACCAAGTCGTCGTAGTACCGATGCGCCACGCTGCCGGGCGGGCCCAACGGTCGGTCGCCTTCCAGCACGAGCATGGTGAAGCTGGTCGAATTGGACTCGTGGAACTTCGCACCGATGTCCAGCAACGCCCGCTGCGACGGCGCGTAGTGCGGCACCATCGGCCCCGCCAGCTCCTCGGCGACCCTCTCTACCTGCGGCATGAAGGTGTTCGTCGAGATCGCCAAAAGCCCCCAAAAGACGATGATCGGTATCGCGAAGGCACGGACCATTCTCGGGAAGAAGGGTCGCTTCGCCCCAGTCTCGTTCGCGCGCTGCTCGCTCATGCGGATTTCACTAGGCAGAAGACGTGCGCATCCTGACGGGTTTCGGATTGTTCAGCGCGGACAACGCCGTTCACCAGTATCCGGCAGCCGACGTGATCACCGCCGTGAACTTGCGCCGAGATGCTGGCGGACACCACCGTGAGCGTGGTCGTCTCCGTGTGCGACCACGGCAACTTCGTGAGATCAACCCGATGCGGATGCCCGTCGACGTCCGCCCAGACGAGCATCCCCCCCGTCCCGATGGAGCCGGACAACTCATACACGACCTGTTTGGGACTGAACTCCGGAACTGCTTGCGGGCCAAGGACGGTAGTGACGGGCGGCGGAGCGGAGAATTCGTGCACCTTCCACATCAATACCGCACCCAAAGAGAGCGCAACGACGGCAACCAATGGCATCCAGACTCGCGCCAAGACAGTCCTGCCGACTGAACGAGGGCTCACTCCATCACCTTTCGGAATCCGGTCTCCGACCTCGTGTTCTCGCTTCGTCCCTGACCCCGGTGCCAGGGCCACACCCCTTGGTTCCTATATCAACTAGGTTGAGATAGGACCGCTATGACACTACCAGCCTCGGCCGGAACGCAAGCAAGCGGTGTGAGACGTTATCACCTGCTGATGCTGTCGGCAGCACCTACGAACCAACGTCCAACTCACCGGAAATCAACGAAACGGCCACACCACATGCCTTGTGTTGCTTCAAGCCATTTTCCGTAGTCGCCCTTTCAACCTTGCGCTGCGGAGAAGCCGAATGGCGAGGTTTGTGGAGGTCAACATGGGGATCACCCCGAGGAATGTCCGCTCGGAGGGCGTGGCTCCATGCAAGGTGTAAAGACTGCCAAATACATAAAAGCTGCCCAGCATGAACAAAGCGCCAGGGATGCAGAGTGCCATCGGGGAGCTACGGTCGGCAACGATTTGCTTCGCATAATCCAGCTCGTCCCTCGACATGGGTTCGCGTTTGCGTACTTTATTTAGAACCGCTTTGGCGCTCCAATTTTCTTCGCTTATCGGAGCGGGCGTTCGGTCTCCCAGCCGCTTCACGTGTACAGCAGCAAAGGCACCGAACACCAACGCCAGCGCAAGGGTGACTATGGTCAGTAGGCCAAGTAAAGCCGAATCCACTACTCCGCTCCTTCGCTCCATCGTCGACTACCGAAGACTCCTCAAAACGCTACCTCAGGCAATTGGCTGTCGTGACCTGGGAACTGCGGTCCGGTCACATCAACGCGTCCACCGGCTGTCGGTCAGGGTGATCGACGCACGCGGTTCACTTGCTCCGTGGAATGAATCCAGGCACGCCGGTGTGAATCACTGTGTTCAACCTGACGTTCGTGGTGATGCGGTTTCGAATGTCGGACATGGCGTCCTCAGGGAGTGTCGAGACGTCGAAGTTCTCTTCGATTCGGTGAGGCTTGGTCGAGGTGGTCAGGAACGCAGTTCCGCGCTGCACAGCCCAAGACAGGGTGACCTGGGCTGGTGTCATGCCCAGGCGCTCCGCGATACCCGTAATAACCGGGTCCTCCAACACGTTTGGCACCGAAGCATGTCCCAGCGCCGCGAACGCCAGCAGCACGATCCCATGCTCCTGACAGAAGGAGAGCAGTTCCCATTCGGGAAGATACGGATGCGATTCGACTTGCACCACGGCCGGATTGATGCGCGCGACCGCCACAATCTCGCGCACCTTTTCCAATGTGACATCCGACAGACCGATCGACCTGCAGCGACCGTCGTCGACAAGGGCCTCCATCGCGGCCCAGGTGTCCGCCAACGTGACTCCGTCGTCGTAGACCACCTGACCGTTCTCGTCACGCGGATCTTGATCGTCGCCGGGACGGAAGGCGAACGGCGTGTGGATCAGATAGCAATCGGCGTAGTCGATTTGAAGGCGCTGGAGGCTGGCGTCGAAGGCAGGCTTGACACGCTCCGGGCGATGATTGGTGTTCCACAACTTGGTCGTGACGAATAGCTCTTCCCGCCGAACCGTTCCGGCCTCGAACGTCTCGCGCAGCGCATCACCAACCGCCTCTTCGTTGCGGTACCGTTCTGCGCAATCGAAATGTCGAAACCCCACTCCCAGTGCAGCCTTGGTGGACTGCTTGGTTTCGGCAAAATCCGGAATGAGCGTCCCAAACCCGACGGCGGGCATCGCACCCTGTCCATGGGCAAGAGGAATCCGCGAATGGCGAAGTGCATCGGGTGCTGTCATCGGATCATCGGATCATCGGCTATCGGCTGGTCGCGCGGGCGTCAGGATGAAGCCCGAGTGGCATGCCGTCGACCCGCGTCCAGGTATGCATCGGCAGAGTTTCCACGCCAGTGATCATGTCAGCTGCATCGTGGGAACGCCATAACTGGGTATTTCACGCAGGTCGTGGGCATTAAATGTGCGGTCGACATCTATACCGGCAACGTTTCGCGCCGTAGCATCTGCTGCTGTAGACGTCCTGAGCTTCTTCTCTTCACGCGGAGGCCAACTCTGATGTCACGAGTAGCGATCATCACTGGAGCCAGCCGCGGAATCGGTGCCGCGACCGCACGGGTTCTTGCCGAACGCGGGTTTCGGGTGGTCGTGAACTACCACTCGAGCGCCGAGGAGGCTGAAGAGGTGGTCGCGGCCATTACTGCGGCTGGGGGTGAGGCGGTGGCCACCCGGGCCGACGTCACCGTCCCCGACGATGTCTCGGCGATGGTCGGCGACACCGAACAGCGGTGGGGGCGAGTCGACGTGCTCGTGCACAACGCGTTGATCCCCTACGACATCACCTCGTTCGCCGATCTGACCTGGGAACAGCTCGGCGGAAAGCTGGACCGAGAGCTGCACGCCGCGTTCCTGCTCACCAAAGCTGTTGTGCCGGGCATGACTTCGCGCGGCTATGGCCGTCTGCTCTATCTCACCGCCGAGCCATCGCGGCATCCGCGCAACGGCATGATCAACCTCGGCGTCCCCAAGGCGGCCGTGAATCAGTTCGCCCGATACATCGCACTCGAGCTGGCGCCGCACGGAATCACCGCCAACCTCGTCGCACCGGCGACGGTGCAGGGTACGTCGATGAACAAGAAGCTGACACCCGAGAAATTGAATGAGCTCGGTGCGGCCGCGCCGATGGGACGACTCGTCACGCCCGACGAGGTGGCCGAGACGTTGGCGTTCTTGGCGAGCGAGGATTCCGGCTTCACCACCGGCCACTATTTCCCGCTCGACGGCGGCCTGACGATGGACTGAATGCGACGATGCTGCATCGGATCTCATGCAGATAGAGGAAGGTCTCACCATGCACACGATCGACCTTGCGTATGTCGGGCGCGGCATCCATGAGGAGCTCGTCGCCTACGTCGCCGATCAGGAGGGCTACTTCGAAGATGAGGGTGTCCATGTCGCCTTACGGGATGGAACCCGCTGGGACATAACACGTGTGCGCGCCTGTGCGACCATCGGGCTCGGCCGGGGACTGTTGTCGCGGCTGACCGACGGCATCGAATGGACCGTGCTGAGCGTCAACACGGACCGGCCGTTGTTTTGGTTCGTCGGGAACGCCAGCGTGAAGTCCATGGCGGACGTTCGCGGCCGCCGGCTAGCGGTCCACGCGCCGGATAGTCCGCCCGGGACTTTCGCGCGGATCGTGCTGCGCAAGCACGGCTTAGACCCAGACAGCGACGTGCAATGTGTGGTACGGCATCCGGGCGATTACCAGATGGACCTACGGCACCTTCACGACGGCTCGATCGACGCCGCGTACATCGGCAGCACCCTGGGACCCGAACAGGTCGCCGCGGAGGAGGGCTTCCACGTGTTGGCCTGGGTGGGCGATCACTTCCGAATTCCCACCGTCGGAATTGCGGTGGACCCCAAGCACAATCCCGTCGACAGCCCGGCGGTGCAGGCACTGGTGCGCGCCAACCGGCGAGCCCTGAAAACGATGGCGGACCAGCCCGATTTGGCTGTCCGCTACATCGCGTCGTTCCTGGACCGGATGACACGCGAGGAGATCCAGCGCTATTACGAGCGCTACATCCGTCCGTACTACACCTCCGACGGCCGAGTGGACCTCGAGGTCGCGCGGCACGGGGCCGATGCGGTCGCAGCCGAGCTCGGCATCGCGTCGCTACCAGCCGACGCCTTCTATGCGTCGGCCCAATGAAAGTGAAGGCAAATGGCATCGAACGAAGATCTAGCTAAGCGCAGATTTGCCCTGAACAACGGCAGCGGTGCGATCCCGGCGCTCGGGTTCGGGACTTCACTGTCGGATAACACGAAGACGCACAGCGCCGTCAAGACAGCGGTCGAGGTGGGCTTCCGCCATCTCGACGCCGCCGAGCGGTATCGCAACGAAGCACTGGTCGGCGAGGCGCTCAAAGACTTGTTCGCAGCCGGGACCGTCCGCCGCGAGGAACTGTTCGTGACCACAAAGCTGTGGAACAACAACCATCGACCCGAACGGGTCAAGCCCGCGCTGCAGGCGAGCCTGGGCCGCCTCGGGCTAGATACCGTCGATCTGTATCTGGTGCACACCCCGTTCGCGTTTCAGCCCGGCGACGACCAAGATCCCCGTCACCCCCATGGAGATGTCATCTACGACGACGGAGTCACGCTAGAGGAAACCTGGGCTGCCATGGAAGGCCTTGTTGACGAGGGACTTTCGCGAGCAATCGGACTGTCCGATATCGGCGCCGAACGCGCCGGCGAGATCATCGAGACCGCCCGGATCAAGCCGGCGGTCGTCGAAGTCGAGTCGCACCCGTATCACCCGCAATGGGAGCTCCACGAATTGTGCAAGGCCCATGGGATCATCCTGTTGGCGTTCGCGTCGCTGGGACACGCGCTGGAACCGCGGCTGCTTGACGACCCGCTCATCGTCTCGATCGCTGAGCGTTTTGAAAAGACGCCTGCGCAAGTCCTTTTGGCCTGGGGTATTCAGCGCGGCACCGCGGTTCTCACGGGATCTGTCACGCCGTCACGCATCAGAGAGAACTTCGATGTTTCTGCGCTTCCGGAAAGCGTAATCCAAGAGATCAGCGAGCATGAAACCCGGATCCGGTTCAATTCCGTTGTCGACGGCGGGGAACCGGGATTCACTGAAGTGCCTTCGGATAGGACACAGAAATGACAGATGCATTCGTTCTCGGCGGGACACGCACAGCGTTTGCGCGCTACGGGGGATCGCTGTCGCACCTGCGAACCGATGATCTGCTGGGCATGACGATGCGAGGTGCCTGTGAGCACGTCGGAGTAGCCCTTGAGCAGATCGAAGACATCATGGCGGGCTGCGTCAACGTGGCTCACGAAGGAATGGGCGACGTCGCCCGATGGGCCGCACTGGCCGCCGGCTTCCCCGACAGTGTCGCCGCGGCCACGATCAACCGGTTCTGCGGTTCGTCAGTGAGCGCGACGGTCGCGATCAGCCATGCGATCATGGCCGGCGAATTGAATGCCGGGATCGCCTCCGGGGTCGAGTCGATGTCCCGATCGGGCTGGGCCTACATGAAGGGCGACGCACCGTTCTCCCCCCGCGGCCCCATTTTTTTGCTCGACACTATGTGGGCCGGGGCCGGCGGCCCACCAAACCCGGTCTTGTTGGCCCGCAACGCATACATCTCGATGATCGAGACCGCGCAGAACGTGGCGGACCGTTACCACCTGACCCGCGAGGAGATAGATGCGTTCGCCTTGCGGTCACAACACCGCGCCGCGGCGGCTCGCAACTCGGGCCGCCTGGCCAAAGAGATTATGCCCGTTTCGATCCCGGCGACCAAGAAGACGCCGGCGCGGGTATTCGAGCACGACGAGTTCATCCGCGACGACACCACCGCCGAACGGCTGGCCGCTCTGCCGGTCCAGGCCGGCACCACCCAGATGACCGCCGGCAACTCATCCCCGCTCACCGACGGGGCCAGCGCGATCGTGATCGCATCGGGAGAGAAGGCGGCCGATCTCGGTGTCGTGCCGTTGGCCAGAGTGGTGTCGTCGGCGGTCTATGCACTCGACCCACTGATCATGGGACTCGCGCCGGCGTGGGCGATTCCGTTGGCGCTCAGGCGTGCCGGACTCGCACCCGAGCAGGTCGACGTCTGGGAAGTGCACGAGGCATTCAGCGCACAAGCGCTGGGAGTGCTGCGTGAGCTAATCAATCAGCTGGACGGGTTTACGATCCCCGACGACAAGCTCAACCCCAACGGAGGGGCGGTCGCGACCGGGCACCCATTCGGCGCCTCAGGCACTCGGTACGTGCTGACCCTGGCCACCGAATTGCGGGAACGTAAGGTGCGATACGGGGTAACCGGTGTGTGCATCGGCTCGGGGCAGGGCATTGCGCTAGTCCTCGAGAACCCGGAAGCCGCGGTATGAAGGCGATGGCCGGTGTCCGTCCGCGGGTCTGCGGTTTGAGCCGGTGGCGGCGGTTAGGTCACCGAGGCGGCGTAGATCTCATCGATATTCGATTTGAGCTTCTCATCGAAGTCCGCATCGCTCTGGTCGATAGTCAATCCTTCGGTCAGGGCGCGCGAGAAGCTCGCGATGAGGCGGTGATTGCGGGCCAGGATCGCGCAACTTTCCGCGAGGCTGTAGCCGCCGGATAACGCGACCACCCGCAGAACGCGGGGATGCTCGATCAGCGGCGCGTAGAGGTCGTTTTCATCAGGCAACGTCAGCTTGAGCATGACCTGCCCGTCGCCGTCGAGCTCGTCGAGCTTCGCCCTTAGCGCTGCCACCAACAGGCCGTCCGCTTCGGGCTTGTCGGGGCATTTGATGCTTACCTCGGGCTCGATGATTGGCATGAGCCCGCGCGCAGCGATTGTGTGCGCGTAGTCGAACTGCTGGTCGACGATGGCTTTGACCCCGTCCTGGTCCGCCTCCTGGATGAACGAGCGCATCTTGGTACCGAAAATGCCCTTATCGACGGCGCGGTCCAGCAACGAGTCGAGCTTCGTCATCGGTTTCATCAGCTGCACACCATTTTCAGCGTCAGCAAGCCCCTGGTCGACCTTCACAAACGGCACGATGTGCTTTTGCTTCCACAGGAACGCCGCGGTGTCCTCACCGTTGATGGCTCGGCCCATCGTCTGCTCGAAAAGAATGGTCGCCAATATTTTGTCCCCGGAGAAGCTCGGACTTGACATCAGGCGCTCACGCATCTGGTGAATAAGATCGAACATCTGCTCGTCGCCGTGGAACGCGTCCTCCGTAATCCCATAAAGCTTCAAAGCTTTTGGGGTGCTGCCACCGCTTTGGTCCAGCGCAGCGATAAAGCCCCGCCCTGATGCCATCACATTGCGTTGCTCTTCGTTCACTCCCGTCCTTCTTTCCTATCTCGGCCCGCCAGGAACCCGCCCACGGATCCTCGCCCCTCCGCCGCGCTCGCGACTACTGACTAGGCCGCCGACTTTTCCAAAATGTGCACGCCGCAGGCGGAGCCCAGACCGATCACATGGGCCAGCCCAACCTTGGCGTTCTCAATCTGACGGTCGCCGGCTTCGCCGCGAAGGTGGTGGCAGATCTCCCAGATGTTGGCGATGCCGGTGGCCGCGATGGGGTGGCCCTTGGACTGCAACCCGCCCGACACGTTGACCGGGGTGGAGCCGTCGCGCCAGGTGGCACCGGAGTTGAAAAAGTCGGCGGCGCCGCCTTCTTCGCACAGCATCAGGTTGTCGTAGTGCACCAGCTCGGCGGTGGCGAAGCAGTCGTGCAGCTCGACCAAGTCCAGATCGCTCGGGCCGACCCCGGCCTGCTCATAGGCAGTCGCAGCGGCATTGCGGGTTAACGTGTTGACGTTCGGCAAGACCTGGCAGCCCTGCTCGTAGGGGTCGGTGGTCAGCACCGACGCCGACACCTTTACCGCGCGGCGCCGCTGTTCGGACGACAGCGACTTCAACGTCTCACCGCTGCAGACGATCGCGGCCGCAGCACCGTCGCAGTTGGCCGAGCACATCGGCCGGGTGTTCGGGTAGGCGATCATGACGTCGTTCATGATCTGCTCGAGGGTGAACTTCTTCTGGTAGGCGGCCAGTGGGTTCAGCGTCGAGTGCGCGTGGTTCTTCTCGCTGATCTTGGCGAACAACTCAAAGCTGGTGCCACCGTACTTGTGGCCGTACTCGGTGCCGATCTGGGCGAAAACACCGGGCATGGCCTCGGTGCCGATCCGCCCGTCGACCGGTGCGACCGCGCCGTAACGACCCTTGGGCTCCCAGACGTCGGCGCTGTCCTTCTTCCTGCCGCCCGCGCCGAGCAACCCGGCCCCCGACAGCTTCTCCACGCCGACGGCCATTCCGTACTTGGCCTCGCCGGCCTTGACGGCCATGATGGCGGTCCGCAGCGCGGTGGCGCCGGTCGCGCAGGCGTTGGCCACGTTGTACACCGGGATGCCGGTCTGGCCGATCTGCTTCTGCAGCTGCTGACCGATCCCGGCGTTGGCAGCCATCAGATTCCCAGCTGCCAGCACACCGATATCGGCCATGCTGACACCGGCGTCGCCGAGCGCGCCGATCGCGGCCTCGGCGGCCAGATCCACGGTGTCGAGATCGGGATGCTTGCCGAACTTGGTCATCCGGATCCCCAGGATCCAGATCTCGTCGCTGGCGCTCATCGTCGCTGCTCCTTTGTCAGGCGAATTAGGTGATGTCATTCGGCGGGCTCGAAGCCGAAGCCAATTGCCTCGGTGCCCTCGGAATCGGTTCCCATCGGGTAGGTGGCCAGCCGCACCTTCATCCCGTCGCGGACGTGCTCGGGATCAGGCTCGACGTTGACGAGGTTGGCGCGCACCTGTGTGCCGTCGCAGTCCACGACGGACGCGACGAACGGGGTGGGGACGCCCGGTGCGGCGAAGGTGACGATCGTGAACGCCCGCACCGTCCCCTCAGTGGCAACCGGCACAGTCTTGAACCCGGTCGCAAAGCAGCCGGCACAAGCGTTGCGACGGTCGAAAAACCGGGCGCCGCAGCTGGTGCATTCCTGAGCGATCAGGTGCGGATCACCGTCGTCGAGCACCAGATAGTCGACCAATGGGATTTGCCCGGCCATACAAACCTCCGTTACCTGTGTTACCGACCGTAGCGCTCGCCGACCAGCTACAACAGAGCCGGCCCACTCGGGTTCGACCTTGTCATTGCGGCGCAACGATTTTCGCGGTTTGCTCGGCAACCGCCTCCCGGATTTCGGCGTCGCTGAGGTTGTTGAGGCCAAACGCGACCCGCAAGGTTGGGGCCATCAGCCCCCACCCGAATTGAAGCGCCATCGCGTGGGCGGCCAACAACCGTGCCTGTCGGTCGTCGCTGACACCGGAGCGCACCTGCTCCAGGAACCGCTCCATCCCGGGGAAGCGCTTCTGGAGTTCTTCGATGGGAAATCCGTCGAGCGTCGAACGCACCATGACGCGCGCCTGAAGTTCTTGTGCGGCCTCTAGTTTCTCCGCGGGTGCCCCGGACTCGCGCAGCTTAGCTCCCGAATCGGCGAGATATTGCAGGGTCGCCGCCAGTAGTTGGCGTTTGCTCCCGAAGTGGCGATGCAGCAGCCCGTGGTTCACCCCCGCCCGCGCCGCAACCTCACGAATGGACGTCGCGGCCGGACCCTTCTCGGCGAACAGCTCGCTGGCGGCTTCCAATACGGCAGCTACCACCTCGTCCTTGCCCATCGGTTTTGAGCTGATCGCAACCGTTGCCGCCGATGTAGCCATGTGTGTACAGTAGCGGACAAATCGCCGTGTAGACAGCCGCCTACACCGGGAACGCGTCGAAGGGACGGACATGAGCAGTGATCTCCGTGTGGTGAAGCTGAGCGAGAACATCGGTGCGCGCGTCGACGGGGTGCGACTCGGTGAGCTCGATGCCGAAACAGCGGCCGCAATCAATCGGACGCTGGCGCAGCACAAGGTGCTGTTCTTCCGCGGTCAGCATCACCTCGACGACGAATCACACTTCGCCTTCGCGGAGAGCCTGGGTGTCCCGACGACCCCGCACCCCACCCTCGAGTTCGAAGGCAGCCGGGTCATGCGGTTGGAGTCTTTTGACGGCAAAGGCGCCAACCAGTGGCACACCGACGTCACTTTCGTTGACCGGGTGCCCAAAGCGTCGATTTTGCGCGCCGTCGAGGTGCCCTCCTATGGCGGCACCACCACCTGGGCCTCGACGGTGGCCGCCTACCAGCAGTTGCCGCAGCCGCTGCAGCAGCTCGCTGACGGCCTTTGGGCGATGCACAGCAACGAGTTCGACTACGCCCAAATCGATCCCGCCAAACTGGCAGCGCTATAGACCAACCCCGACGCGGTGTTGAAGTATGCCGCCGAATTTCATTCGGCACTCTTCGAAACCCACCACCCGGTGGTGCGGGTGCATCCCGAGACAGGCGAAAGATCACTGCTGCTCGGGAATTTCGTCAAGCGCATTCTGGGGGTAACCGGCAGCGAGTCCCAGGCTTTGTTCAGAATCTTCCAGGACCGTATTACCTGGCTGGAGAACACGATTCGATGGAACTGGGAACTCGGTGACGTCGCGATGTGGGACAACCGCGCGACCCAGCACTACGCCGTCTCCGATTACGGGAACCAGCCTCGCCGGATGCACCGGATCACGCTGGCCGGCGATATCCCGGTGAGCGTGCGCGGCGAACAGAGCCAGGTGATCTCGGGCGACGCAACCAACTACTCGGTGATCGATAGTCCGACGTCGCGCGTGGCTTGAGCCGCTGCCGGCTGAGGCCGCCTTCCCGCTCGACTCATCGCATTTGACTGCAATGTTTACATAACGTGCAACGATGGGAGGGTGGGTAACCCGGTGGGTCTGCGCGAGCGACGTCGTCGCCAGACGAGCGCGGACATCCGTGACGCCGCTGTGCGCCTGGCGCGCGAACGAGGCTTCGACAAGGTGACCATCGACGAGATCTGCGCCGAGGCCGGAATTTCACCACGCACGTTCTTCAATTACTTCCCCAACAAGGAATCGGCGATCGCCTACGGTCCCTCTGACATACCCGCCGAGCTGGTCGCCGATTTCGTCGCAGCCGGACCCGCTCCTTATTCGGTAGTCCTGGCCGAGCTGATCACTCTGGCGGCCCACCATCTCCGCGACATGCCACCGGCGCGCGAACAAGCAGAAGGCATGCTGGAACTCGCCAAAACAACCCCCGCGGTGTTGTCGGCTTTTCTCGCGGATTTGGAGCGGTTTCAAAACCATTTGACTGACGTGGTTGCCCGCCGCCAGGCGATGGGGCCCGACGACGAGATCCCCGCGTTGATCTCGGCGCTGGCACTGACGGCCGTACGTTCCGGCATCGAAAGCTGGACCAGCGGCGGGCCCAAGGATGCGGACGACACACCGATGCCGTACGTCGAGCGCGCTGCTGAGCTGGTCAACAGCATTTTTACGGAGTGATCTTAAACACTCTAACTAATTGTTGCACATTCTGCAAAAAATGCACAGTATGTAGTATGGTCAGCCGGCAGTGCTTGACAACGGTTCCACAGTGCGAGGCACCTCGGTGGCGGAGGCGCCACTGCAACCACCGAGACCGGTTATGGCGCAACGCAATCCGCTGGAAGCCGACCGCATCGCCATGCCCGACCAGGAAGGAACTCACCTCGGTGCAGATATCCAAGGCTGTCCGCAACGCGTGGTTGCCGCTGTTGATCGTGGCGGTCGTCGTGGTCGGCGGCTTCACCGTGGCCCGGGTCAAGTCATTCTTCGGCGCCGAGAACGCCGCGAGCGTGACAAGCGCACGGGTGGACGACTCCAAGCCATTCAAGCCCAAGGTCGTCAAATACGAGATCTTCGGATCGGCGCCGCGCGCGAACGTGAACTACCTGGATTTGAGCGCCGATCCCCGGCGGGTAGACGGAGCCGTGCTGCCTTGGACGTTAGTCCTTAGCACGACTGCCCCATCGGTCTTCCCGAACATCTCGGCACAAAGCGACGGTAATTACCTCGGTTGCCGTATCACCATCGATAACGAGGTCAAGGCCGAGAAAATATCCAACGGCGTGCACGCCCTGACCTTCTGCTTGGTGAAATCAGCATGAGCACGACCACTGAAGACACGGCCGACGCCCGGACCGACGCCATCCCCGTCGCCAAACATGCAGCGCGGGCTACGATTCCGCGGTTCATCCGAACGTTCGCTGTACCCATCATCCTGGGCTGGATCGCGATCATCGCGGTGCTCAACACCGTTGTCCCGCAGCTCGACATCGTCGGGCAGATGCGCTCGGTGTCGATGAGCCCCGACGACGCGCAATCGGTGATCGCGACCAAGCACGTGGGTGAGGTATTCGGCGAGTACAAGTCGAACAGCTCGGTGATGATCGTTCTGGAGGGCCAAAATCCGCTCGGCAACGGTGCACACACGTACTACGACCAGATCGTCAAAAAGCTCGACGCCGACACCAAACACGTTGAACACGTTCAGGACTTGTGGAGCGATCCGCTGACCGGGGCAGGTGCCCAGAGCAACGACGGCAAGGCCGCCTACGTCCAGGTCTACCTCGCCGGTAGCCAGGGTGAAGCGCTGGCCAACGAATCGGTCGAGGCCGTCCAACAGATCGTCAAAAGCGTGCCTGCACCCACGGGCGTCAAGGCCTACGTGACCGGACCTGCCGCATTGTCGGCGGATCAACACATCGCCGGTGACCGCAGCCTGCAAGTGATCACAACCGTCACGTTCTTGGTCATTATTGCGATGCTGTTATTGGTCTACCGGTCGATCATCACGATGCTGCTCACGCTGGCGATGGTCATGCTCGAGCTCACGGCTGCCCGCGGAATGGTCGCCTTCCTCGGCTACTACAAGATCATCGGGCTCTCCACGTTCGCGACGAATCTGTTGGTCACGTTGGCGATCGCGGCCGCCACCGACTATGCGATCTTCCTGATAGGCCGCTATCAGGAAGCCCGCGGTGCAGGCGAGTCGCGAGAAGATGCGTACTACAGCATGTTTGGCGGCACTGCACACGTCGTGCTCGGCTCGGGCATGACCATCGCTGGCGCGACGTTCTGCCTACACTTCACCAACCTGCCCTACTTCCAGACGCTGGGTATCCCGTTGGCCATCGGCATGGTGGTCGTAGTCGCGGCGGCATTGACGCTCGGCCCCGCGGTCATCTCTGTGGCAACGCGCTTCCGGCAGATACTCGAGCCCCAGCGAACGCAGCGCATTCGCGGCTGGCGCAAGATCGGCGCGGTCGTCGTCCGATGGCCCGGCCCGATCCTGATCGTGACGATCGCGGTCGCGCTCGTCGGCCTGCTCGCCCTGCCCGGCTACCAGACCAACTACAACGACCGCAAATACCTGCCCGCCGATCTGCCGGCGAACGCCGGCTACGCCGCAGCGGATCGGCATTTCTCCCAGGCGCGGATGAATCCCGAGCTTTTGATGATCGAAAGTGACCACGATCTACGCAATTCCGCAGATTTCCTGGTCATCGATAAAATCGCCAAGGCAATCTTTCGGGTGCCCGGGATCGGTCGCGTGCAGGCCATCACGCGGCCTCAAGGTACCCCGATCGAACACACCTCGATCCCATTTCAGATCAGCATGCAGGGCGTCACCCAACAGATGAACCAGAAATACCAACAAGACCAGATGGCCGACATGCTCAAGCAGGCCGACGAGATGCAGACCACGATCGACAGCATGGTGAAGATGGAAAGTCTGACCCAGCAGATGACCGAAGACATGCACGCCATGGTGAAAAAGATGCACGAGATGACCATCGATGTCGCCGAATTACGGGATCACATGGCCGATTTCGAGGACTTCTTCCGGCCTATTCGCAGCTACTTCTACTGGGAGAAGCACTGCTTCGATATCCCGGTGTGCTGGTCTCTGCGCTCCGTCTTCGACGGCCTCGACGGCATCGACACGATGACCGACGACATCCAGAGCCTGCTGCCGATCATGGATCACCTCGACACTGTGATGCCCCAGCTGACCGCGTTGATGCCCGACATGATCGCGAACATGAAGAGCATGAAGACGACGATGCTGACGATGTACTCGACCCAAAAAGGTCTGCAGGATCAGCAGACCGAGTCGCAGAAAAACTCGAGCGCCATGGGCAAGGCATTTGACGCATCCAAGAACGACGACTCGTTCTACCTCCCTCCGGAGACCTTCAACAACGCCGAGTTCAAGCGTGGTATGAAGAATTTCCTCTCGCCTGACGGCCACGCCGTGCGGTTCATCATCAGCCATCAGGGTGATCCGATGACAGCGGAAGGGATTTCACATATCGATGCGATCAAAAAGGCGGCGACGGAAGCACTGAAGGGTACCCCGCTGGAGGGCTCGAAGATCTATCTCGGCGGCACCGCGGCCACCTTCAAGGACATGCACGACGGCAGCGACTACGACCTGTTGATCGCCGGAATCGCGTCACTGTGCCTGATTTTCATCATCATGCTGATCATCACGCGAAGTGTGGTGGCGTCGGCGGTGATCGTGGGCACCGTCGTGCTTTCTCTAGGAGCGTCTTTCGGACTTTCGGTGCTCATCTGGCAGCACCTGATCGGTATCGAACTGCATTGGATGGTGCTCGCCATGTCGGTGATCATCCTGCTCGCGGTCGGTGCCGACTACAACCTGCTGTTGGTGTCGCGGTTCAAGGAGGAGATCCACGCCGGCTTGAATACCGGGATCATCCGATCGATAGGCGGCACCGGATCGGTCGTCACCTCGGCGGGGCTGGTGTTCGCGTTCACGATGATGACGATGGCGGTCAGCCAGCTGACGGTCATCGGCCAGGTGGGCACCACCATCGGCCTCGGCCTGCTCTTTGACACGCTTGTCGTCCGGTCGCTGATGACGCCATCGATTGCCGCGCTGCTGGGCAAGTGGTTCTGGTGGCCACAGCTGGTCCGGCAACGGCCGGTCCCCTCTCCGTGGCCCACGCCGGCCAAGAAGGCTGAATCCTTAATCCCTGCTTGATCAAGGCGCTTCGGCTGTCGACCCTGCGCGCCGCGGCCGACATCGGTCAAACGGCTTAGTCCGAATCCGTGGGCCGATGATTTAAGCGTGGTGCTCAAGCCGGCCTGGGCATACGCTGCCATAGAGAGGAAAACATGCGCCCAGCGATTGTGTCTCGCGCGTCGGCCGGGGAACTGACATTGCACCAGGCACCTACCAGACGCAGGGGCCGTCGAATCCCCTTATCCTCGTCTTCGGTCGGGTTTCCCCGCTTTCAACGTGCTCATGGAAGACGCACAGTACCCCTGGGGCGGGTGGTGACGACATAGTCGACTCAAACACCTCTATGGGTCCGATGTACGCGAAGGTCCCTGCAACGGCAGCGGCCTTCGAGACGATGAACTGTCAAGCCTGGACCCGGGTCTCGTAAGGCAGGCGCTGACGTCGAAGCGCTTGCCGTCGGCATGCAGGTGGTCAAATCGATACTCCCGCTTAGCTTTTAGTACCGCATCGCACCACCGCAGCGACGCGTGGCCGAACTGGTCCAGTTACTGAGACGCCCAGCTGCGCAGGGACGCCCGCGTCCTGTCGCGGCCCTCGGGTGATGGGTCGAACGGAATCGCGACGAACTCGTCGACGCCCGCCGCGCGCACCTCATCGAGCCTGTCGCGCACCGTGGCTTCGTCACCGATTAACGCGGCGTCTTCCGGCCCGGCATAGCCTTCGCGATCCAACATCGCCCGATATGAGGGCAACTGGCCGTACATCGCGTACTGCTTGGCCGCCAGTGAGCGCACCGCGGCTACGTCATCGGTGATGGCGACGGGCAGTGCCGCGGCAACGCTGACAGCTCCGTCGGGGCGGCCGGCCTCAGCTGCCGCGGTTCGCATCGTGGGCCCGATATGCTCCTTGAGCGTCTTCGGTCCGGTCATCCAGGTGATGGTTCCGGCGGTGCGTCGGCCGGTCAGTCGCAGCATCTGCGGGCCCAGCGCCGCGACGTAGACGTCGGGCGTGGGCGCGGCGGGAATCTGCAGCGCGCCTCTGGTTGTCACCATCTCGCCGGTCGCATTGACCGGTTCCCCGGCGAGCAGCGGAAGCAAGCCGTCAAGGTACTCGCTGAGGCGGCGCACCGATCGGTCCCAGGAGATTCCCCACATGCCTTCGGTCACGGCGCGGTGGGTGACCCCGACACCGAGGGTGAACCGCCCGCCGGCGATCAGGTTGAGGGTCAGCGCGCGCTGCGCCATCAGCATCGGGTGCTGGTTCTGGATCGGCACCACCCCGCTGGCGACCTTGATGTCGCTCACCTCATGCATCGCGGCGGCCAGCACGGTCAGCAGGTCGAGGTCGTACGGCATCTGCGTCATCCAGACCCGCGCGAACCCGTCGTCGCGCGCTTGGGTGAGCTCACGGATACAGCTGTCGACAGGCGACTTGTTGGACAGGTTCGCCATCAAGCTTATGTGCACGAGAGGAAATCCTAGTCGCCAGGTCGCGCGCGGTGTCGAGTCGTTGTCGATGGCGGTTCCCGGGTTCCACCGCCAATGGTCATTGCGATCACCCTGATTTCCACGGCTGTACTGCGGCAGACCAGCCGCTAGGCTCCAATCCCCAAGTCGGGTTGCAACCAACCAGCGTCGAAAAGCAAGTTCAATCACCGGTTATCGGAGAACTTCTCCGGTTTCGGATCCAAATGTGGAGGCGGCAATGACAGAGCCTATGCGGCCATCAACGCGTCGCCGCAAACTGCCCTTCTCGATTCCCCGGCTCAATATCGTCGGGATTGCCGCCGTCATCCTTGCGGCGATCCTGATCACGAGTCACAACCTGCACGGCGACAATTCGCCAAACCAGATCCTCAACGTGTCCTACGATCCGACCCGAGAATTGTACGCAGCGCTCGACAAAACCTTCGTCGACCAGTACCGGCGGCAGACGGGCGTCGTGCTGGAAGTCAAGCAGTCGCACGGCGGTTCCGGACGACAGGCAGCCGAAGTCATCAACGGCAATCAGAAGGCCGACGTGGTGTCGCTGGCGCTGCCGAGCGATGTCGACGCGCTCCGCAACCGCGGACTGATCGCCCCAAACTGGCGGCAACGTCTGCCCAACAATTCCGTTCCCTACACGTCGACGATCGTCTTCGTCGTCCACAAAGACAATCCAAAGGCCGTTCACGACTGGCCGGATCTGGTCAAGGATGGCGTCGAGATCGTCTCACCCAACCCGCGCACTTCAGGCAACGGCAAATTGAGCGTTCTCGCTGCCTGGGGTTCGGTCAAGACGCGCGGCGGCAGCGATGCGCAAGCCGCCGACTTTGTCAGAGCGTTGTTGGGCCATGTCGTGGCCGCCGACGCGGGAGCGCGCGGCGGCGCCATTTCTTTTGCAGTGGAAAAGATCGGTGACGTGCATCTGACGTGGGAGAACGAAGCCCTGCGAGAGGTCGCGGAGAACAAAGACCAACTTGAAATCGTCTATCCGCCAGTCAGTATCCTCGCCGAACCGGCCGTCGCGTGGGTCGACGCGAATCTCGGGGACAAGAAAGTCGCGTCCTATGCCAAGGCGTATCTGGAGTACCTCTACACCGACTCCGCGCAGGAGACCATCGCCCAACTCGGCTATCGTCCGCTGAAATCGGAGATCTTGGCTAAACATGCGGATCGGTTACCCGGCATCAAGCTGTTCCCGATCACTGCGATCGCCAAGAGCTGGTACGACGCGCAGGAGAAATTCTTCGGCACCAACGGCATCTACGACGTGGTCTCATCTGCTCGGGCCAGACTCGCGTCTGCACAACCGCGGCGAAAGACGAAGGCATCATGAGCATTTCGGCCAGCCTGAAAAATCTGAACTATGACGGGGTGAAAGCGCGTCGCGATCTCATCGCCGGGCTCACTGTCGCGGCAGTTTCGTTGCCGCAAGGCATAACCTACGCGCTAGTCGCCGGGGTCGATCCCAAATTCGGTGTGTACTCGTCGATCGTGGTGACTTTCGTGGCCTCGGTTTTCGGATCGTCCTCGCATCTCATCAACGGACCGACGAGTGCAATATCGCTTCTTGTGTTCAGCTCCTTGGCGTTCCTGGACCCCGAGAATCGCACCGTCCTGTTCGAGGCGCTGTTCCTGCTCGGTGTTCTCGTTGGCACGTTCCAGATCCTCATTGCCGTGTTCAAGCTCGGTGATCTGACCCGATACATTTCCGAATCGGTGATCCTCGGCTTCCTGTTGGCCGCGGCAGTGCTGATCGCGGTGGGTCAGCTCGGCAATGCACTGGGGGTGAAGGATCAGGGCACTGGGCGGATGCCGGTGCTGAAACGCACCTACCTCACGCTGTTCCACGGTGATGCGTTCAACTACCGCGCGTTGGTCCTCAGCGTCGCGACCGTCGTGTTGGCGGTCCTCCTGCGGCGACTGGTGAAACGCTATGGGCTGCCACAGCTCGACTTGCTGGCGGTACTAGTAATCGCGGCTCTGATCTCCTACCTAGCCGGGTGGTCGACCGAAGATCACAGCGGCAACACCGCGGTGGCCCTTACCGCGAAAATCCCGCAGAGTCTGCCCACCCCACACATTCCGGCCGTGCAACTTGGTGAGGTGGGCCAGTTGTCCGAAGGCGCGCTGGCCATCGCATTCATCGGCCTGCTCGAGGCGCTGTCGATCGCTAAGGCCATCGCCTACCAGAGCGGGCAGAAGCTCGACTACAACCGGCAGATCCTCGCGGAGGGCCTGGCCAACCTCACCGGGGGGTTCTTTCAGGCCGTGCCGGGTTCTGGCTCCGTGTCGCGCTCGCCGATCAACTTCCAGGCCGGTGCGGTTTCGCGGTTCTCCGGAGTCATTGCCTCAATAACCGTCGCCGTGGCAGTGCTACTCTTCGCACCGCTGCTGCATTACATGCCGCGGGCCGCACTGGCCGGTCTTCTGCTCATCACCGCCGCCCGCCTCATCGACTACAAGCGGGTGCTCTACACGCTGAGAGCCTCCCGTTACGACGCGGGGCTGGTAATCATCACCGCGTTCACCGGGGTGCTGATCGACTTGGATACAGCGGTCTTGCTGGGCGTCGCCTTGTCGATTCTGCTGTTCGTGCCGCGCGCGGCGAAGCTGAAGGCCAAGGAGTTGGTCGTAACCCCCGAACGGGTGGTGCGCGAGCGGGTGCCCGGTGATCCGGTCAATCCGTCGACAATCATCTACGACTTCGAAGGCGAACTATTCTTCGGTGCCGCACCCGAACTCGAACGGTATTTAGAATCGCTGGGCGAGCGGATCAGACGAGACGACATCAAGTTCGTCGTGCTGCGACTCAAGCGGGTGCGCCACCCGGATGCCGTTGTCATCGAGCGGATCGAGAAGTTCCTACGGGAGCAAAATGACCGCGGCGTGACCGCCCTACTCGCGGGTGTGCAACCCGACCTGTCGACCCTACTGAAGAATGTCGGCTTCGACGGATGGTTCCCGTCCGAGCGCGTCTTCCCCGAAGAGGACGAGGAATTCTCGGCAACGCTGAAGGCTGTCCGCTACGCCCATGCCCTACGCGGTCTCGACGAATCCCGCGCGCCGGTTCCCGCGGCTGCCATCGCCGGCAACGGAGATCGGCAGCACTTTTACTATCTGGTTTAGGCCGCGCCGACTCGATGAAATAGACAAGGCCGCTAGTGAAACTTGCTGTGCAGCTTAGAAGAAGAACCCGGCGTACGGCGCTTCAGGCACCGCAAACAGCCGATCAGCGACGGTAAGCGCCGCCGGATCGTCAGCCCGCGTCAGGCCGCCGGCAGCGAGGCTGTGCCAACTCGCACCACCCAGCAGAACGCAGGCCAGCCCCTCAATACCGACGTGTAGTTCGGGGCGTCGGTCCGTGGGCTCGCTACCGTCACCCGTGATAGTGAAGATGGCTGAGTTCTTCGGTAGGAGAGGATCATTGACGGCGATGGTGACGGCGCCGTCGCCCTCATATCGGCGTTCCGACAATGCCTGCTGTGCATCGATGATGCGGAGCCACGTTTCGTCATGCGTCGCGGTCACCCGCGCGGCCTGTCGATCGACAAGCAGCCAGGGCAGCGGATCGTCGACCGGCAACATCCAGAACATCACGCGGTCAATAAGATCGAGCCCAAGCAGAAAACGCAGCAGCCCAAGATAAGCCTCCATCGTGGGCGCAAAGAAATCCTCGACAACGATGGTGCGGTGATCGCTCACGAACCACGTCTCGGTGTCGATAGGACGGTAGCGGGCGAATCCCGATTCTGATCCCGGCTTGCCATGCACCGCGACATAGGAAGCCCTCGAGGCGGATTCGGTGCGCAGCCGCAGGCCTTCCCACCAAACCTCGGGGCGGTCGATGGTTCCCGGTCGGCACGAACGATTCTCGGCGTAGATCCGGGGCAGGACATCCCATGCTTGCGCGGCGTCGATCAAGCGCACCGGACCACCGGTTCCGACGTCGGGACGTAGCGCGGCGCGTGCTGTCTGAACCTCGACGCTTTGTGATGAACTCGCGACGCCGTAGCCGTACCGCTCATAGATCGTCGCCTCCGAAGCCCGCAACGTCGCTACCACCTCACCCCGTGTGGCAATGTCGCGCAACTGATGGCGCACCAGCTCGGTAGCGATACCTTTTCGGGTAAACGACGGCAGCACCCCGATATGTGTCACGGCGGCGTGGCCCACCACCGCTCCACCGGGCAGGGTCAGCCCGCTAGTGACAGCGTCAGCGGTGCCAACGAGTTGCCCGTGGACGAATGCTCCGACGGTACGGCCGGGCTCGAGCAGCTTGGTGATTTGGCCGGGCGCCAGGTTCGGCAGCCGCGGGAGCCCGACCATGGCGGTGCGGAACACATTAGCCGCGGCGATGAGGTCGTCCTCACCGTCGAGAACGCGGATCTCGGTGGTCATGCGACCATCATGTCGCGGGCTCGCTGCGGCACCCACGTGCCCCTGGGCGATATCGCGAAGTGTTACTAACCACGCACTTCGACTGCCGTGTATTCGGACACAGGCTCACATTGAGGTCGCAGGTTTTGATCGAATGGACCCAACGTCCACCATCGGCGAAAAGAGCAAACCCAATGGACGCACAGGACGAGCAGGATGCTGCCGCGCCGCCGACACCGACGGACACCGAGTCTGAGCCGACGCTCATCACGGCCACCGGGCTGGGGGTGGACGGCGAGCACGGGCCGCTTTCTCGGACATCGATCTCGCACTCACCCCGGGGTTTCACGCCATTCAAATGCCCGGAGGACCGGGGCAGACAGCTCTGCTGTTGACGCTGGCCGGACGACTGGAGGCCACCCACGGCACGGTGACTGTGCGCGGGGATTCGGAACCGCGCGCGATCCGGCGGCACTGCTCGATCGCGGCATTCGCTGACATCGATGACCTGGAGGAGTCAGTGACAGTGCAGACCGTGCTCGCCGAGCAGCGTAGGTGGCTGGCGCCGTGGTACGCGCGGGTGCCGGCCCAGTCCGGTCAGGCCGAACTGGGCGAAGTCTTCGGCGAGATGGCCCCGCCGTCGGCCGACTCCTACATCGTGGAGTTGTCCGACCTGGAACTGTTCTTGCTGCGAATCACTCTGGCGCTGTTTTCCAACCGTCCGATCCTGGTGGTCGGCGACCTGGAGCAGGTGCGGGACAACTCACGGCGGGCGCTTGCGGTCGAGCGGCTCGGCGCGATCGCGACGCAGCGCACCGTCGTAGTGGGCGTGACCAACCCGCTCGGCACTGACGCCCCCGCCCATGACCTACACGATCACCGCACCCTGACGGGAAGGAGCTAACGATGCTTGCCGGACTCGCATTCGGTTCGGAAATAAAGCGTTTCGGCCGCAGCCGCATGACCCGCGCAGCGATCGTGGTCTTGATGCTGCTCCCGCTGGTGTATGGAGCGCTGTACCTGTGGGCGTACTGGGATCCCTTTGGCCATGTGAACAAGATGCCCGTGGCGCTGGTCAACTCCGACCGCGGCGCCGTGGTCTCCGGGCAGCAAATCAACGCCGGCTCCGAGATAGCTAAAAGCCTGACGGCCGACCGCAGCCTGGACTGGCACGTCGTGAACCCCGAAGAGGCTCGCGATGGAGTCGAACACGGCAAGTATTACTTCATGCTCGAGCTGCCGCCCGACTTCAGCGCGGCGATTGCATCGCCAGTGACCGGACAACCGAGACAAGCCAACCTCATCGCCGTTTACAACGATGCCAACAACTACATCTCGTCGAGCATCGGGCGCACAGCCATCAGCCAAGTACTTAACGCCGTATCGAGCCGGATCTCCGGGCAGGCGGTGAATCAGGTGCTGTCTGTAGTCGTCTCGTCCGGTGCAGGGATCAAGCAGGCCGCTGAGGGGGCGAAGCAACTCGCTGACGGAGCGGCGCGGGTCAATGACGGCGCCGGCCAGCTGGCAGCCGGTCTGCACACCGCCCGGTCCGGCTCGGCGCAGCTTGCCACTGGCGCCAGGCAGCTCTCCGACGGCATTAACTCGGCCACCGACCTACTGCTGGCGGTGAGCAAAGCACTCTCGACGGTCGGCGGCAACACCGAGCAGCTACGCCAGGGTGCTGCCGCGATGCAGCAGGCCGCCGACCAGATCAATGCCATCGCCGTAGCGCAAGACGCCGCCGCCAACGCACTCTCGTCGGTGATTGATCAACTCTCCGCAAGCCAAGATCCAGCCGCAAGCAATGCCGCCGCGGCTTTGCACGGGATACAGGACCAGCTCCGACAACACCAGTTCACACCTCAGATCCGCCAGCAGCTGACCGACGCGCAGAACGCCGCGATCACGATGTCCTCGACGCTGGGCGCACCGGGTAGTCCGCTGAAATCGGCCCTCGACCAAGTCGGCAGCAAAGGACAGGAGCTGACGAACAAGCTCACCCAACTACGCGACGGCGCCCAGCAGCTCGCTTCCGGAAACGCTGAGTTGGCAAGCGGTATCGCCAAACTCGACGATGGGGCGCAACAGTTGGCGTCGGGCACCGAGCAACTCAAGGCCGGATCGGCTGAACTGGCCACCAAACTCGCTGACGGCGCCAAGCAGGTGCCCAACTGGACGACCCGGCAGAAAGAGGCGATCGCCGACACCATCGGTGGCCCGGTTCAGCTGGAAACCACACATGAGAACGCCGCGCCCAACTTCGGCACCGGCATGGCGCCGTTCTTCCTCACACTCGCCTTGTTCTTCGGTGCGCTCGTGCTGTGGATGGTGCTGCGGCCCTTGCAAAACCGCGCGATCGCCGCAGAGGTGATCGCGATCCGCGTGGTGCTTTCCAGCTACCTGCCCGCAGCAGTGATCGGGATAGTCCAAGCGATCATCCTCTACGGCGTAGTGCGATTCGCCCTCGGGATGCACGCGGCTCATCCGGTCGCGATGCTGGCTTTCATGATGCTGGTTTCCGGTGCGTTCGTCGCCGCGACGCAGGCGATCAATGCGCTCGTCGGACCGGCGGTAGGGCGCGTACTGATCATGGCGTTACTCATGCTGCAGCTAGTTAGCGCCGGCGGCATGTACCCGGTGGAAACCACTTCGAAGCCATTCCAGATACTCCACCGCTATGACCCGATGACGTTCGGCGTCAACGGGCTGCGGCAGCTCATATTGGGTGGTATCGATTTCCGGTTATGGCAAGCGGTGATCGTGCTGATCGGCATATGGGCGGCCGCACTAACGATCTCGTGTCTATCGGCCAGACGTAACCAGCTGTGGAACCTGACCAGACTGCTGCCGTCGATAAAAATCTGACGTCATTACAAGCGACCGGACGGTCGGGCGAATATGGGTCCGTTACCCGTTGGGTGTGCTGTGCAGCTACCAGATCGCCTCGATCGAAGTGATCGCGATCCTGCGTCTGATCGCCGGAGTGCTGAACAAGCAGCACTCGGCCCACCCCGGAACAGACCAAGTCAAAGGGCTGGACGTCGCGGAACCGGCCGAAAACAACCAGCCCCAAGCTGATTGGCGCTGCCTGACCCATTACGGGTCAACTCTTAGACCGACCAGTACGGCTGCTGCTGTAACGCTTGCTCGAGAAATTCTGGTGCCGCCTGCTCGTCAGCTGGGATGCCATCGCCGTGCGCGAGTGGGCACCAGAACGGGTCGCCTTGGATGATCCACACTGTTTTCACCGGCTCCGAAATGGGGGCGCCCGCCGGTGGTGCAATCAGGTCTGCGGCGAACCCCTGCGCGCACGGCCAGGTGAACCCGTCGCTGTAAATGAGCTCGTCGTCGTGGTTTTCGGCGATCACGTGGTAGTGAGGTAGAACGGCCAGCTCGTCGCGGTTCCGACCAGTCCCTGCCGTCATGCGATGAGGGTATTACGTCAACGGCTTTCTCCGAAGTGCCACGGCTAGTGCTGGCGGTCCAGCAGTGCGGTGAGGGCGCGTTGTTCGGCGGCGTGGCTGGCTTCGGAGAGCGCGGTGTCTTCCGAGACGGGGTCGGCGAACAGGAAGCTGCCGGAGCCCGGGGATCCGCCCGAGCCGAGCTTGTTCATCTTGGTGGGCACCGGGGCGCCCTGGTACTCCAGCGGCAATGGGTGGCCGAGCGGCTGGTGTAGCTCGATGTAGGCGCCGTGCGGCAAACGTTTGATGATGCCGGTTTCGATGCCGTGCTCGAGCACTGCGCGGTCGCTGCGCTGTAGGCCGATGGCCCATCGGTAGGTGATGAAGTAGACGATTGGCGGCAGCACGACCATGCTGATGCGCCCGATCCAGGTTGTCGCGTTCAGTGAGATATGGAATTTCAACGCGATGACGTCGTTCATCGCGCTCAGGGTGAGCACCATGTAGAAGGCGATCGCCATGGCTCCAATCGCGGTGCGCACCGGCACATCTCGTGGGCGCTGCAGCAGGTTGTGGTAGGACCTGCGGTGGGCATCGTCGCCGGTGAACCGCTTCTCCAGGAACGGATAGATCGTCAGCAAGACAAAAACCAGGCCCATAATCAGCGCGACAGCAACCGTTGCCGGCACCGTGTGATGGCCGATGTAAACCTCCCATGCCGGCCAAAGGCGCTGCAACCCGTCCGGCCACATCATGTAAAAGTCCGGCTGGCTGCCCGCTGCGACCTGAGAAGGCCGGTAGGGCCCCAGATTCCAGATGGGGTTGATCTGCAGCAGGCCGCCCATCAGGCCAAGAACCCCGGTGCACAGCGCGAAGAAGGCGCCGGATTTCACGGCGAACACCGGCATCACCCGCACCCCGACGACATTGTGCTCGGTGCGCCCGGGCCCGGGAAACTGAGTGTGCTTCTGGAACCACACCATCGCCAAATGCGCCCCGATCAGCGCCAAGATAATGCCGGGGAAGATCAAGATGTGGATGGCATAAAGCCGCGGGATCAAGACGTCGCCGGGGAAGTCGCCGCCGAACAACGCCCAGTGCAGCCAGGTGCCAATCACCGGTAGCCCCAACGTGATCGATGACAGTGCGGCCCGCAGCCCGGTACCCGAGAGCAAATCGTCGGGCAGTGAGTAGCCGAAGTAGCCCTCGAACATTGTCACGATAAGTAACAAGGCACCGATTACCCAATTGGCTTCGCGAGGCCGGCGGAACGCGCCGGTGAAAAAGACGCGGGCCAAGTGCACCATGATCGCAGCGGCGAACATCAGCGCGGCCCAGTGGTGAATCTGGCGCACGAAGAGCCCGCCGCGGACCTCAAAGGAGATGTTGAGTGCTGACGCATAAGCCCGCGACATCTCCACACCGCGCAACGGCTGATAGACACCGTTGTAGGTGACCTCTGTCATGGACGGATCGAAGAACAGCGTCAGATAGACGCCGGTGATCAGCAAAACGATGAAGCTATACAGCGCGACCTCACCCAGCAAGAACGACCAATGCGTCGGGAAAACCTTGTTGAGCTGGCGCCGCACCGCGGCCGACGGGTGATATCGCGCATCAATGTCGTGGGCTTGGCGCGCCGCGGTATTCGCCAGGCTGAGGCTCATGACGACCATCTCCTCACGGCCGCGACCGCAGCTACGCGGCCGGCAACTCGCCCAAACCAGGCAGGCGAGCGTCTACTATGCGGCGTAGTACCACAAAGCGTAGTACTGGATCGCGCGCACGTAAAGGGATTGATTTGAAGTGTCGCGACCAGTTACCTGCCGGTGCGCTCGCGATGCTTGCACCCCGGCCAGCAGCAGGGCCGGCGCATGCCCTCTTCCAGCTCTTCCTGAGTTCGCCGGATGCGGCGCTCGCGGGTCACTTCTTGCTTGGCGTCCTCGACCCAGCAGATGAACTCGTTGCGCGCCAAGGGTGTGATGTCGTTCCACGCAGCGAGCGCGTCGTCGTTGGCGATCAGCGCTGCGCGCAAATCTGGGGGCAGCTTGTGCACCACCCCGCCGGGTACTCGCTGGCTGCTCACAGTAGTCAGGGTAACTTCTCACCTTCCTTCACCGCCTGCGGCTAGCGTGGGAGTCGTGGTTGCCGGCGAGCAGGGACGCACTTGGGAATTCGTCACTGCGCGGCCGCGGAGTGCTCCCGGCGTTGCGTCGATGGTGGGATACCGTGCCCTGGCGGCTCCGGGCGAGGTGCATCGCGGTATGCCGTCATCGACACTGACCTTCATCGTCAGCCTCGATGACGGGGTGGAGGCGGCTGAAACCGCCGAAGCCCTTCCGACCGCGCGAGCAAACCCTCTGATCTTGGGCGGATTGCAGGTGCAGGCCGCTCATGTGCGTCAACGCCGCGGCCAAGCCGGCGTGCAGTTGGCGGTGCACCCGCTCGCCTCGCGCGCACTGTTCGGAATGCCCAGCGCCGAGCTGAGTCGCACAAACTTCGACGGCATCACCGTATTAGGCCGGCGCGGCATCGAACTGCGGGAGCGGGTAAGCGATGCAGGTCATTGGCGAGATGCGTTCGCCTTGATCGCGGAGTACTTGGTGGATGCGCGAACACGCCGCGGCCATGCGACGGTTCGTCCCGAAGTCGCCTACGCTTGGCACCTGCTGCAGCGCAGTCGCGGCCGAGCCTCGGTGAGCGCAGTTGCCGAGCGAGTTGAGTTGAGCGCCAGACATTTGACGACGTTATTCCAGCGGGAAGTCGGTCGTTCGCCAAAGACTGTTGCGATGCTGATGCGCTTCGAGCACGCGACCGCGCGAATCGCCGAGTCGGTGCGACGGCGTGCGCCAATCGATCTGGCGGCCGTCGCGATGGACACCGGCTACAGCGATCAGGCCCACCTGAGCCGTGAGTTCGTCCGATTCGCGGGCGCGCCGCCGCGGCGCTGGGTTGCCGAAGAGTTCCGAAACATTCAAGACGGCGGCCACGCGTCCGGATCAGACTGGGAGCATGACTACTCCTAATCCGACCGTATGGCTGACCCTGCAGGCTCATAACGCGCTGAAGCTGATCGACTACTACGTGGATACTTTCGGCTTCGTTCTCGCAGCGCGTTACGGCGATGGGGACACCGTTGACCATGCGCAGCTGAACTGGCCCGAAGGAAGCGGTGGGATCATGCTCGGCAGTTACAAGCCGAATGCCGAATGGTGCCGCGAACCCGGCACCGCAGGCGGCTACATCGCGACTGTCGATCCGGATGCGCTTTATGAGCGGGTCCTTCGACATAAAGCTGAGGTCGTGCGGCCCCTTGCCAAGACAGATTATGGCGCGCGCGAATTCGCCGTCCGCGATCCCGAAGGCAACCTGTGGTCCTTCGGTGACTACCGCGGCGAGCCGTTGCCGGCCTGACTATCCGTCGCGAAAGGAGAAGCGCATGCAAGCTACAAAAGTCATGGCCAACCTTCGAGTGGCTGATATCGAGGCAGCTAAGCGCTTCTAGACCGACTACCTCGGGCTGAGCACCGAGCAGTTCAACATGGGCTGGGTCGCCCGGTACACCTCTGGCGATTCCCGGGCAGTCGTCCAGCTCGTGACGAGCGATGCCACCGCTGCTGAAGACTCGGTCATTTCGGTCTGCACCGATGACATCGACAGTGCCTACGCAGAAGCCCAAGAACTCGGCTACGAAATCGTGCATGCATTAAGTACAGAGGCATGGGGCTTGCGCCGGTTCTTCGTGCGAGCACCGGACGGCAATGTCATCAACATCACGAACCACCGGGACTAGACGTCGACGGTCGGGCGAAGTGGGTCTAACGCCTACGTGCCCAACGACGAAATCGCCGCGACGGCTTCGTCTGCTGATACCAACGCGGTGGCGTAGTTAGGGATATTGACTTCCAGGGCCGCGTGCATCTCTTCGTCGGAGTAGCTGGCGGTCGCATCCTTGACCACGGTGACCTCATAGCCCAGTTCAGCGCCGTACCGAACAGTCGCTTCGAGGCAGGTGTGTGCAATAAGTCCCATCATGATCAGCTGATGAATGCCATGCCTTTTGAGCAGAACATCGAGATCGGTGTTGGCGAAACCACTGGAACACCAATGCTCTTGCGCGACGACATCGCCCGGTTGGGGTTCGAACTCCCGACGGAGCTGCCCACCCCACGTTCCGTATTCGAACGTTCTGCGTGACCACGCTGCTTTCTGGATTGGCGCGATGTACTCCCAGTCCTCGTAGTCGCGGGGCCGATACCGGTGATGCAGCGCATAAAAGACGCGGATGCCGGCGCTACGCGCAGCAGTAATGACTTGGCTCATGTGCGGGACGCACTTGTTGGCTTCCGCAACACCTTTGAGGCGATCCCATACCTTGCCGCCTTCGGAGATGAAATCGTTGTACGGATCAATCACCACTAGGCCCGTGCGGTCCTTGTCATAGATCACGTCGTTCATCTCACCACCGCGCCACGCCACCATCACACCCCGCGGCGTGAAGCCAGCTAATTGTTCGAGGATGTTTTGCACATGTGTGGAAGCGGGTACACCGCGCCCATGTTAGCGAAATTCAACCTGATGAAACCGGTAGTGATTGGTGGCGCTGTGGCTGCAGCGATTGCTGTTACGCCTGTGGCGGCAGCTGAAACTTTCGCGGCGGGTCCGGCGATGGCTGGTGCGGCGCCCACGCATGTCGCCTTCAAACAAGACCCGGGCGGGGGTGGCTGTGACGTCAACGGCAACTGCGGCTCCGGTGGCCAATTCAATGGTCCCGGCGGCGGTCCGGGCGGGCAAGGCTGCGTCCCGGGGGTCGGTTGCGGCTCCGGTGGCCAGTTCTGGGGTCCGGGCGGCGTGCCGGGTGGTACCGGATGTCTTCCGGGTGTCGGTTGCGGCTCCGGCCACGGCTGACCGGCACTGACCAGTTGACAATCGGCAAGTTCGTCGTGGGTGGCACGGCGAACTAGCCGCTATGCGTCGAGCCCGATCATTCGCCTTTGAGGCTGCCGATGCGCAGCGAGTAGTCCGCGGGTCTGGACGGCGAGGTGTTCTCGAGATCTTCAACATAGCGCTGCGGGTCGCGGTCGACGATCTCTAATCCCTTGGTAGTGCGATGCTGCGCCATAAACTCGCTGTATTGCCGTCCTAGTGCCTCCCTAAGACCGATCGGGGCGTGACGGCGGAAGTCTGAAAGTCCTTCTCTTTCTTCTTCGCCCATGTGATCGTCGTTGGCTTGGCGGGTCTGACCGACCGCCGCCCACCACTGGTCGGTGCCGATCGGGGCCGCGTTGGCGGCGCGCACTCCGTCGCGAATGTCGTTGTGATCGCCGATCGCATCGAGCGTCTCGCCTTCGGGATCGTCGACGCCGCGCTTCAACAGCTGCGGATAGAAGATCTTCTCTTCGATGTAGGCGTGCAGGTCGAGCTTCTCGCCGAGCGGACGCCAGACCCGCTCGAGCGCGGCATGGTCGACGGGCGTCTGGGCTTGCAGATCGTCCAACTTGGCGAACCGTTCGCGGAACCACTCATGGTCATCAAGGATCACCTTGGTGATGTCAGCCATTTCGACTCCCAGTTTCCTCTGACCGCTACGCCTGCAGCCACCGTGTCCCCCGGATCCTACGAAGCGACCTAGCTGCAGGAGCGCGTCGGCCCTGAGCTACACTCGTGAATCTCTCTCTACAGAGATAGAGTCGCAACGAGGCGAGAAGGGATACACCTATGACGGTGCAGGCTGTGCTGGAGGAGATCCGTAAGCGACCCGGCACCGGTGACGTGATTCCGATCATCGACCCCGCTACCGAAGAGCAGATCACCGAGTTCACCGATTGCGGCCCCGAAGCCATCAACGACGCCGTCGCGCGTGCGAAGGCCACCGCCGAGTCGGGGGTGTGGTCCGGCCTGCCCGACTACGACAGGGCCAAGGTGCTGTGGCGGGTCGCCGATCTGATCGACGAGAACGCGGAGATCCTCGCCGAGCTCGAATCGCTCAACGCCGGCATCCCGCCGGCTCAAGCACAGATCATCACCAAGGTCGGTTCCGAGTGGTTCCGCTACTACGCCGGCTGGTGCACCAAGATCGACGGGATCGCGCGCGACGTGAACACCGGCGGCCTCACCGGTGTCGACTCGCACATGCACACGTATACGTTGCGAGAGCCCTACGGCGTGGTCGGGCTGATCTTCCCGTGGAATGGCCCGGTCTTCAACTACTGCGCCAAGCTCGCGCCCTCACTTGCGGCGGGCTGCAGCAGTGTGGTCAAACCCGCTGAGGAGACCCCGCTTTCGGCGTTGGTCCTGGACGGGATCCTGGCCGAGGCCGGGGTGCCCGAAGGTGTGGTCAACCTGGTCAACGGGTACGGCCACACCGCCGGGGCGGCGATCACCGCGCACCCCGACGTGGAGAAGGTGGCCTTCACCGGGTCGACCGAGGTCGGCCGGGCCATCGTGCACGCCGCGGCGGACAGCAACCTCAACAAGGTCACCCTTGAACTCGGCGGCAAGTCGCCGGTACTGATCTACGACGACGCCGACCTGGACCTGGCCATCCCAATGGCGTCGTTCGGCACCTTCATCCACTCCGGCCAGGCCTGTGTGTGTGGGTCACGAATCTTCGCCCAGCGCGGTGTCTACGAGCGAGTTGTGGAGGGCATCGCCAACATGGCAAACGTCATGCAACTAGGTGGGCCCAAAGACGAGGGCGCCATGGTCGGTCCGCTGATCAGCCAGAAGCAGCTCACCCGGGTACTGGGCTACCTCGAACAGGGGAAGTCCGACGGCGTCGAACTCGTGACCGGCGGGCACCGCCTCGACCGCAAGGGCTACTTCGTTCACCCGACCGTGGTCACCAACGTCGACCCGGATTCGAGCAGGCTGTTCCAGGAGGAGATTTTCGGGCCCGTGGTGACGATCCTGCCGTTCGACGACGACGACGAAGCGGTTGCCTTGGCCAACAACAGCACTTACGGACTGGCAGCCACCGCGTGGACCAAAGACCTCGGCCGCGCGCACCGGCTGGCCAAGCGGCTCAAGGCCGGGACCGTGGGGCTGAACTGTCAGATGCAGTTCGACCACTCGATGCCGTTCGGCGGATATAAGCAGTCCGGTTGGGGCTACGAGTCGGGCAAGGCCGGCATCGACACCTATTTGCAGACGAAGATCGTTTGGGCGCAGATGTAACAAGGCAGCCCCGGTAATGTGAAGACGTGATGCGTGGCGTTATAAGCGCGATCCAAAGGTGGCAGTATCGCGGTGGTCGTCCCGGATGGTCAGCGCGTATCACAAACCGATTGGGCGCCTTGACTTTTGCGGCCGGTATGGGACCTGACCGGGCCGCCACACTTGAAGTACGCGGCCACAAGTCGGGACGGACGATTTCGTTCCCGGTGGTGGTCGCCGACTACCAGGGTGACCGCTACCTGGTGGCCATGCTCGGCCAGAAGACCAACTGGGTGCGCAACCTGCGCGCCGACGGCCGTGCGGTGTTGCGGCGCGGTCGACGCGAAGATGTCGCTTTGGTGGAGGACTTGTCCGACAAGCGCGCCGCGATCTTGCGGCGATATCTTGAGCTGGCGGCGGGAGCACGTCCGTTTTTCCCAATCGACCGTCACGCGCCGCTTGACGACTTCGAGCGAATCGTAGATCAGTACCCCGTCTTTCGGGTCGCCTGACGGGCTCAAGTGGGACGCCACGAACCTCGGGTCGATTCTGGGCACCGAGATCTTCGAAACGCGCCATCCCGGAATGCGTTTCTAGCTCGGAGCGGTTGCATTCGCAGATATCACGACGGACGTCAAGATGTGGGACGCAGTTCGACGACGGCGATGGGGCGTTCCGTCTGCTTCTGGTACTGCGCGTATCGGCCATTGTTGTTGGTAGATCCACTGATGGATGCGCAGGAGGCGCGGGAAGAGGCCGCTCATCCAGATTCCTTTCGCCGTTGTGCCGGAATTGCTGTGGGCCCTGGGTCCCGGGTGCGCGACTGGCTGGCCAGTGAGTGTGCGATTAGTTCGGCGACTGCACCTGGTGCCTCCCAGGGCGGGCTGTGGCCGACCGCGGGCAATACGGTGAGGCGGGTGTTGCACACCGCCGAGAACTCGTCGCGCGGTGTGGACACCCGCGCGTCCTGCTTGCCGAAGATCAGTTCGGTGGGCAGGGCGAGCTTCTTGAGCCGGTCGGGCAGCGGGGTGGCTCCGAGGTAGTCGTTGATGGCTCGGGAGCTGTCGGTGACGCTGCGTCGACCCCGCGCTCGCAGGTCGACGACGAACTGATCCGGGACACGGACTCCAGGGGCAAAGGCGGTTTGCACCTCGCGTCGTTGCCGGCTTGGAGAGGCCAATGCCCATATCAGATCGCCAATTACCGGCACGCCAAGCGCTCGCTCAGTCGCCCGGTTGGCACCCAGGCGGCTGGCCAGGGACCACGACGGGCAGATCAGGATGAGTTTGCGAACTAACCCGGGATGGCGTTCGGCGACGGCCGTGGCCACCAGGCCGCCGCGGGAATGGCCTACCAGCAGCATCGGCCGGTTGATCAGTGCCGCTACCGCATCGGCGTCGCCGTCGATCGAGTCGCTCGCGTCCAGTTCCACTGCGTAGACCCGCGCCGCCGGTTGGATCAGCGGCACCACCCGATCCCACACCCGGTATGAGCTGCCCAGCCCGTGGATCAACATGACCGGAGGGCCGTCGGATGATCCGCAGAGCAGCGTTCCGGCGCTCATGACGCAACCGGAATCGGCGACGGTACCCGGCGCATCAGATGCTGGGCCGGGTCAAAGCGCAGTGATCGACGCCGGTAGTCGAACGTGCTGCCGGGCCAGAGGTTGATGTTGCGGCCCTCGTCGTTGAGGTACCAGCTGTTGCAGCCGCCGGCCGTCCAGACGCTTCCGGCGCTTAGGTGATCGACCTCGTCGGTAAACGCTTGTTGGGCGGCCAGGGTCGGTTCGACGGCGGCGAGCTGATGGGCGCGGGCATAACCGATTGTTGCGGTGATGTAGTTGACCTGCGATTCAATCATGTAGATCACCGAGTTGTGGCCACTGCCGATGTTGGGACCGTGGATCAGATAGCAGTTCGGGAAGCCGCTGACCGAGGTGCCGAGGTAGGCCGTGGGGTTGCCGTCCCACACCTGGGCCATGGTCTGCTCGTCGGCGCCGTAGATTTGATCGGTCAGCGGCAGCCGCGTGGTGTTGAATCCGGTGCCGAAGATGATGGCGTCGACCGCGTGGTATCTGCCGGCGGCGTCGGTGATGCCGTGCTCGTCGATCTCGGCGATGCCGTCGGTGATCAGCGAGACGTTTGGCTGGTCCAGGCTGCACAAGTAGTCGTCGGAGATGAGGATGCGTTTGCAGCCGAGGCGGTAATCGGGCAACAGCTGGGCGCGCAGGACCGGATCGTTGACTTGGGACTTGAGGTGGCGGCGCGCCTGTCGTTCGGCCAGTGTCATCAGCCACGGGTGGTGGAACCCGATGACTATCCACTCGCGTTGAAGGTAGATCTTCAATCGTTGCGGCCGCTGCATCGCCGGAACCGCGCGAAGCAGGCGCTGGGTCCGAGCGCCGATTTCACGGTCGTGGCGCGGCATGATCCAGTGCGGAGTGCGCTGGAAGACGGTGATGTGCCCCGCAGTGGGCTGGATGGCCGGAATGAACTGCACTGCTGAGGCGCCCGTGCCGATGACGGCCACCCGCTTGCCGGTGAGGTTGAAGTCGTGATCCCACCGGGCGGAGTGGAACGTCGCGCCAGCGAATCGGTCCAGGCCGGGCAGCTTCGGTATGACGGGTTCTGCCAGTGCACCGGTGGCGATGACGACGTGGTTGGCGGTGCGCTCGCCGCGCGCGGTTTCAAGGCGCCAGACCTGCTTGTGGGATTCCAGTCCAATCGCTGGACGGCGCAGTCCAGCATCAGGTGACGGCGCAGCCCGAATCGTTCGGTGACGTCTTTGAGGTAGCCGTGGATTTCGGCCTGTTTGGCATAGAAGTTCCGCCAGTGCGGGTTGGGTGCGAATGAGAACGAATACAGCTGGCACTGCACATCGACTGCGGCGCCCGGATAGTTGTTGTCGCGCCACACTCCGCCGATATCCTTTGCGCGTTCCAGCAGAACGAAGTCATGAAAACCAGTCTGCTGCAAACGGATTGCTGTTGCGATGCCACCGAAGCCGGTGCCGATGATGGCGACGTGGTTGTGCGGGATCGTGCTGTCTGTCATGGAATCTCCGATTTCAATGGGATTTCAATAGGAAGGGTCAGGCGGTGGCCTGCAGCCAGGACCGGTAGCGGCGCAGCGCGCGGCGCTGTGCCAGTTGGTCACATGCCACCGCGTGCACCGGGTGTGTGCCGAGCGCGGGACGGCGTCCGCGGGCGATTCGACGCATCTGGTGGCGGACCAGCGCCATGCCGGCCGCCGAGGCGAGGGTCTTGTCCGACCAGGTCACCGGTCTCAACTGCCCGGTCGCTTCTTGTCCGGCGCGCCAGCGGTCGGGAAGGTCCGGGGTTACCGCCATCGCGGTGGCCATGCCGACCATCGCCACACCGTTGGCGAGGGCTTTCTCGGCGGTTTCCCGCCGGGTGATCCCGCCGGTCAACATCAGCGGCAGCGGGCTGGTCGTGGCCAATTCTGTTGCCAACTCCAGGAAGTAGGCTTCGCGCGCCTGCGTGCGGGCATCGGCGGCGCGTCCGGCCATCGCCGGGCTTTCGTAGTTGCCGCCCGACAACTCCACCAGGTCGACTCCGAGCGGCTCGAGCATAGCCGATGACTTGCTGTGCGTCGTCGGCGTCGAAGCCGCCGCGCTGGAAATCGGCCGAGTTCAGTTTCACCGCAACCGCGAACGACGACGACACGGCGGATCGGATGGCTCGCACGACGTCCAGCAGCATCCGGGCCCGGTTTTCCAATGATCCGCCCCACTGGTCGGTCCGCCGGTTCGACAGCGGCGAGAGGAACTGCGAAAGCAGGTAGCCGTGCGCGGCGTGGACCTCAACCCCGTCGAATCCGGCCCGTTCGGCACCAACAGCCGCGACGGCGAAGCGCTGGACCGTGGCGTCGATCTGCTCGGGTGTCATCGCGACGGGGCGGCCAAAACGCTTGGTGTGCTTGCCTAAATCGACACCCACCGCCGAGGGCGCCCACACGACTCCGGGCATCTGAGCTTGCACCTGGCGACCCGGATGGTTGATCTGCATCCACATCGCCGCACCGCCGGCCTTGCCCGCCTTGGCCCACTCGGCGAACGGCTCCAGCGGGGCATTCATGTCGAGCACTACGCCGCCGGGACCGGTAAGCGCCTGTGCGTGGACCATGACGTTGCCGGTGATCAGCAGCCCGGCGCCGCCGGCGCCCCAGCGTTGATACAGCGAGAACAACCGCTGGTCAGGGAGCTGCTCCCGGCCGGCCATGTTCTCTTCCATCGCCGCTTTGGCGATCCGGTTGTCCAATACCAATCCCGACCGCAACTTCAGCGGTGCGAACAGCTCGCTCGACATCGAAGGGCGCCTTTCAACCGGCTAGAATGTGTACGGCGCTTACATTAAGCACGCGGTGTAAGCACTGTCAACATCAGGGAGTGTGATCTATGTCAACGTCGCGCAGCCCGTACCACCACGGCGATCTGCGCGCCGCGTGTCTGCGCGCCGCGATGGAATTACTGGAGGAAGGCGGCACGACCGCGTTGTCACTGCGCGCCGTGGCGCGCCGCGCCGGGGTTTCTCCTGCGGCGCCCTATCGGCACTACGCCGACCGAGATGCGCTCATCTCCGCGGTCGCCGCCGTGGGTTATCGCGAACTCGCCGAACACCTGGCCGCCGCGCACCCCGCACCCTCGACCGCCGACGATCTGCGCTGCAGGTCGCCGTCGCCTACGTCCAGTTCGCGCTGCAGCGGCCCGCGCTGTTTCGGGTGATGTTTGGAGAGCCCTGCGATCGCGACAACAGCGAACGGGTGGCGGCGACCAATGCCATCTCGGAGTACGTCGGCGCCATTGTGCGCCATAGCTTTCCGGACTCCGATCCCGACGCGCTGTCGACAGCGGTCTGGGCGCTCGTCCATGGTCTGGCGTTCCTGCATCTCGACGGCAAGCTGGACTCCTCCACACCCTGACGTCGTTTCGGATCGGGTGCGCGCCGCCGTGCACGCGGTGCTCACGGTGTCGCGCGCTGCCGAGGGTGTCTGACGCGGCGCTGGCTTACTTCTTTTGAGACTTTGACCGTGGCAGGCCGGCGAGCGCAGGTTCTTCAGTGCGGAAGCCGGGTCCCGGCTCCGGGGTGACGTTGCGTGCGGTGATCTTCTTGCGACAGTGCGCACACACCAGAACCGGGTCCGCGATATGACCGCACGGCTGGTGACGCAACACGATTGGCGGTCCGTTGCGGCTGTGGGAGGTGTTGATCGCCCCACTGCATCAGGACCACGATCGCAGCGAACAGGTCTCGGCCGGAGTCGGTCAGGCGGTACTCGTGACGGTCGGGGTCGCGGGCGTACGGCACCTTTTCCAGCAGCCCGTTTTCCACCAGGGTGCGTAGCCGTGCGGACAGTGTGGGCCGCGGAATCTGCAAGTTTCGAGCTAGTTGGCCGAAGCGGCGCACCCCGAAGAACGCCTCGCGCAGAATCAGCAGTGTCCATCGCTCGCCGACGACCTCTAGAGCCCGGGCAACGGACTCGCCCTGGAAGCGGTGGGACAGATCGGGGTAGGCCATGGTTCAACCAATGTACCGGTTCAAAAATCAAACCGGTAGTGGTAACGTAAATGAACCACCAACGTCGTCTGTGCAAAGTGAGGCCTCATGCAGGACACCGAAGTCAGCCACTATGCCCGTCGTGCTACGGGCCCGCGAGATCGCCGATTTGGCCCGTGGCATGGCAGACTCAAATCGATGCCGACCGCAGACTACCCGCCGAACTGGTTGACGCGCTTCGAGACTCGGGTCTGCTGCGAGCCGGTGCGCCGGTCGAGGTCGATGCTCTCGAGCTGCCCGCAGGCACAGCGTTGCGCTGCGCCGAGGAGGTCGCGCGAGGCGACGCATCGGCCGGCTGGTGCGTGTCGATCGCGATCACCAGCAGCCTGCTGGTCGCCTATCTGCCGCCGGCGAGCCGCGACGAGCTGTTCGGTGACGGACGTGGTGTGGCCGCCGGCGTGTGGGCTCCGCACGGCAAGGCCCGCCGCGTACCAGGCGGTGTCGTGGTGTCGGGGCGGTGGGCATTCTGCAGCGGCATCACCCACTCCGACGTGCTGTTCGCCGGCTGCGTGCTCGAGGATCGCCCGGCCGTGGTCGCGCTGCCCACCGAGCAGCTACAGATCCTGGACACCTGGCACACCCTCGGCCTACGCGGCACCGGCAGCCACGACACAGTGGCCGACGAGGTCTTCGTCCCGAATGAGCGGGTGCTCTCGATATTCGACGGGCCGGTAATCGACCGGCCGCTGTATCGATTCCCCCCGTTCGGATTTTTCGCGGCCTGCATCACCGCGGCCGCGATGGGCAACGCGCGCGCAGCGATTGACAATTTCGTCGAGCTCGCCGGCACCAAAAAGGGTGTCGCAGCTAGCCGCACGCTTGCCGAGCGGTCCACCATCCAAGCGGCGGTCGCCGCGGCCGAGTCGGCACTCGAAGCTGCGCGGGCGGGCTACTACCAAGCCATCGACGCGGCGTGGCAGGCCAGTCAGGACGAGCCCCCGGTGCCGTTGGAGGCACGTACCCGGTTGCGGCTGGCCGCCACGCACGGGGTGCGCATCTCGGCCGACGTGGTGCGAACGATGTATGACCTCGCCGGGGGAAGCGCCATCTATGACGGCGCACCGCTGCAGCGGCGCTTCCGCGACGCCTTCACCGCGACCGCGCACTTCCAGGTGAACGAGGCATCTCGCGAGCTGCCAGGTCGCATCCTGCTCGGCCAGGCCACCGAGGCGGCAATGCTATGAAGGCGCCGATCGAAGTGGTGCTGCCGTTCTGGCTGGACGCGCCCGACAAGGAGGCATTGGAAATCGCCGAGGCGGCCAAGGCGGCCGGGCTTAACGGGCTGTGGATTGGCGAGATGGCGACGTTCGACGCTTTCGCGTTGGCCACCGCCGTCGGTATGCGCGCACCAGGGTTGCGGCTGAAAGTGGGACCGTTGCCGATCAGCGTGCGGACCCCGGTCTCAATCGCGTTGGGAGCGAGCTCGGTTGCCTCGCTTACCGGCTGTCGGGTCGATATCGCACTGGGCGCCTCCAGCCCGGTCATCGTGGCCGGCTGGCACGACCGCGAGTGGTCACACAGTGCGGCGCGCATGCGCGAAACCATCGACTGCCTGCGGCCGATCCTGCGTGGCGAGCGCGCCGACTATGACGGACGCTACGTCCGCAGTCATGGATTTCGGCTGCGCCACCCGCTGCCGCACACCAGCATTGGAGTGGGCGCGTTCGGCCCGATGATGACGCAGCTGGCGGCCCGGCATGCCGACGAGGTGGTGCTCAATCTGGCCTCGCCGCAGCGGGTCACGCAGGTGCGCCAACAGCTAGAGCACCATGCCGCCGTGGCGGGTCGCACGCCGCCGCACCTGACGGTGTGGGTACCGGTCGCCGTGCGACCCGGTGAGGCCGCGTTGCGGCAGTTAGCTAATCAGCTGGCGATCTACCTCGCCCCGCCCGGCTACGGTGAGATGTTCTGCGAGCTCGGGTTCGCCGACTTCGTCGAGCGTGCCCGCAAGGGCGCGCGCCGGTCGGAGTTGGCGGCGGCGATTCCCCTCGAGCTGGCCGAGCAGCTGGCCGCGGTCGGTAGTCCGGAACGGGTCGCTGGCCGACTGCAGGCCTACCTGCAAGCCGGCGCAGACACCGTGGCGGTGATACCGGTTACCGCCGAGGACCCCGCCGGTCGGGCCGCGCTTCAGTGCGCCGCGGAGAGTTGTCGAATCACCTCACCTACTCGGGAGACGGTCTCGTGAACGCTGTGAACACTCAATGCCGACTGGCTGCGCGTCCAGTGGACTTGCCGAAGGCTGCCGATTGGACGATTGTCGAGGAACCCAAACCCGCTGCGGGCGAAGGTGAATTCGTGGTCGAGGTCGACTACCTGTCGATCGACCCGGCGATGCGCACCTGGATGAACGCCGGCCGATCATATGTGCCGCCGGTGGAGATCGGGGAGGTGATGCGGGCGCTTGGCATCGGACGCGTCGTTGAATCACGCCACCCCGGATTCGCCGTCGGCGATGAGGTGTCCGGGATATTCGGAGTCCAGCGCTATGCACTATCCGACGGTGCCGACGTCAACAAGGTCGACACCACCTTGGCACCAGCAACCGTGCATCTGGGGGCCCTCGGCATCAGCGGTCTGACCGCCTATTTCGGATTGCTCGACATCGGCAAGCCCGAGCCGGGCCAAACCGTGCTGGTGTCCGGGGCGGCCGGATCGGTGGGCAGCGTTGTGGGACAGATCGCGCGGATCAAGGGCTGCCGAGCCGTCGGGATTGCCGGCGGCGAGCAAAAATGCCGCTGGCTCGTCGAGGAGGTTGGTTTCGACGCCGCAATCGACTACAAGAGCGCCGACCTGCGGGCAGAGCTGAAAACCCACGCACCCGACGGTGTCGATGTGTTTTTCGACAATGTCGGCGGTGCGACGCTGGAAGCCGCCCTGAACCGGCTCGCAGGCGGAGCCCGTATCGTGCTCTGCGGCGCGGTGTCGCAGTACAACGAGACCCCGCGGGGACCGGCGAACTACATGCAGCTGTTGGTGGCGCGCGCATCCATGACCGGCTTTGTCATCTTCGACTACGCCGATCGCTACCCGGAAGGTGTTGCGCAGCTGGCGAAGTGGCTCAACACCGGCGAACTGCGGTCACACGAGCAGATCGAGTACGGCGACGTCAGTGACTTCCCTGAGACGCTGCTCAAGCTGTTCCGCGGAGAAAACGCCGGCAAGCTGATCCTCGCCTTGAACAGACGCGGCGGGAATACCTCCGCGGAGCTGGCACGTTGAGCCGCGTATGAAAGCCTTCACCGAGACCGAACGTCAAGAATTCCTCGCCGCCAAGCATGTCGCCGTGTTGTCGGTGGCTGCAACTGACGGCCGTCCGCCGGCCAGTGTCCCGATGTGGTATGACTACACCCCTGGCGGGGACATCCTGATCAACACCGGCGCGTCGGCGCGCGTAAGTCCAAGCTCATCGAGCGGGCCGGTGCGGTGACGCTGGTCGTCCAGCGCGAGGAGCCGCCGTACCAATATGTGGTCGTGGAGGGCACCGTGGTCGAGACCACCACGCCCACGCCGTCAGAGGTACGGGAAGCCATCGCTATCCGCTACCTCGGCGAGGAAGGTGGCCGCGCGTTTGTTCGCGAGCATGGAGGGCCAAAACACCGCGCTGTTCACCATCCGCCCCGACCGCTGGCTGACCGCCGATTTCTCAGGCGACCTCTAGGCTCCGCGTCCGTCGTGTCGCGACTGTATGGCGACCTCAGTTGCCATAAGATGTCCATCTCCGACTTATAGCCCTTAAGCTCGAAAACCCTTAGGGAGCAACTCGAATGGACCTCGACCGCATCACCCACCCGTTGCGACTGGCCAGGGGATCTCACCAGCCGGGATCCGGCAAAGGGTGTGCGATGAACGCGATTTCATACATCAACGGCGACGAGCAGATCACCGACTTCCCGGCCACGTCCGCGCGCCCGCTGGCCTCATTCGTCCAGTTGTGCAACGACCTGCTGGCCGGGCCTGATGGCTACTTGTCACCAGAAGACAGCCTCACGGTTCTCGACCTCGGTTGGCTCACGGTTGGTACCGCCGATGTTGCCGACGATGTCATGCACATCTGGGTGACCAAACTGCTGATCAGCCCACCCTGGGGCGTTGTCAGATACGCCGACGACGCGGCGGCCGAAGCGATCACCGACATCGCCGAGCTACATCGCAGACTCGCCCCGGGCGACACGCCGCCGATCGCCGAGTGGGACAGCGCCGCCCGCACCGCTCGCGCAGTCAGTGAGACGTCACAGGGCGCCGAACTGTATGCCATCCGGGCCGCATACCAGTCGACCACACTTGTCGAGACCGACGACTGGGACGCCTTAGATGCCGTAACCGGCAACGCCCTGCGCGCCCACAGACTGGCACACGGTGATGCCGGCGCCGCCCGGATCCTGGAAGTTACCCGCAACGCCATCCGCTCATGGCGTCGCCTCGGCGGGTTAAGCGTGGTGAGCAGCAGCCCGATACCGGTTGCCGGTGTCCGGCCACGCAAAGTGGTAGCGGCGTAACAGGTGACAGACTGAATCAGTTATGCCGCCGACCGCAGCCATAACCTGTATGCGGTCACGGTGCCCAACTAACGGAGCATTCAGTCTGGGTCAAGACGCGCTATCGCGAGTTGGCGTCGAATGGTCAGCAGGCAGCCGGCGGTAAGCAACTGCCACATGATGATCGAATACACGCTTCCGCGCTCCCACGCCCCGTCGGGCAGCAAGTTGGCCTTCGATGTCGCCGAGTTGATCATCAACATAATCAGACACAGCAGTCCCAGGGCCGCAATGAATTTAGAGATGCTGCGGTACCACCGGCGACCGCCCACAGTCGCAACGACTGCGGAACCGGTCAGAATGGCGGTGTTGCCTCCGACAATCGCCAGCGCAGCGCCGACGCGATGCAGTTTTCCGCTGTGCAGAGTTCCTATCACGATATTGCCGACGGCATTCGCGGCGACTAAGCCCAAAAAGATTCGGGCCCTTCGACTGTTGGGGACGCCCACGATCAGCAGCGCTCCTGGAAAGAACAGAAGGCCCTGCAGGTAGAACGCCATATGCATCAAGTAGGACCGCGGGGAGTTGATCATCCGGCCGTGAACGAGTTCGCCGGCGTTAACCCCGAGATCACTGATGTAGTTGCGCGCGTAGCTGTAGACGGGCTCAAAACCTGCGGCGGCGACCGCCTCGAGGATTAGGTACCCGACGGCCGCCACGATCCAGAGAGCGGCTCCACGTGTGGTGGCCAAGCTGGGCTAATTTCCCGACCAAGCGGGCCGAAGGCCGCCCGGTGCCCCGATCTTCATCACCATGCTGTCAGAGAATTTCTTCGAGAAGGCTCTTGAGTTCTTTTTGTTGGGTGAGGGTAAGGCGTTGCAGGCGCTTGCTGAATGCATCTGATAGCAGCGCGAGGCCTTCCTTGGTGGATTGACGCCCGGCCGGGGTGAGCAACAGGCGGTGTCGTCGCAGATCGGCCGGATCGATCTCGCGGCGTACGAACCCCGCTGCCTCAAGCCGTTTCAGGTAAACCGTCACCGTCGGCTTGGGCATGCTTAGTGTGACCGCAAGCTCGGCGGGGTAGGGGTGCTCGTCGACCTCGGCGAGCAGGAACAGCTCCTTGGATTCGATCCCCAATGCGGTGATGTCGGCTTCCGCGGAGGAGATCACCGACAGCAGCACCCGATAGTTCAGCGACCAGATCTTCGCCGCATCGACGTGTTGCATCTTGCATCCCGGGTCGTTCAGAGATAAACTAGTTTGCAATTAAACCAACGCATGATGGAACAATCTACCAGAAGGAGACCGCCGATGCCCTTGGATCACTACGTGACACTCGGTCGATCCGGCCTGCGGGTCAGCCCGCTGTGCCTGGGAGCGATGACGTTTGGTGAAGACCTGGGTTGGGGGTCCAGTGTGGAAGAGTCCCAACAGATCATCGACCGATACGTCGAGCTCGGTGGCAACTTCATCGACACCGCCAACTTCTACACCAGGAGCCACTCCGAGAAGATCATCGGCGACCATATCGGGCGTCACTCCGCCCGCCGCGATCGCATGGTGATCGCCACCAAGTTCAGCGGCAACCTCTACCCGGGTGATCCCAACGGCGGCGGCTCGGGCCGCAAGGCGGTGATCAACGCGTGTGAAAACTCGTTGCGGCGCCTGCAAACCGACTACATCGACCTGTACTGGCTGCACATCTGGGACGCCAACACCCCCATCGTAGAGACGATGGCCGCACTCGAGGACCTCGTTCGGGCCGGCAAGGTGCGCTACCTCGGTGTCTCGGACACGCCGGCGTGGAAGATCGTCGAGGCCAATCTCATTGCCCGTTTCCGCGGGTGGTCGGCATTCGTCGGGTTGCAGATCGAGTACTCATTGCTGGAACGCACCGTCGAACAAGAACTGGTGCCTATGGCAAACGAATTCGGCCTCGGGATCACACCGTGGTCACCACTCAAGAGCGGCGTTCTCAGTGGTAAGTACACCCGGCGCAACGATGGCCAACTGAAGGCCGATCGTGGTGCGCTTATCGAGGGGGCCCTCGACGAGAAAGCCTACGAGGTCATCGACGAACTCGAGATCATCGCCAAAGCGCATGAATCCACGGTCGCCAGCGTGGCGCTAGCCTGGCTCCACGCGCAGCCGGGCGTAACGTCGATCATTGTTGGGGCGCGACGGCTTTCGCAGTTCGACGACAACGTCCGCGCCCTCGATGTGAATCTCAGCGCCGAGGAACTCGCCCGGCTCAACGCTGTCACCGAGCCGACTTTCGGATTCCCGCACAACATCCTGGCAATGGCCCCGGGCATCACCAACGGCGGGACAACCATCAACGGTGTGTCCGCGCCAACTTCCGACTACGTCATGCCCGAAGGTAGCCAGCCGTACTGAACCAACCGGCGAGTCGCGAACCTTCTGGCAGGACGGTACTGATCTCCAGCTAGCTGGGGGCGCGGACTCCTGGTGGCCAGGGCACCCGGCCACCATCGACCCCAGACCAGCCTGTTTACGGTCGCCCCGCGCCTTCCACCTGTGCCAACAATCAGGAAACGCGTGGATCTTGCCTGCGTCTACGCATGAGCCTAACGTCGTGGTGAACTGTCTCGGGCTTATGCCGGCTCCGTAGTAGAGGCGCGACCGGTGACATGGGGTTCAGGCCGAATTGCGTTGAGGCTCGGCGCTCAGCCCGCGCTGGAGCGCTCGTCCACCACGTAGGCTCGCGTTGCGGCTCGATCGATGAAGTTCTCTTCGTCTCGGGCAATCTCATCGACGCCAAGACTGGCCATCCATACGGACAGGTCGTCGCGGCCGGCAAAGACGAGTTCGGTCATGCAGTCGAAGCTGATCTCATTACCTTCGATGTTAAACGCGTCCCCACGCTGGATGTAGTTGCGTTTGTAGACCATTGGCATGAATGCCTTGCTCAGCACGAGTGGTACGTGGTTGTGCTCGTAGTAGTCGGCGAACTCCTGCGGTGACAGGCCGGGCTTGCGCTTCAGGTATCCGAAAACCTTGATCATCGGGCACTCCTGGATCAACCGTCGCGGTTTGATGCCGGCTTCATAGTTGATGCGTCGCCGCGGGGACGCCTCGGTATGAGCGTAGTAGGCGCCTTCGCCCTCCGGGGTGGACGTAGTCGACGCCTGCCCGGGTCGCGAATTTTGCGACCGGATGACCGAGGCTCCTCGCGCTTCGCGCAACGCCGCGGCCAGTTCGAGGCAAGCGTGCTGCGTGCCCGCACAATGACGCGATGCAGGCAGTTGGGAAAATCTGGAAATTCGCGGCTTATCCGTCGGCCACCCTGAAGGGCATCCGTCGATTCCTGTTGACTACCGCATTGCTGCTTGCGCTGGTGGGATGCGGCGCCAACTCATCATCGGGCGCAAACGGCGACTTTGCCGGTCCGATTGAGATCGCTAACGGACGGCACCTTTATCTCGAGTGTCACGGAAAGGGCGGCCCGACAGTCATTTTAGAATCCGGTTACCACAATTCGTCGGATCCGTGGAGTTACTCCGACGCTGCCGCGCCTGCGGTGGGTCCCGCCGTCCTGCCCGCCCTTGCCGGCGATCACCGCGTCTGCGCCTACGACCGGCCCGGGACCTTGCGCTATCCCGACCCACCCAGCATTAGCGACCGCAGCTCACCGGTGGCGATGCCACGTACCGCGCAAGACGTTGTCGACGATCTGCATGCGTTACTCGCCGCCGCACGTGTTGCGGGCCCGTACATTCTGGTGGGGCACTCGCTGGGCGGGCTGTTCGCCCGGCTGTACGCCCAGACCTACCCCGACCAGGTGCGCGCATTGGTGTTCGTCGATGCCTTCGCCGTCGAGATACCGAGCCGGATGGGATCCGACTGGCCCATGTATCGGCAACTGTTGGATGAACCGTCGCCGCAGTTCACCGATTCGCCTTCGTTCGAGGTGATCGACATCGATTACAGCGTCGCGCAGGTCGCCGCAGCTCCTTCGTTCCCGCCCGTCCCCACTGTCGTGCTGTCGAGAACCGAGCCGTTCGCGATTCCCGCCACCGTCCCGCCCGAGCGGGGCGCGAGGTTAGAACAGGCATGGCAGGAGGCCACGTCGGATCTCATCGCGCTGCGGCCGCAAACACCACACTTCTTCGCGACCGGCAGTGACCATTACGTCCAAATCCATCAACCCGATGTGGTTGTGGCAGCTGTAGGTCTGGCGATGCAGAGGTCTGCCCCGCACCGCTGACGTGCCCTGCCGTCATAATCGGCAAATGACAGCAGCGGCAGTCGCAGGGAACGAGCAATGAATGTGACCGTGCTGCTGGCCGTGGCCGCTGTGGTTGAACTCGGCGGCATCATCGCGCTCGGAGTTCTGCTCATCGTGTCGCGCCGGCAACTCAAAGGAGCGCGAACCGCGCTTGAGCGCAGCCGCAGAAACACAACCAGGCGCCGCCGGCGGCGCACCGGGGTCGCGCCTTTTGCCATTAGAACCGCTTGGAAGACAGCCGATTCACTGATGACCAAAGGTATCGGCGCGACATTCCGAAACTCAGTCGAAGATCTCGCAGGCTGGGCGCAGGTCGAACGTCCCGATCTCGCCAGGCTCACCGCCGATGGCGATGTCGTGATCGCCTTCTCCGACATCGAAGATTCCACGGCGCACAACGAGGCCTTGGGCGACCGAGGATGGGTGAAGGTGCTGGAGCGGCACAACAGGCTCATCCAAAAGTTTGTCGACGACCATGGCGGCCAGGTCGTCAAGAATCAAGGTGACGGATTCATGATCGCCTTCGCCGATCCTGGGCAAGCCGTGCTGTGCGGTGTCGACGTGCAACGAGCCCTGCTCGAGAGCGAAGAACGCTGGGAGGGCGTCCGCGTCCGAATCGGTATCCATGTGGGGCCGTCGGTCCGGCGCGGTGACGACCTTTTCGGGCGCAACGTCGCGATGGCAGCTCGGGTGGCGGGACAAGCCGATGGTGGTGAGATCCTCGTCAGCGAACCGATGCGCGACGCGGTCGACGGCCGGCCGGATATCGAGCTCTGTCCACCTCGTGAGGTCGAACTCAAAGGCCTACAAGGCACCCACAACCTGTATGCGGTGAAGATGTCCACCGGCACCGGCACCGACACGATCGCGCGATAGTGTGGCGACGCGGGCTGTTCACCAGTCCCGCAGCATCCGCAAGCGCCACAAACCCAGGTCAGAAGGCGGTAGCAGCGTGACCGATGCTTCCCGGGCGCGGGAATGGATCGACCAATGCCAGACCCTGATCAGCCGCGGGGGACATCGCATCGCCTTCCGGCGGCGCGGGCAGGGGCCCGTAGTGCTCATGCTCCACGGATTCCCGACCTGGTCTTACGACTACGCCGAAGTCGCCAATGACCTTGCTCGAGACCACGACGTCATCACGCTGGACTTCCTTGGTTACGGCGCCTCTGACAAACCGAACCCCTACGAGTACTCCGTTGTCGAATCGGCCGACATAGTCGAGGATTTGGCAGCCCACCTTCAGTTGGATTCAGTGCGCTTGGTGGTGCATGACTACGGGGGGATCGTCGGTCAGGAGCTCATCGACCGAGCACTGGCGGACCGGCTCGGTTTCACCATTGACAGCCTTGTCGTGTTGAACTGCGGCATCGTGTACAGCGCCTACCGGCCGACCCGCATGCAGAAGCTGCTGATCCTGCCGGTCATCGGCAAGCTTCTTGCCGGCCGGATTAGCGCGGATCGCGTCCGCTCCGCGCTCGACGCGATCCGCGGATCAAAGGTCACCGACACCGAGTTCGACGACCTCTGGTACGGCGTATCTCTACATGACGGCCACAAGCTCGCGTACCGGCACATCCGCTACAACGCCGAGCGCGCTGCCCATCACCGTCGGTGGGAGAAGGCCCTGGCCGACTGGGACGGTCCGCTGCACCTCGTGTGGGGGCTCGACGATCCGGTGTCGGGACGCCACGTCCTCGAGGCGGCGTCCAAGGTCCTGCCGCACGCCACGGTGACTGAACTACCCGGCGTCGGTCACTACCCGCAATCCGAAGCGGCGCAAGCCGTCGCGGCCGCAGTGCGGACGCACTCGTGACGCCCGCATCGCCTGTAACGGTGTCACACCAGCGGATGAGCTGTTGACGCTATGATGCGCACGTGCCGATCAGCGGAGTTCCGGCTACGTCCACACCGGCGCCCGGCAAACCCGCACTCCTGTTGGGCGCCTTCGACATAGCCAGCTTGGGTTATGTCGCCGAGGAATTCTTCATATCTGGAACAGCATCGTCCTATGGTTCGACAGCTGAACTCGGCGCCGACGGCCGGTGGAGCGTGACACCGTCAACTGCCGGCGACTTCACCACCCGGATGGTTGTACTGACACCGGCGGATCGGGCCCGGTTCAACGGGACAGTGCTCGTCGAGTGGCTCAATGTGAGCGGTGGAATCGATGCGCCGGCGGTTTGGATGATGGCGCATCGCGAAATCGTTCGCGCCGGCTACGCCTACGTCGCGGTGTCGGCGCAGCGTGTGGGTGTCGAAGGCGGCGTGAACTTGATGGGCGTGGACATGTCGCTGAAAAGCCAAGACCCGAAAAGGTATGCGGCTCTGCATCATCCCGGCGACGCATTCTGCTACGACATCTTCTCTCAGGCCGGTCGACTGGTCAGGGAAGGGCAGCGCACTGGCGTTCTAGGTGAGCTGCGCGCCGAACATGTGGTCGCTCTGGGTGAGTCCCAATCGGCTTTGTTCCTGACGACCTACGTCAACGCCATCGACCCGCTGGCCCAGGTCTATGACGGCTTCTTGGTGCATTCGCGATTCGGACCCGCGGCGCCACTAGACGGCGGCTCGATATTCGACGTGCTGGACAGCACTACATCCCACGCGGTGAGGTTTCGCCCAGACCTCCGTGTCCCGCTCGTCACCATCATCACCGAGACAGATCTTTTCGGCGGTCCGCGGCGAGGCTATTACGCTGCGAGACAGTCTGATAGCCAATGGCTTCGGGTGTGGGAGATTGCCGGCACCGCGCATGCCGACAACTACACGATCCAAGTGGCGCCGATCGACACCGGCTCTGCGTCGCTGACCGATATCGTCGCGGCCTACGCGCCGACAAACATGTTGATGGGTCAGCAACTGGATCACTGCATCAATTTCGCACCGCAGCACCACTACGTTCTGCAGGCGGCACTATCGCAGCTGTGCCGCTGGGTGCGCACGGGCCAGCCAGCACCCGGTGCGGGATCTATTGAACTAAGTGATACCGAACCACCTCAGCCCGTTTTGGATGCAAACGGGCTCGCGCGCGGCGGCGTGAGGACGCCGTGGGCGGACGTGCCGATTGCCCGGACATCCGGTGTCGGCAGCGTGGAGAGCACGATGGCGTCGATCTTCGGCTCCGGCGAGCTATTCGATACCGCCACCGTGTGTCGGCTCTACCCGGGCGGGGTTGCGGACTATTTGGAGCGCTTCACTGTTGCACTCGATTCGGCGATTCAGTCTGGGTTCATCTTGGCTGCGGACCGCGAGGAAATTCTTCAGCTCGCCACCGCCACCTTCCCCGATATCGGCGATTAGTTCGGTCATCTTCGCTACGTCTGCTGGATGATCTTGAGGCCGTTGTTGTCGGGGTCATGAACGGCGAACATCGGCGGAACTCCTTCCCAGCGCAGGAGCTCGTCGACGTCGACACCGCGGTCACGCAACCGCTGATGCGTTGCGGCGGCGTCGGGGCTGGCAAGGCGAATGCCGGTCTCGACGCCAACGGGAACACCCTGTAGGGCGGGGAGCAGGGCGATCGTCGTCGTTGAGCCGGGCGGAGCGATCGTGATCCACCGGCCGCCTAACTGCGGAAGGGGCACGTCAAGCTGCTTTTCGAGACCCAGCGTTTCGGTGTAAAACCCGAGCGCCCGGTCCTGGTCGGTGACCGGGATACCGATCGTCGCGATCGCCGAGATGAACGGTTGCGGGATGTCCATCGTCTTCTCCAATTCGTCTGGTTTCGATGCCGTCAGCAAGATGACGACTGAACCGCGGGAGAATCGACAGCTCGATCAGACGCTTCCAGTCACAACGGCGAGGCCTCAAGGGTCAAGCTGAATAAGGCGTAGGCCATGCAGAACAGAAAGTTCAGTGTGACGAGAACCAAGCCGATAAAGATAAGCGAGCGCGCGCCGCGGCGCTTCAGGCGCTTGAACTTCGCGGACAGTTGCTCACGTCTGAGCTGGATCGCGATGAACGCGAAGTTGACATCGGCCACCTCGTCAGCTGCGACCGGCCCGCCCGCCAGCATCAGCCGAAGCCGCTCCGGCGGGTGCATTGACGCCGACCTGCGCGAAGCGCCTGCTCAGGCGTCGCGCCTGCCTGCGACCGAGTACCTGATTTCGCGCCTGAAACCGATGCGATAGTTGCCCACGTTCGTTTCCCCACGGGTTTGACGGGGTCATCACACGCCGGATTGTAGTTCGCTTGTGTCTGATCGTTCGCCAGTTACGCTCGATTGCCTTGGCAGAAGTTTGGATAGTCTTCGGATAGTCGAAGCCAGCTGCTCTTCAGCTAACCGAGACGACACTGTCGCAGCAGCCCGGGCTCGGCTGGGATTCCGGGAACTGGTCAGGATCCACGATGAACGGCTCGCCCGCCAAAGCGCGGGACAGCACACTCCTTAGACCGACGCCCAGAGGTCCACGGGGACGACGTCCTGCGCGCGGCCATCGAGCCCGAGTAGGCGTCCCCAGGACTTGACCGAACGCAGCACCACGCGGGTGTCGAGCACCGCCACACCGGGGTGTTCGGCCGACAGTCGATGAATGATCGGGTCGAGATCGGATACGTTGTGCAACTGCATCGTGACGAAGATGTTGGCGGCTCCGCCGCCGGTGACCGCGACGCAGAACCGAGTCTCGGGATATCGGACCAATGTGCGGCCCACTGCGGACACCGACGACCCGGCCACGCTGAGCGTGAGCGCCACCGCCGTCGGCTAACCCGCTTGTACCCGCGCGAAATCCGTTCGGAACGCCAGCATTCCGGCCTGGGTCAACATGCCCAGGCGCCGCCGCACTGTGGGTTCCGGCCGCCCGACCGCCGCGGCCAGATCACGGAAACTGAGCCGACCGTCGCGTTGCAGCGCCAAGAACAGATCGCGATCGAAATCGTCGAATTCATGCGCCGGACTGGTTTTGGCCGGCTCGGGCGTCACCGCCCGAACCTGATCCGGACTCAAGCCACCTAGCCGCCATCGGGTGCCGCTGAACAACTGGGTCATCAGCGCCGACTGGACCCGGTTCAGTCCCGCGACGGCCGGTAGCGTGTCGACGACCAATTCAGCCAGTAGCGGCTGGTCGGCGGCGATGACAAAGGCGTAGATGTTGTCTTTGCCCGTTGTGATGTTGACGCTGAAAACCTGTGGTATGCAGGCGAACTCGTGAGCCACCGCCCGCGCGGCGCCGGGTTTGCACTCGGCCTCGAACAGCGCCGCCTTCAGTGGTAACTCTGGGCCCGGCGCTGAGGACACCCACGCCCGGCCCGTCGATACCAGCCGACGCCAGCGCCGTGCCGCAGTGACCGGCGAAACGTCCAGCACCGTGCCGAGCTCTTCAAAACTCGCTAGCGGATTGAGGTGCAGCGCATCGAGCAGCGCGATATCCAGCTCGTCTACCCCGTCACCCACGACGACAATTGTCGCGTGATTCACGCGTTCGAGCGGGGAATGCCGGACCATTCAGGCTGACTGGATCCACGAGGGACCAGGACGGGATCGGGCCAGCGGGGTGACGTGTGGCTGAAGCTGACTGGCGGCGCGAGCATGTGGACCCGACCCATCGCGGTGTCGGCGTCGTATGCGTCGGGGATGCCGATGGTGTGCTCGTCGTCGCAGCCGGCGTCGGCCGGGTTCACCAACCCCAAGGTTTGGTACCACATGGCATTGCGAGTGAGGTTGACGGTGACGTGCCAACTGCCGCCCTCGGTTTGTTGTTTGACAAGCCCAGCAGCCGCGCCGAGAGCGCCCATGTAGCCGGTGATGAAATCGTTGATCAGGCCAGTGGGTGGCAACTGGGGGTGGTCGAGGCCACCTTCGATCACCATCAAACCGGAGGCTGCCGAGCCGTTCATGTCGAAGCCGCCGCGGTTCGCCCACGGCCCGGCCGATCCGTAGCAAGTGACCGAGACGTGCACCAGCCCTGGGTGGGTCCGTGCAAGTTTGTGGGGGTCGATGCCCAGTCTTTCCAGCTTGAGCCCGCGGTGGTTGTTGACCACGACGTGGGCATCGCGTAGCAGCCGGTCGACGTCGGACTTTCCGGAGTCTTTGGTCAAATCCAGCCAGGCGCTGCGTGATCCGATGTTGGCCTCGAAGTACACCCAGTCGTGCTCGAAGTCGTTCGGCCGGCTGGCGCCCAACACATCGGCGCCCTGCTCGGCCAGCACACGTCCGACCGTGGGCCCGGCGATGGCATGGGTGAACGACAACACCCGCACCCCGCCGAAGGGTCGATCGGACGGGCCCAGTTCGCGCGGCGGCGCGTCACCGATGCGGGTCAGCCCGATGACGGGCTGGGCCGCCAGCAGGGCCCCGTGCGGATGGGCCAGCCACTCCTCGGGGCTTCGGGCCACACACGCCGGCAGCCCGGCCGCGTTGGCGGCCTCTTCCAGCTCGAAGGCATCCCAATTAGAAAACGCCTCAGCGACTTTGGCGATATCGGGTGGCAGGTTGAGGAAGCGACACCAGTCGGCCGACTGATGCGGATACACCGCCGAGGCCATCACCGTGCGCCCGTCGCGGGTGCGGTAGGGAATCAGCGCAAACGGGTTATCCAGCACCAGCGCGATTGAGGGGAACTCCCCGGCCAGCGTTGGCTTCCAGGCGAAGCTGGGATTGATGTGGTGTACCGCCTGGCGTAGATCCAGGTGCAGATCCTGGCCCGGACCGCCGCGATGGCGGTGCATAGCCGCCGCGGCAATCGCGTTGCCCATCATCGGGATAGCGATCGCCCCACCGAGCCGGTGGCGAGCCGCAATGATCGGATCTTGTCCGGCAAATGTCACCCGGCCACCGGCGTCGGCGACCGACAAACCAACATCGGCGAGTAGTCCATCAAGAGCGACGGTCGGATCGAATGCCGTCTGGATCGTCGACGCCGCTTCAGCTGTATCAGTCATGGCAGCCAGCATGAAGCCGGTAGCCGACCGGCCCCGAAAATGAAGGAAACTCATCAGAATCCGCCGCCCGACGACGGAAAGCGTCACGATCGTGCGCGGTCAGCGCACAGCTAGAACGTGTTACAGTTTGCTGATCGTGAAAGCCTCTGGCCACAACATGAGCCGCAAACGCGTCGTCGTCGCGGGACTGGGGGACGTAGGTATCCTCACCGCGATTCGACTCTCCCGGCACGCCGACGTCGTCGGCGTCTCGGTCAAACCGGCATTGGTCAGCGGCCAGGAACTCGGCGTCCGGTTGTCCCGCCCTGATGACTGGGCCCGTGACTACTGGATCCCTTTCGACAGATTCCGACGGCTGGATCGGGTGCGGATCATTCAGGGCACACTGACCGGACTCGACCTGGCTGCCCGAACCGTCTCCGGGCGGAGTGACGACGGCGCGACATTCGCCGAGGGGTACGACGCGCTGGTCATCGCCACCGGAGTCAGCAACGGCTTCTGGCGCCGGGCGACGATGCAGTCGGCCGCCGAGATCGGCGCCGATCTGCGCGCTGCACACGACCGCGTGGCGGCCGCCAGATCGGTGATCGTGGTGGGCGGCGGCGCAGCGGCGGTCAGCAGCGCCGCCAATATGGCAACCACCTGGCCGGATAAGCAGGTCGACCTGTACTTCCCTGGGGAGCGGGCTTTGGCCGGCTATCACCCGCGGATTTGGAAGCGCATTCAAGCCCGGCTGACCGAGCTTGGCGTTGGCCTTCACCCGGGGCACCGCGCCGTGATCGACGACGGGTTCGCGGGCGATGAGATCACCAGCGAACCGGTGCACTGGCGCACGGGACAACCCGCGGCGTCGGCCGACGCCGTGCTGTGGGCGATAGGGCGGGTGCAGCCCAACACCGACTGGCTGCCGCCCGAGCTGCTGGATGAGCACGGGTTCGTTCGCGCTACGCCCGAGTTGCGGGTGCCCGGTCAGCAAGGGGTGTTCGCGATCGGGGATGTCGCGGCTACCGACCCGCTGCGCAGCTCCGCGCGCAATCGCGGGGATGCGTTGGTGGCCCGCAATATTCGCGCCGAGCTTACAGGTCGAGCCCTGCGCAGCTACCGGGCCCCGGGGCGGCGGTGGGGTTCGTTACTGGGGATACAGCCCAACGGGCTGGAGGTGTTCTTCCCGACCGGTCATGCGTTGCGCTTCCCGTCGTGGTCGGTTGAACGCGTAGTGATGCCGTTGATCGTCCGGTGGGGCATGTACGGCGGAGTGCGCGAGAACCACCCGTTTGCGTGACGCCCCGAAGGTATGCGGCCGCGTCAGCCGCGCTTGCCTCGCACCCACTGGAAAGTGCCGATGGTCTTAGTCCGCACGCTGGCGAAGCCGCGGTCTTCGAGAATGTCGCCGATCTCGTCTTCGCCAAACACGTACGCCCCGCCGTTGGGCAGCTTCTGCCATAGCTGCGGCAAACGTCGGACAATGGGCACCATTACCGCAAGGCGGCCGCCCGGTCGCAGTACCCGGGCGATCTCGGACAATGCTGCCGTCGGGTCGGGTATCAGCTGCAGGACGGCGATCGAGACGACGGCGTCGACGGTCTGGTCGCCCAGCGGCAGCCGTTGGGCATCTGCGCGCAGGAAGCCGACCTGTGGTCCCGCTTCAGCGCGCACGGCGCGCGCCAGCATCGGCTCGGAGATGTCGACTCCCAAGGCAAGCCCGTCGGGTCCTGCGGCGCGCGCCAGCGACGGGGTCACCGAACCGGGACCGGAGCCGACGTCCAACGCGATGCCGCCCGGTGGGATGTTCAACCACTCGACGGGGTGCTGCCATATGGAGAGCAACTTGCGGCTAATGGCCTGCGCGTTGTCGTAGAGCATCGACCCGATCGGCGACGCCCACACTGCTTGAATGGCACCGGTGTTCTTGGCCGGGCCCTCGTCCTCGACTGCTGAACTGCCCAGCAGGTCGAGATAGCCCTTGCTCACATCCGGTTCGGTCGGTGGATCGATCAGCAGATCCAGCGCCCGCTGCAGGGCAGGAGACAACGTCGCGTTCACAGTGGTCATGCGCACCTCTCAATGAAATGTCAAATTTCACAAGCGTTTACGAAACCGAGGCCGCAATTTTTTCCACGCCTGGGTTCTGTTCGCAGCCTACGCCGGGCGGTCAGACGCTTCCAATTCGAGACGCAGGAGCGCGGCTTTGCGCACGGTCTCGTCGGGCATGCGGCCGGTGCGGCGCTGGCCGACACCGCGCGGGCCAGTTCGCTGACCGGTCCGGAGCTTGGCCCTGACGTGCTGGCCAAGACGCTGCTGTGCGTACCGCCCGGCTATCTGCTGCAGGTGGCGATCCGCGGCGCGGATGCGGTGGCGGCTATCCCCGACGCGGTGCGTGAGCTCTTTCCGGCCGCCCGCTGAGTTGTATTGGAGCGGCCCGGTGTTGGTTGGCCGGTCCGCTAGGACGGCGTCGCGAGGATCGCCAGTGCATCCCCGCCGACCGACACACCCGAAGGGCCGATGAGGTCGGCCATTTTGGAGCGGAGCTCGGTGGCCTTATCGGCGGCGAGGGTCAGGTGTTTGGAAAATGTAAACGCGATGTCGACCCACTGTTGAGTGGAGTAGTGCAGGTTGTGCTGATAACTCCGGTGTGTGACGGTGAACCCCTCCCCGGTGAGCAAGTCGGTGAGATCGCCTGGTGCGCCGTTCGCGCCGCGGGCGTCGATGTCCATGTAGTGCTTATAGATCGACTCGAATTGGGCACGCGTTGGTCGGGTGGGTCGCAACCGGTTCCAAATCAGCGCCAGCTTCCCTCCATCGCCGAGGATGCTACGTATCTTCGGCAGCGCCACCGCCGGATCCACCCAATGAAATGATGCCGCGAACACCACGCGGTCGAATCGACGACCGGCTGGCTCCCATTGCTCAAATGCCGCGATTTCGACCGGAATGCCTTTGACTCGTGCAACGGAGGCCATCCGGGTGTCGGGTTCGACTGCAAGGACATCGACGCCACGTTCGACGAACTGCATCGAGGCAATTCCGGTGCCAGCGCCCACATCAAGGAGCCGGCGAACACCAGACGCCAGAACGTCATCGATCAGTTGATCGGGGTAACGCGGACGATGGGTGTCGTAGTTGTGTGCCGCGCCCCCAAATGAATTGGCGCGCTCGCGATTAGTGAAAAGGTTCAGCCGCGGTGGCATGCCGCCGAGCGTATCGACGCAACATGTGACCCTGCTGTGAGGTCGACGTGGTGCTGCTCACTACTGCTTGACGGTCGCGAGCTCTCGCACGAGCGCACACAGCTGCCAGTGACCCGGCACGCCTTTCAAGTCGTGCTCGCCGCGGTCGGCGAACCGGTGTCGCGAGCCGGTGACGATGTCGCGCACCGTCGACGACACCAGCACCTCGCTGGGTCCCGCTAGTGCTGCGACGCGCGCACCGATGTGCACGGCCATCCCGGCGACATCTTCTTTTAAGGCGCCGCGCACTTCGATTTCGCCGGCGTGAATACCCACCCGCACCTCGATGCCCAGCACCCGGACCGCGTCGGCGATGGCGTCGGCGCACGCGATCGCGGCGCTCGGGCTGGTGAAGGTTGCGACGAATCCGTCACCGGCGGTGTTGACTTCGCGGCCGCCGAATCGATCGATCTCATGGCGCACGATGGTGTCGTGGTTGTCGAGCAGGTCTCGCCACCGGCCGTCACCGAGCAGGGCGGCGCGTTCGGTCGAGCCGACGATGTCGGTGAACATTATCGTGGTGAGCACCCGCTCGGCGCCGAACCCGCCCCGCACGCCGGTAACGAATTCTTCGATCTCGTCGAGCATCGGCGCGGTGTCGCCGACCCAGTACAGGGCATCTTCGCCAGGTAGCTGGACGAAATGTGCTCCCGCGATGTGTTCGGCGAGGTAGTGGCCGTTCGCGATTGGAGTGAATTCCGGATTGTCGCGGTGCAGGACCAGCGTCGGTGCGGTGATGCGCGCCAGCGTGTCGCGCACATCGGACTGACGCACGACCTCGATAACAGCGCGGGCCATGCTGGGGGAGGCGGCGCGGTTGCCGGCCATGTCCCACCAAGCGCGGAACGCGTCGTCGCCGGCGACGCTGGGCGCCATGACCGCGAGGATGTCCACGCCGTGATCGACGGCATCCGGCTCCATCGCGACCGTCACATAGGGATCGGCGTTGCTGATTTCGAACCCGATCGGATAGTCAGGAGCGCGCAGGGTACGGGCCGCGCCGTTGATGATCACCAGGCTGCTGACGCGCTCGGGGTAGTCGGCCGCGAGAATGAGTCCGGTCATCGAGGCGAAATAGGGAGCCAGCACGGTTGCGCGTTCGCAACCGATCGCGTCCATGACCGAGACGGCGTCTTTTGCCCAGAACTTCGGCCCAATCACGTCCAGCGACGGGACACGCGACGACAAGCCGATCCCGCGCTGATCAAGCCGGATCACCCGACTGAAGGATGCCAACCGCCGGTGAAAATGGTACATCGACGGCTCGGCATCGATCGTGTCGATCGGAATTGACGGCCCAGGCAGCACCAGCAGGTAGGTCGGCCCGTCGCCGAGGACCTGGTAGGCGATGTCGACTTCGCTACAAGTGGCGTAGCGAGTCCGCGGAACCTGCGCCACCGTTACAGGCTAGTTCAGGGCGCCGACAGGATTACGGGGTCTTCATGCGGCGGCTCAGTTGCCGCGGGTATGCAGGTATCAGACAGCGAGGGAAGGAGAGCGCCATGCAGATGACCGGCAACACGATCCTGGTGACCGGTGGGGGCACCGGGATCGGCCGCGGTTTGGCCGAGTCATTACACCGATTAGGCAACCAGGTCATCGTCGCCGGCCGGCGCGTCGAACCGCTTCGGGCGGTTGGCGAGGCCAACCCGGGCATCCAGTACCTGTCGCTGGATCAAAGCGACCCCGCCGACATCCGGCGATTCGCCATCAAGCTCACCGACAACCATCCGGACCTCAACGTCGTCGTCAACAACGCCGGCATCCAGCGCGTCGAGGACTTAACCAGCGCTGGCCCCGGCGCTGCGGAGCAGACCGTCGCGATCAATCTGCTGGGACCGATCAGGCTTACCGCGGCGTTGCTGCACTCGCTGCTGGGCAAGCCACACGCGGCGATCCTCAACGTCACGTCCGGGCTGGCGTTCATGCCGAGCGCGCTCACACCGACGTATTGCGCCACCAAAGCGGCGCTGCACTCCTACACTCAGTCGCTGCGATTTCAGCTCCGCGACACCTCGGTCCAGGTGATCGAAATTATTCCGCCGCAGGTGCAGACCGCGTTGCAGGGCGATCGCGGATTCGACCCGAGGGGAATGCCGCTGGACGAGTACATCAGCGAGACGATCACGCTGTTGCAGACCCAACCGCAGGCTGACGAGATCGTCGTGGAGCGAGTCAAAGGGTTCCGGTTCGCCGAGCGAGACGGGGCTTACGGCGACATCTATCCCGCGTTCAACCAGACGATGACCGCGGCGCTGGAGCAGTGAGGGAGGACGGCTTTTGATCGTGGGGGCGACCGAACGTCATGCGCACTGGGTATTGCGTGAGCTGACTCAACGCGGCGTGTCGGTGCGGGCTTTGGTCCGTAATCAACAGCGAGCAGATGTTGCCCGCCAAAACGGCGCCGCGGAGGTGGCGATCGGCGACCTCACTGAGCCTGCCACCCGTTCCGACGCCGTCGCCGGGATGGACGGTGTCTTCCACATCGGTCCGGCGCATTCGGCGCGGGAGGCTGAGATGGGCGTGGCCATGACGCGCATGATGGCCCACTACGACAAGCACGGTCTGCCCGGCGGCAATCCCTTGGTGCTGCGCTCGATCCTCGGCCGGGAACCCCGGTCGCTGACGGACTACTTCCGCGAATTGGCTTCCCGCTGAACGTCAGTTCTTCCATGGCCAGTCATTGGCGTCCCACTGTTTCTGGATGTCGGGGTAGAGCGATGTGAGGTCGCTGGGTAGCGATGCCTTGACGTGTCGCGTCGAGTCGTCGGTGAGTACCTCTTCATCTCCGCGCTCGACGCCATCTAGGGTCTGGCGGGCGACGTCGCCGGTCGAAATCTTGTTCTCCGGCACATTGGCTGCCATGTCGGTGTCAATCCAGCCCGCGTGTACGCCAACGACGAGGGTTCCGGATGCGCGCAGTTCGACGCGAATCGCGTTCGTCAAGGCCCACTCCGCGGACTTCGATGCAGCGTAGGAACCGTTGAACGGCGATGCCAGCCAGCTGACGACCGACAGCACGTTGACCACCGCGCCGCCGCCGTTTTTGGCGAGCACCGGTGCGAATGCTCGGCACATCGCCAGCGTCCCAAAGTAATTGGTTTCCATTTCGCTGCGCGCCGCACTGAGGTCAGGCGCCGCGAGCAGCGGCGTCCGCAGCATCGCGCCGGCGTTATTGATCAACACCGAGACGTCGGCACAGCGTGACGCCGCGGCAAGCACATCGTCGGTGTTGGTGACGTCCAATCGGATGGAGATGACCCGGTCGTCGTCGATGTCGATAGTGTCCGGGCTACGTGCTGCGGCGTATACGCCGGCCACGCCGCGCTTCAGCAGTTCGTCCACGAACGCTTTCCCCAATCCGCGATTGGCTCCGGTCACCACTGCGTGTGCGCCGTCGATCGGCACGCCGCCAGGCGCATTCATGTTGCCCTTCTTCATGGTGTGTCCTCTCTCGGTAGCGCGGCCGCCCGCGCCGCCACCTCGTACAGCGTGGCGAAATCTGACTTGCCGTGCCCGTGGCCGATTGCGGTCTGGATGGCTTGGTAGGTGGTGGCCGCCACGGGCATCGGTACCTCGAGCGACCGTGCGGCGCCAAGCCCCAGATCGAAGTCCTTCCGCAGCAGTTCGGTGGTGAAGGTGGGCTCGTAGTTATGGGTGCGGATCGCTTGGCCCTTGTACCCGATAAACACCGAACCCAGCACCGAGCCATTGATGAAATCCAGGAATGCCGATGGATCCACGCCGCCCTTCTCGGCCAGCACCGTCGCTTCGGCCAACGACTCGGTGATCATGCCGACCATCAGGTTGTGGGCCAACTTGACCAGCCGCGCCTCTTCGCCGGCACCGGCATAGGTCACGCTGGGTGCAATCGCGCGCAGATACGGCAGTACGGTGTCGAAGACCGATCTGGGGCCTGAGGCGATAATTGACGCCTGTCCGTCGGCGACGACGTTGGCGTTGCCGCTGATTGGTGTGGACAGGAACCCGATGCCGCGGTTGGCTGCCTCCGCGCGGACCTGCGCGGCGGCCTCGGCCGAAACGGTTGAGGTGTCCACCACGATGCTCGGCGCGGGCTGCGCATCGAATAGGCCGCCGGCGTCCAGCGTCACCGCGAGCAGGTCGGGCGAGGAGGTGACCGAGGTGAACACGATGTCGCACTGCCCAAGGTCGCTGATCTTCTCGGCGCGGCTGGCGCCGAGTTCGATCAGTGGTGCGGTTTTGGGTGCCGTGCGGTTCCAGACTGTCACGGCGGCACCGTCGGAGATCAGGCGTGCAGCCATCGCGGCACCCATCCGGCCCGTTCCCAGCCAGCCGATGTGATGGTTTGCTTGCGTGGTTTTCTCCTTTCTTTACAAAGGATTTCAGATGTCAGGCTGTGATCGAGAACTGGTTTGGGTGCGACTCGTAACCGATGTCTTCGACCGCACCCACTCCGCTGAAGATGTGCAACACCGTGCTGGGTGCGCCGCTGACATTTCGAAACTCGTGCCAGTTATCCCGCGGGATGACGAGTAACTGGCCGGGCTCTAGCTCTTCCATGCGGCCTATATCGCCGAGAAATCGCAGGTTTCCAGAGAGCGGGACCACGATCATGTCGGCGTGCGGATGCCGGTGCATGTGATGGATGAATCCCGGCGGGAAGGTCAATACGTCCGCCACGATTTCCGGTGTCCCGGTCATTGATTCATTGAGCAGGTGCTGGTTCACCTGGTGCTCGGTGATGTCCCACCGGGTGAAGACTTCTTCGGGAACGTCGTCGAACGTTAGCAATTGAACGTCGGCCATCACAGTCTCCAAGCTCTCGAACATGCTGCGGTGCAGTGGATTTCAGGCTTTGCTGTTCTCCGACCTGAGCATCCACGCCTGCTTCTCCAGGTCGGTGATGATGCTGTGCAGCAGATCGGCAGTCGACGGATCGGCGGCGTCAACCTGATCGTGGACGGCGCGCGCCGTGTCCACGGCGGCGTAGATGCGGTCGGTGATGATGTCCACGGTGTCCGTCGTCCCAATCAGCCCGGCCGGTGCGGCGGGGACAGACGTCGTCGCCGCAACGGTGTCGGTACGCCCGTCGGGAACGGCGTCCAGGGCGCGCATCCGCTCGGCGATCGTGTCAGCGGCCTCGCGCGCGATGTCGACGATGTCGTCGAGCTGCAGGTGCAGGTCCCGGAAGTTGGTACCGACGACATTCCAGTGCGCTTGCTTGCCTTGCAGGTGCAGCTCGACCAAGTCAACGAGCACCTTCTGCAGGTTTTGCACCAAGGTGTCGGGTGCTTGAAACACGTGCACTCCGTCAATGGTGCGACGGTTGGTCGTCGCAGTCGTTCCGGCGGCGGTCATGGCAGTCCCCTTTCATGTATGTACAAAATATTGCACAGCGCGTGCAGTATGCCTGTCAAGCAAAGTGGCTAGTGTCACAAAGAAACCGCAGGAACTGCGGCGCAGGTTGTACAATCGGTAAGACAGTCGTACGTTTCACTGCACAGTTGGAGTGACCTTGACGGATGTTTCAGAGTCCCGCGCGACTAGCGGCGTGCCAAGTGGTCTCGGCGGTCGACTCCGGCAGGTCCGCACGGCGCGCGGCATGTCCGTCCGAGAACTCGCGCGCCGGGCGGGTTGCTCGGCAAGTCTGGTCTCCCAGGTGGAACGTGGGGTGACTGCGCCCTCTGCCGGCGTGGTGTACTCGCTGGCCAACGAGCTTGGCATCTCCCTCGATTTCTTGTTCGGCGAAGATGACGTCGAACCATGGGAGCGGCCGCGCCCGCCGATGATCAACAGACCATGGGGTCGCGCCACCGGTTCCGGTGGAGCGGGCATCGTGCAGCGGGCCGACGATCGCAACACCATCGAACTCTCGACGGGTGTCCGTTGGGAGCGCCTTACCCCGGTGCACGACAGCAGGGTCGACTTCATCGAGGTTGTGTACGAACCCGGCGGCCAATCCACCGAGAGCGGGCGGGCCGTCCGCCACGACGGCCGCGAATACCTCTACATCCTGCAGGGCGAGCTCGAAGCGGTCGTCGGATTCGAGACGTTGCGGCTGGTGCAGGGGGATTCCCTGGCATTCGACCCCGCCACCCCGCATCAGTACTACAACCGCACGGCCGAGACTGTCCGCGTGCTATCGGTTGTCGTGCAAGACCCGCCACCCTAACGGCGGACACATCCGCGTCACCGCACGGCGGTCGACGGGTACGGCAAAAGCGCCATCTCCCGAGCGTTCTTGATCGCCATCGCGACCTGGCGCTGCTGTTGGACGGTCAGACCAGTGACCCGACGGGAGCGGATTTTCCCGCGCTCGGAGATGAACATCCGCAACCGGGCGGTGTCTTTGTAATTGACAGCAGTCATACCGAGGCTGTCGAGCAGGTTTTTCTTGGCGACTTGCGGCTGGGCCGGGATGGGCCGACGGGACCGCGTCGATTTTCGCGTCACCTACCAACTCGCTTTGCGTATGCCCGGAAGCTGGCCCTCGTGGGCCAGCTCGCGAACCCGAACCCGCGACAAGCCGAACTTGCGCAGGTGGCCGCGGGGACGACCGTCGACGGCGTCGCGGTTACGCAGTCGCACGCGACTGGCATCGCGGGGTTGTCGTGCCAGGGCTCGTTGCGCGGCCAGTCGCTGCTCAAAGGTGCTCGCCGGCGACCGGATGATCTCTTTGAGTTCGGCCCGCCGCTCGGCGTAGCGAGCGACGATCACGCGGCGCTGGTCGTTCTTGACGATCTTGGATTTCTTGGCCATTCAGCGTTCTTCCCGGAATTCGACATGCCGGCGGATCACCGGGTCGTACTTTTTCAGCCTGAGCCGATCGGGGTCGTTGCGCCGGTTCTTGCGGGTGACGTAGGTATAGCCGGTGCCTGCGCTGGAGCGCAGCTTGACGATAGGGCGAATCTCGTTGCGCGCCATCAGATGTGCTCGCCTGATCGGCGCAGCCGTGCGACGACGGCTTCGATGCCGTCGCGGTCGATGACCTTGATCCCTTTGGCGCTGACCCGCAACTTGATGCGGCGGTTCTCTGACGGCAGGTAATAGGTCTTCACCTGGATGTTCGGTGACCAACGCCGGCGGGTGCGCCGATGCGAGTGCGACACCGTGTTACCGAAGCCCACTGTGCGGCCGGTGACTTGGCAGCGTGCGGACATAGCTCTCCTTTCCGGCTGCTGAAAATATTGAAAATCGTTTTCGACAAGCCCCGTGCGGCACTGTAGCGTGAGCGCTGGCTTAATGGAAATCATTTTCAATAGGAAGGCCAACAAGGAGTGACGATGCGGACTCCCGTGCTGCTCGTGGCGGGCCAGGGCGATACCGACGCGGTGGTCGGTGGCTTGTTGCGCCGGCCGGGGACACTGGTCGTCGAGCACCGGTTCGACGGCCACATCGTGCGACGGGCCATGGTCACGTTGCGGGGTGGCGAACTCATCACCACCGAGGACGCTTTGGAGTTGGCTCACGGCTGTGTGGCCTGCACGATCCGCAACGACTTGCTGATCCTGCTGCGCAAACTGCACCGCCGCCGCGGCGTCGACCGGATCGTCGTGCACCTGGCCCAGTGGCTGGAACCCGAGCCCATCTGCTGGGCGATCAACCACACCCGTGTTCGCGTGGGACCCGGTTACCCCGACGGCCCGGCCGCGTGCGATGTGATGATCGCTGCAGTGGTGACCTGCCTGGACACCCTGGATTGGCTGGCGGAGGCACTGGGAGACGACGAACTCGCCGACGGGCGCACGGTGGCCCAAGTGGTGGTCGGTCAGGCCGAGTTCGCCGACCTTGTCGTGCTGAACCACCCGGACCCGGTGACGCTGGCAGTTTTACGGCGGCTGGTCCCCCGAGCGCGCATCACCGTCGGCGTCGACCGCGTCGAGTTGGCGCTGGCCCACCTGGACGCCGACTCACGGCGCGGTCGCAGCGATCATCCGCACGCGCCGCTGCTGGCCGGCCAACCTCCGCTGGCGGCCGACGGAACGGTTGGGATTCTGGAGTTCAGCGCGCGTCGCCCGTTTCACCCCGAACGTCTGCACGCCGCGGTCGATCTGCTGCTGGACGGAGTGGTTCGCACGCGTGGACGGCTATGGCTGGCCAACCGGGACGACCAAGTCATGTGGCTCGAATCAGCGGGCGGCGGGTTACGCGTCGCGTCCGCCGGAAAATGGTTGGCGGCCATGACCTCCTCGGAGGTGGCATATGTCGACCCGGAACGGCGGGCGTTCGCCGACCTGATGTGGGAGCACCGGTTCGGTGATCGGCACACCTCGATGACGATCCTGGTTTGCGGCGGCGACCCGGTCGAGATCGTGGATGCGCTGAATGGCGCGCTGCTCAACGACGACGAGATGGCCTGCCCGCAGAATTGGAGCCGCTACGACGATCCGTTCGGTGACTGGCACCAAGACCCTTGCTACGAAACACCTGACATGGCAGGGGAATTCACGGCACACCGCAACAGCGACGGAGAAGCGTGATGAAACCTGACATCCATCCCGACTACCATCCGGTGGTATTCCAGGACGCCACGACCGGGGCGTTGTTTCTCACTCGCTCGACGCTCACCAGTTCGCGCACCATCAAGTGGGAGACTTCCACCGGTATGCATACTTACCCCTTGGTGGTGGTCGAAGTTTCCTGCGACTCGCACCCGTTTTGGACCGGCGCACGGCGCACGCTCGATACCGCCGGCCGGGTGGAAAGGTTCTACCGACGTTACGGCCAGCGGTCTCCGTAGTCGGCGAACAGCAAGGCCCGCAGTGTCAGTCGCGAATAAAGCCTTTGTTGCGCATCACGAAATCGGGCAGAAACCCGTCGTGCGGGATTTCGGGCGCCCCGTAGTACGTCGGGTGCTGGCCGCGGTACACATTCGCGATGGTCGGCTCAGCGAGCAGATCGTCGATCAGGTCTTCATCGTTGGTGATCGCGTTGATCACCAACGAATGCCGTAGCGGTTCCATACCGTCGGAGCGCGACCACGGCGAGACCCAAACACACGGGAATGGCAGCTCTACGTTGAGCTTGGCGACGTCGGGCGTGGCCATCAGGTGCACGGCCGGGCGCAGCGCGGCGCAGCCGTCGGTCAGCGCGGCGACCACCTGATCGGAGCCGAGCACCGGGGTAGTGCCCGCCGCCACAGCCGCCAGATAACTCGCCAAAGCCTTTGCCTGGTCGATATTTTGGGTGGGCAGGATCGCTCGCTCGTCCTCGGTCGGCAGCACCGGGATCGCCGACAGCCGTTCGCCGATCGCATGGGCCAGCGGGGTGGGATCGCCCTCGTAAAGCACGGCGGTCGTGTTGACGCATGCGATCCCGCCCAGGTTGGCGATCGAGTCGGTGATGACGTCGAGGTAGTCACGCCAGTCCTGGTCGGTGGTGATCAGGATCTTGGCCCGGCCCGGGCCGTTGACCAACACCGTCGGGTCGTTGGCGTACATGTCGACGACGCCTTGACTCCCGTAGACCATGGCGAGATCGGCCGACCGAATGATCTCGTCGGCTCCGCGATGATCGGTAGGCAGGTACACGGCGTCCTCCGGGCGAAATCCGGCTTCCCGCAACGCGCGAACCAACCGGTGCGCGGTGAGCGGCTCGCGCCGTGACGGGCGGACCGCCACCCGGTATCCCAGCGCGAGCGCCTGAGGCCACAGCCCGTGAACTCCCGGGCCGTTTCCAGAGGCCAGTACGCCGAACACGTCCCCCCGCCGCACCCACACCGCAGCACCGTCGCGGGTCCGCTCGTCGCGCCAATCCGGGACAGCGCCCCTTGGTCGGGCCAGCTGCACCACGCCGAATGCCGAAGCGACAGCATCGGCGACGCCGCGTGCGCCCGACCGCGTTACCGCGATCGGGACCCCGGATATCTGGCTGGCCAGCGCAACGTAAGAGTCGAAGTCCAGCTCCGCGATCACCCCGGTGGCGAAAGCGTCGGCGGCCTTGGCCAACGCGGGTTCGCGTTGTTCCGCCGGCAGCGGTCGGGTGTTGCGTTGAGTACCGATAGTACGCGAGACATACAGCGGCGGCACGATGCTGAGCTCGACAACCGCGACACCAGCGGTGGTCGTGACGATTTCGCGGTTGCGGGTCTGGTACGCGCCGCTGGGGCCGAGCGCATCGATGCGCATCAGTAGACACCTTCGATGACGGGCTCGCCTTCGAAAGCTGCGACGGGCCGTACCTCACTGAGCGAATCGCCAACCTGGCCTTCGGGTCCCGGCAGCCGGATCGCGCTATCGCGCTCCAGGTTGTTCGGTAGGAACATGCCCTTGCTGAGATGGTTCATCACCACCTGCCCGCGTTGACCATAGGGCACTTCCTCGCCGGTGTCGGGATCCACCACCGAGAAGACCACGTAGGGTGTGCGCGGATCGAAAACGAACGGCTCACCGTCGCTGTTTCGGCGAGTGACCGCTTGCGAAAGAATCATGGTGCTGCCGAAGACCATGGTGATCGCCGTATTCGGGAAGATCTCGCGGAGCAAGTCGAGCGTATCGGCGTCCACATGGGCACCGCTGAGCAGCGTGAAGTGAATCTTGTCGTTCACCAGATTCGCCACCTGATCGTTGCGGGCAATGGCCTCGAGCAGTGGGGGAGTGGCGTGCAGATTCGCCACATCTTGGGTCTGAAGAATATGGGCGGCCTGCTCGATGAGATGGTCGACGTAGGCCGACACCTCGGAGGTGGCTTGTACGGTCGGGCGGGCGGCAATCTTCTTGACCCAGCGAGGATCTAGGTCAATCGCGTGAAAAACTGAGCCGAGCCGTTCGGAGACCAGACGAGAAAAGTAGCCCACCCCGTGTGGCCCGCTCGGCATCATGCAGACGAAGCCACGGCCTCGCAGAAAGCCGCCGTTGGCGAAGTCCTCGGTTTGCCATTGGATGACTTGCTCGATCCAATCAGGCAGCTGCACAGTCCTTTTGGGCGCACCTGTGGTGCCACCGGACTCGAATATCTGCGGAAGCGGCGGCGGGGACCCGTACCCGCGCGGGATCAGCTCTTCAATGGGCACGTTCCGCAGCTCCTTCAGCAGATTAGGGAACAGCCGCAAATCGGCAAACGTGTTGACATCGGTCAGCGGGTTGAAGTTCAGCGTGCGCGCCGCCCGTAACCAGAACGTGCAGCCGGTATCCTCGCCGAAGTGCCAGGCGATCGCCGCGCGTAAGTACGCCTCAGGGTCGTCAATTGGCGCCGACCGCGGCACATCCAGCAACGAAAAGTCGATATCGGCCACGCCACCGATCATGTCGCAGTCCGATTCACTTGAGCAATGCGCCGAGGCGAATCCGCCTCATGGAGAATGGTTTTCGTGCACGGTTAACCGGTAGTAGGGGCACAATTTTCCGTGTCGACATCTCACGGTATCCCCCAAATCCGCGGCGCTAGTTTTTATCCACAGTTGGACCTTTATCCACAGTTGGGCATTCCGGGACCGGTATCCGGCACTGGGCGGCGATACGATTCGAACATGTATTCGAGTTGCCGAGAGGACATCGTCAAGCGGTTCGGTGCGCTGCACGATGCGGTGTCTGATGTGCTCGAAGTGTCCTCGGATGTGCTGACCACGCCCGAATGCCGGGCATTGCTGGAGTGCCTGGAAACGGAGACCCGGCGGTTGCCGGCGGCCGGCCATCCGTTGATCAATCGGCTGGCCCGACAGGCCAGCAACGATGAGTTGGGCGGCAAGCTGTCACAGGCGTTGGCCAGCCGGCTGCGCATCAGCCGCGGCGAAGCATCGCGGCGCATCCACGAAGCTATCCCCGGTCCTACAGCGAGCTGCGCGTCACCCGCCCCGTTTCGGGGGGAGGCTCAGAGGTCGAGCGTCTGCGCGGCGTACGTCTGCCAGGTCGCGAGCTTCCCGGCCTCCTTCAGCAGCGCCTGCGCCTTGGGGTCGCCGTAGAACGCCTCCTGGACCTGGCCGTACTTGCTCCAGTTCTCGGAGCTGGCGAGGAACACCAGCTGGTTCGTCGCCTCGCCGCCGATGACAGTGGCTAGCACCGTGACGTTCTCGCCGCCCTTCTTCACGACCATCTCCTTGATGCGCTTGAGCAGCTTCTGCAGGTCGTCCCACACCTCGGCTGAGCGCGGCTGGATCGTTACCGCAGTCACAATCGCCATTCGATCATTCCTTCCATTGGGGATTGGCCGAGTGCCCATCCCGAGCGAAGCCTAGACCGAGTGTGCTGGAGGGGTACGGAATATCAAGCAAAGCCGCGCGCACGGCATTAGCGCAGGGCTGGGCGGCTTTTTGGGAACATAGCGCAGATCCGCGCCGACCAGAATGGCGACGAAACGCTCGGCAGCACCGCTGCGGGGAAGTACCGCGTTTGCGAGCATCGTAAGCGGTTCGGGCTTGCTGGCGGCGGCGTCCGGCTCGGGCTGGAACTATTGCGACCGAACGGCAGTTGCGGCTCGATCTTGCCGGGCATTCCGCGCAAACTCCGGGTCGCCAGCAGTCAGTGCCGCATACGGTGAACGGCCGTCTACTTGCCTCCCGAGATTTTCGGCGTTGCCCTGTTTGTCCTGATCCTTTTTCTTCCAGTCGGGATCGCGCGCAACAGGCTACCGACGCCGAACACGTCGCCGATGCCGCCGAGCGCGTGTTGCCTCGCCAGTGTTTTCCTAGGTGTGCATCACCTCAACATTCATTCCAAGGACCGCGGCTGTTCGTTCCCCAACTGCGACGTGCCCGGCTACTTCACCGAAGTCCACCACGTCACCCCCTGGGCGAAAACCCACACCACCGACATCAACGATCTCGCGTTGGGCTGCGGACCGCATCACCAGCTCGCCGAACAAGGCTGGACCACACGCAAAAACCACCACGGCGACACCGAATGGATCCCACCACCCCACCTCGACCACGGCCAACCCCGCACCAACACCTGACCTACCACCACCCCGAAAAACTCCTACGCGACGACGAAGACCCGGAGCTCATTCGAATGAAACGCCGTAACGAAACCGCTTGCCCGGTCGACAACCGGGTAAACTAGCGCTGACTGCTCGGTGAATCCAAAATGAACGCGAGGCTAACTATGCAGGTCATGGGTCCGATGATGCCGAAGGCCGAGACCCGATCACGATGTCCGCAAATGTCTACCCCGACCGTGCCCTCAGTAGTCCTCGACAACGCGGTGGACACCGCGGATCAGGTCAGCGCGATTGACTTCATCAACCGGGTCAACTGGTTATTCGACGCCTGGGATATCGACGCGATGGTCGAAGCGTTCCTTCCCGATAGCGTCATGCACCACACCCATGGCACCGTTCGCGGCCGGATAGAGACGCGCCGCTTTTTCCAAGAGCAATACCCCTACGCCGTCCCCGGGGTCAGCCGTCACGCCACCAGCCCGATCGTCGATCCCGACGACGATCATGGGGTGATCGTCCGCTACCACAACCTTCTCGTCCGCTATGCAACACAAGCGGCTTCGCCCAGCAGGATCGTCGGAGGCCAGGTCGTCTCGAGCCCCACCGATCTGCCCGCGCTCTGGGTCTACTCCGCGATGAGGGACCGCTTGCGGCGCACCGACCGCGGATGGCGAATCTTCGAGCGCCGCGTCGGGGAAACATCGATGAACGACCGCTTGACCCCAGGCGCTTCCAACTCCGGATACATGGACCCGTACCTGTCGCCGGCCGCAGCTTGGTGACCTGCTAGGCGGCAGCTCATCGCTGAAACGGCCGCCAGCAGTTTTCCGGCTGGGCGAGACGGTCGGCGATCACCGACAACGCTTCCACGTTGTGGCCGTAGCCGAGGTGACTGCTGCGCACTTCGACATTTTCGGTCTTTGGTGCGGGCAAGCTGGTGCAGCACTGCCACGCCACGATGCCGTCGCTCTTGCTGTAGATGCAGGTCGTCGGCACGGTCAACGGTTGGGCGCGGCGTCGCTGCGCCTGCTCAGAGATGGCCTCGGTGGCCTCGCTGCCGCGGTTGACCAGCCGCCACACCGCCCACGCGGTGCTGGCCCGATGGTTGCCGCGGAACGGCGATCCCAGCGTGATCACCGACCGGACATCGTCGGGGAAGGCGCGCGCCAGTTCCCGGGCATAGATTCCGCCGGCGCTCCAGCCGATGATGCTCACTTTGCGCCCATCCGCCCGTTCCTGGATGTGGCGCAGGCGCGCCGGCAGCGTTTCCTTCATGCTGGCGCGGTACCCCATGTTGTAGCCCAAACCCCAGTCGTAGACCCGATAACCCAAGCGGCGCAAGACATCACGCAGCAGCTGCGTCGAGAACGGGCCAGCCAGGAATCCGGGGATCACCAGAACTGGATGGCCGTCACCGCGGGGCCAGTCGGCGATGCGTTGGGCAGCGGCGAGGGTGGCGAGATATTCGAGGCCGGTGCGCCCTTCCAGCACACGCAGCAGATGTCCGGGCGCGGCCGCGTTGACGGCATCGGGCAGCTGATCTGATTGCTCGACAACGGGTTCAGGAGTAGAAGTCATTCAACGTTTCCTTGTTCTGCTCGGCGACGACGCCGCGCTTCACCTTTAGCGACGGTGTGAGTTCGCCGCGCTCGACGGAGAGTTCGTGGTCAAGCAGAGCCCATTTCTTGATGGTCTCCCACCGATTGAGGTTGTCGTTGAGCTTCTTGACGTGCTCGTCGACCATCTCGTGCACCTCGGTGGATTTGGTCAGATCTGCGTAGGACGCGTCGGCGAGGCCATGCTCCTTGGCCCAGCCGCTGATCGCGTCGGCATCGAGGGTAACCAACGCAACGGCGAAATTGCGTCCCTCCCCGAACACCATGAACTGACTGGCGTACGGGCACAACGTCGCGAATTTCGCCTCGATTGCCGGGGGCGCGATGTACTTGCCGCCGGAAGTCTTGAACAGCTCCTTGATCCGCCCGGTGATCTTCAGGAACCCGTCGTCGTCGATGCTGCCTTGGTCCCCGGTAGACAGCCATCCGTCGTCGCTGAGCGCCTCGGCGGTGGCCTTCTCCAGATGGTGGTAGCCGGCCATCACGCATTTACTGCGGAACTGGACCTCCCCCGCATCGCTGATCCGGACCTCGGTGCCCTCGAACGGCAGACCTACCGTGCCCAGCTTGTAGTTATCGGGGCGGTTGATGAAGCCCGCGCCGGCGGACTCGGTCAGCCCGTAGCCCTCCAGGATCAATAGGCCGGCCGCGTCGAACCATTCGGCGATGTCGCGGTTGAGCGGTGCTGAACCGGAGATGAAGAACCGGATCCGGCCGCCGAACACGGCACGCACCTTGGCGAACACCAACTGGTCGAACAGCCGGTGCGGCAGCTTCAAAAACAGCGGTACGGACTGGCCGTTGCGGCGGCGATCAGCGACCTTGCGGCCCACCGCGAACGCGGTGTCGAACAGGCGTGCTTTGAGCCCGCCTTGGTTCTGCCTGGTGGTGGCGACGCGGGAGTACGCCTTCTCGAAGATGCGTGGCGCGGCTCCCATGAAGGTCGGTTTGACCACCCCGGTGTTTTCCACGATCTTGTCGACGCGGCTGTCGATCGCGCTGGCGAACCCGCACGCCAGCTGAGTGGAGATCAGCACCTTGCCGAAGGCGTGCGCGAGCGGCAGCCACAGCAGTTGCAGGTCGTCCTCGCCGAGCAGGTTCATGTCGTTGATCGCGACGCCGGTGTATACCCACGCCTCGTGACGTAGCCGCACACCTTTGGGTTTACCGGTGGTGCCTGAGGTGTAAATCAGCGTCGCGAGCCGATCGGCGGTGATCTCTTCTGCGGTCGTGCGCACACTGGACGGATGTTCGGCCAGGTGCTTCGCGCCCAGTGCGGCGAGGTCGTCCAGGGTGATCACCCAGTCGCCGTCACCAGCCCCCTCGAACACCACCACCTTGGCTAGGTTGGGTAAGTCGTTGCGGCGCTCGGTGAGCTTGCCCAGCTGCTTGTCGTCCTCGGCGAAGACGATCCGCGAGTCGGAGTCGGCGAGGATGTAGGCGGTGTCCTCGGCGTTGGTGCTTGGGTAGACGGTGGTGGTTGCCGCGCCGGCGCACAGGATCGCCAGGTCGGCCAGGATCCACTCGAACCGAGTGGTTGACGCGATACCGATCCGCTCCTCGGGTGCGACGCCCAGCGCCAGCAGCCCGGCTGCCAGGGCTTCCACCCGCTCGGCGGCCTGCTTCCAGGTGACCGAAACCCACTTACCGTTCTCGGGGTATCGGAACGCTTCCCGATCCGCTGACGCCTCAACGCGGTGCAGGAACAACAGCGCCAAATTCGGCGCATCGGTGGCGGTCGGGGTAAGACTCGTCTGGCTCATCGAACTTCCTTTGCGCTTTCAGCAACCTCGCAGTACCGATCTTGCTGGGAGTGCCCGCCGTTAGATGGCCAAAACGCGAATTTGCCACCCTTCGAGTGTCGCTGGACGGGGGTGTGCGGCGGTAACGCAGATCCGCGGCGAAAGCCGAAACCTTACGAGCCTTGCGAAGATGCGGCACCCGGATCCTGCACGATCAGTCCCATCGAGACCTTCGCGGGTTCTCCGGCTGCGGTGACGTGCCGACGGGCCGCGCCGACCGCGTCGGCGGCGGAACGGCGCCGGATCGCCTCCGCGAGATCGGCGTACTCCTGCTTGGTGACGGTCATGCGACCCGCTGCGGAGGGTGACACGCGCCGCAGCGCGTGGATCCGTCTGTAGAGGCCGCCGAACACCTGCTGGGCTCATCACCAGCCACCCGCGACCGCACCTACATCCGCCAGCGCGCAGTGCAAGTGGCTAGTGCGGATCTCGAAGTCGGGCGTCTGGCCGGTTACGCCGGAACATGCTGCGGTGTAAGGAGGTCACCGGATCGTGTGATGGTGCGGCTGATTGTGTCGGAGATGAGGCGTGGGGTGTCATGTAGCAACATGTGTCCGGCGCCGGGCTGGTGCACGAGCGTGGCCCCGGGGATGCCGGCGGCTAGATCGTGGGCATGCACGGGTGGGGTGAACTTGTCGGCTCCACCAGCGACGACGGTCGTGGCGGCGGAGATAGAACCAAGCATGTGGTATTGGTCGTAGTTCCGCAGGCTGCGAAGGAACCCGACTTTAGCCGTCAAGGGGGTTGCGTTAATGCGTGCGGCGGATACAGCGGCGAGTGCACCGTTGCCTGCCGCATATCCGGCACATCTGGTCAGGGCGGGCCACACCGGGCGGGCAAGAGCCCGAATTATCTCGTCGGCCACCGAATGAGGTGTGTGCTGGGCAAGCGCGTGGAGGATCTTTATCGCGGGGGTGGCCAGGAGCCGGCCGAGGCCCCGCTCGGCGAGTTTGCCTGCAGCAGTGGCGACGAGGACAAGCGATTTCGGTTCGACGGGGCGACGACTGGCGCTGCGGGCGAGGTAGGCCAGGGCCGTCATGCCACCCATGGAATGCCCTGCGAGCGTGAGTGGGCCTTTAACGCCAAGCGCTACGAGCAGCGTGGCCAGATCGTCGGCGAGCTGCTCGATGCGGTACGTGTGCATGGGCGCGTCGGCGGAGCCGCCATGGCCGCGATGGTCGTAGCTAATGATCCGGATGTCGTTGCCCCACTCGCGGATCAGCTGACCGATCTGAATGTCCCACGAAGATTGGTCCAAGCAAAAGCCATGCAGAAGGACCACAGTATGGTCGGGTGCGCGAGACCCATAGTCACGCACCGACAGCCGCACACCATCACTAGCAGTGATGAGCCGGCTGCGGCCGAGAGGCGGGCTGTGTTGCCGGATTCCGGCACCGGGCTGCGCGCTCGAGAATCTACTTTGGCCGTGGTCTGGCGATACCCAGAGCCGGGCATCCGGCGCGCTCACGATGTCGCCGATCGTGCGTAGAGGTGGGCGATTAGTTCAACCCACTCACGGGCGTTCTGCTGGTTCCCCAGCTGAAGGTGTGGCGGGACCAGGCGAGGATGCGACAGGCCGCCCGCTTCGGCCACGGTGGTGCTTATATATATCAGCCAGTATGGACGGCCTGCTGGCTTGAACGCGCCGCAGATCTCTGCCCGGTCCATTCCGAAAGCGCTTATCCGCTCGCCACCGTCGTCATCGGCACAAGTGATGACTCGATGCAAGTCGGCAACGGTCGATGTCATCTTCGATTCCTCCTGTACTTTGGACTGATCATCGGCCGCTTGGGGTTGCACCCCCATCCGCCAGCGCACAGTGCAACTGGCTTGTCAGGTAACTGGCCAGTCAGCTGACTCGGGGCGGCGGCTCAATTGGATAGGACACGGTCGGGCTGCTTGCGCGGTTCAATGCCGAGTTTTGATGAAGCATCGCCATGCCCGTTGGGGAGCGACCGATTTGTCTGCTGCGCCGAACTGTTGGCGCCAAAGTCTATGGTCCGATTGACGATTGGCGTCTCGGCCATCTGGAAGCTCGTCCGGGCTGTCACGCCGTGTGTGCCGGCACTCCCGTGAGTTGCCGGGCGCCCCCAGTCGCTTGCGCGTGGGCGAGCAAGGCGTATCCGGTTACGGCATCCAGCATTGCCCGGTGGTCGGTATCCACAAGTGCGGTCGAATGGTACGCGGCCCGCATTGCGCGCCGCATAGCATCAGGCGAGACCGCCTGCAGCAAAATCATCTAGTAATGCAACTCAGGCAACGGTCACTCACGCTGGACCTTCACGCTTCGTCCGGCTGCACGATGCCAGCGGTTTTGGCCAACCAGTTTGGTGCGAGCACCGATAGGCCAGTGGCCGCTGCGGTGGCACCGGCCACTCCGGTCCAGGCGACCGGCCCCAGCGGCGTACATCCAAAGAAGTGGCTGACACCAGGAGTCTGGACGATGGCGACCAAAACCGCGGAGCTGCCAAGCGCGGTCGCGACGACCAGCGGGCTGTGCCGCCGGGTCAGCAGCGTTTGGGCCAGCTGGGTCATCACCAGAGCAGTCAATCCCATTGTTGCCGTGCGCCTTTCGGTGCCCGGAGTCCAGCGCCCGATAGCCCAGGCCGCCGTTGCGCCGGCGGCCGTGACAGCGCCACGGGTGACGATCTGTCGCATCAGCGGAGCGTCCAGTGAAGGTGTCGGCGCGGTAAGCACCGATCGTTGGTAGGCCCGCCGGGCCTCGTCGGCCTCTTCCTGGGTGTCGTATTCGTCGGCTTCGGGCTCATCGAACTGCGGGGTGACGGCGACCGCGAGCGCCGGGAACATGTCGGTCAGCAAGTTCACCAGCAGCAGTTGACGGGTTCCCACCGGCGCCCGTCCGGTGCCGAGTGCCGTACCGATGATGGTGAACAGCACCTCGCCGACATTGCCGCCGACCAGGATCGTTACCGCGTCGCGGACGCCGGCCCACATCCCGCGGCCCTCGACCAGCGCGTCGAGCAGCACACCCAGGTCGTCCTCGGTCAGCACGATGTCGGCGGCGCCGCGGGCGGCCGAAGAACCTCGACCGCTCACCCCGATGCCCACGTCGGCCATCCGGATCGCGGCGGCGTCGTTGGCTCCGTCACCGACCATCGCGGTCACTCGCCCGCAACGCTGCAGCGCCCCGACGATCTGCACCTTCTGTTCCGGGCTGACCCGGGCGAAGACCTGCACGTCGGCGACGAGTTTGGCGCAGGCGTCCTCGTCGAGGCCGGTCAGTTCGGCACCGGTGATCACCCGCGCATCCGCAGGCAGCCCCAGTTGACGGGCGATCGCCCGCGCGGTGACCGGGTGGTCGCCGGTGATCAGCACGACGTTGCGGTCGGCATCCGCTAGCGCTTCGATCAACGGGCGCGCCGATGGTCGGGCGGTATCCGCCAAACCGACGTAGCCGATCAATTCCAGATCATGCGCGGCGGCGTCGACGGCGTCGGCGTCGGTGTCGTCGTCGTCTTCGGTCTCGTGTTCCCAGCCGCGCTTCGCCACCGCCAGCACCCGCAAGCCCTGCTCGGCGAGGCTGTGCACCAACGACTCCGCATGGTCCTGGTCGTCCTCCGGATTGGCGAACCGGCAGCGCGGCAGCACGACCTCCGGAGCGCCTTTGAGCATCAGCAACGGGGCCTTTGGATCCGCGCTGAGCGTGCCGATCGCTGCGGCGAAGCCACGACTGGACTCAAACGGCACTTCGGCGAGAACTGTCCACTCCGAATCGCCGTCGCTGGTAAGCGAATTCGCCGCATTGAGGATCGCCTCGTCGGTGGCGTGGGCATGTCCCTGCCGCTCGTGCGGCTGGGTCGATGCGCGTGCGGCGGCCCGCAAGACCGGGGCGGCCTGCGGGTCGGTGGTGTCGGGGAAGGGGCCTCGCGGCTTGGTCGCGGCGGGCACCGAACGCACCACGCGCAGCCGGTTTTCGGTGAGCGTGCCGGTCTTGTCGAAACACACGGTGTCGACTCGACCCAACGCTTCGATGGTGCGGGGTGCGCGGACCAGGACGCCGCGCGCCGACAGCCGCTGTGCGGCGGCGAGTTGGGACAGGGTGGCCACCAACGGCAGACCTTCCGGGACGGCGGCCACCGCGATCGCGACGCCGTCGGCGACTGCCTGACGCAGCGTTGCACCGCGCAGCAACGCCAACCCCGTCACTGCCGCCCCGCCGGCGAGCGTCAGCGGAAGCACCTTGGCGGTTAGCTCGCGCAGCCGTGCCTGCACGCCGGCCGACGATTCGACATCGATGACCGCCGAAATCGCGCGGTGCGCGGCGGTGCCCACACCGGTGGCCACCACGATCGCCCGCGCATGCCCTGCGATGATTGTGCTGCCTTCGAAAACCATGCTGGCCCGGTCGGTATCGCTAGCGCCTACGGCTTCTACCTGCTTGTCCACCGGCAGCGACTCGCCGGTGAGCAAGGATTCGTCGACCTCAAGGTCCTCAGCCACCAACAGCCGGGCGTCGGCCGGCACCACGTCCGGAGCGACCAGGTCGATGACGTCGCCCGGACGCAGCGATCGCGCGCTGACGGTAACTGTGCGCTCGGCTTGCCGGGCCGCTTCCAGGCGGCGTCGTGTTGTCGCTACCACGGGAACGACGACGCGGCGCGCGATTTGGTCCTGTTCGGCGAACAGCTCGGCGGCCGCGGCGTCGGCGCGTAACCGTTGCGCTCCGCCGGTCAATGCGTTGACGGTCATGACGCCGGCGACCAGCAGCGCATCGATATTGCTGCCGACGATCGCTGACGCCGCCGCTCCTACCGCCAGGATTGGGGTGAGCGGGTCGGCGAGTTCGTGCCGCGTCGCGTCCAGTAGCCGCCCCACCTGATTCAACGGTCCTCGTAGCGGCGCCATCAGCGGCTCGTAGTACAGATCCTCGAGAACGCGCCGCCATGGCGCCGTGCCGGCCTCGACGGCCAACGGCTGGGTGCGACCGGCGAGCCGCGAATAGACGATCTCGGGGTCCAGGGCGTGCCAGGCGGTCAACGGCTGCGGGGTGGGATCGGGTTGCCGCAGCACCCTGCTGGCCGAGTACGCGCCCGATGCCAAGGCGCTGGCTGCGGCCGCGTTGACCGGATTGAGCCAGCGTCGCAGGCTAAGCGGGTTGCTGGCTCGACCAGGTTCACCAGTGACCAGTAATAGCCCGGCCAGAGTGGTGCCGCCCTTGGCAAGGTTCACCGACGATTGGGAGGTCCGCCGCGCCGCCGGGAGGGCCGAGAGGATTCGCACGGCGGCAGCCAGGTCAGTACCGGTGATAATGTCCGCGGTCCACGGTGTTGCCGCGAGGGGATCGTCGAGAGCAACCGCCACGTCGGCGATGGCCAGCGCCGCCAAGGTGTCGGTAGATGCGAAATCCCGGTGCAGGGCAGTGATCAGCAGAACGGGTCCGCGGTCCGCTCGCAGCTCGCGCACGACGTTTAGCAGCGGAGTGCCAGCCGGATGACTGGCGGCGACGCTGGCGGCCAGATCCTGGGTGCCTGCCACGTGCCGCAACACCACGCGGGCTCCGGTCCGGTGCGCGATCTGCAGCAGCGGCACCGCGAAGGGGTCAACCTCCCAGCCCACCTCGACACTGCCCACCCTTTCGCCATCGACCACCAAATCAGCGCGTTCGAGACCCTGGGCCGGCGCTGCCGAAGGTCCCTGTACCGGAATCCATCGCAGGTGCGCCCCGGTAGCGGGCAACTCGTCGGGGTCGGGGTCAGGTGGCTGCTCAGCGTGTAGTAGCGCGTCGGCGACCTCGTAGACTCGGTCCTCGTCCCAACCGGGCATGTCGCCCTGCGCCTCCAGCACGGCGCGGTTGTCGCCGCGCAGCGCTGCGCCGTCGATGACGACGACCTTCACCCGATCCAGGCGACGCAGCGCACCTGGGTCGAGGACCAGCTGCCCGGCGTCGGCGAGGCCGCGACCAAGTACCGTGGCGAACGCCTGGCGGCCCATGTGGGCGGCTCTCGGCACGCCGGCCAGCACGGCGTCGGCCGCGTCCTCGGCGCCGCCGCCGGCCAGCAACGCGCCGGCCGCGGCGATCAGGGAACCGTTCGCAGCTTGATCGGCGTATTCCTCGATCGGCCCGGCCATCGCACCCTTGGCGGTGTCCATTGCGGAGTCGATCGCGCCACCGACCACGACGTGCGACGCCTCACCGGCTTCTGCGCCGGCCCAGTTGTGTCGCGGAGCCTGCGAACGGGCCCCGGCCGACGAGATGACCGGGACCACCGGAGCTTGCGGCCGCTTAGGCGAGGCCAGCTCCGGCTCGCGATCGCTCCACCGCCGACGATGGGCGGCCGCCTCGGACATTTGCAGGCTACGTTGGGCCAGATCCAGCACCGGTGTACCGACCGCCTGAGTGAGCCCGTTCACTACCGCCGTCGTAGCCGCGAGCGTGAGGTCGGTACCGACTCGACCCAACCGCGACTCTAGGACTGACACCATGCGCGGTTGATGATTGAGAATGGCCGCCGCGCCTCGTGCCGCTCGCGGCGCAATAGGCAACCGGACGACCCAGCCGGTGACTGCAGCACCGATTGCAACCACGTCCATGGCCGCGGCGGTCAACGGCACCAGGATCGCCAACGGGTCACCCGGGTCGGCAAACGGTGCGGTTCGGATCTGCGGCTCCGGGCCAGCGGCGGCTAACTCGGCCGCCGCGGATGCCACCACGTCGCGCACCCTGTCCAAGACCGCGTCGCTGTCGGTGTCATCCTCGATTTCGATTACCAGCCGACCCAATGAACCCTCGACATGAGCGGTGGCCACACCGGGAACCTGGCGGACCGGCTCTTCAATCATCGCCGCGTGCTCGTGCCAGCGCGGGAACGGCAGCAACGGATCCAGGTCCAGGTGCACCCGCCGCCCGCTTTGCCAACGCAGGGTCGCCGTCGCGCCGTCTCGGCTGCCGTTAGACGAACCACCCGTGCCGAGGAGTCGGCCGGCCGATTGACTCACCGAATTCACCACCGGGCCGGCCAGCGTCTGCAGAGCGTCCGCGGTGTTCGCAACACCTTCCACGCCGGCTTGCAACATCTGTACTGCTCCGCCGGTTATCCCGCCGACAACGGCGGCTACGCCCGGAACCTTCATTCCTCACCCTTCAAACAACGTCTACCGCGCCCATACTTATGACGTCTCAACGAACTGTCCACACGAAACGCGCCGGGTGGACCTGGCGGCGACTGACGACGGCAGCAATCCGCCCGACACGGATCACCGGGTTGGCGGCAGACCAAACGCAGAAAACAGTCCGGGATCAAGAAACACGGTCAGTGCGGCGACCCCTTCGGTCCCAGTATCCAGGACATGGATCGAATGCGCCCGCATGACGTTCTCAGCGGCCCGACGGTACTCGGCAACAGCAGGCTGCCCATCGGCGGCCGTCGGGACGAGCACCATGTCGCCGGGTTCGGCGAAGGCCCGCCCCGCGAGGAATCGTGTCACGGCGTCGCGTCCGGTGAACCAAGACATGGACGCGACACGGGAATCATCCCTTTAGTCGACGATGATTCCGCCGGTCAGATTTACGACGGTGCCGGTCATCGCGGCGGCCTTATCCGAGGCCACGAACACGGCCGCTTCGGCGAGCTCCGCCAGCGTGGTCGCACGTTTGCGGTGCGTCTGCGCGGCCATGGTGGCCGCGAATTCCTCCCGGGTGATGTCGTATGCGTGGGCGTGCAGCCCGAAAACGACGTCGATGGTGGGGGTTTCCGCCATGCCGGTCGTGCGCAGGCAGACGGCGCGCACACCGTGGGACGCCCACTCCGCGGAAAACGCGCGATTGAGGGCTTCCATGGACGCCCAGGCGGGACTCATGCCCCCGAGCAGCGGTATGCCTAACCGGGCGGGCTCGGGGGTGTGCATCAGCACCACCCCGGAGCGCTGAGCGATCATATGCCGCGCGGCTGCCCGGCCTGTCACGAAATGTGCTCGTGCGTAGGTGTTTATCGGTGATGCGAAACTGTCCACCGACAGCTCGGTCAGGGGAATGCCCTGCATGCCTTGCTGCGGAATCCCGATGGCGTTGAACGAGATATCGACGGTCGCGGCTTTGTCGACGACGTCGTCGACGTGATCGGTCACGGCCTTCTCGTCGAGCGCGTCGACCTCGGCGGTCTCGACCGCGCCGCCGGCAGCCGTGATCTCCTTGGCGAGCGCGTCGAGCGCGCCGAGGTCTCGCCCGGTCAGAAACAGCCGGGCCCCTTCGCGAGCGAAGGCCTTCGCCACCGCGCTCCCGACCGCGCCGGCGGCCCCGTAGATGACCGCGTTCTTGTTTTCCAGCAACATGATGTTTCTCCGTTTCGCCGCCGAGCGGCAGTTGTGTTCTCCGAGTGAACTTTTCAACGTTGTCGCGCCAGGACCCGGCTGCTATGGCAACTTCTGCAGCCCAGCGCCGGTGAGCAGATATCCGGGGGCGGTACTCGCCGGGTCGGCGCGGATCAGCTCCACCAGGGCGGACCCGGCCCGCTCAGGGGTCAACACCTCGCCCAACTGCTCGAGGTATGCCTCGTCGGTCTGGCCACTGCGGGCCGCGTAAGCACGAACACCGCGCCGGCCCACGTCGCCGAACGGCGTCATCCTCGGCATCACCGCGGTGACGGCGATGCCCAGTCCGGCGCGGCGCGACTCCTCCTGGGCGTACCCGGCGATGAACCGCTGGGTGGCCTTGGACCCGGCGTATCCTCCGCTGGCCGGGGATCCGTTGATAGCAGCTCCGCTGCTGATCACCACCACTCTGCTGCCGGTTTGTAGCGGCTGGAGCAGCGCCTCGCGCAGCCAGGTGAACGCGATCTTGACGTCGGTATGCCAGTTGACTGAGAACGTCTCCCAGGTCTGGTGCTGTAGCGGACGCATCACCGGGTTGGCGCCGGCGACCAGGATGAGAACCTGCGGCTGGTAGTGGTCCAGCAGGGTCCACGCCGTCGCCGGGTCGGCCGCATCGGCAACCTCGGCCGTGATGTTCGGGCTGGCGCCGGCCAGTTCGGCAAGCGCCGGGCCGGTCCGGGCCACCGCGACCACCGGCGCGCCGGCGTCGGCGAACGCGACAGCGATGCCGCGCCCCAATCCGCGGCTGGCGCCGACGACAATCGTTGTGCTGCTTGATAAGTCACTCATGATTGTGCTCTTTCGTTGTTGACCAGGGGTTTTACGTGGCGGGCTGCGGTTGTGCCAGCGCCGCGTACTGGCGCTCGAGCGCCTTGGCGGCGCCGCCGCCCCAGTTCTGCGCGATGGACTGCGACAAGGGATCGGGGAAGATGTCCTCCTGCCCTTCCTCCAGTCCCTCGAAGACGGCGCGCGCCACCGACTCCGGAGCGGCCTTCGGTATGTCCAGGCCGCGAGTCATGTCGGTGTCCACCGGGCCGGTCAACACGGCGTGCACCGTCACACCCCGCTCGGCCAGCAGCACCCGCAACGATTGCGTCAGGTTGAACGCGGCCGCCTTGGAAACTGAATACGCCGGGATGATCGGCAACGGAGCCAGCGCGTTGACCGACAGATTGTTGACGAGCGCTCCCCGCGAACGCGTCAACAGCGGCAGGAACGCCTGGGTCACGGCATACGGCCCGAACAGGTTGACCCGCAGGTGCGCTTCGAGCACGGCCGGGTCGGTCAGGTCGTCATAGAGCGCCACGCCGGCGTTGTTGATCAGGACGTCCAGCGACTCCACGCGCTGCGCGGCCGCCCGAATCTGCGCGGCGTCGGTCACGTCCAGGGCAACGGGCGTGACGCGTCGATCCGGGTGGCTCGCGGTCCGGCGCGTGCCCGCATACACCCGTGTCGCGCCGCGGCGCAAAGCTTCCTCGACCAGCGCGTGCCCGATGCCCCGATTGGCCCCGGTCACCAGAACTGACTTTCCTGCGATGATCACATCGCCTCCTCGCTCGTGGGTTTCGACTGTCTCGGCAATACAGATGCCGCAATGTCGAGAAAGTGGGCTCAGGATGTGCGCCCAGTTCGCGGCCCAGCCGGCGTCGATACTGGAAGGTGAAAACACCCGCGAGGGAAAAGTGGTGACACGTGGTGACAACCGATCTGATCGCGAGGGCGCGGGCCGGGGACGGCGAGGCGTTTCGAGAGCTGACCGAGCCACACCGCCGCGAGCTGCAGGTGCACTGCTACCGGATGCTGGGATCCCTTCAAGACGCCGAGGACGCCTTGCAGGACACCCTGCTGGCAGCGTGGCAAGGCCTCGACGGATTCGAGGAGCGGGCCTCGGTGCGCACCTGGCTCTACCGGATAGCCACCAACCGGTGCCTCAGCGTTCTTCGATCGGCCCGCCGACGCCCGGCCAAGGAGTGGGACATGCAGGTTGACCTGCCCGAGCCGACTCGGCTCGGCGAAATCGTCTGGCTTGAGCCATATCCCGATGCCCTTCTCGAGGCCGCGCTGCCACTGGATCCCGAGGCACGCTATGAACAGACCGAAGCCGTCTCGCTGGCCTTCGTGACAGCCCTGCAGGTCCTGCCGGCTCGCCAGCGCGCCGTGCTGATCCTGCGCGAGGTGCTGGGATACCACGCCAACGAGGTGGCCGACATGCTCGACTCGACCGTCGAATCGGTCAACAGTGCGCTCAAACGAGCGCGCGCTAGCCTGCAGCGCCGACTGCCGGCCCCGGGCGAGGACGGGCCGGCGCCGACCCCCGGCTCACCCGCCGAGCAGGAGCTGGTGGCGAAGTTCGTCCGCGCCTACCAGTCCGGAGATGTCGATGCGCTGGTCACCCTGCTGACCGCCGACGTCAGCGTCTCCATGCCGCCGATTCCGCTGGAATACCAAGGCCGCGACGTTGTAACCCGGTTCTACGCCAGCATCTTCGGCGCTGGCCGGGCATACGACTTGGTGCCCACAAGGGCCAACGGTCAGCAGGCGTTTGGCGCCTACTTTCGCACCCCCACCGGCGGCATCCGCCACGGGGCCGGCCTGCTCGTCCTCACCCTTACCGGCGAAAAGATCTGCGCCCTGACTCGCTTCGACAACGACGTGCTCCCGTGGTTCGGGCTACCCCGGTCGCTGCCGGGCTGAATCGCGTAGGCGGGCAACAGGATTCCCGCACAAGCAGAAGGAAAAGAGATGACATGCGCGCGATCAATAAAGACACCGATAACGTCACCTTCGTTACCGCCACTGGCTGGAAGTAACTGAAACCGAAAGGTAGTGCTCACCATGATCATCATGAACACACCCCCGATCGTGTCGGCGGAGCAGTGGGCGGCGGCCCATCAGCAACTGCTGGTGAAGGAAAAGGAGGTGATGCGCGCGCATGACGCGCTGACGGCAGAGCGACGCCGGATGCCGTGGCTGGCCGTGGACAAGGAGTACGAGTTCGACGGACCCGAGGGCAAGGTCGACTTGCTGGGCCTATTTCAGGGTCGACGTCAGCTGATCGTCTATCGCGCGTTCTTCGGGCCCGACATAGACGGCTGGCCTGATCACGGCTGCCGCGGCTGCTCGATGATCGCCGACCACATCGGCAACCTGGCCCACCTGAACGCCCGCGACACCACGCTGGTGTTCGCCTCGCGCGCGCCGCAGCCGGGCATCGAGCGGGTGAAGGCGCGGATGGGCTGGGACATCCCGTGGTACACGATCACCGACAGCTTCGACGTCGACTTCGGCGTGGACGAGTGGCACGGCACCAACGTGTTCATCCATGACGGCGACCGGGTGTTTCGCACCTACTTCATCAACAACCGTGGCGACGAGGTGTTGGGCAACACCTGGAGTTTTCTGGATATGACGGCGCTCGGCCGCCAGGAGACCTGGGAGGACTCGCCGGAGGGCTACCCGCAGAGTCCGCCTTACGAATGGTGGGACTGGCACGACGCATACGGCGAGCACGCGCCGTCGCGCTGGTTCGGCGACCCTGATCCGACCGATCCCAACGACCCGCGTCCACCGCGCACCTGACATCGCAAGCACGGCCCGCGATCGCAGTAGGTTTTCTTCCGGGAGTGACACCAGATGGGAGCCTGCATGCCGGGAGCAACCAGTGACGTATGGGAGGTGCTGTCGACCGCGCGCACGATCCGGCGGTTCACCGACGAACCGGTCGACGACGCCACGCTGACGCGGTGCCTGCAAGCGGCGATGTGGGCGCCGTCCGGCGCCAACGCTCAGGCCTGGCGTTTCATCGTGCTGCGGTCAGCCGAGCAGCGGGCTGTGGTCTCCAAGGCGGCGGCTCACGCCTTGCAGGTGATCGAGCCCGTCTACGGGATGAGTCGGCCGGCCGACGACGACGACAGCCGGCGGGCCCGTACCAACCGCGCGACCTACGAGCTGCACGATCGGGCCGGCGAGTTCACTTCAGTTCTGTTCGCGCAGAAGCATTTTCCGACAGCTTCCGAGCTGCTGCTCGGCGGGTCGATCTTTCCGGCGATGCAGAATTTCTTGCTGGCTGCTCGCGCCCAGGGTCTGGGCGCGTGCCTGACCAGCTGGGGCGCTTATGGCGGCGAGCAGCTGCTGCGGGACGCCGTCGGCGTGCCCGACGACTGGATGGTCGCCGGGCACATCGTGGTGGGCTGGCCCAAAGGCAGGCACGGACCGGTGCGTCGCCGACCGCTAACCGAGGTGGTTAACCTCGACCGCTGGGACGAGCCGGCCGCTGAGTTTGTAGGGGAACACCATGAATAGGTCGACGCTGTGCTGATGGGTGTGGCGATCTGGACGCTCGGTGAGGCCCTGCAAGCACACCGGTCGGCGTCAGCTTTTGATGCCGACCGTGATCAAGTCGGAGATGGCCCGGGTTAACAGCGGCCGCCGGACACGGTGTTGCTCCGCGATGGTGAAGCCGGCGCCCTCGAACAAGCGCCGCATCTCGGCGGGCGACGGGTGGTGCGCCGGCTTCCATTTGCTGGCAGCGGGCCCCTGCAGGAGGGGTTGGCGCGCACTGAGAGTCGAGACCGCCACCAGCCCGCCGGATGACAGCACCCGGTGGAATTCGCGCAACGCCGCGGGTTGGTCGAAGAAGTGAAACGCTGACGTCGTCACGACTGCGTCCAGCGTCCCGTCGTCAAACGGAAGTTGCTCGGCGGGACCACGCAACCACTGCACACCCGTCGAACGGGCGCGGGCCTGCTTGAGCATGCCCTGAGACATGTCCACACCGTAGACCTCGCCGGGATGCAGTTCGCGTTCGATCCGGTCAGCTAAAATGCCTGTGCCGCAGGCAATGTCAGCCACCCGCGCAGAGGAGTGCGCGCGTAGCTGCGCAACCACCTCGTCGTGCGCGGGCCGGTATACCCACTGCTGCAAAAACGGCAGGTTGTAGGCCGGGGCCGCCCAACTCCAGAACCCTGTGATGGCGTCGTTGAAACCGCGGCGTTGTGCTGGCGTGGTCACTTGTTCGACGTGTAGTAGATCGTGTCAGCCACCGACACCGAGTCGTTGCCCTGCGGGATCGCCGGACGGCCGTTGTCCGCCAACAGCTGGCTCATCGGTTTACCGGTCGACCGCCAGCCCAGCGTGTCCAGATAGGTGGCGACGTCGTTGCGGTCGCCCTCATACCCGAGTTCGGAGAACTCGAGGTCGAAACCGTGCGCACGCCATTTCTCGGTGGCCCTGCGCATCATCTCCCGCGCCTGCTCGTGGTCGATGTCCGACATGTCCGGGATAGCCTCGGTGGCCAGGCGGCTGCCGTCGGCGCTGAGCGCGGAGATGTTGTCCAGCAAGCGGTCTTGTGCTTCCGGTGGCAGATACCCGAGCAGCCCCTCGGCAATCCACGCGGTGGGTTGGCTGTGGTCGAAACCCGCCTCGATCAACGCGGCCGGCCAGTCGTTTCGAAGATCGATGGCGACCGCGCGGCGATCGGCTGTCGGCTCGGCGCCCAGATTGGCCAAGGTGGTGGTCTTGAACGCGATCACCTGAGGTTGGTCGACCTCGAAGACCGTCATACCGGCGGGCCAGTCCAACCGGTAGGCGCGCGCGTCAAGACCGGACGCCAGGATCACCGCCTGACGGATTCCGGCCTGCGTCGCCTCGAGGAAGAACGAGTCGAAGAAGCGGGTGCGGACGGCCATCGCCTCGGGCATGTGCTCGAGCTTCCAGCCGGACTCGTCGTGGTCGACGTCGGCGGCGGCCAGCTCTCCGCTGGCCAACTTCGTCAGGAAGTCCACCCCGACGGCTCGGACCAGCGGTTCGGCGAACTGGTCATCGATCAGGGGGTTGTCGGCTTTGGTGGCGAGCGCCCGGGCTGCGGCAACCATGGTCGCTGTCGCTCCCACGCTGGTCGCGAGGTCCCAGGTGTCGTTATCGGTGCGCGGCATTGCGTGCTCCTTTGGTTAGATCAGGGTTACTTAGTTAGCATAGCAAGTATTTAGCTCATATAACAACTCAGGCGATCGGCCGACGCTCAACAGCCGGGCGAGGTGATGAACCAGACGTCGGACGTGCATTTCGTGACTTCTCCGACGGTTGGGAGCCGCCGGATTCTTCTCATGCCGCGTGGGCGTGAAGGGCCAATCCCCGTCAGCTGCGCCGACTGATCTCCATAGGTGATGCGGGTCCTGCGGTACATCCACGCATCCCGACGCTCCTGCAGCGCCGCGTTATACAGCTCGCGGTGCGACTCCACACACGCCGCCAACGCCACATGCTGACGCGCGGTCGGACACAAGCGGAACACGTACGCTCGCCTCATGACGCCACCACAGCACTCCATCGGTGCTCGAAATACAACGGCGACCAGACCACGTGCAACCTCGGCAGCGATCCCGTTGCCAGGGTGCGGCGAAACCGAGGCTCCGACATATCGCGCACCTTACGAGAAGGGTCCGACAAAGCGGGCGAACAAAGGCTGCTCGCTGACGACTCTGTCGCGGTCCCCTCGGGGCGCACTGATGGATCAGCCGAAGATGGGTATCAACGATCCGACGGGCCGCTCGCTCTACGACCCAAACCGCGGCATCTTGCTCGGCCATGAGCTCGTCGGCGAAGTCATCGACGAGGTGCCCGACGCACTGGACTTGGCCCGAGCCTCCGACGGCCCACCCCGAATCGTCGTCCACCCGAACGGAGACGTCTTGTGAGCGAACGAGATCGCCAGGACCGGGATGATATCGCCGATGCCCTATTGCGCTACGCGACCGGCATCGACCGGCGCGACTGGACGTTGTTCCGCAGCATCTTCACCGAAGATTGCGAACTGGACTATGGCGAAGTCGGCACATGGAAGGGCGCCGACGCGGTGACCGAGTTCATGCAGCAGGCGCACGCGTTGGCCGGGCACACTATGCACCGGTTGACCAATCAGGTAATCACCGTCGACGGCGACTCGGCCCAGGCGCGTACGTATGTCGATGCGCTGATCATGCTTGCCGACAACAATTCCGGCGTGAACGCGGCCGGTTTCTACGATGACGAATTAGTCCGTACCGAACAGGGATGGCAGATCACCCGCCGCCGCTTTACCCACGTGCGGGTGGCTGCCATAGGTGACCCGACATGACATTCGCAGCCAAGTACGGGCCGTGGGCGCTGGTGGCCGGTGCATCCGATGGTGTCGGTGCAGCCTTCGCCGAGGGGCTCGCCGAGCGTGGAGTCAATGTTGTGTTGGTGGCGCGGCGCCAGGCCGTGCTGGACGAGGTGGCCGCCGGGATCACCAGCCGGACTGGAGTCGAAACCCGCACGCTGGCAGTCGATCTCGCTGAGCGCGAGGCGGCGTCCGTCGTCGCAACCGCCACCGACGACCTCGATATCGGCTTCTTGGCCTACTGCGCAGGAGCCGATCCCAACTTCGAGCCCTTCCTGGCCAACCCGATAACCACCGCCGAAGCGATGGTGCACCGCAACTGCATGGTGCCGATGCAGCTGTGTCATCACTTCGCCCCGGCAATGGTGCAGCGGGGCAGCGGCGGCATCGTGCTATTCGGCTCGGGTGCCGGACTCGCCGGTGGGCCGAACATGGTCGCCTACGGCGCCACCAAGGCGTTCGACATGGTCTTCGCCGAGGCGCTGTGGAGCGAACTGCACGACAAAGGTGTCGACGTGCTCGGCCTCATCCTCGGCAAGACCGACACACCCGCACTGCGCCGCCTCGAACACAGCCGCGGGGTGCTCAGCTCCGAAGACCAGACGCCACCGGACGCCGCCGGTGTCGAACAGGTCATCAACGAAGCATTCGAGAACCTCAGCAACGGGCCGACTTTGATGGTGGGCGACATGATGCGTGCGGCTGTGCAGGTATTGTCATCGGTGACGCGCAACGAAGCGGTCAACTTCATGATCCAAGCCCAAGCCGCCGTCATGGGCGGCGGCAGCGGATAAAGCCCCTAGGCGCTTTCAGTTGCCCAGTTGTTTGATGAACACGCTGACCCGGTTGATCAGGCCGTCCGGATTCTGCTCGAACATGAGGCATTCGGGGTATTCGGTGGGAACGCCGTCGATGTCGAAGGTCTCGCTCAGCTCGACGTAGCACACCCGATCCGAGGCGTGCGAGATCCGCTTGACGTCCAATCTGTAACCCTTCAGCGACGCGAACACGCTCTGGAGGAACTTCAGATACGGCTGCTTGCCTTCGACGACATCGCAATACGGGCCGTCCCGGATCAGGTTGTCGTCGGCGATGGTGGCTGCCAGGCCGTCCCAATCGTGCACTGCCAGGCACGCCAGGTAGCGCTCCACCGTGCCGCCCTCATTCGTCTGACCCATGCCATCTTCATACGCTTACTGCGAGGCGGGTGGATGCTGATTGCTATGGCGAGCAACACCGAGCGTTACCGCGCCGCGCGTGACCAGGTCTTCGCCATGGCCGACGATGACAGGCTCGCGAGCACATTCGAGTGGCCGCATCTGGTCGGCGCCTTCAACTGGGCCACCGATTGGTTCGACGTCGTCGCCCGCGGCAACGACCGCATCGCGCTGCGGATCGTCGAGGAAGACGGCAGCGAGCAGAGCGTCAGCTTCGCCGTGATGGCCGAGCGGTCCGACCGGGTGGCGGCGTGGTTGGAGCAACTCGGTGTCGGCAAGGGTGATCGCGTCGTCCTGATGCTGGGCAACCAGATTGAGCTCTGGGAGTCCACCCTCGCGGTTGCCAAACTCGGGGCGGTGGTCATGCCGGCGACCGGTGCTCTCGGACCATCAGACCTCGCCGACCGCATCACCCGCGGCGAAGCGCGGGCCGTGATCGCGAACGCCGTCGATACCGCCAAGTTCGACGACGTCGACGGCGATTACCGCCGTGTCGTGGTCGGCGCGGATACCGCGGGGTGGCATTGCTACGCGGCGGCGGCCGATGTCGTTGCTGCGGGGCCGTTCACCGCGCGAACCAGGGTGGACGATCCGATGCTGATCTACTTCACGTCCGGCACCACCAGCAAGCCCAAGCTGGTGGCGCACTCTCAGATCAGCTACCCGGTCGGGCATCTGTCGACGATGGCATGGATCGGCGTGCGTCGCGGGGACGTGCACTTGGCGATCAGCTCACCGGGGTGGGCCAAGCATGCCTGGAGTTGCGTGTTCGCCCCGTGGATCGCCGAGGCGACAATCTTGGTGTACAACTACCGGCGATTGGACGCCGCGGCGCTGCTGAGCAATCTTCGTCATGCCGGGGTGACGACGTTCTGTGCGCCACCGACGCTGTGGCGCATGCTCATTCAAGCCGACCTGGGCGCCAGGCCCGAGGCGCTGCGCGAGATCGTGGCCGCCGGTGAGCCGCTCAATCCGGACGTCATCGCTCGGGTCGAACGAGCGTGGGGGCTGACCATCCGCGACGGCTACGGGCAGACCGAGACCACGCTGTTGGTCGGCAACCTGCCGGGCCGTCCGGTCAAGCCCGGCTCGATGGGCCGCCCGCTGCCCGGTGTGCCCGTGGTGTTGGTCGATCCGGTCAGCGGGCAACCCGGCGAGGAGGGTGAGATCTGCCTCGACCTGAGCGCCAAGCCGGTCAACCTGATGACCGGCTACCTGCAGGATCCGGAACGCAACGCCGCCGCGATGGCCGGCGGCTACTACCACACCGGCGACATCGCCCGTCGCGACGCCGACGGGTCGATCACCTACATCGGCCGCACCGACGACGTGTTCAAGTCGTCGGGCTACAAGGTCTCGCCGTTCGAGCTGGAAAGCGTGCTCATCGAGCACCCGGCGATCGTGGAAGCCGCCGTGGTGCCGCAGCCCGACGACACCCGGCTGGCGATCCCCAAGGCCTACGTGGCGCTGGCCGCCGACTGGCCGGCCAATGCCGAGACGGCGAGGACGATCATGGAGTTCGTGCGCGACCGAGTGGCGCCGCATCTGCGGGTGCGGCGGGTTGAGTTTTACGAACTGCCGAAGACGATCTCGGGGAAGATCCGCCGGGTGGACCTGCGGCGTCGCGAACAAGGCGCACATGCTGCCGGCACACCGAGTTCGGCGGAGTACCGATACGAAGACCTGGTGGACTGAGCGTTGAAGTCCTATGACGCGGGGCCGATCAGCCCACCGATCCTCGAGGAAACGATCGGGGAGAACTTCGAGCGGACGGTTGCAGCGAACCCCGACGGCGAGGCGCTGGTTGACGTAGCGCAAAACCGGCGGTGGACCTACGCCGAGCTCAACGCCGAGATCGATCTGACCGCACGGGGTTTGATGTCGCTGGGCGTGCAGCAGCGGCGACCGCGTCGGCATCTGGTCACCGAACTGCGCGGAGTGGATCATCGTGCAGTACGCCACGGCGAAGATCGGCGCCATTCTGGTCAGCATCAACCCGGCGTACCGCACCCACGAGCTCGGATATGCACTGAACCAGTCGGGGGTCCGAACGCTTGTCGCAGCGACGGCATTCAAGAGTTCGGACTACCGATCGCATGGTCGGGGAGGTGCGTCCGAACGCCGACGGGCTGCGGGATGTCGTGTTCATCGGCACCGGCGATTGGACAGGCCTGCGTGACCGCGCCGAGTCGGTGTCGGTGGACGCGCTGCGCTCCCGGATGGCCGCCCTGGACAACCGCGAGCCCGTCAACATTCAATACACCTCGGGTACAACAGGTTTCCCGAAGGGTGCGACGTTGTCGCATCGCAACATCCTCAACAACGGCTTCTTCGCCACCGAGCTGCTCAACCTGGGTCCCGGTGATCGGGTGTGCATCCCGGTGCCGTTCTACCACTGCTTCGGGATGGTGCTGGGCAACCTGGGCTGCACCACCCACGGGGCCACGATGATCGTCCCGGCGCCGGGGTTCGATGCCGCGCGCACCCTGGCTGCGGTCCAGGCCGAACGCTGCACGGGCCTTTACGGCGTGCCGACCATGTTCATCGCCATGCTCGGTCATCCTGACTTCGCCAACACCGACCTGACGTCGCTGCGCACCGGCATCATGGCCGGATCGGTGTGCCCGGTCGAGGTCATGAAACGTTGTGTCGCCGAGATGAATATGACCCAGGTGGCGATCGTCTACGGCATGACCGAGACGTCGCCGGCCTCCTGCCAGACGCTGATCGACGACGACCTGGAGCGGCGAACGGCGTCGATCGGACGGGCGCATCCCCACGTGCAGATCAAGATCGTCGACCCCGCCACCGGCGACGTCGTCGAGCGTGGCCGGCCCGGGGAGTTCTGCACCCGCGGCTATTCGGTGATGCTGGGCTACTGGCGTGACGACGCCAAAACCCGTGAGGTGATCGATGCCGACGGGTGGATGCACAGCGGGGACCTTGCCGTCATGCGGGACGACGGCTACTGCAACATCGTGGGGCGCCGCAGCGACGTGGTCATCCGAGGCGGGGAGAACATCTATCCGCGCGAGATCGAAGAATTTCTGACCACCCATCCCGACGTCGACCACGCAGAGGTCGTCGGCGTCCCGGACGCCGAATACGGCGAAGAGATCTGTGCGTGGATCCGGATGAGGCCGGGCCGGCCGTCACTCGACGCGGATGCGGTCCGCGCGTTCGCCACCGGAAAGGTGGCGCACTACAAGATCCCGCGCTACGTGCACGTCGTCGACGAGTTCCCGATGACGGTGACCGGCAAGGTCCGCAAAGTGGACATGCGTGAAGAAAGTGCGCGGTTGTTCGGGCCCAAAGCCCCAGACAGAGTGGAGGAAACGTGACAGATGCAGATGTAGCCGACGGTGTGACGATAGTCCGATTCGACCATCCGCCAGTGAACGCGCTCGACTTGGACTTGCTCGAGGTCATCGTCGCCTCGATGCGAAACGTCGAGGGACCCGTCGTCATCACCGGCGCCGATCGGTGTTTCTCGGCCGGCGTCGACCTGCGCGCGCTCGTCGACGGCGGCGCTGAGTATGCCGAGCGCTTCGTCAGTGCGCTGTCCGAGGCCTTTCTCGCGGTCTTCGAACACCCGGCACCGGTGGTCGCAGCGATCAACGGGCACGCCGTTGCGGGCGGTTGTGTCTTCGCCATGTGCGCCGACGTGCGACTGATGTCCGCCGGGACGATCGGCCTCACCGAGCTTGCCGTCGGTGTCCCGTTTCCGGTGGCCGCGCTCGAGATATGTCGCTTTGCGATGGGGACATCGGTGACCCGGGCAGCGCTGCAGGCCAACACGATTGACGCGGACACCGCGTTGGCCCAGGGATGGGTCGACGCGGTTGTCCCGAATGACGAGCTGATTCCCCAGGCGGTTGCGACCGCGCGCGAACTCGGTCAGTACTCCCCGGCTGCGTACGCGGCCACCAAGCGACAGCTCCACCGCCGGCCCGCGCTCGTGATCGATGCGGGCGCGGAGGTGGATGCGAAGGTTCGGGCCAGTTGGATGACGGAGGAAACCCGCAGCCGCATCGCCGCATTTGTCGAGGCGCTTGCCCGCGGCCGCTGAAAGGGCGGCACAGGTACTGAAGTGATTTGGTAGAAAGTCACTGCGAAGATGTATGACTTCATCGGGGGCCACGTGGTTAATGCGACGACTCACACTTAGCGTCCGGAGGCTCGCATGGCGTCGATCCCGGCGTCCAGCGCGGCTTCGAGAAAGCTCAAGTCGCCAGTAGCCAGCAGGATTCCGACGCCGCCCTGGATGCCGGCGAGCAGCGCCGCCGCTGCACGCTCGGCGTCGACCCGGGTCGCGATCTGCCCCTTGCGTTGCATTTCCGTCACTCCGGCGGCGATCTCGCTGTGCCACTGTCGGATGAGTGCCGCGGTAACGGCCTGCGCTCCAGGCGTCGTCCGTCCGAGTTCGGACATCAGCACTGCTAATGGGCAGTGCTGCCCCTGCCGGCGGTAGCGCTCGACCACTACGTCACGCCAGCGTTGCCAGGCCGCCCATGAGGTGAGCGCACCGAGGTAGGGCTGTTGATCTGACAGCACCCATTCCGCCTCATGCTGGGCGACGGCAAGTAGCAACTGCTCCTTGCCGCCAGGGAAATAGTGGAACAGCTGGCTTTTCGACGTCCGGGTGCGGGCCCGGATGTCGTCGAGAGTGGTCGCCGACACCCCATGGGCGCGGATCTCCGCTGCGGCGCCGTCGATGATCCGTTGCCGGGTGGCCGCACCCTTTGTGGTCAGATTCTGGACTTGCAAGTCCAATTTTGTGACGCCATCATGTGGACTCATGAGTCCAAACAATAGTCAATTGGCCGGTCACACGGCGCTGGTCACCGGTTCCACCGCTGGCCTGGGCGCCGGCATCGCCGCCGCCCTCGCCGATCACGGAGCGTTCGTTGTTGTCAGCGGCCGGGACGAGGTCCGTGGTCGGAAGGTCGTGAACCACATCCAATCCAACGGTGGCCGGGCGACATTCGTGGCCGCTGACCTCGGTGCCGGCCGCGGCGCCGTGGAACGTCTCGAATCGCAAGCGACGACGGCTGCCGGCGGAGCGCCCCTGGACATCCTGGTCAACAACGCCGCCACGATACCGATGCCCATGCCCACCGCAGAGGTGTCTGAGCAGCTCCTCCGGGACGCGTTCGCAGTGAACGTAATTGGGCCGTTTCTGCTGACCGGGCTGATCGCCCCCACGATGGCACGCCGCGGAGGTGGTGTGGTCATCAACATCGGCTCCATTAATGGCCTGATCGGCATGGGCGGTTCCGCGCTCTACAGCGCCACCAAGGCAACCATCCACTCGCTGACCAAGTCGTGGGCCGACGAGTACGGCCCGTCCGGAGTACGGGTGAACACCGTGGCGCCGGGCCCTACGCGGACCGAGCGTTTCGACGAGTCCGACGACCACATCGCACCGCTGCTCGGGCGTATCCCGTCGCGACGGATGAGCACGATCGCTGAAATCGCCGCCGCTGTGGTGTTCCTGGCCAGTGATGACGCCGCCAACATCCACGGGGCCACCTTGTCGGTGGATGGCGGCTTTGCCGCGGTCTGAGACATGTCCGACTAGGTAGGTAGCGGTAGATTAGCCCACTGTGAGCTTTTGGATCACCCACGCCGCGGAGACGCTGACCGAAGAGATACCCGCGGCATCCGAACTGGTGCGCGACTTCTACGTGGATCTGGACAACATCAAAGTCGTGCACCCGCTGGTCGTTTCGGTGCAGACCATATCGCGCGACGAGACCGCGGACGGTTACCGGCAGACCTATCGGGTGCGCGACCGTATCCCGTTGGGGGTGTTCGCAATTCGGATAAGCTACTGGGCTCGGGTCGAGGTCCCGGTGCACGGAGATGTGATCACCGAGGCGCGTCAGTTCCCCCGGGTGCGGTTTACGCGGCACCGTGACGTTCGAGCCGATCGACTCGGGCACCCGTCTCACCGAGCGGCTACGGATCGCGGCTCCCCGACCGCTGGCCGCGATGACCCAGCGTGAAGCGGTCAACGCCCACATCGCGATGCTGTCAGGCATCCGCGACCACTTTCAGTCGCTACTAGCTCCGTGACACGAGGCTCATCGCGCCTGACGGTGGACACGTGTGTGGTCGGGCTGCCGCCTTCTTCCATTCCGGCGGTGGGAGCCAGATATGTGATCTCGGTGAGCCGAGCGGAATAGGCGCGACGGGCCGCGCGTTTGAGCGATTCGTGGCAATCGATGAGCTCTTTCAACCGCTGGCCGTCCGCTCGCTGACCGTGCGGAACCGGTTCGCGATGGCGCCGATGACCCGCCAGGCGTCACCCGGCGGAATCCCCGGCGGCGACGTCGCCGAGTACTACCGACGGCGCGCCGCAGGCGGCGTCGGACTGATCATCACCGAAGGAATCCGGCTGCCCGAGCCCGCCGCGGGTCACCCGTTGGCCATTCCTACGCTCGCGGGAAACGAGGTGCTCGCGGGGTGGACGCGCGTCGTCGACGCCGTCCACAGGGAGGGTGCCACGATCGCCGCGCAGCTGTGGCACCAGGGCGTGCAACGTGATGATGCTGACGGCGTGGTGCCGGTCGGCCCGTCGGGCGTGGACGGGCTCGGTAATCCGAGGGGCCGGGAGCTGGAAGCTGATGAACTTCACGGCATCGCGGAGCTTTTCGCGCGAAGTGCCGCCAACGCGCGAGACGTCGGCTTCGACGCCGTCGAGATCCACGGCGCTCATGGCTACCTGCTGGACCAATTCCTCTGGGAGCGAACGAATCTGCGCACCGACGGCTACGGCGGTTCCCTGGTCGCACGGACTCGCTTCCCGGCCGAGGTGATTGCTGCGGTGCGCGCCGCAGTCGGTCCGGACTATCCGATCATCTTCCGCTTTTCGCAGTGGAAGGGCACCGACTATACGGCGTCAATCGCCGACGACCCGACGCAGCTGCAGGAACTGCTTGCGCCGTTGGCCGATGCTGGAGTCGACGTGTTCCATCCCTCGACGCGCAGGCACTACGTGCCCGGATTCCCTGACTACGACCGTGAGTTGAGCCTGGCCGGATGGACTAAGAAGGTCACTGGGCTGCCGGTCATCGCGGTTGGTTCCGTCGGGCTGGAAACGCAGTTCCGCAGCGAGAAGCAGGGCCAGGTGATCCGGCCCGCACCCGTTGACCGCCTGGTCGAGCAGTTCGACGCCGGTGAGTTCGACGTCGTGGCCATCGGACGCGCGCTGCTCGCTGACCCGGCATGGGTGAATCGGCTGCGCGACGGCGTGCTGGACGAGTTCAACGGATACGACCCGCAGGTGGCGCTGTCCGCGCTTGCTCTGACGACATCATGACTACTGCGCACCAGCAGGATGCGGCTCAGTAACACCGGCCGGGTCGCCGTCGGCATAATTGCTTGTGTGGCACAAACACACACAGCGAAGGCGCTCGCCAACCCAGCTCAGCCGCATCACGCGCTGTTGCGGGAGTTGGAGCGCTACATCGAGGCCCACAATCCCGACGTGACCGACGTCAACGTGGTGAGCGCGACGGACACGGGTCGAGCTGACAAGAGCCATAAGCCGATCCGCCACTGGTACCACGTCACGTACGAAGCGTGAGAGTTCCACCGGTACAGATGAATCGGCGCGATCAGATCAGTTGTCGCCGTAATTCCCGCTTGAGCACCTTGCCGTAGCTGTTCTTCGGTAGCTGGTCCACAGTCAGGTAGCGCTTGGGGCGCTTGAAGCGGGCGATGCGCTGCAGCAGGTGCGCGTCGAGCTCACAGGGTTCGGCCGCGCCGACGATGAATGCGACTACGACCTCACCCCACTCGGCGTCCGGTGCCCCGACCACGCACGCTTCCGACACACCCGGATGCTCGAGCAGCGCCTCTTCCACCTCTCGGGGATAAATGTTGGTGCCGCCGCTGATCACGACGTCCTTCGAACGGTCGTGCAGCGTCAGGTAGCCGCGCGCATCGAAAGTACCCATATCGCCGGTGCGCAGCCAGCCGTTGCGCAGTGTCTCGTCGGTGGCCGCGGGATTGTGCCAGTAGCCGCCCATCACAACGTCGCCGCGGCAGACGATCTCACCGATCTCACCCACCGCCGCCGGTGTGTCGTCGTCGCGCAGCACCGCGACTTCCATGCCCGACCGCGGGTAGCCGACCGAACCCAGGATCGCGTCGTCGGCTGCCTCGTGGTCGGCGCGGCGCAAGCCGGTGATGGTCATCGGCGACTCGCCCTGGCCGTAAATCTGGGCGAAGACCGGCCCGAACGCCGCCAGCGCCTTCTTGATGCTCTCCACGTACATCGGGCCGCCACCGTAGACGATGGTGCGCAGCTGGCTCGGGCGCGCGCGGCCCGTCTCGAATGACCCGCTGCACCATCGTCGGCGCGAGGAAGGCGCTGCAGCCCGGATGATGCTCGCACAGGTCCAGGAATTCGGCTGGATCGAATCCGCCGCGCTGCGGGTATCACCTGGCGCGCGCCGCGCAGCACGTAGGCCGGGATGTAGAGGCCCGAACCGTGCGACATCGGCGCGGCGTGCACCAGGCTGCACCCTTCGTCGGGTGCGTCGATGTCGGCGAGGTGGGCGATCGTCATCGCCATCAGGTTGCGATGGGTGAGCATGGCGCCTTTCGACCGGCCCGTCGTCCCGCTGGTGTAGAACAGCCAGGCCAGCGTCGACGGATCGGTGCACGGCACCGCCGCGGGCGCAGCGGCCAGCCGATGTGAGTATGCGTCTGCCCGCAACGACTTTCCACCGGACAGCCGCAGCTCGACCCGAGCTCGGCAGCGATCGTCGCCGAGGCGAAGACTTGCGAGACGCTCGCATCTTCGAGGATTTGCACCATCTCGCGGGGATGCAGCTTGTAGTTGATCGGAACCGCCACACACTCCGCCGCCCAAATCCCGAACAGCAGTTCAACGATCTCCGGGCGATTTTCACTGACGATCGCGATCCGCGCGCCCGCCGGCCACTGCTGCAGCCGGATCGAGCCCGCCAGGCGCAGCGCGCGGTCCCGCAGCTCCCGCCAGGTGCAGCAGCGCCGTTCGCCGTGATACACCGCCCCGCGATCAGGAAAGCGCTGCGCGGTCTGCTCCAGCAGCGCGAACAGGTTCACTGGGCCGTCCACTCCGATGTCAACGCAAACTTCGACAGGTACTTTGTGGAGCTCCATCCGCCGTCGACCACGATGGTTTGCCCGTTGATGAAACTGCCGCCGGGCGAGCACAAGAACGCGACGGTGCTCGCCACGTCATCGACCGTGCCCAACCGCTGGTGCGGCGTCATCTCAGTGTTGATCCGACGAAATCGCGGGTCCTGCAGGCGCTCTTCGGTCATCGCCGTCTGGATCACCCCGGGAGCCACGGCGTTGCAGCGTATTCCGTGCGATCCGTACTGGCAGGCGATATGGGTGGTCAGTGCGGTCAGACCACCCTTGGCCGCGGAGTACGGGCCACCGCGAAGTCCACCCACGACGGCGAACGTCGACGTGATGTTGATGATGGCCGAGCCGGGCTGCATGTGCGGCAACACGTCACGCGCCAGCCGGAACGGCGCGCGCAACATCACATTGAGGAAGTAATCCAGTGTTTCGTCGTCGGTTCCGTGCAGCGGCGTGGGATTTCCCACCCCGGCGTTGTTGATCAGGAAATCGATGCGACCCCAACGTTCGACCGCGGTTTCCACGATGCGCCGGGGTGCGTCGTCGTCGGTCAGGTCGACCGCAACGGTTGCGATGCGGTCGGAATCGTCGATGGCTTCGGCCAACTCGGCCAGCCGCTGTTCGTTGCGGCCGGTGGCCAGCACCGCCATTCCCATGTCGGCGAGCTTGGTCGCGCATCCGAAGCCGATACCGCCCGTTGCGCCGGTCACGATCGCTACCTGCATGTCATCCGTCCGTCTTTGTCAGGGCCGCCTGGATCTGGTGCTTGAGCACCTTGCCGGCGTCATTTCTCGGGAGTTGCTCCCAGATAACCACTTGCTCAGGCGCTTTGAATGTGGCGACCCCTTGGTCCTGCAGGAAACTGCGCAGGCTGGCGACGTCGGGCGCGCGGCTGATCCGGTGGGCACGATGACGGCACAGGCACGCTCCCCGGTGCGGGTATCCGGCAGACCGACAATGGCGATCTCCGCGATGCCGGGATGGTCGATGAGAATGTCCTCGATTTCTTTGGGCGCGATGTTCTCGCCGTTTCGGATGATGACGTCCTTGGCCCGCCCGGTGACGACGAGGTAGTCGTCATCGACCCAGCGGGCGAGATCGCCGGTGCGGAAATACCCGTCGTCGTCGAACGATCCGGCTTCGTCGTCGGGGTGCAGGTAGCCGACCAGCATCTGCGGGCCGCGCGCATGAATCTCGCCGCCACTGGCCGGGTCGCCGTGCAGTGTGATCTGCGCGAATCCGGCCCGTCCGTCGGTGTCCGCGGCATGGTCGGGGTCGAGCGGGGCGCCGACCGTCGTCACCGGAACTTCGGTCGAGCCGTACACCCGGGTGACCACGGCGCGCTCGAAATACTCTGCCGCTCTGCGGATCAACGACGGTGACACCGACGCGCCGCCACAGATGAACAGCTTCAACTCCGGCAGGCGGGTACCGGCGCGTTCGGCAGCAGTGAGCATCTGCTCTAGAAAAGGTGTCGCTCCCGCGACGTGAGTGCAGCGTTTCGCCCGGATGAGATCAACCGCATCGTCGGCGTTCCAGCGTTCCATCAGCACCGCGGACGTGCCCAGCAGCAGCGGACATTCGAACGCGTAGATGGAGCCGCCGATGTGCGCGATCGGCGACGGCACCAGAAACCGGTCACCGGGCTGCACCTGCCAGTAGTCGCGGATCTGGCAGATCAGCGCGTGCATCGAGTTATGGCTGTGCAGAACACCTTTCGGCCGACCGGTGGTTCCCGATGTGTAGAGGATCATGCGCACCGCATCGGGATCCAGCGTCGGCAGCTCGCACCGTCGACGAGTTCGTCGGAGGCAGCGACGCGCCGCCGCGGACCACGACAACCTCGGGCGGCGAATCCATCTGGCTGACTACCCGATCCAACATCGCCGTGTAGTCGTGCCGTCCGAAAACCGATGGCACGAAAATCATCCGAGTGTCAGCGTCTTTGAGGATGAAGAGCAGCTCGCGATCCCGCAGCGACGGCAGGATCGGGTTCACCACCATTCCGGCCATCGTCGCCGCCAGGTAAATGATCGTGGCCTCATGCCAATTGGGCAGCATCAACGACACCACGCTGCCGGTCGGCATGCGGGCCAGCAGCGCCTGCGCCAGCGCCGACGCCTGTTCGTAGAGGCTCCGGCAGTCCATTTGGCATGCACCGTCGATCAGCACAATTCGCTGCGGTGTGCGCTGCGCGGCCTCGACCAGCGAGTCAGCCAGGGTGCCACGCACCCACCACCCGCGTGCATAGGCGTCGGCGGCCCGCTCGTCGTCCCAGCGGACCCGTCGTCCACCGATCAGTTTCCCGGTCACATTGCTTGACATGCGAATTTTTAAGCCGATCTAAGCCGATCTACGCGTTGAGATTAGCCGCGGACCCGTCGCATCGTCATCGAGTGACGGAAACGCGCGGCGGGATGCGTATTGATCGTCACCTGGGCGACCTCGCCGTCGGACGTGGTGTAGGTGCGGTGCACTTCGAGCGCCGGGCTGCCGGGCTCGACGCTGAGCTCCGCGGCGAGTACCGGCGAGATCAGCACAGCGGCGATCTCCTGACGAACCTCGACGATGCTCAACCCGAAGAGGTCTTCGATCAGCGGGAATATCGGACCGGTATGACGCTGCAACAGTCTGCCTACACGCGGCAAATGCCCGGTTGATGTAGTACTCGGTTCGGCACACCGGAAACTTCGCACCCTCGATCTGCCGGAAACCGCGCACGGCCAACCATTCTTCGCCGCTGCTGAGCCCGGTTCGGCTGGCCAGCTCGTCGTCGATGCGGACCATCCCGGTGGATTCGATCGCGAATTGCGCGCCGGTCGCAAAGGCCAGCAGGTCGTTGATCGAGACGACGTCCTGAACGTAGGAGTCCGACGAGGGCCGCGGAACCACGAGCGTGCCGGCCCGCGGCCGCGACGCGACGAGGTTGTCGTCACGTAGTCGCCGCAACGCCTCCCGGACGGTGTAGCGGCTGACCGAAAAACGCTCGCACAGTTGGTGTTCGGTGGGAAGCTGCGATCCCACCGGGTACACCCCGTCGACGATCTCTTTCCGCAGCGCTCGCGCGACCTGCAGGTAGCGGTGGTCGGTTGGTCGGTCGTCAGCCATCAACGACCGTCTCTGCCGAAGCGCCAGCACGCTGCCGTCCGCGTCGGCCGAAACGTAGAGGGTGCCGTCGGGCCCGGCGGCGATGCCGGCGAACGGTCCCTGCGGCCCGGAGAACGGCGGCATGCCCTTCAGCGGCTTGGGGATACGCCGGGCGGAGCGCCGAGCGGCAACCCGGACGCGATGGTGCGCCGGGTCGCGTCCTCCAGGTCGACGACGATCAACGCCTTGGCGTCGGCGTCGACGATGTACAACTGCCGCCCGCGCACCAGAATGCCTTGCGGCCGGCTCAAGTCGTCCACCACGGTTTGGACGCCGGATCCGGTAAGTCCTGACCACCCGCCCGGCGCCGGCTTCGGAGACCAGGCAGGCGCCGTCGGGCGCGATCGCCAGCCCAATCGGATCATGCAAGCCCGAAGCGATCACGTCGACCCGCCCGCCCCGGATCGACAACACCCGTCCGGTCCCGAGTTCGGCGGCCACGACGGCACCGTCGGCGGCCATCGCCACCCCGTAGAGCTGATCGAATCCGTCTGCCAGCACCTCGGTTTCGCAGCTGGCGGGCCGGTAGCGCGACACCTGACCACCCGAGGTGGTGACGACGAACTCGCCGGGTCCCGCCGGAGCCAGGCCGCGCAGGAAACCCGGGTAGCCCGGGGTGAACAGCATGCCCACGGTCTGCAATGTGCGATCAGGCAGCAGAACGTAGAAGTAGGTGCCGTCGGCGATGTAGAGGTTGCCGTCGGCGCCGACGGCCAGATCCAGCGGCCAGTTCAGCCCGCCCGGCAACACGGTCGGAGTCTTGCCGCCGTCGAGGATTTCGGTGATCTCCCCGGTGAAATTCGAGACGAACAGCCGATCCCCGACGAAGGTCGAGTTGTCCAGGCCGGGGTTGAGATCGGCCAGCACTGTCTGCTCGCCGGTGCGCGGATCGATGCGCAACACCTGGCCGCTGTGCACCTGGGTCGAGACAATGCGGCCGGCCGAGTCGAACTTCACCGAATCGGGCACACCGAGGCCGGTGGCGACGTGTTCGGGCGCACCGCCGTCGAGGTCGATCCGCCAGATTTCGTTGGCGCCCATCACCGGGAAGTACAGCAAGCCGTCCGGGCCGACCTCCATCGCGTTGGGGGACGGGACATTCTCCAGCAGTACCCGCGGCGGGCCACCGCCCAAGTCGAGCTCGAGCAGGCGCCCGCCTTCCCGACATTCGCCGATGAACAGCCGGCCCTGGTGGACGGTGATCCCGTTGGCCGACGGGACATCGTCGCGCAGCACCCGGGTGCGGCCGTCCGCGCTGCGCGCGCTGACCCGACCGTCCATGACCTCGGTGGCGTAGAGGTTGCCGCGCGGGTCGAAAGCCACGTCGTCGGGCGCGATGATGTCGCCGCCCTTGGGGCTGATGGTTTCCAGCCGGC
>CAVRER010000030.1:0-36572 GCA_963720085.1 uncultured Actinomycetota bacterium
CGCTCGAAAGCTTCGCACCGCGGCTTGCCTACGGCCGATACCTGCAAGACCAGCTTGCGGCAGCCGACGTGCGCATGGAGAGCGCAGAGGTCGTGGAGCTTGACGCCGGGTACCCCCAGTGCGGGTTGGCGTCTCAACGACGGACGGGATTTATCGGCGGACGCCGTTGTGCTCGCGTCCGGGCGCCCCCAAAGCGGCATGCCCGACTCATTGGAACGTGCCTTCGCCCCGGTGCTGACCGAAGGCACCGACGGCAAGGTGGTGCTGGATCCATGGGCGCCTGGCGCGCTGGCGGCGCTCGGTGCGCGACGGCCGGCCAGCGTCCTGGTGATCGGCTCGGGGCTCACCGGGGTTGATGTCGCTCTGCACCTCACCGCGCGCGGCGCCGCGGTCACGCTGCTGTCGCGTCACGGCGCACTCCCGCGCCGATTCCGTGCCACCGGTGCACCAACGGAGTTGCCCCACCTCGACGCGCTGCCTGCCGAGGTTTCGCTTGAGCAATTGCGCGCCGCGCTCGCTGCCGACCTCGCGCACGCCCGCGATGGCGGCGTGCGACTGGCGACAGGTGATCGACGCGGTGCGCCCGCGCACCGCCCGGCTGTGGCAGTCGTTGGGATGGGAGGACCAGCGCCGGTTCCTGCGCGAGGATCTGCGGCAGTGGGAGGTACTTCGGCATCGGATGCCGCCCACGATCGCCGACGCGATCCACGCGGCGATCGACAGTGGCCAGCTGGTCATCGAGGCGGGCGAGGTCGCCGATGTGTCGTTGCGCCGCAAGGGCGTCGAGCTGGTGGTGACCACCAGTGACCGATCCGTGCGCCGACGTGGTGATGCGGTTGTCGTCGCCGCCGGCGCGGCCTGGACCGGCGGTCGCTGCAACGCTCTGCGCTCTGGGCCAAATTGTTGGCCGCCGATGTCGCGTCGCTGCACCCCTGCGGCGTCGGGGTGCGGCTCACTGAAGACGGCTATCTCATCGACGGGGCGGGGGACACGGTCCCGGACATCGTCTGCATCGGCTCGATCCGTCAGGGCGAGGAGTGGGAGACCACTGCGATTCCCGAAATCCGTGCCCAAGCGGCTGCTATCGCGGCGCTGCTCGCCGACGACACGCGCGACCGTCCGGTCCGGTCGCCCAGTCTCATCACGGCTGCGCCGGAATTGAGTGGTGCGGCTGCTTCCTACGCCGAGGGTGTGCGTCGCCTGCTCGCGGTCCAAGACGGCGCATCGGTCGCCTTCGCTGCCGCGGTCGCGGAAGAACCGCACCACGCGCGTGCGCACGTCGCGCTCGCGATGATCGCCACCGAACGGCCCGACCGCGCGGGTGGCCCTGACGCCGTCGCCGGCCACCTCACTCGAGCGCGCGCGGCGCTTGCGCATGGCAGCGACGAAGACCGCAGCCACGTCGAGGCCATCGCGACGTGGTGCGAGAAGGGAAACGCGGCGGGCACCGACGCACTCATCGACCATCTCGAGCGGGTACCGGACGACCCAGTCGCATTGCTGGTGCTCGCGCCGTCGATTGCGTTCGCGGGGGCTGGCGATGCGTTGCCGGACGCGTGGCAGTACGTCGAGCAATTCACGGGCGTGCACGGCGAGGCGCCATGGTATCTCGGCTTGCGCGCCTACGGGCGAACGGAGCAAGGCCTCTGGTACGACGCAGCCGACCTGGCTGACGCCGCGCTCGAACTCGATCCAGGCAATGGCAATGCCGCGCATGCGCTGTCGCATGTGCACTACGAGACCGACGCGCATGGAGCCGGGCTGAAATGGCTGACGGACTGGATCCCGAACGACGGCAGCACGCAGCGTTACCTCCCGCACTTTCAGTGGCACGCCGCGCTGCACGAGCTCGCGATGGGCGATGTGGCTGCCGCAGCGCGGCGGTACGCCGCGTTTCTCGCGCCGCCCCAGTCGAAGGACGTGCGCTGTCTCGTTGATGCCGGTTCGCTCGCATGGCGGGCGCGCCTGCATCCGGACTGGGTTACTCCACCTGATCCGATGGCGGTGCTCGCCGAGGCCGGCTCGCTTGCGTATGCGCCGCAAACGCCGTTCATCGCGTTCCATGCGCTGCTTGTACTGGCCGCAGCGAATGATCCGGCCGCGATCCGCGCGATCAATGTTCCGGGCGCGACCGACGCGCAAGTAATGACCTTGCATCTCATCGGCGAAGGTCTTATTGCGTTGACGGCGGGTGAGCCGCGCGCCGCGCTCGACTATCTCCTCGAATCGCTCCCCGGGCTTCCGTCGATTGGCGGCAGTCGTGTGCAACAAGAAGTGATCCTCGAAACGGCGTTGGCCGCGATGCTCCGACTCGGTGCGCCGGGTCAAGCAGCGCGCCTGTTGTCGCGACATCGCGCTGCGCCCGCGCCGCAAGTGACCCGCGGCGCCGTGAACTGAGCGAGCGAGGTACGCAGAGACCTTCGACACACCGTGCGTTTTCATCATCGAAAGCACGCCGGAGTCCTGCGGTAGGCAGCAAGATGCCGAGTATGAAGCACGTGATGACCATGGCGCTGATCGCCACCGCCATGCTGGCCGCGCCAGCAGGCCACGCGGACCCTGATCCGCATAAGCCCGATGTTGGTGCAAACTACTGCCCGGGTGGCGGGACGGTAGACGCGTCGTCCCCTGAGCCCTCTTGCGACGGCGTGCCCTATCCGGACGGCTCGTACTGGCGCGCCACAAAGCACGGCTCCGCGGTGTACGTGCAGTGCGTCGTGCCCCCTCCTCCGCCAGGTCCCTTCGCCGGCCTTGTGCCTCAGGTGACCGGGCCAATACCGGCGCCGCCTGGCAGCTGCCAGTAGGGGCGCGCAGTGACGTTCGGTCCGGGTCGATTCTGACCGGGAGTAGCCGAAGTTCGCCGTCGATGGCGTTTATGTCGCGCATCCGCGGAGCTAGGCCGCATGGCGCTAGGCGCATTTCACCTAAGTGTCGGGTGAGGGCCGGAGCGAAACGCATGCGCCGGGGCCAGCACCGTGACGGGATCCCGGTCGCAAGACGCAATGGTGGCGCACGCCAGCGTGTTGGGGTGAGTTTGTTGGCGCGCGGAGCGCCAACGCAATACCTTTTAGGCGGTCGCGGAGGGTTCGTCTGGGACGCCAAGCCCGAGGTGTTCGATATGGTAGACGGCCTCATCGAGGAGCATCGCGACGTGGTTGTCGTAGAGCGCGTAGATCACGCTGCGGCCGTTTCGGGCGCCGGTGACCAATCCCATTGCGCGCAGCAGGCGTAACTGGTGGGAGACCGCGGACTGTTCCATTTCCACGGCAGCGGAGAGGTCGTTGACGGAGCATGCGCCGTGGCGCAGGCGGGTCAGGATCCGTAGTCGGCTTGGTGTCGCCAGCGCTTGCAGCGTCGCCGCGACCGATGCCGCGGACTCGGCGTCGAGTTGCGCCGGCGGGGTGGGTTTGCCCTCAATGCCGTGACCCATGGCTGGATCCTACCTAATGATCCTATGAAGACGTGTTCATATGTTCCTGTATGGTGGCGATGTCCCGCCGTCTTACCGAATGTGGAGTTCCCGATGTCGCCTCCGGTGCTGGACCGCTCCCGCGCCGCCGTCGCCCCCGATCGCCAACCGAGAGCCCGGACACGTCCGTTCGCCCTTCCCGAGGTCCGGTGGGCGACCGTGGCCACGGTCCTGTTCGTGTTCGGGTTGGCTGCCCAGTTCGGTGGCGCGCCGGCGTGGTTGTGGTGGGTGCTGTACCTGGCTTGCTATGTCACCGGCGGCTGGGAACCCGCGTTGGCCGGGCTGCAAGCTTTGCGGGCAAAGTCCCTTGATGTCGATCTGTTGATGATCGTGGCCGCGATCGGCGCCGCCGCGATCGGCCAGGTCCTCGACGGCGGACTGTTGATCGTCATTTTCGCCACATCCGGTGCGCTGGAAGCGTTTGCGACTCAGCGGACCGCCGATTCGGTGCGCAGCCTGCTTGATCTGGCCCCCGAGCAGGCCACCGTGATCACCGAATCCGGAGACGAGACGGTGGTCGATGCGGCCACTCTGCGGTCGGGGACGTCATCGTGGTGCGCCCCGGTGAGCGGATCGGCGCGTGACGGGCAGGTTGTCTCCGGTGCCAGCGACGTGGATCAGGCCACGATCACCGGCGAGCCGCTACCGGTCGCCAAGAACCCCGGCGACGAGGTGTTCGCCGGCACGCTGAACGGCACCGGCGTGCTGCGGATTCGGGTCGACCGGGCCGCCGCGGACACCGTGGTCGCCCGCATCGTGGCCATGGTGCGAGGAGGCTTCGGCCACCAAGGCCAGGCCCCAGCTGTTCATCGAGAAGGTCGAGCAGCGCTACTCGATCGGGGCATGGTCACCGCCACCCTGCTGGTGTTCGCCGTCCCGCTGCGCGCTGGGCGCCGCGTTGCAGCCGGCGCTGCTGCGCGCGATGACCTTCATGATCGTCGCGTCGCCGTGCGCGGTGGTGCTGGCGACCATGCCGCCGCTGCTGGCCGCGATGGCCAACGCCGGACGCAACGGCGTCCTGGTCAAATCCGCAGTCGTGATGGAACAACTTGGCTCGATCACGGCCGTGCGCGTTCGACAAGACCGGCACCCTCACCGAGGGCACACCCCAACTGACCGACGTTGAAACACTCGACGAGACGCGCCACGACACCGACACCATCCTTGCTTGGGCCGCGGCTGCCGAACACCCCAGCGAACACCCGCTGGCTCAGGCGATCGTGGCCGCCGCCACCGAACGCGGCCTGCGGCTGCCCACGGCCCAGGATTTCAACTCTGCGCCCGGACGCGGTGTCCGTGCCACCATCGACGGTCATAGCGTCGAAGTCGGCAGCCCCCCGCATCTGCTGTCCGACGCTGATAAGCCGACCCCGATGACCGCCGCGGTGGCCGATTTGGAAGCCGCCGGCAAGACCGTGGTCATCGTCGTCGCCGACGGTGTCCCAGCCGGCATCCTGGCACTAGCTGACCAACTACGTCCCGGAGCCGCTGGCACCGTCGCTGAACTGACCGCACTCACCAGCACGGAACCGGTTCTGCTGACCGGTGACAACCGCCGTGCCGCAACCACACTCGCCGCGCAAATCGGAATTACCGACATCCGCGCCGGGCTGCTGCCGCAAGACAAAGTCACCGCTGTCCGCGGGCTTGAGGGCGCCGGGCGGCGCGTGCTGCTTGTCGGGGACGGCGTTAACGACGCCCCCGCCCTGGCTGCCGCACACACCGGCGTCGCGATGGGCCGCGCCGGATCCGATCTGGCCCTTGAGACCGCCGACGCCGTCATCGTCCGTGACGACCTGGCCACCCTCCCCGCGGTGATCGCCCTATCGCGCCGCGCCCGCCGCATCGTGATCGCCAACCTGGCCATCGCGACCACCTTCATCACCGGACTCGTCCTCTGGGACTTACTGGGACACCTACCCCTTCCGCTCGGCGTCGCCGGGCACGAAGGATCCACCGTCATCGTCGGACTCAACGGCATGCGCCTGCTCGCCCGACGTGCCTGGACTGCGATCCCCACACCGACCGCCCAGACCGCAAGCCGGGCCGGCGGGGCAGCAGTTTGATCGCATTCGGCGTGCTAGTAAACAGAGGTAGTCGCGGGGACGCGATTCTGCGCCCGCGCCGAGGGGCCTAGCGCCTGCGTCAAATCGCCTAACCTGCAACGCCTTCTGATTTCGGCGGGGGTGCCGTCCGAGGAGCCGTTCTCCACCCAGACCAACTGGGTGTCACTGTAGTCGTCGTCGTCGGCCAGGAACGAGCTAGCAGCTCGCTCGTGCGGTCCCACCGGTTGAAGGTCAGGAGCACGATCGACAGCTCAGGCCCGGAACCCTCAGACGATGACGACACAGCGGAGGGGGTATTCGAAGATGCTCTCGTAGTTCACGATCTGGCAAGTGACCCTGGCAGCCGTCGGGAACTGGGCCCTGGTCTTGTCGGCGATTATCCGGAGCGCATCCTCTGCGAACACCGCGTGGTGGTGGATGGCGGTGACCGCGTCGGCTTCGGGACGCCGCTTGTACAGCTCCCGCACCGGCCCGCTGGCCGCGCACTCTCCAACGGCGAGCAGGTCGGCCAGGGAACGACCGGCCACGGTCGTCAAGTCGCCGGTCACGGTGATTTCCAGGTCGCAAACCTGATTGTGGGACGGATGCTCGCCGACGTTGTCCATATCGTCACGGTCGAAGGCGATCGTGCTCTGGGCTTGGGGACAGGCCAGACAAACCTTGAATGCGGCGCCCCAGGTCACCTCGGTCCGCTCTGCCGCCTCGATCCGGCAGATCTCCTCGATCGGCTTGAACCCGCCGTCGTGCGGCAACACGATGGTGGCCCGCGCATCCACCGACCACGACGCGGCGCCGGGCACCGCGCCGCGCAGCCGCTCGAAGATGCCCTGGGCGTAGTCGAGCACGGTCGGCTGTGGACCTAGCCGGTCGACGCATTCGATCAGCCTCGACATGTGCGCGCCACGCTGGTGGGCATACAAACCGACTGAGATGTCCATGACGACCATCGCCGCAGTGTCATGCTCGTCGATCGCGACGATTCGCTTGACCCCGACATGTCCAACCGAATGCACTGGAATACAGATGTTCGGAACTTCCGAGTGCAGGTCCGGCAGCACACCGCTGTCCTCATGGGCCATGCTATTCCACCCCTCCGACTCGTAACCGTCAACAAATGTGCCATCAACTGTGAGTAGCGAGTAGTAAGCACCGGGTTCGAGAGGCACCCCGGCGCTCACGGCACGCACGCAGCGTGGTCGATAGGCACTATCGACCGAACATGTCACGAGTGTGGTGCGGGATCGGTTCACTCGTGAGACGGAGCGGCTCCACTTGCGGAGTGTCACGCTTGATCCAGCACGGGGACTGGTCGTTAATCAGATCGCGGCGCTCGGCATGACGAAGCGAGAGTCCCGCAGCACGGACCGCACGAGGTCGTAGGCGAACACCTCGGGCCCATAGGCGCCGACCGCGATTGGCCCGAGGCGCTGGGCCGTGGCAAGCGCGTCGTGGAACTCGTCAGTGGTCGGATCGTCCTCGCAATCGACAGTACGTCGCCGCACGGCTCTTCGTCTCCCCCCGCACGGTGCAGGCCCATCTCACCCACATCTACACCAAACTCGGGCTGACCTCGCGTGTGCAGCTCGCCCAGGAGGCAGCGCGTCGTGGCTAAACTGCAGCCATAATCGAGCTTCGAGCTAGGTACACTTTCGCCGAAAGCCAAAATCGACTCTCACCGCTGGACCAATTCCTGGGGTTCCGTCACTTGCCCTCGGGACCGCTGTCACTCACGACGGTGATGCGCGGATTACCGACTAGCGCAAGGCAATAGACTGGCAGCGTCTCAACGTAGTCAAGGTGCTTGGTCGCCTGCTGCACGGTGGCGAATGTCTGCCGGGTCTCGGGTGACTGGTCGAATCGGCGCACCCAACACGACACTTCGGGTGGTCGTCCGAGTTCGCCGCCAAAGTTGAAGCCAACGTTGCAACCGAGCAGCATTGCCCGGTCATGGAGCGCATTAGCGGCCCGGTCGGCAGCTTGAAAGTCTTCGTATGGGTGAAAGATCACGGCACCGTCCGTTCGTGGCTCTGTGTGGATTCTCGTTCAAGCCGCTCGTGAAACTGTCAGAACGTCGTTGCGCGCCGCTATTGGCAGCTCCCAGGCGGCGCGGGGAGCGGCACCGGTGGTTGTGGCCAGGTACCTTGCTTGACGCACTGCACCACCACGAAGGAGTTCGACCCTGACGTGCCGCGCTGTGTGGCGTGCCAGTACGAGCCGTCCGGGTAGGGCACGCCGTCGCAGGAGGGCCCGGGGGACGACGGGTCTACCGTCCCGCCACCCGGGCAGTATTGGTACCCAAGTCGGGTTTGTGGGGATCAGGGTCCGCGTGGGCTGCTGGCGCGGCCACCGCTTTCCGCCGGCGCGATTCAGGAACTGAAAAGTGCTGAGACTCTCTGAGTAGGTTCGGGGACGTTCCTGTTCTTTTCGCGGAATGTCGTCGAAAAGGGTGCTGGCCGGCTGGCTTGCCATATCGGCCAGGCTACTGCGGCAGCATGAGGCATTTGTCCAGCCCGCCAAAGGGCGGATGGCGGGCCAGACGAGAGTGTGGAAGGTCTAGCCGGTCAACCTGTCGGCCGCGTCGATGACCGGCCGCGGCGAGGCTGCGGGCAGGGGCGGGTCTGAAGGAAGTCCAGGTTGTCGAGGCGAATCTGAGCTAGGGTCGGTTCAATGGTGCCGTCGACACTGCCGCCGGGGAGTGTAGTTGCACGAACCTTGCACGCGATCGTATTCGTGCTGGTCAGGCAGTGCCCCCGGCAGGATTCGAACCTGGGGCCTTCTGCTCCGGAGGCTGATCCGAGGGCGCCCTACCCCTCAGAGTGCTCGTAGGCCACGCAGGGTCCTTCTTATCAGTTCACGTCGTTCGTCGATTGTCATCGAGTCACCGAGGGGGGCGTGCACCCGCAAATAACCCTGTGTCACCAGGTCGTCGACCAGGAACCGCGTCGCACCGAGCGGCAAGGACAGACGAGCGGCGATCTCTGCGACCGTGGTGCTGTGCACGCACCACGTCAGGATCTGGCCCCGCACATCATTTCTCCGCCAGCGCGGCGGCTTCGCTGTGGTGTTCAGCGCTTCGACCGGAGCCTCGAGTGCCAGTTCGACACCAGAGTCGATACGGCCTGCCGTCAGCGTGTATGGCCGGACCAAGCTCGGCTCGTCCGCGGTTTCCGGTTCTGTGAACCAGTCGCCGATCGGTTCGCCCTTGCCCTCCGACTGCTGATGCGCGTCGGTGTGCTTCTCCCGGACATGTGGCGAACTATGCGGCACGTTGTGGTTCTCCAAGAACCACAAGGTCTGGTCGGCGTGCACCGATGCGCGCACCTCGCTGGAGACGACCTTGAGTACGGTGCGGTCGGTGTCGATGACGAATGTGGTCCGTCTGACCGGCAGCAGCCGGGCCAGCAGGCCACGGCGCCGAGTGTGCCGACCACGCCGGGCCGCCTCACGCGCCACGACGGATCTACGCAGCTTGGCGAGCCTGCCTCGGCGCACCCCGAACAGCTCGGACACCACGCCGTCCGCGTCGGAGAGCAGCGGATAGTCGAACGAGCGCTGTTGGGCGAAGTGGGCCTGCTTGTCGACGGTGTCGGTGCTGATGCCCACCCGCTGGGCGCCCACCGTGGCGAATTCGTTGCTCAGGTCCCGAAAATGACAAGCCTGGGCTGTACAGATCGGTGAGGACGCTATTGGGAAGAAGAACAGCACAACCGGCCCTTCGGAAAGGAGCGCGGACAGTGTCCGAGGCCGACCGGTGTGATCATACAGAGTGAAGTCAGGCGCCTTCTCGCCCGCGATCATCGGCAAAGAGTAACGCGGGGAAGCTCTGCGCGACGCACGACTCGGATAATTCGGTCATCGCCGAACAGCTACCAGGTGGGAACCGTGATCGGCTCGGCCACGCCGAGGATGCCGGGAACTAATCCTGCAGGCCCCGCACCCCAGCGCGGACACGTTATCGCCCAACTCCCCGGCCCATCATTGTTCGACGCCGAAAGCCAGCCTACAAGCTCGTGATCCGACGACCAACCAAGCACCGCTCGAGCAAACTGTGCCAAAGTCGATGAACCAATTGGCGGCTTCCCGTGCACCGCTCCCCCGCCGCACCAATTTGCATCTCAATTGGCGGATCCGCCAACTTCCGCCATCTCGAAATGCAATCCGCCATCCAGAATTGCAACCTACAAGCCCATCCCTGATCGCTTGTTATGTCTGTGCGGCCCGCGCTCGGATTCAGTGTCCTATCTTGTCGGACCGGGGGTGGTTGAAGATTTCTACGACGACTATGGGGCACCGACTACGAGGTCAACTCGGAGCCATGAGCGAAAGGCGAAGCGTCCTTGGCCGCATTGCGGTGTCACAGTGTCGCGCGGCTCTACGGCACCTTTGACAGCACCAGCTCATTCTGTGGCGGATTAGTCGCCGCTCCGAAGTTGTCGGACTCATCGAGCTGGGCCGGTTCTCCGTCACCGGAACCGGCGCGTCCGTGATCGCGTGACACTTGTGACACCGTGACAGGGGTGTAGATGCCAGTGCTGATCCGGGCGATCAACCGGTGTTCATCCGCGAGCCGATGCAGATCGGTTGCACGACGCCCGCCACTCCTGTGGGACCGCTCTGCACCTTCGAGGCGTTCCGATGGCCGTCGTCGCCAAATGGCTCGGTCACGCTGACGCTTCTACGACTGCACGCATCTACGCCCACTCACAGGACGACGCACTACGCGCCGCCAGCGCGACGCTGGGGCAGGTCGTAACGCCGGGCGGTTAACCGCGTTTACCGCACGAGAGTTCGATTGGACTTGTGACACCGTCGTGACATCGAGGGCAGCGTTCGAAAGCTCTCGAACGATACTTGGCCCAAATCAGCCCAGTTAGAAGGCAATTTTAGATGGTGCCCCCGGCAGGATTCGAAACTGCCCTGCCGATAGACTGGTGACCAGCAAAAACCACCATTTACCTGCACTTTCCGGCGAGGCGTAGGCTGGCCACGTTGGACAAATTGGACGCCAACCGACAGCTATGTCGTGCATATGTAGCGCAACCGGAGAGGCAGGGCAGCATAATGCCAGCACCAGGCGGAAACCGGGTCAGGCGCGGATGGGGGCACATCAGCCGCCAACGCTCAGGCCGCTACCAGGCCAGCTACATCGGGCCGGATCTGATCCGGCACTGCGCCCCCAAGACGTTCACCGCACGCATGGACGCCGAGTACTGGCTTGCCAGTGAGCGCCGACTGATCGAACGCGACGAGTGGACCTCACCGCGCAAACGGGTCGAAGATGTTGTGGTGCAGCACATCCGACTCTCCGAATACGGGCAGACCTGGATAGAACAGCGAAACGTGAAGCCGCGCACCAGGATCGGGTATCAAGCCCTGTTCGACAACTTGATCAAGCCGACGCTGGGCCGGGTGGCCCTCGTCCACCTGACGCCCGAATCCATCCGCACCTGGCACGCCGCCCTCGGCAGCGAACACGTCCGACGCAATTCGCACGCCTACGGGCTGCTGCACGCCATCCTGGCGACCGCCGTCACCGACCAGTTGATCCAGGCGAACCCGGCGAACTTGTCACGGGCCATGAACCCGCCGACCCGCCGGACGCCGATCATCCTCGACGTTGACGAAGTCGCGGCGCTGGCCGACGCCATCAAGCCCGACCGGCTGCGTGCGTTGATCCTCGTGCTGGCGTGGACGGGTGTGCGCTGGGGCGAGGCCATCGAACTGCAACGCCGCGACGTGGCCGAGGGTGCCAAGGCAATTCGGGTGTCCCGTGCCGTCACCCACCGCGACGGCTGCCGGGTGGACACACCGAAGTCCGGCAAGGGCCGGTCGGTGATTGTGCCGCCGCACGTCAGGGCGGATCTGCTGGCCCACCTCGACGCGCGCGTTGGGGAGGATCCGACGGCGCAACTGTTCCCGGCGGTGCGGGGCTGCCACATGTCCGACCGCACATTCCGCGACTACCTGGCACCCGCGCTGAAAACCATTGGGCGGCAGGATATGCGGATACACGACCTGCGGCACTTCGCCGGTATGCAGGCCGCACGGGTCGGCAACCTACCCGAGACAATGGCGCGGCTCGGTCACTCCACGCCGAAAGCCAGCTTGATCTACCAGGGCATCGCGTCGGGTCGGCCCGAGGAGGTAGCGAAAGCGCTGTCCCGGCTGGCCGGTCACGACCAGGCCGAGGAGTCCTGACCTCCCGTACCGCCAAAACGGCTGCGCCAGGGCATGAATGGACAAGCATGCCCGGCGCGGCGCATCCTGACTGACCAACCCTCCCACCCGCAAGGGGATCGTTTGGAACGGCACACTGGCCGACGAAGCAGTAAGCAGGCCAGCGTGATTAGGCTAGGCGAAAAGGGCTGTGCCACAACGGCATACCCTCCAAAGGTGGTCTGGGTCTGCAAGGGACTCCTAACGGTGTTGAACACCAGGGATCTTCACCCTGACCAGGCGGGACTGGTCGCACACTTCCTGGCGAATTGGCAGCACACCGCACCACACACCGCGCCTAAAGTCCGCAATGCCATTGCGTACTTCCCGCAGCAGCACACCCGTCATATCTCACACCAGACAAGATGCTCGGGAGGTGACAAGGCATGAGTGATTGCTTCAACAATGTCATCGCGTCATCGCGGGTCCCGGCCCGGCGGTCCGGCGCAGCCGCCGCCCGGCTGCTCGGCCCCGCAGCGCCAGCACAGGCACTCCCGCCAGGGCAGGGAACCTCCCGGCTGAGCCACCCTCCCGGCCACACCAAAGGCACTCCCACGCAGGCACTCCCGGCACCGGTTCACCATCCACCGGCAGACCAGCACCAGCACCACCGCGCGCCAAGAGAATCTCGGCACCGCTGCCGACAGCGCACCATCCCATCACAGACGGTTTCCGTGGACAGGCCCCCCCAAGGGGCCCCGTCCCCCCACCACCCCACAGCGCATGGCCGAAACAGGCACCTGGCGTCCGCGAAATGCGGGGCGAAGCGTTCACCTGGGGGGATGCGCCTACAGCAAACAACCCGCCTCTGTGGGTGCGGTGCGTCCGGATCCGGACGATTCGATCCGGATCCGGACGGCCCTGGTGAGAGGATCCCGATACGACACCTGAGCAGCGCAGGCAGGCGATAGCGCGGCTGCTTGCGAAGGATCCGACGATGTCGGAGAGGGCTATCGCGAAACGTGTTGGGAGCAGCCAACCTACGGTGCATCGTGACATCGCGGCGCTGCGTGGTGATTCGTCGGTGATTCACGTCGTGACCGAGGTTGAATCGCAGGAGGTTTCGGCGCAGGTCAGCACACCTGACGAGATGCCGCCGCCCAGCGACGTGCCGACTCGCGGTGAAGCGCTGGTGGCGTCACTGCGCGAGGAGATGGCAGAGCAGGGGCTGATTCCTACGTCGACCGAGGAGGCGCAGCTAGAGATTGCGCGTGACCTTGCCGACAGGGCCGCGCAGCTACAGGCGATTGTGGCCGAGGATGGCGAGTGCCGCCGGTCGCAGGATGGCCGAATCTTCGCGCACCCGCTGCTGTCTGAGATTCGCCAGTGCGAGGCCACGCTGAGCCGAATTGTCGGTTCGATATCAACTACGTCGGAGCCGGTGATAGACCGGCAACGCCAACGGGCGGCGCAGTCGCGCTGGAGAATTCGAAATCGCCAGACCGGTTTGACCGCCGCTGAAACGCCGGTCGCTCATGCCTAGGAGGCCACCGGGTGTTGTCAACGGCCAGAACGGGATTCGCGTTCCCGGCCTGTACAAACAATGGCATCACAACGCCGCCGTCTCGCAGATGACCGCGCCGGTTGAACGCGAATACGATCCGCGCTTCGATCCGCCGGACGAATCCGAAGACGCCGCAACCGAATCCGCGTATCGGGCAGCCTTGTCCGAGGCGACGGCGGAAGGGGCACCGGCTGGCCGAGGAGCGCATCGCGCAGGGTAAGCCGCTCATTGCCAAGCTGTTGACTCGCGGCACCGTTCCTCGCGGCATATTCGACCACGACGCCAAGTACGACATATCCGCCGACGACGTTGTCACGCTGAACGTCCAGGCGACGGCGGCGTGGAAAGCGCAGCGAGCCGCCGACGATGCGCGACGGCGCTCACTGCTCACGCAGGGGGCCGGGATGCACAACGGCAAGCCGATCCGATAGACGGCCCGAGTCGGCATCCATCTCGATCTTTCCCGGGACCGCTCGGTGATCGTCTGTTAGCGTCCCAGTCAACCTGCTCGGCACAGGGGTAGCCGAACGAAATCCGACTTCTGCGGCAGGGAGCCGCAGAGGGGAGCAAATGGAAATGAACCAAGCAGGAAGGGTGCTAGCGGCTCTGGCAATCGCAGCGAGTGCAGCCGCTTGCGGGAACAGCACCCTTGAATGACAGTCTGAGGTGCCAGAAGACCTAGAACGATGATCGCGTAATCGGGGGAGGAGACGTGGATGGTCAGCTCGTACCGCATCCGTACCTTGTCTCTGCACGGCCTACAGTCGCCACGGGGGCGGATTCACCCCACACGAAAACGACTCGCCATGGCGATTGGCGCTGTTGTTCTCTGCGTGACGGTGTCGGCGTGCACGAACTCTTCCCAATCCGGCACACCGACCGGCTCGCCGCCGACGTCACAAAACGGCGCCACGTCAGGATCGCCGCCCTCCTCACCAGCACAGTCGGGCGCGCAGCGGGTGGACCTTCCGTCGCTGCCGCCTGAGCAGTCGTGGAAGCAGTATGCCTACGAAGACGCCTTTTATACGGGCTGTCCTGATCGAGACAACGAGAACGGGAGCCCGTCCGCCGTTCATCCCCAGGTGTTCGACGCTGCGTCCGGCAGGGTGGTCGCCCCGCCGCAGCCGACCCTTGGTGGTTCTGAGACGTCTGACTGGGAGGTGTGTGCCCTCACCGGCACCGGCCAAGACCTCAAGCTGTTCTATCTCATGCACGTCGTCACGCCGGCCAATGGGCTGACGCCTCCCAAAGATGAAATCAGGGCCCTCATCTACGGTTTGAATTCGCCCCAGCCGCTACGGCAAGCCGATGTAACGAGCCATTTCGGCACCCGCCAACCGACGGTGTGGGGCACCAGGTCCGGCCTCGTGGTACAGCAAGTCCCCGACCGACCCGGGCTCCCGTATACGCAAGCCCTGTCTAGTGCAGACCTGTCCGTCCTATGGACCGATCCTGAGATGCCGGCAAGCGTAAGCAGCGATTCCATTGTGTTTCAGCGTCCAACGCGCCCGGGGGAAGGTCCGTTGTCTGAAATCCGCTCACCCACCGGTGAATCACTGTTCACCTACCCCAATGGGCTCTTCACCGGTTCCAGTGGGGACGTCAGCGGCCACGTTTTGTCCTTTCAGGAGTCCAAGCCGAGCGGCGGAAGTCCGACCCGCTTCTACAACGTGACCACACGCGCATTTCTCGATGAAGTTGCCATCCAGGCGCAGCAGGGTGGAATGTGCATCGGCGCGCTCAAGTGTTTCGACTTCACGCTTTCGAACAATCGCCTGTTTCTTTTCGGAAAAGACACCGACATCGGGCTGCAGGTGTGGAACCTGCAAACCAAACAGGTCGAGTTACGAAAAAGCCCCGAAGACACCAAGCGACTCAACATCGTCAACGCTGGCTTCTTCGACAACCACCTGTATCTCACGACGAGCGCCTCAGGCGGCACATCCTATTCGGTGATTGCTCTGCCAGACAACAATCCCGTCGCGAAGGATTGGACGATTGAGCCAATACAAAAGATTCGCGGTTGGACCTTTATTCGGACGTGTCCGTCCGGCGGGAAAGAAGAGTGGCAATGCAGCAACGCAATGATCGCCGACGTTAATGGGCAGTACCCGGGTCCGTGGTACTAACCCGGATGTTTCGCGGGGTTGGCGTGGTCGCCTCATCGGGCCGGATTATGGTTTCTGAGCGGCCTGGCGATTTTCAGTCAATCGGAGGACAGGGCCGTTCGCCGCTGATTTACTTCGCCTACGAATGCCCGAGCAAAATTGAGGATAGTGGTAATACATGGCTCGTCCTAGCGCAATGCTTTCACTGGCAGCGGCACTGGGTGTGTGTGCATGTAGCGGCGGTCACAACGGAGCCGCACCCGAGAGCGTCACGACGACATCACGGGCGTCGTCTGACCCCGGCTGCAGGTTCGCCTCGTTAGCGGAAATGTCCTCTGCCGCAAAGTTATCGCTCACACACACTCCGCACAGGGAATATCCCGGTTGCCTGTATAGCGGCAGCCACGGCTACGTCGAGCTGCAGTTGTTCGCAACGTCTGACTGGGATGCGAAGGTGACCGACCAGTCGAACCAGAGCGGTGCGTACTCCTTTACCGAGGACGTGCCAAATCTGGGCGTGGAAGCAAAACGAGTTTCGCCGGTGCTATTTATCAAGGCTGACTCTGAGCACTCATTCTGGGTGCTGGTTGCTCCATCCCAGGCCCGGGATGACGAGATTGCTGTCGCCAAGGTGCTGCTTCCCCGCATTCACGCCGGTTGACGCCGAGCACACCGCAGCCCTGAATCCAGCCGCGAAGATCATGGGCAGTTCTCTACCGCACGGGGCTGGATGAATAACGGGCCGGTGAAATCCGTCGGCGTGGTCGTAACCGCTCCCAGCCCAGCGCTGTCCAGAACCGGTCGGCCCCGGCTACCTCGAAAACCCCTAAGTCACTCCGGATTACGGGCCTCGTACCTCCGAATAGCCCTGCAACGCTGCGGCTTTCAGCTGCTCCGGCGTTTTTCCGGCGCTGGAGATGAGGCAGACCAGCCGCCTTGCCGGGGCCGCGCCGCCGCGCCGCGATGCGTCGGGTGTGCCGGTCATGCCGACAAGCGTAGCCGTGTCCTATCGGACAGCGGCGGGTCCGTTCAGGGCTGAGCAGTCCAGGCCCAGCGGTGGCCGTAGCTGGTGTCGCCGCAGTCACACAACCAGGTGAGGTGCCGACGCTCGCCACAGGTGCAAGGAAGCGAGATCGCGTTTCGCCTGCCCTAAATTCTACTGCGGGTGATTAGATCTGTGCGTCCTCAAGGAGTGACAATACTCGGGCCTGATTCTTGAATACGTTCCCCGGATACGCGTTGGTTGGAAAGACTTGTGCCATCGCCGTCACGTAATTTTCGACTTCGCCCTTGAAGCCCTTGAGTTCGCTGTCACCACCAGGGTGATTCTGTGCTGCTTGCCTCCGACCGCCTCCCAGTCCGAGAACATAGGCGATTGCTGAACAAGAGATTTGGCCGGAGGCAGGTAACGAACGTCCGCGTAGAGGCTCACAAGCCAGCTCATACTGCTGAACCTAGCCCGTCGGTCTGTCGCGGCACACTAGAGCGATGGCTTTCGATGACGAAACGTTGCAGGAGACTGAACCGGCGGCGTCCGGCCCGTGACCGGCGGAAGCTATGTGGCGCGTATGTCGCGCAGCTGTTCAGATCGGCAGGAAAAATAGGCTTTGAGCTGCATAGATACCTGTGCCCCCGGCAGGATTCGAACCTGCGGCCTTCTGCTCCGGAGGCAGACGCTCTATCCCCTGAGCTACGGGGGCGCATGCGAAAAGTCCTGCGCCAACGGGCCACGACAGACTAACGCATCACGGCGGCCGGCTGGCGACCGGAATGGATTCGAGGCCCGAGGACCTCAGCCAATAGGATGGCCTGCGTGAACCCCGCCGACCTGGCCGAGCTGCTCAAGGCCACCGCGACCGCGGTGCTGACCGAGCATGCGCTCGACACCGCCGCGCTGCCGCCGACGGTCACCGTTGAGCGGCCGCGCAACCCCGAGCACGGCGACTACGCCAGCAACCTGGCGCTGCAACTCGGCAAGAAAGTCGGCATCAATCCCCGTGAGCTGGCCGGATGGCTCGCCGAGGCGCTGGCCCAGGCCGACGGCATCGCCTCGGCGGAAGTGGCCGGACCCGGCTTCATCAACCTGCGCCTGGACGCGTCGGCGCAGGGCGTCATCATCAATAACGTCATCGACGCCGGCCACACCTACGGCAACTCCGACGCCCAGGCCGGGCACAAGATCAACCTGGAGTTCGTCTCGGCCAACCCGACCGGGCCGATCCACATCGGCGGCACCCGTTGGGCCGCGGTTGGCGACGCACTGGGCCGGTTGCTGTCGACGCAGGGCGCCGACGTGGTGCGTGAGTACTACTTCAACGACCACGGCGCCCAAATCGACCGGTTCACCAACTCGCTGATCGCCGCGGCCAAGGGCGAGCCCACCCCGGAAGACGGCTACGCGGGCAGCTACATCGCCGACATCGCCGCGCAAGTGCTGCAGCAGGCGCCCGATGCGCCGAGCCAGCCCGACGCCGAGCAGCACGAGACTTTCCGGAAGGTCGGCGTCGACTTGATGTTCGCGCACATCAAGGCATCGCTGCACGACTTCGGAACCGATTTCGACGTCTACACCCACGAAGAGTCGATGCACAGCAGCGGTCGTGTCGAGCAGGCGATCGCCCGGCTTCGCGAGAACGGCAACATCTACGAGAAGGACGGCGCAACCTGGTTGCGCACCAGTGCTTTTGGTGACGACAAAGACCGCGTCGTGATCAAGAGCGACGGCAAACCCGCCTACATCGCTGGTGATCTGGCCTACTACCTCGACAAGCGGCAACGCGGCTTCGACTTGTGCATCTACATGCTCGGCGCCGACCACCACGGCTACATCTCCCGGCTGAAGGCTGCGGCTGCCGCGTTCGGCGACGACCCGGCCACCGTCGAGGTGCTGATCGGCCAGATGGTCAACCTGGTCCGCGACGGCCAGCCGGTGAAGATGAGCAAGCGCGCGGGCACCGTGATCACGCTCGACGACCTGGTCGAGGCGATCGGCGTGGACGCCGCCCGCTACAGCCTGATTCGCTCGTCGGTGGACACCCCGATCGACATCGACCTGGCGCTGTGGTCGTCGGCGTCCAACGAAAACCCGGTCTACTACGTGCAATACGCGCATGCCCGGCTCTCCGCACTGGCCCGCAACGCCGCCGAACTCGGCCTGATCCCCGACACCAGCAACCTCGAGCTGCTCACCCACGACAAGGAGGGCACGCTGGTTCGCAGTCTCGGCGAGTTCCCCCGGGTGCTGAAAACCGCGGCGTCATTGCGCGAACCGCACCGGGTGTGCCGCTACCTGGAAGACCTCGCCGGCGACTACCACCGGTTCTACGACTCGTGTCGGGTGTTGCCGCAGGGCGACGAAAAGCCCAACCAGCTGCACACCGCGCGTTTGGCGCTGTGCCAGGCGACCCGCCAGGTGATCGCCAATGGGTTGGCCATCCTGGGTGTCCGCGCTCCGGAGCGGATGTGAACGCGCATCCAGCCGGCCCACGCCACGCCGAAGAGTTCCATCACTCCGGCGTTCCACCGCGACCGGCGACGACCCAGGAACTCCTGGAACTGGCACCGAATGTCTGGCCGCACAACGTGGTCCGCGGTGACAACGGGGTCGTCAGCATTGCCGGTGTCGCGCTGAACTGGCTGGCGCAGGAGTACGGCACGCCGCTTTTCGTCGTCGACGAAGAGGACTTTCGGGCGCGGTGCCGCGAGATCGCTGCGCGCATTCGGCGGCGGCGCCAACGTGCACTACGCCGCCAAGGCTTTCCTGTGCAGCGAAATAGCGCGGTGGATCGACGAGGAAGGCCTCTCGCTGGACGTCTGCACCGGCGGTGAGCTAGCGGTCGCGCTGCACGCGAACTTCCCGCCCGAGCGAATCGCGCTACACGGCAACAACAAATCGGTCGCCGAGCTGACCGCGGCGGTCAAGGCCGGCGTCGGTCATGTCGTGGTGGATTCGATGACCGAGATCGAGCGTCTCGATGCCATCGCGGGGGAGGCCGGTGTCGTCCAGGATGTGCTGGTCCGCGTCACGGTCGGCGTCGAAGCCCACACCCACGAGTTCATCTCTACCGCCCACGAAGACCAGAAGTTCGGGCTGTCGCTGGCCAATGGCGCGGCGATGGCCGCGGTGCGACGGGTATTCGCCACCGACCACCTCCGACTGGTGGGCCTGCACAGTCACATCGGCTCGCAGATCTTCGACGTCGCCGGCTTCGAACTGGCCGCGCACCGGGTGATCGGGTTGCTGCGCGATATCGTCGCCGAGTTCGGTGTCGGCAAGACCGCGCAGATCTCGACTGTCGATCTTGGCGGCGGCCTGGGCATCTCGTATTTACCAAACGACGATCCGCCGCCGGTGCGCGAACTCGCCGACAAGCTCGGATCCATCGTGCGCAACGAATCCGCGGCGGTGGGCTTGCCGGTTCCACGGCTGGTCGTTGAGCCCGGCCGCGCCATCGCCGGGCCGGGGACCATCACGCTGTATGAGGTCGGCACGGTCAAAGACGTCGGTGTGAGCGCATCAGCGCATCGCCGTTATGTCAGTGTAGACGGCGGGATGAGCGACAACATCCGCACGGCGCTGTACGGCGCGGAATACGACGTCCGGCTGGTCTCCCGGGCCACCGATGCGGCTCCGACGCTGGCCCGTGTCGTCGGAAAGCACTGCGAGAGCGGCGATATCGTCGTTCGGGATACCTGGGTTCCCGACGACATAGCGCCGGGCGACCTTGTCGCGGTGGCAGCCACCGGTGCCTACTGCTACTCGCTGTCGAGCCGGTACAACCTGATCGGCCGGCCGGCGGTGGTGGCTGTGCGCGACGGGCAGGCCCGTCTGATCCTACGCAGAGAGACCGTCGACGATCTTTTGAGTCTGGAGGTGAGGTGAGGCGTGAACGATGATGAAAAGCCGGTCGGTGTAGCGGTATTGGGCCTGGGCAATGTGGGCAGTGAAGTTGTTCGCATCATCGAGGACAGTGCTGACGATCTCGCCGCCCGGATCGGCGCGCCGCTGGCCCTGCGCGGCATCGGCGTGCGACGGGTCGCCGCTGACCGTGGTGTGCCGATCGATCTGCTCACCGACAACATCGAAGGACTCGTCTCCCGCGAAGACGTCGACATCGTCGTCGAGGTGATGGGGCCGGTTGACCCGGCGCGCAAGGCAATCCTGTCCGCGCTGGAGCATGGCAAGTCTGTCGTCACAGCGAACAAGGCGCTGCTGTCAGTGGCGGCCGGAGAGCTCGCGCAGGCGGCCGAAAGCGCCCATGTGGACCTGTATTTCGAGGCTGCCGTGGCCGGTGCGATCCCGGTGATCCGGCCGCTGACCCAGTCGCTGGCCGGCGACACCGTGCAGCGGGTGGCCGGGATCGTCAACGGCACAACCAACTACATCCTCTCCGAGATGGACAGCACCGGCGCCGACTACGAGCGCGCGCTGGCCGACGCCAGCGCGCTCGGCTACGCCGAGGCCGACCCCACCGCGGATGTGGAAGGTTATGACGCCGCCGCCAAAGCCGCGATCCTGGCTTCCATCGCGTTCCACACCCGGGTGACCGCCGACGACGTCTACCGCGAGGGCATCACGAAGATCACCCCGGACGACTTCGTGTCCGCGCGGGCCCTGGGCTGCACAATCAAACTGCTGTCGATCTGTGAGCGAATCACCACCGACGATGGGCAGCAGCGGGTTTCGGCTCGGGTCTACCCTGCGCTGGTGCCGTTATCGCATCCGCTGGCCACGGTCAACGGCGCATTCAATGCCGTGGTGGTCGAGGCCCAAGCCGCGGGCCGGCTGATGTTCTACGGTCAGGGCGCCGGCGGAGCGCCGACCGCATCAGCGGTCACCGGGGATTTGGTGATGGCGGCCCGCAACCGGGTGCTGGGCAGCCGCGGGCCCAAGGAGTCCAAGTACGCCCAACTGCCGATCGCGCCAATGGGTTTCATCTCCACCCGCTACTACGTGAGCATGAATGTCGCGGACAAACCGGGCGTATTGTCCTCGGTCGCAGCGGAATTCGCCAAGCGCGAAGTCAGCATCGCCGAAGTTCGCCAGGAAGGCGTGGTCGGCGAGGGCGGACAACGGGTAGGCGCCCGCATCGTGGTAGTCACCCACAGCGCCACCGATGCCGCACTGTCCGAAACCGTCGACGCGCTGGCCGACCTCGAAGTGGTACAGGGTGTGGCCAGCGTCCTGCGGCTGGAAGGAACCAGCGAATGAGTTCGGCAAGCGCCGCCAAGACCAGCACCCATCAGCCCTGGCCGGGCGTGATCGCGGCCTACCGGGAACGGCTGCCGGTCGGCGACGACTGGGCTCCGGTCACCCTGCTCGAGGGTGGCACCCCGCTGATACCGGCAACCAGGCTTTCTGCGAAGACCGGATGCACGGTTCATCTCAAAGTTGAGGGCCTCAATCCCACCGGCTCGTTCAAGGACCGTGGCATGACGATGGCCGTTACTGACGCGGTGGCCCGCGGTCAGCAGGCCGTGCTGTGTGCGTCGACGGGGAACACCTCAGCGTCGGCGGCGGCTTACGCGGCCCGCGCCGGCATCACCTGCGCGGTACTGATCCCGCAGGGCAAGATCGCGATGGGCAAGCTGGCACAGGCCGTGATGCATGGCGCCAAGGTCATCCAGGTCGACGGCAACTTCGACGACTGCCTGGAACTCGCCCGCAAGATCGTCGCCGACTTCCCAACGATCTCATTGGTCAACTCGGTCAACCCGATGCGCATCGAGGGCCAGAAGACGGCGGCGTTCGAGATCGTCGACGCCCTGGGCGTCGCGCCGGACGTACACGCCCTGCCGGTCGGCAACGCCGGCAACATCACGGCGTACTGGAAGGGCTACACCGAATATCACGCCGACGGAGTGATCGACAAGCTGCCGCGGATGCTGGGTACCCAGGCGGCCGGCGCAGCGCCGTTGGTGTTCGGCGAACCGGTGAGCCAGCCCGAGACCATTGCCACCGCGATCCGCATCGGCTCACCGGCGTCGTGGGCGTCGGCCGTCGCGGCCCAACAGCAGTCCAAGGGACAGTTCCTGGCCGCCACCGACGACGAGATCCTGGCCGCATATCACCTGGTGGCCGCTACCGAAGGCGTCTTCGTGGAACCGGCGTCGGCGGCAAGCATCGCCGGTCTTCTCAAGGCCGTCGAGGACGGCTGGGTGGCGCCGGGATCGACCGTGGTGTGCACCGTGACCGGCAACGGCCTCAAGGATCCCGACACGGCGCTGCGAGACATGCCCAGCGTGTCGCCGGTGCCCGTCGACCCCGTCGCCGTTGTCGCGAAACTGGGGCTCGTCTAGTGACCCAGATGGTGCCTGCCGGGCTGCTGGCCAGTTCGGTCGTCGCGGCGTCCAGCGCCAACCTCGGTCCGGGCTTCGACAGTATCGGATTGGCGCTGAATCTCTACGACGAAATTATCGTCGAGACAACCGATTCCGGTCTGATCGTCGAAGTTGATGGCGAGGGCGCCGGGGAGTTGGCGCTCGGCTCCGGCCATTTGGTGGTTCGCGCCGTCGAGTTCGGACTACAGGCGGCCGGCGTGAGCGCGCCCGGCTTGAAAGTGCGGTGTCGAAACGCCATTCCGCACTCGCGGGGTCTCGGCTCATCGGCCGCGGCGGTGGTGGGCGGTCTTGCAGCGGTCAATGGGCTTGTCGCACAAGCGGGTTGGACTCCCTTGAGCCAGGCCCAACTGATCCAGTTGTCGTCGGAATTCGAAGGGCATCCCGACAACGCCGCGGCGGCGGTGCTGGGCGGCGCCGTGGTGTCGTGGACCGACCGCAGCGGCGATCCGCCCAGCTTCTCGGCGGTGCCGCTGCGGTTACATCCCGACATTCACTTGTTCCCCGCCATTCCCGAGCAACGCTCGTCCACGGCGGAGGCGCGGGTGCTGCTGCCTGCACAGGTCAGCCACGACGACGCGCGCTTTAATCTCAGCCGCACAGCGCTGCTGGTGGTGGCGCTCACCGAACGACCCGACCTGCTGATGGCCGCCACCGAGGACATGCTCCATCAGCCGCATCGCGCGCCCACGATGCCCGCGTCGGCGGAATACCTTCGTCTGTTGCGGCGTTACAACGTGGCAGCTGTGCTATCCGGTGCTGGTCCGGCGGTGATCGCGCTGAGCACGGCCTCGGAGTTGCCCGCCGAGGCCCTGGAGTACGGCGCCGCAAACGGGTTTGCGGTCAGCGAGATGGCGGCCGGCGACGGGGTCCGCTGGAGTTCCGGAGTAGCCGTCTGCAGCTAAGGTCCACCGGCACGCTGGAGGGGCTTCTTGCTTCCGACATCGAAGCAGGTTATCCTCGGAGCCGTCCAGCAATCGCAGCATCTGCATCTGCGTTGACACTAGGACGAACACCAAATTCTTCTCGTGGACGATGGTTCGCCATTTAAACTGCCAATCCGGGCGATCACCGTTGCAGAGTCGATTGTTGGTAGCACTCGGCGATTTGGCTGAATGCAACGAACCCCTGGCTTGATTCGATCGGCCAGGGAAGAAAGGAAATCCGTGACTGAAACGGACCTCGTTACGGCTGGCGACAGCACTGAAAACGACAAGCTGTCCAACTCCGTGACCCCAGACACTTCCGCTGACCCCGACGCATCCGGGTCGGCGGCGGACACTAGCCCCAGTGCGTCGGACGGTTCGCTGTCCACCATGGTGCTTCCCGAACTGCGCGCGCTGGCCAATCGAGCCGGCGTCAAGGGCACCTCTGGGATGCGTAAGAACGAACTGATCGCTGCGATCCGGGAAAGCCGCCAAGGGCAGGCCAACGGTGCACCTCCCAGCGGCGAATCACACAACCACGGGACCAAGGCTCCGGCCCGCCAGGCCGAAGCGACCACCGACAACGCGATCCGCGCTGACTCCAGCGAAGGGGGATCGTCCGTCGACGAGTCCGCCGAGCGGCACAGCCGGGCGGAAAAGACCGATCAATCCACTGACAAGCCCGCGCGCAACCGAAACCAACAGGACACCAAGTCCGACGAGCGCGAGTCCGACAGGGGCGGCGATCAGCAGGGCTCGGGCGGTCAACAGAACCGAGGTGGCTCCAACCAGCAAGACGACGATGGGGACGGGCGCGGCGGCCGCAGAGGGCGCCGATTCCGGGAACGCAGGCGTCGTGGTGAACGGCCGGGCGACGGCGGTGACACCGAACTGCGCGAAGACGACGTCGTCCAGCCGGTGGCCGGCATCCTCGACGTTCTGGACAACTACGCGTTCGTGCGCACTTCCGGTTACCTCGCCGGCCCGCACGACGTGTACGTCTCGATGAACATGGTGCGTAAGAACGGCTTACGCCGCGGCGACGCGGTGACCGGCGCGGTGCGAGTGCCCAAGGAAGGTGAACAGCCCAATCAGCGGCAGAAGTTCAACCCGTTGGTGCGCTTGGACACCGTCAACGGTGGGCCGGTCGAAGACGCCAAGAAGCGTCCCGATTTCTCCAAATTGACGCCGTTGTACCCCAACGAGCGGCTACGTCTGGAAACCACCCCCGATCGGCTGACCACGCGGGTTATCGACCTGATCATGCCGATCGGCAAGGGTCAGCGCGCGCTGATTGTGTCGCCGCCCAAGGCTGGTAAGACGACGATCCTGCAGGACATCGCCAACGCGATCACCAAGAACAACCCGGAATGCCACCTCATGGTCGTGCTCGTTGACGAGCGGCCTGAAGAGGTCACCGACATGACCCGCTCGGTCAAGGGCGAGGTCATCGCCTCGACGTTCGACCGGCCGCCGTCAGACCACACCTCGGTGGCCGAGCTCGCCATCGAGCGCGCCAAGCGACTTGTCGAACAGGGCAAAGACGTCGTCGTGCTGCTCGACTCGATCACCCGGCTGGGCCGCGCCTACAACAATGCGTCGCCGGCATCGGGCCGCATCCTGTCCGGTGGTGTCGACTCCACCGCGCTGTACCCGCCGAAGCGTTTCCTCGGCGCTGCGCGCAACATCGAGGAAGGCGGATCGCTGACGATCATCGCCACGGCGATGGTGGAAACCGGATCCACCGGTGACACAGTGATCTTCGAGGAGTTCAAGGGCACCGGTAACGCCGAGCTCAAGCTCGACCGCAAGATCTCGGAACGTCGGGTGTTCCCTGCCGTCGACGTGAACCCGTCGGGCACCCGCAAGGACGAATTGCTGCTCTCGCCCGACGAGTTCGGCATCGTGCACAAGCTGCGTCGGGTGCTGTCGGGTCTGGATTCCCACCAGGCCATCGACTTGCTGATGTCGCAGCTGCGTAAGACCAAGACCAATTACGAGTTCCTGGTTCAGGTGTCCAAGACCACACCGGGTATGGACAACGACTAAAGCGTTAGCACATCACCGCAGTCAGCGAACACCGCCCTTCCCGCTAAGCAGCTCAAGCTGCGGCGGTAACGTCCCAGCCTGTCGGGACCGACGGGAAAGTGGTGAGCCGTGGCGGACACTATTCAGCAACTGCTTCGCACCCGCATTGGCGACTCCACTCCGGCGGTGAAATACGGCGATCAAGTGTGGACTTGGCGCGAGCATCTGGCGGACGCTTCGGCTGCGGCCGCCGCATTGATCGGTATCACCGACCCCGAACGGCCCCTGCACGTCGGTGCGCTGCTGGGCAACACCCCCGAGATGCTCACCGCGATGGCGGCGGCGGCACTCGGCGGATACGTGTTGTGCGGCATCAACGACACCCGTCGCGGCGCGGCGCTGGCCAGGGACATCGTGCGTGCCGACTGCCAGATACTCCTCACCGACCCTGCGCACCGCGCACTGCTCGACGGGCTGGACCTGCCCGGAGTCCGGGTCTTGGACCTCTCCACCGATGAGTGGTCTGGTTTGCTGGCAGCGGCTGGGCCGCTCGTGCCGCATCGCGAAGTCGACGCAGGCGACACCTTCATGATGATCTTCACCTCGGGCACCAGCGGTGAGCCGAAGGCGGTCCGGGTCACCCACCTGACCGTGATTTTCGCCGGCGCCAGCCTGATCGAGCGGTTCGAAGTCGAATCGTCGGGCGTGTGCTACCTGTCGATGCCGCTTTTTCACTCCAACGCGCTGCTGGCCGGCTGGAGCGTGGCAGTCGGATCAGGTGCGGCGATGGTCCCTGCGACGTTCTCCGCATCCGGTTTGCTGCCCGACCTACGCCGCTATGGCGCGACCTACATGAACTACGTCGGCAAGCCGTTGGCCTACGTGCTGGCCACCCCCGAGCAACCCGACGATGCGGACAACCCGCTGCTGGTCGCGTTTGGCAACGAGGCAAGCGACCGCGACATCGCGGAGTTCAGCCGGCGTTTCGATTGCACGGTGTGGGACGGCTTCGGCTCCACCGAAGGCGCGATCATCATCACCCGCGAAGACGGCTGCCCGCCGGGCTCACTGGGCCAGGGCTTTCCCGGCGTGAGCATTTACCACCCCGACACGCTCACCGAATGCCCGGTGGCCCGATTCGACGATGACGGCGCGCTGATCAACGCCGACGAAGCGATCGGCGAGCTGGTCAACACGTCGGGCGCCGGCCTGTTCGCCGGTTACTACAACGACCAGGAGGCCACCGACGCGCGACTCCGCCATGGCATGTTCTGGTCGGGCGACCTGGCCTACCGCGACGCGGACGGCTGGATCTACTTTGCCGGCCGTAGCGGGGATTGGCTGCGGGTCGACGGCGAAAATATGACCACGGCGCCCATCGAGCGCATCCTGCAGCGGCTGCCGGCGGTCAGCCAGGTAGCGGTGTATGCGGTGCCTGACGAGCAGGTGGGCGACCAGGTGATGGCGGCGTTGGTGCTGGTCGACGGCGCAGAGTTGACGCCCGGGGAGTTTGGCGAGTTTCTGGCCGGCCAGCCCGACCTATCACCCAAGGCATGGCCGCGCCACGTGTGGATCACCGACGGCCTGCCGTCCACCGCCACCAACAAGATCCTCAAGCGTGAGCTGAGTTCCCGGGGCGCTACACCGGAAGCTGGCCTGCTGTGGAACCGGATCGGGCGCGACACGGCCTATGTCGCGGTTGATCGGTCCGCCACAGCGTTGGCGAACTACCAGGTCAGCCCGGGTTAACGCCGGCACGCACCGGTCGAAGCAGACCGGTCGCGTTGAATGCTTCGGCGGGAATGCGCACGCTCACGCAGGCGTTTAGGGGCATAGCGGCTGACCTGGCATAATCAACAGCCGAAGTTCAGGTTCCGGTTCACGTCCGCTTTCGTGCTCATTAGGGCGACCCGGCGACCGACAATCGAAGAGGACATCATGAAATCTGGTATTCACCCGGCATACGGCGAGACCACCGTGGTCTGCGGCTGTGGCAACACCTTCCAGACCCGCAGCACCAAAGAAAGCGGCCACATCGTGGTCGAGGTCTGCTCGCAGTGCCACCCGTTCTACACCGGCAAGCAGAAGATTCTCGACAGCGGCGGTCGGGTCGCTCGTTTCGAGAGGCGCTACGGCAAGCGCAAGGCCGGCACCGACAAAGAGGCTTCAGCCGATAAGTAGTAGCAGCGACGCCCGAACTGTTGCGGAAACCGCACAGGACGGGCGTCGTTTTGCGTTCGGATAAGTCGGAAGTCGGCTCACTTCGGAGGGAGAAGCATGACGCAGGGCGTGCAGGCAATTGACGCGCTGCTGGCCGAACACGCCGAGCTCGAGCGCCAGCTGGCCGATCCCGAACTGCACAGCAATGCTGCCAATGCGCGCAAAGTCGGCCGTCGGTTCGCGCAACTGGCGCCGATCGTTGCCACCCACCGCAAGCTGGAGGCGGTACGCGGAGACCTGGACACCGCACGTGAACTGGCCGCCGATGACGCGTCGTTCGTCGATGAAGTCGCCGAACTGGAATCACGCGCTGCCGAGCTGGACACTCAGCTCACCGACATGCTGGCACCGCGCGACCCGCACGACGCCGACGACATCGTGCTCGAGGTCAAATCCGGTGAGGGGGGCGAAGAGTCGGCCCTCTTTGCCGCAGACCTGGCCAGGATGTACATCCGCTATGCCGAGCGACACGGCTGGACGGTGACGGTATTGGGCGAAACCACCTCGGATCTGGGTGGTTACAAGGATGCGACGCTCGCGATCGCCAGCAAGGGCGACTCGGCCGACGGCGTGTGGTCGCGGATGAAGTTCGAGGGCGGAGTACACCGGGTGCAGCGAGTCCCGGTCACCGAATCCCAAGGTCGCGTGCATACTTCGGCCGCCGGCGTACTGGTCTATCCGGAACCCGAGGAAGTCGGCGAAGTGCAGATCGACGAATCGGACCTGCGCATCGACGTCTACCGGTCGTCCGGCAAGGGCGGTCAGGGTGTCAACACCACCGACTCGGCGGTACGAATTACCCACCTACCCACCGGAATTGTCGTCACCTGCCAAAACGAACGGTCGCAGCTGCAGAACAAGACCCGAGCCATGCAGGTGCTGGCCGCTCGCCTGCAGGCAATGGCCGAGGAGCAGGCGCTGGCCGACGCGTCGGCCGATCGCGCCAGCCAGATCCGCACGGTGGACCGCAGCGAACGCATCCGCACCTACAACTTCCCGGAGAACCGGGTCACCGACCACCGCATCGGTTACAAGGCACACAATCTCGACCAGGTTCTCGACGGCGACCTTGACGCATTGTTCGACGCTTTGAGCGTCGCCGACCGGCAATCCCGGCTGCAGCAGGCATGACGACTCGACTGCGGTGCGCGATCGACTCGGCTACGACGCTGCTCGCAGACGCTGGAATCAACTCCGCGCGCTTCGACGCCGAGGAGTTGGCCGCGCACCTGACGGGCACCGAGCGGGGACGGCTGGCGCTCATCGATTCGCCTGACGACGCGTTCTTCGACCGCTACCACGCCGCGATCGCGGCACGATCGCGCCGAGTGCCGCTGCAGCACATCACCGGCACAGCCGCCTTCGGGCCGCTGACGCTGTTCGTCGGGCCCGGCGTCTTCATTCCGCGTCCGGAAACCGAGGCCATGTTGGAATGGGCGACCGCGCAGTGTCTTCCGGGGACTTCCGCCCGGCCGGTAATCGTCGACGTCTGCACCGGTTCGGGCGCGCTGGCGCTGGCACTGGCGCAGCACTGGCCGGCAGCGCGGATACTCGGCATCGATGACTCCGACGCGGCCCTGGAGTATGCCCGCAAAAACTCGGTAGGCACCACGATCGAATTAGTGCGCGCTGACGCGACCGACCCTGGCTTGCTCACCGAGCTCGACGGGCAAGTCGACCTCGTGCTGGCCAACCCGCCCTACGTGCCTGAAGCCGTTGAGCTCGAACCTGAAGTCTCTCAATACGATCCGCCGCACGCTGTGTTCGCAGGCCCGGACGGGATGACGGTGATCACCGCCATTATCCGGCTGGCCGGCCGTTGGTTGCGTCCGGGCGGCTTCTTCGCCGTCGAGCACGACGACACCACGTCGCTGCGCACGTCCGAACTAGTCAGCAGCACAGGACTTTTCGACGACGTCGTCGCCAGAACAGATCTGACTGGACGGCCGAGATTCGTCACGGCACGGCGGAGGAGCGGCGCTCGTGACTGACGTATTCGACTGCGCCCATCCCGAACAACGTTCCCGGGGAATCGAATCGGCAGTTGGGGCCGTCAAAAACGGTCGGCTGGTAGTTCTTCCGACGGACACGGTTTACGGCATCGGCGCCGACGCTTTCGACAGCACGGCAGTGGCCGCGCTGCTGTCGGCGAAGGGTCGCGGGCGCGACATGCCCGTGCCGGTGCTGGTTGGCTCCTGGCACACCATCGAGGGTCTTGCCCTCATGGTTCCGCAGGCAACGCGTGATCTGATCCGCGCATTCTGGCCGGGCGCGCTGAGCCTGGTGGTCCGGCAGGCGCCGTCGCTGCAGTGGGACCTCGGCGATGCCCGCGGCACGGTGATGCTGCGGATGCCGCTGCATCCGGTAGCCATCGAGTTGCTGCGTGAGGTCGGGCCGATGGCGGTATCCAGCGCCAACATCTCCGGCCGTCCGCCGGCCGTCAACGCCGACGACGCGCGCGACCAACTCGGCGACCTCGTCGACGTCTATCTCGACGCCGGTCCTTCCGCACAGCAGGCGGCCTCGACCATCCTGGACCTCACCGGGGCCGAACCAGGCATCCTCCGACCCGGACCGGTCAGCGCCGAAAGTATCGCCGCGGTGCTCGGCTTGGACGCCGCGAGTTTGACCGGCTGACCCGCCCGGCAATTGAATACAGTCGTGGTGCAGTACAACCTGGCCGGCGGTCTGCTCGCCCTATCCGACCGTGGCGCCGGTGTCCCGTTGCGCGAGCTGGCACTCGTCGGGCTCACTGCCGCGATCATCACCTACTTTGCGACGGGACCGGTACGCCTGCTGGCGACCCGGCTCGGCGCGGTGGCCTATCCACGCGAACGCGATGTGCACGTGACGCCGACGCCACGGATGGGCGGTCTGGCGATGTATCTGGGTGTAATTGCCGCGGTCTTTCTCGCCTCTCAGCTGCCCGCTCTGACACGTGGTTTCGTCTACTCCGCGGGCATGCCGGCGGTGCTGGTGTCGGGCGCGGTAATCATGGGCATCGGCCTGATCGACGATCGGTGGGGTCTGGACGCGCTGACGAAGTTCGCCGGCCAGATCACTGCGGCCAGTGTGCTGGTCACCATGGGCGTCGCCTGGAGCGTCCTCTACATTCCGCTGGGCGGCGTCGGCACCATCGTGTTGGACCAAGCCTCCTCGATCCTGCTTACGTTGGCGCTGACCGTGTCGATCGTCAACGCGATGAACTTCGTCGATGGTCTCGACGGGCTGGCCGCCGGGCTGGGTCTGATCACCGCGCTGGCCATCTGCATGTTTTCGGTCGGCTTGCTGCGCGATCACGGGGGTGACGTGCTCTTCTACCCGCCGGCGGTCATTTCGGTGGTGCTGGCCGGGGCCTGCCTGGGTTTCTTGCCGCACAACTTCCACCCGGCCAAGATCTTCATGGGGGATTCCGGTTCGATGCTGATCGGCCTGATGCTGGCCGCCGCGTCGACGACGGCCGCGGGACCGATTTCGCAGAACGCTTACGGCGCCCGCGACGTGTTTGCTCTGCTGTCGCCGTTCCTATTGGTCGTGGCGGTCATGTTCGTGCCGATGCTCGACCTACTGTTGGCGATCGTGCGGCGCACCCGGGCGGGTCGTAGCGCGTTCAGCCCCGACAAAATGCACCTGCATCATCGGCTGCTGCAGATCGGTCATTCGCACCGCCGCGTGGTGCTGATCATCTATTTGTGGGTGGGCATAGTCGCCTTCGGCACGGCGAGCACAATTTTCTTCAACCCGCGCGATACCGCGGCGGTGATGCTGGGCGCGATCGCCATCGCGGTTATCGCCACGTTGATCCCGCTGCTACGCCGCCGTGACGACCTCTACGACGAGGAGTAGTAGGGTGGCCCGCAATGTGGTACGGTGCTGGTAGAACCCGAATAAACCTCGCGGGTTGCCGGCCACCGGCCATCGGATTCGCGTCCGATTGGTCGGACGTACGACCGACAAAGGGGAGTTGTCCCTTGGGTGATGCGAGTGCGGTGATTGCCCTCCGATACGCTCAACGGGCCACGCAACGGTCAACCAGGCAACTCCCCCCTAGCGAGGACTGAGGTGCAGCAGTGACAACACCAGCGCAGGACGCGCCGTTGGTGTTTCCCTCGGTTGCGTTCCGGCCAATTCGTCTCCTCGCCATCTCGCTTTTACTGACCGTCGTCGCGGTCGCCGCCGCTGGTGCGCTGCACCACCCGATGGTCGGCGTTTTCTTCGGCGTGGGGCTTCTGCTGGGTTTGCTCAACGCCCTCGGCGTGCAGCGCTCGGTAGCGGCGATCACCGCCGAAGCGCATCCGCTGAAAAAGAAGATGGCGATGAACTCGGCCGGCCGACTGCTGATCATCACCGTGATCGGACTGGCCGTCGCATACGTCTTCCGTCCCGCCGGGCTAGGCGTGGTGTTCGGGCTTGCGCTGTTCCAGGTATTGCTGGTGATATCGACCGCGCTGCCGGTCTGGAAGAAGCTACGCACCGGGACCGCCGACGGTGGCTGGGACGACGCGGCTAAGGGAGCTAAGGGAATGGAAGGAAACGGCAACAGCGATGACTGAGACGCTGCTGGCTGAGGGCGCCATCGAGGTCGGCCATCACGAGACCAGGGAGTGGCTCGGCCTGACCGTCAACGTCGACACCGTGGCGTCCGCGGCCCTCGCCGCCGTCATCGTCATCGCGCTGGCATTCTTCTTGCGCGCCAAGGTCACTTCCACCGGCGTGCCGGGCGGCGTGCAGTTGTTCTTCGAGGCGATCACCATCCAGATGCGCAACCAGATCGAATCCGCGATCGGGATGCGAATCGCGCCTTTCGTGTTGCCACTGGCCGTCACGCTCTTCGTGTACATCCTGATCTCGAACTGGCTGTCGGTGCTGCCCGTGCAGTACGACGAAGGGCGGGACTCCGAAAGAGTTGTTCGCCCCGCCGGCGTCGGACATCAACTATGTGCTGGCGCTGGCGCTGTTCGTGTTCCTCTGCTACCACCTGGCCGGCATCTGGCGCAGCGGCCCACTCGGGTATCCCGTCAAGATTCTCAAGGGGCACGTGTGGGACACCCTGCCGAAAGTCGTCGGGGTGATCTTCTCGCCGATCAACGTGGTTGAGGAACTCGCCAAGCCGATCTCGCTGTCGCTCCGACTTTTCGGCAACATCTTCGCCGGCGGCATTCTGGTCGCGCTGATCGCGCTTTTCCCGCCCTACGTCATGTGGGCGCCGAACGCGATCTGGAAGGCATTCGACCTATTCGTCGGCGCGATCCAGGCGTTCATCTTCGCGCTGCTGACCGTCTTGTACTTCAGTCAATCGATGGAGCTGGAAGGGGAACACGATTAGGACGGCCAAAACCCCGGCTTCCACACCACTACAGACCTGACAGAGCCCTAACCAAATATCAAGGAGGATAAAACAATGGGAGACCCCAATCTCGTCGGCCTCGGCGCCCTCATCGGCGGCGGACTGATCATGGCCGGGGGCGCGATCGGCGCCGGTATCGGTGACGGTGTCGCCGGTAACGCGCTGATCTCCGGTATCGCGCGGCAGCCCGAGGCGCAGGGCCGGCTGTTCGTCCCGTTCTTCATCACCGTGGGTCTGGTCGAGGCCGCCTACTTCATCAACCTGGCCTTCATGGCGCTGTTCGTCTTCGCCACCCCGATCGCGCCGAAGTAATTCGCCAAGATGGGTGACATGAGCGCTGTCGTCCTGGCTACCGCCAGCCAGGCTGAGGGAGGCGGCAACTTCCTCCTCCCCAACGGCACCTTCTTCGTTATGCTGATCATCTTCTTGATCGTGCTCGGCGTGATCGGCACCTTCGTGGTGCCGCCGATCATGAGGGTGCTGAACGAGCGCGAGAACATGGTCACCAAGACGCAGGCCGATAACAAAAAATCGGCCGAGCAGATTCGCCGCCGCCCGGGACGACTACGAGAAGGCGATGTCTGAAGCTCGGGTGAAGGCATCGGCGGCCCGCGACGATGCTCGGGCGGAGGGCCGTAAGGTTCTCGACGAAATGCGTTCGCGCGCTGAAGAACAGGTTTCCACGACACTGCAGGACGCCGCCGAGCAACTCAAACAGGAGGGGGACGCGGTGGCGGCGGATCTGCGCTCTCGCGTGGACAGCATGTCCACGACATTGGCCAGCCGCATCCTCGGCGTCGAGATCACGACCTCAGTCTCAGCCACCGGGTCAGGTCGGTAGCGAAGATGTCGACATTCATCGGGCAGCTGGTTGGGTTCGCCGTCATCGTGTGGCTGGTATGGCGTTACGTCGTGCCGCCGGTGCGCAAAATGATGGTCGATCGGCAGAACGTCGTGCGTCAGCAGTTGGACGACGCCGCGGCTGCCGCCGATCGGCTCGCGGAAGCCAGCCAAGCCCACGACAAAGCGCGCAAAGACGCCAAGGCGGAAGCGAAGCGGATTACCGAAGAGGCCCGCGCGGACGCCGAACGCATTGCCGAACAACTGCGGGCTCAGGCCGACGCCGAGGTCGAGCGCGTCAAAGTGCAGGGCGCCAAGCAGGTCGAGCTACTGCGAGCGCAGTTGGTTCGCCAGCTGCGCCAGGAATTCGGCGCCGAATCCGTGCGGCGGGCAGGGGAATTGGTGCGTGGCTACGTTGCCGACTCGGCGCAGCAGTCAGCAACGGTCGACCGCTTTCTCGACGACCTCGACGCGATGGCGCCCTCCGAGGCGGACGTCCAGTACCCCATCGCAGAGAAAATGCGTTCGGCTAGCCGACTGGCGCTGGACAGCGTGATGAAGCGGTTCGGTGAGATAGCCAAAGACCTTGACGACCGCGGGCCTGTCCACCCTCGCCGACGAACTGACATCGGTCGCCGCACTGTTGGATCGCGAGACCGTCGTCACCCGGTATCTAACCATGCCGGCTGAGGACGCCGCGCCCAGAGTCCGGCTGCTCGAGCGGCTGGTGTCCGACAAAGTCGGAGAGCCCGCGCTCGACATCCTCAAGACGGCTGTCTCGCAGCGCTGGTCGGCCAACAACGATCTGATCGACGCGGTCGAGCTGGTGTCGCGGAACGCATTGTTGACGCGAGCCGAACATGCCGGCTCGCTAGACGAGGTAGAAGACCAACTGTTCTGGTTCAGCCGGATCCTTGATGCGCAGCCGCGCCTGTCCATCTTGCTCGGTGACTACGAAGCTCCGGCCGACAGCCGGGTTCAGTTGCTGCGCAATGTGCTGGAAAGCGGAAGCACCACTGTCAATCCGATCGCGGTTGACCTGCTTTCCAAGACAGTCGAGTTGCTGCGTGGCCAACCGGCCGAGCAGGCGGTACTTACGCTGGCCGAAGTCGCGGTGGCTCGACGTGGTGAGGTCGTCGCGCACGTCAGCGCGGCCGCCGAACTCAGCGACACCCAGCAAGAGCGCCTGAGCCAGGTGCTGAGCCGGGTCTACGGCCATCCGGTGACAGTGCAGATGCAAATCGACCCCGAGCTGCTCGGCGGGCTCGCAATCTCGGTCGGCGACGAGATCATCGACGGAACGCTTTCGTCTCGTCTCGCCGCGGCCCAGACCCAGTTGCCAGACTGAAACACCACGTAGTCAATCAACAAGCAGGAAGAACGAAAAGCCATGGCAGAGTTGACAATCTCCGCTGAAGACATTCAGGGCGCAATCGACGAATACGTTAGCTCCTTTACCTCCGACACCGCCCGGGAGGAGGTCGGAACGGTCATCGACACCGGCGACGGTATTGCGCACGTCGAGGGCTTGCCGTCAGTGATGACCCAAGAACTCCTCGAATTCCCCGGCGGGGTCTTGGGCGTGGCGCTCAACCTCGACGAGCACAGCATCGGCGCGGTGATCCTGGGCGACTACGAGACCCTTGCAGAGGGCCAGCAGGTCAAGCGAACCGGCGAAGTGCTTTCGGTGCCGGTCGGTGATGGTTTCCTCGGCCGCGTCGTCGACCCGCTCGGCCACCCGATCGATGGCCGCGGCGACATCGAAGCCGCCGACCGCAGGGCGCTGGAAATTCAGGCTCCGTCGGTGGTGCAGCGCCAGGGCGTCAAAGAGCCGTTGCAGACCGGGATCAAGGCCATCGACGCGATGACGCCGATCGGCCGTGGCCAGCGCCAGCTGATCATCGGCGACCGCAAGACCGGCAAGACCGCCGTCTGCGTGGACACCATCCTCAACCAGCGGCAGAACTGGGAGACCGGCGATGAGAAAAAGCAGGTGCGCTGCGTCTACGTAGCTATCGGGCAAAAGGGCACCACGATCGCCTCCGTCCACCACACGCTGGAAGAGGGTGGCGCGATGGACTACACGACCATCGTCGCCGCGCCCGCATCCGACTCTGCCGGGTTCAAATGGCTTGCGCCGTATACCGGTTCGGCGATCGCTCAGCATTGGATGTATGAGGGCAAGCATGTGCTGATCGTGTTCGACGACCTGAGCAAGCAGGCCGAGGCCTATCGCGCGATCTCGCTGCTGCTGCGCCGCCCCCCGGGCCGCGAAGCCTACCCGGGCGACGTGTTCTACCTGCACTCGCGGCTGTTGGAGCGCTGCGCAAAGCTTTCCGACGATCTCGGCGGCGGCTCGTTGACGGGTCTGCCGGTCATCGAGACCAAAGCCAACGACATCTCGGCCTACATCCCGACCAACGTCATCTCGATCACCGACGGGCAGTGCTTCCTGGAGTCCGACCTGTTCAACCAGGGCGTTCGCCCGGCGATCAACGTCGGGGTGTCGG
>CAVRER010000031.1:0-73873 GCA_963720085.1 uncultured Actinomycetota bacterium
AGCTCCACCAAGTATTCGCTGGGCATAGCGTTGAATTTGCCGAAAACCGCCTCTACGTCAATGGAGACGGTAGGGTCAGAGATCGGGCTTAGATTCGCGCAGCGCGAGACTAAGCGTGAGTTCACGGCGGGGAGACTCGAGTCGAGGGCATAGCCCGGCAAGCTGCGTCAAGTAGCTTCGCGCGGGTGTGTACGTATGGCGACTTCCAGGAGATCTAACCGGAGAAAGTGCCAGACTTTCTTCATCCACGTCGCGGAAGTCTCTGATTCCGAACGGCGATCAGGCGCCCGGCGCCGATGAAACTGCTGTGAAATATCAGGCCCACTGCGTCACGGAAATGATCCCGAACCGAACGGAGCTAAATGCCAAACCACCGCCTTACCGATGGGCATGAGCGCGGCGCCGAACCGATCGCGATTCTCGGGATGGGCTGTCGCTTCCCGGGTGGCGTTACCTCGCCGGACGACCTGTGGCAGCTGCTAATCGAGGAGCGCGATGCGAACTCGGAGTTTCCGGCCGACCGCGGATGGGATCTCGACGCGCTGCTTGGGCCCGACCCCGACGCACCACGGGCCACCTATGCCCGCGCAGGGTCGTTCGTCACAGATGTAGGTGATTTCGACCCGGCGTTCTTCGGGATCGGTCCGCGCGAAGCCGAAGCCATTGACCCCCAGCAGCGACTGCTGCTCGAGGCGACCTGGGAGGCTCTGGAGCGGTCAAGAATTGACCCGAATTCACTGCACGGCAGCGATACTGGGGTTTTCTTCGGCGTGGGCGGACAGGAGTACGGCCCGCGCATCTGCGACGAAACCGAAGGATTTGCCGGCTATCTCGCGACAGGCACCACGACCGGCGTGGCGTCGGGTCGAGTGGCCTATACGCTCGGGCTCGAGGGCCCGGCGGTGACGGTCGACACCTCCTGCTCGTCATCTCTGGTCGCGGTACACCTCGCGATGCAATCGTTGCGGTCGGCCGAATGTGGCTTAGCGGTGGTGGGCGGGGCCACCGTGGTGTGCTCACCGAGCATCCTCGTCGGCCTCGGACGGCATCACGCGCTGTCCGAAGACGGCCGATGCAAGCCATTCGCCGCGGCGGCGGACGGGTTCGGCGTCGCCGAGGGTGCCGGCGTGCTGGTGTTGGCCACGTTGTCGTGCGCGCGCAGCCTCGGTTACCCAGTGATAGCGCTAATCCGGGGTAGCGCCGTCGGCCAGGACGGAGCCTCCGACGGGTTGTCTGCCCCGAGCGGTTCGGCGCAGCAAAAGGTGATCTTGGCGAGCTCTGGCGGACGCAGGCCTGGGTGCCGGCGACGTCGCCGTGGTCGAGGCGCATGGCACAGGAACCACGGTGGGCGACCCGATCGAAGCCAGAGCGCTGCAGGCGACATACGGCAATGCGCACTCGGCTGCGCGGCCACTGCTGGTCGGCTCGGTCAAATCGAACATCGGTCATTCACAGCAGGCGTCAGGCGTCGCCGGGATGATCAAGGCGATACAGTCAATTCGGCACGGGGTGGTGCCTGCGACGCTGAATCTGGATTCGCCTACACCCCTAGTGGATTGGTCGTCCGGAACGATCGAGGTGGTCGGTAGCGCCCGTACATGGCCCGACCAGCCGCACCAGCCGCGGCGCGCCGGTGTGTCGTCGTACGGCATCAGTGGAACGAATGCTCACGTGATACTCGAGCAGGCGCCAGCGGAGTTTGCGACCGAGAAGTCGGCGGCCCAGCGTCCAGTCATCGTCCCGTGGGTATTATCGGCGAAGTCGCCGTCGGCGCTGGCCGACCAAGCGGCTCGGTTACGGCGGTTCGTCGAGCAGCACGCCGAATTGGATCCGCGTGATGTGGCGTACTCGTTGGTCACTACCCGGGCATTATTCGGCCACCGCGCGGTTGCGGTCGGAGCCGACCGTGACGAGTTGTTGAGTGGGTTGACGGCGATCGCCTGCAGCGTGCCTGCACCCAATGTGGTAACCGGAAACGCCACTGCCGCGGGTCGAACCATCTTCGTCTTCCCCGGTCAGGGATCGCAATGGACGGAGATGGCGGTCGAACTGTTGGACTCCGCGCCAGCGTTCGGCGACCAGATGCGGCTCTGCGACAAGGCTTTCGCTGAGTTTGTCGACTGGTCGCTGCTTGAGGTTGTGTGCAAGGGTGCCGGTGCTCCGGACCTCGACCGGGTCGATGTGGTGCAGCCAGTCCTGTTTGCAGTGATGGTGTCGTTGGCGGCCCAGTGGCGAGCGCAGGGGATCCAACCGGATGCCGTGCTCGGCCATTCGCAGGGCGAGATAGCAGCGGCCTACATCGCAGGCGCCCTTTCGTTGCGAGAGGCGGCGGAGGTAGTCACGTTGCGTAGCAGGGCGCTCACCGCAATCGCGGGAACCGGTGGCATGGTCTCGATCGCACGACCGGTTGAACGGGTTCTAACGCTCATCGAACCGTGGGCTGGATCGATTTCTGTTGCCGCGCATAATGGTCCGTGTTCGACCGTCGTCACCGGGGATGCAGCGGCGTTAGACGAGCTCATTGCCGGATGCGAGCCGGAGGAGGTGCCGGCCACGCGGATTCCCGTCGATTACGCCTCCCATTCGGCTCAGGTCGATCAGTTGCGGGAGACACTGAGCAAGTCGCTTTCAGGGCTGCGGCCGCGAACCTCCGATATCGCATTTATCTCGTCGGTCACCGGCGCCGAGCTGGACACGTCGAGCCTCGATGGCGACTACTGGTTCACCAATTTGCGCCAACCGGTGTTATTCCACCAGGCCGTCCGATGGGCGTACGAGCACGGCTTCGACACCTTCATTGAATCCAGTCCGCATCCAGTGCTGACCATCGGGATCCAGGAATCACTGGAGGACTACGGCGACGACCACGCCGTCGTTGGGACGCTTCGACGCAGTGAAGGCGGCATGCGGAGGGTCTTACTTTCCGCTGCCGAGGCCCACGTAAACGGGAAGTCGCCCAACTGGGGCATGTTCCAAGACACTGGCGCGCGTCACATCGACTTGCCCACTTACGCGTTCGAACACAAGCGCTACTGGATGGACACCGGGCCTGGAATCGTCAACGCGAGCGGTCTCGGCATCACCGCTGCGGAGCACCCCCTACTCGGTGCCGTTGTGGCGCGGGCAGATTCGGACGAAATTATTCTCACCGGTCGACTATCGCTCGCGTCGCACCCGTGGCTCGCCGACCACAAGGTGTTCGGGACGGTGCTAGTGCCGGGTGCGGCCATGGTGGAGATGGCCCTACACGCGGGCGAATGCGCGGGTTGCCCGCGGGTGGATGAGCTCATTCTGCTGGCTCCGTTGGTCGTCGGCGAACACGGCGGTGTAGCAGTGCAAGTGGTCGTCGGTGAGTGGACTGAGTCCGGCGAACGTCCGATTCGAATCTACTCGCGAATCGACGATGGTGTGGACCGGCGTTGGACGCGCCATGCCGAGGGCGTGCTCGGCCCGGATTCCGCGCCCACCGGCCAGGCGGACATCGAACAATGGCCGCCTGCCGGCGCGGAACATATCGATATTTCCGAGCTGTATCAAGCGCTGGCCGCCCGTGGATACGAATACGGACCGACATTCCGCGGCTTGCGCTCGGCGTGGCGTCATAACGGCGAAGTTTTCGTGGAGGCGATGTTGCCGGAGCAGATGCAACAGAGGGCCGACGCGAGCCGGTTCGGTTTGCATCCGGCGCTACTCGACTCTGTCCTGCACGGGGCAGTTACTGGCGGCATCCTCGCGGCATCGGAGGTCGCCCGGCTGCCGTTCGAATGGCAAGGCGTCTCGCTGGATGTGGTCGGAGCAACGCAGGTGCGGGCACGGATCGCGTTTGATGAAGATGACCGGATTTCTATCACTGTGATGGACAGACGGGGGGGTCCGATCGGCCGTATCGATTCGCTCGCCCTGCAAGGTGTTTCTCCCAGTCAGTTTCGCGTGAGCACTGCTGCCGATGACGCAGTGTATGCACTTGACTGGGTCGCGCTCGCAACGCCCAAGGGCGGCACGGACGAGATCGCTACGGATAACGTAACCGTATTGCGTTGCCTGACAACGGTTGCAACCGGTGTAGCGCTGCCCGAGGGGGCGCGACAGACGCTGACACATGCGCTGCACCGAGTTAAGAATTGGCTGTCAAACGAAAGCCGTAGCGACGACGCGCGACTGGTGGCGCTCACCTGCGGGGCGATCGCGATCGACTCATCCGAAGATGTCGCCGATCTCGGCCAGGCCGCTGTGTGGGGATTGTTGCGGACCGCACAGGCCGAGAATCCCGGGCAAATATCGTTGGTCGATATCGACGACTGGTCCCACGCCGATGTTGCGGTCGGCGAAGCCATAAGTCGTGATGAGTCACAACTCGCGCTCCGCGATGGCGTCTGCTTTGCGCCGCGGCTGGTGCGGCCCGCCGACGAGCGCGTCGGGAGCGCGCAACTCGTTGAGGCGGACACCACCTGGCGACTCAGCACCCTCGGCAACGGCACGCTGGATTCGCGGAACCTTTTCCTTCGCCCGTGGCCTGAGTCCGATCGGCGCTTGGAGTCCGGCGAAGTGCGCATCGGCCCGCGGTGCACCGGAGTGAACTTCCGGGATGTCCTGACTGCACTGGGCGTATACCCGAACCCTGGTGCCGACGTCGGCGGCGAAGGTTCCGGCATCGTGCTCGAGGTCGCCGAGGATGTGGTCCGGTTCGTCCCTGGCGATCGGGTGATGGGTATGTTCTACGGCGCGGGATCTGTTGTCGTCGCTGATCATCGGATGATCGCGCCGATCCCGTCGGGGTGGTCCTACGCGCAGGCGGCGGCGGTGCCGGCGGTGTTCCTCACCGCCTATTACGGATTGGCAGATCTCGCGCATGCCAGTGCGGGCGAGCGGGTGTTGGTGCACGCCGCGACCGGTGGGGTTGGTATGGCGGCGGTGCAACTGGCCCGGCGTTGGGGCCTCGAGGTGTATGCGACGGCCAGCCCGGCCAAATGGGAGCGCCTGCGCAGCATGGGATTCGACGACGACCACATCGCGAACTCGCGCACGGTTGAGTTCGAGCAGAAATTTTCCGAGGTGACCGGCGGGGCGGGCGTTGACATTGTACTCAATTCGCTGACAGGCGAATTTGTCGACGCAGGGCTGCGACTTCTGCCGCGTGGCGGGCGATTCGTCGAGATGGGCAAAGCCGACATCCGAGCATCCGGCGAGATCGCGGCACGGCATCCGGGCGTTCAGTATCGAGCTTTCGATGTCTTCGAGGCCGGTCCCGACCGCGCTCAGGAGATCCTCGGCGAGCTCGTGGAGCTTTTCGAGAACGGCGAGCTGCATCCCCTTCCGGCGAGTTCGTGGGACATCAGACACGCATTGGATGCCTATCGATTCTTGAGTCGTGCGCGCCACGTCGGCAAGCTGGTCCTCAGCGTGCCCACGCCGCTGAACTCCGAAGGCACGGTGTTGATTACCGGCGGCACAGGTGTGCTTGGTGCGCTGCTGGCGAGGCATTTGGTGACTCGCCATGGCGTGCGCAATCTGTTGCTCATCAGCCGGAGGGGCCGGGCGGCCGACGGTGCCGCCGCGATCGAATCCGAACTAACCGAGCTGGGCGCGTCCATACAGATCGCGGCATGCGACGCGGCAGACCGGGATGCGTTGCAGGCGCTCCTGGCCGGGTTACCTGCCGAACACCCATTGACCGCGGTTATTCACGCCGCCGGGGTGCTCGATGACGCCGTGTTCGCGGCTCAGACACCACGCCACCTGGAGGCGGTGCTGCGGCCGAAGATCGATGCTGCGTGGAACCTGCACGAACTCACCGCGGGCGCGGACCTGTCGGCGTTCATTTTGTTTTCTTCGGTTGCCAGCTTGTTCGGTTCCCTCGGTCAGGCCAATTACGCGGCCGCGAACGCGTTTCTCGATGGGCTCGCGCAGCATCGCCGGCACCGGGGACTGCCGGGTGTGTCTCTGGCATGGGGATGGTGGGCACAAGCCAGCGGGATGACAGGGCATCTCTACGAGCGCGATCGGGCCCGCCTGTCTCGTATGGGATTTATCCCGATGTCCTCTGAGGACGGCCTCGCGCTGTTCGATGCAGCGCTCTGGCAGGCACGCTCGTTCGTGATGCCGGCACAGCTCAGCCGCGCCGCCATTCGGTCCGATCCGGCGGGGACGGGACTGCCATCGATGTTCCGTGGTCTGATCCGCGCCACACGGCGCACTGCTGCCGCAGTCGAATCCGTTTCTAATCTCCGACAGCGGCTCGCGTCGATGAGCACATCCGAACAGGAACGCGAACTGCTCGACATCGTGCGTTCGCACGCGGCCGCCGTGCTGGGATACAACTCCGCGGACGCGGTTGGTGCCGACCAGGAGTTCAAGGATTTGGGCTTCGATTCGCTGGGCGCTGTCGAATTCCGGAACCGGCTTAAATCAGTTACTGGCCTGAAGCTACCGACCACCGCTGTCTTCGATCATCCGACGCCAACAGCGTTGGCGCGGTATCTGACTGGTGTACTCGACTCCGATGAGGCTTCCGCGTGCCGGGAGAGCGAAGCAGTCGATTCCGGGGACGTGGTGTATGACGTCGTCGTGTGATTCTTCGACTTGGTGATTTAGGCGGTCAGTGTTGCTGGGGCGGCTCCCTGTTCTGTTGGGGTGTGGGTGGTGAGTCGGGCGACTCCCACACCCCCTGCCGGCGTCGCGGTATCAGATTCAGTTTCCATTGCCCACATTGCGAAGTCGGCCAGCCAGCGTTGTTAGTCCCGTGAACGCTGGTCAGGACCCATGAATCCTGGCCAGTTTTCTTTCTCATCAACATTTGTGGTCGAGATTCACTCGATGACGTCGCTTCGGTTACGGTCTACTGGGTTGCGGACGCCGGGTGTGTTATGCGCACACCAAACGGTCGATTGGTGGTCGCCGCCGACATCGCCGGAGTCGCGCTTGATTGGTAGGCGGACGGAGCCCTACGCGCTCCTCGCACTGCGGTCGCGATGGTGAATGTTTACGTTGTGTCCTGATTCAACGTGGGCCATCATCGCTGGCTTGGTTTGGCCGGTGGCCTATCGGCGGTGCGATCAACTGCGCCGCATGCTGTCCGGCCTCAATGGTGGATACTTTGCGTGCGAATGCCAGTTGGGTTAAAAGTTGCTGGTGTCTGTCATGACGTGCTTTGCAAATGTGGCTTGATTCCACGGACAGATGTTGGTGACCGCCTGCTGCATGATGCCTTGTGACTTGCTCGGGCCCATGCCCTGCTGCTCGCCCAGAAGAGCCAGGGACTCAATGCCACCGCTGGCCTGCTCGGTGTGAGTGGTGAGGTAGTTGCAGACCCCGAACTTATCGTAGATATCGTTCGGCAGGCCTCCCGACAGAGTGCGCGGTGCCGCCGGGTCCGGCAGTAGATGCGGCCCGCTCGGCGCAGCCTCTGAAGGCGACTGAGATGGCGCAACCGACGGGGGACCGGGTGCGGCGGCGACTGATGGGGCAGTCGGTGGTGGAGACGCGGGCGTGGCCGCCGCTGGCGACTTCACCGCAGCAGGAGGCGCAGAAGTAGGCGTGGGCGCTGGCCGCGCGCCTGGACGCATGACAAAGCCGACTACCACGACGACGGCTACTGCCGCTGAGGCAAACGCCACTGCCGCAAAGGGCAGAGCTCTAGACATCGCGGTCGCAGCGGGTGCGCCCAACGTCGCGCCGTGGTCGAAAATGACATCACCGAACTCGGTGTCGGATTCGCTGTATGCGACCGGACCTTCGGTGCCGGCTTTCTCGGCCGGTGGTAGAGACGTTGTTGCGGCGGTCTCGTCCCCATCGGTTTCGCCCATCGCCATGGCGGTGTCGTCGTCGTGAAGGTCCCCCACGAGGGCCGGGGCTACCCGCTAGCTGTCGGCTCCGTGTTCGTTGGTGAGACTTTCGGCTGATCTTCGGATTTGGGCAGGTCGCGCTTGGGTCACTAGGTGCCGGTTGTCGTCCTCGTTCCCCTCGGCCGCGATTGCTGAGATTGGGCTGGACCCGGTTCTTGCGCAATCGTCGGGCCTATTGACGCAGGCGTGGGTTTCCGGCGGCGGCTGGTCACGCACTTACAGATTTGAGAGGGTGTCTATGCCTTTGACGCCGTCAAGACCCGAGAACGAAACCGCAGGTAACGAACGGGACCGAGTCGGAACGAGGCGGAGCGAACCGGCAGCTCAGAGGGCAAAAGCCCTGGTAGAGCGTCAGGTTCGATTCCCGGCAGCTCCACCGAGAACATGCTCGTCAGAGCCGGTAAACGTATGTAATTGGGTGCCGCGTCACGACCGCCGTCTAGACCTTCACGCGACACGCTCCGCATGTTCGCGCTAAACCCAAAACCTCGCCGAAACCTCGCTTCGTATTTGACAGTGCGTCAAGAGGATTGGACCGGGCATTGCCCGTCAAACGGTGGAATTTTCCGCTGTGTCAAGAGGATTGGGGATATCGGCACCTGAAACCTACTTTCAATCGAGCGCAGATAAGCGCACAATGGTGTCGGCGGATTTCTCAACGAATTTTCACTCCTGAGACTCGGGACAGTCGTCTTTATGAGCTCTACGCCCTTGAGCCAGGACCTGAACGGGTTCGCCATCGAGTTCTGACCGTGATCGTGGAGTGCCGCCGGCCGGTCTTCGATCGCATCGCCCTGGCCGGCAGTCCGGGTCGGCTGGCGGCAATGACCGCCCTCGACCGGCGGAAGGGAAACGTATGCAACGGCTCAGCGGGCTGGATGCCAGCTTCTTGTATTTGGAAACGCCCTCACAGCCGTTGCACGTCTGCGCGATCTTGGAGTTGGACGCCGCGACAGTGCCCGGCGGGTACAGCTTCGCTCGGCTGCGCGAAGAGCTGGGCGTGCGGATCAAGTCGATCCCGGAGTTTCGGCAGAGGTTGGCCGACAGCCGGCTGAATCTGGACCATCCGGTGTGGGTGGAGGACCACAGTTTCGATCTGGACCGGCATCTGCACCGCATCGGGCTGCCAGCGCCCGGCGGGCGCGTCGAGCTGTCGGAGACCTGCGGGCGTATCGCCTCCCTGCCCCTTGATCGCGGCCAGCCCCTGTGGGAGATGTGGGTGATCGAGGGGATCGCTGGCACCGACGCCCGGGCGGGTGGGCGGCTGGCGGTGATGACCAAGGTGCATCACGCCAGCGTGGACGGGGTGGGCGGTGCGAACCTGCTGTCGCAGCTGTGCGGCACCGAACCGGACACGCCGGCGCCGAAGGCGGTGGACGGGCCGGGGGACACCAACTCGGTGGGAATGGCGGTGCGGGGCCTGGCGAAGTTCGTTGCCCGGCCACTGCAGCTGGCCGCTGTGGTGCCGATGACGGCGTCAACGATCGTCGACACCGTGCGCCGGGGGCGCAGCGGGCGGGCCATGGCGGCGCCGTTCCGGGCGCCGCGCACCCCGTTCAACGACTCCATCACTCGCCGGCGCAACATCGCCTACGCCCGCCTGGAGTTCGACGACATCAAGACGATCAAGAACAGGTTCAATGTCACGGTCAACGATGTGGTGATGGCACTGTGCGCCGGGGTGCTGCGCAAGTTCTTGCTCGATCGCGGTCAGCTGCCCGACACCTCGCTGGTGGCTACGGTGCCGGTGTCGGTGCATCAAAGGTCCGACCGGCCAGGCCGCAACCAGTTGACGGCGTTGTTCTCCCGCCTGCAGACTCAGATCGCCGACCCGGCCGACCGACTGCGCGCCATCGCGCACGCCAATGGGGTGGCCAAGGAGCACAGCGCGGCGATCGGGGCGACGCTGTTGCTGGACTGGGCGCAGTTTGCAGGGCGGGCGCTGTTGGCTCCGGCGGTGGGACTCTTCGCCAGTACGGTGCTGACCCGCCGACCGGTGCACAACCTGGTCATCTCCAACGTGCCGGGACCGCAGGTGCCGTTGTACTTCCTGGGCTGCCAGGTCAAGGCGATGTATCCGCTTGGACCGATCTTCCACGGCACCGGCCTCAACATCACGGTGATGTCGCTGACCGGCAAGCTTGACGTCGGGATCAACTCATGCTGGGAACTGGTGCCCGACGTATGGGACCTGGCCGACGACTTCGAGGTCGCCCTGCAGGAATTGCTCACCGCCGCCGCATGATCCGCCCGAGTACCAGCTCGGTGGGGTAGGTGACCGCTCTTGACGCCGTCAAGACCCGAGAACGAAACCGCAGGTAACGAGAGGTACTGAACCGGAACGAGACGGAACGAACCGGCATGTCAGGAGGCATTTTGCCTGGTAGAGCGTCTGGTTCGATTCCCGGCAGCTCCACTTAATATCCGCAGGTCAGCGGCTTGCTCAGGATGAAAACTCGCGACCACAGCTTAGGGTCTTCGCGCTGGTTTGGCGCTGGCCCGGCGACCCACCCACCCGAAAATCGCATTAAGTTCACCTTCGAAGGTCAGGAGATCGAGGTGGCGCGGGTGGTGGTTCGTCTGCGACGCCCTGCGAGCGACGCCATTCCGCGCGGCTGCCGCCTTCCGTCCCCGCCAGGTTGTCCAAGATTTGTTCGCACGGCTTGTGCCAGGTCCACTTCCACAGCGGCCTTCGGATTCAATCCGGCGCGGTCGAGCGCGTCGCGGATCGCGGCCAACTTAACCGAATCACTCACGCTGGCATCAGTTGCGATACCGAATAATGCGCGCGCCATACGGTTAGCAGCCTGTCCGGCAGCTAAATACGTGAAGCTAGCAAAGCCATGCGCCACTCGTGGGCCGACGGGACATCGGGTCCTACGATCGCGCACATGAAGCCGATTCCGGGGCTGGACGGCGGGTACCGTGCTCCACATGACTCGACAGTTGGATGCGGCGGCCATCACGCAATCACCAGAGGCCCGCGTTCAAGCGTGGCTGGCCAACTTCGAGTCCGCCCTGGCGGCGCGCGACATCGACCGCGTGGTGGCTAAGTTCGTCCCGGACAGCTTCTGGCGGGATCTGGTGACGTTCACTTGGAATATCAAAACGATCGAGGGCCGCGAAGGCATCGCCGACATGTTGCGCGCACGACTCGCCGACACCGACCCGTCGGGATTCCGTACCCGGGAAGCACCGACCGATGACGGCGGTGGTGTGACATCAGCGTTCATCGAATTTGAAACCGCCGTCGGCCGAGGTGTCGGTCATCTGCGGCTCAAGGGCGATCTCGGTTGGACGCTGCTAACCGCGCTAGATGAGCTCAAGGGCCACGAGGAGCCGATGGGTTCTCGCCGCGTACTTGGCGCTGTGCACGGCCCCGATCCGGACAGCCGGTCGTGGGCGGAGAAGCGTGCGGAACAGGAGGCGTCGCTGGGCTATTCGCGGCAGCCCTACGTCGTGGTTGTCGGCGGCAGCCAAGGCGGAATCGCGTTGGGTGCCCGGCTACGCCAGCTGGGGGTGCCGGCCATCGTCGTCGACAAGCACGCGCGCCCGGGCGACCAGTGGCGCAAGCGGTATAAGACGCTGTGCCTTCATGATCCGGTGTGGTACGACCACTTTCCGTATCTGCCGTTCCCGGCGAACTGGCCGGTGTTTTCGCCGAAAGACAAAATCGGCGACTGGCTGGAGTTCTACACCCGGGTGATGGAGATCCCGTACTGGACCTCGACAACATGTCTGTCGGCGGCGTTCGATGCCCAGGCAAAGCGGTGGACGATCGAGGTCGACCGCGACGGCGAACGCCTCACGCTGCGGCCCACCCACCTGGTGCTTGCGACAGGAATGGCGGGAAAGCCAAACGTGCCGAAGCTGCCCGGCCAGAACGTTTTCCGTGGAGACCAGCATCATTCGAGCCAGCACCCCGGCCCGGACCGCTATGTGGGTAAACGCGCCGTGGTGATTGGCTCCGGGACCTCCGCGCACGACATCTGTAAGGCCCTGTACGACAACGGGGTTGACGTCACGATGGTGCAGCGCGCCTCCACCCTCGTCGTCACGTCTGACGCGGTGGTGGAAATCGCGCTCGGCGGCCTTTACTCCGAGCAGGCGGCGGCCGGCGGTATCACCACCGAGAAGGCTGACTTGACGGTCGCATCGCTGCCGTACCGAATCATCGCGGACTTCCAGAAACCGATCTCGGACGCAATGCGGCTGCGGGACAAGGACTTATACGACCGCTTGGAAAAGGCCGGCTTCCGGCTGGACTTCGGTGACGACGACTCCGGCCAGTTCATGAAGTACCTGCGACGCGGCGGCGGCTTCTACATCGATGTTGGCGCCTCCGACCTGATCTGCGACGGCAGCATCAAGCTATGCCACGGCGGGGTCGAGCGGCTGACCGAGGAGTCGGTGATTCTGGCCGACGGCACGGACCTGCCGGCCGATCTAGTTGTGTACGCCACCGGCTTCAGGTCGATGAACAGCTTTGTGGCGGACATCATCGGTCAAGACGTGGCCGACAAAGTCGGCAAGGTATGGGGCTTCGGCTCGGGCACCACGCAAGACCCGGGGCCGTGGGAAGGCGAGCTGCGCAACATGTGGAAGCCGACCCAGCAGGAGAATCTGTGGTTCCACGGCGGCAACCTGCACCAGTCGCGGCACTACTCTCTCTTTCTCGCCCTGCAGCTCAAGGCCCGCTATGAAGGCATCCCCACGCCGGTATACGGCTTACAGGAGGTGCACCACCTGAGCTAGTCACCTCCCATCGGAGATCGTTGCGCCGCAACGTGTTCGGTGTTTCGGTTGGCGTTCTTGCCGAGTTGACTGGCGCTCGCAATCAGGTGGGTTTGTGGCGCATCGACCGGCGCGACGTGTGCGCGCTTGTGCGATTCAGGCCCACTTCGGGTTGCTCGAGGTCAAACATTCTCGCGCCCGGTCCAGCATCGCGGTGGGATCGGCACGCCCGCGAGCCGGCCGGAGTTCAGCGGCGCGAATCTAGCAGCGAGCGGTACGGTCCTCGTCACCACCTAGACCCAGTGCCTACTGCCTGCTTCGCCTATGACTATTCGCCCGAATCGGACGCCGGGAAAGTGTGGGCCACTGACGAGATCACCGTCATCGAGTTCGGCCATGATGCGATCCCGCGTCCTTATGCCCAACTCACGGTCGAAGTCGGCCAGAGCTTCGAACTCGTGGACCTCCATCTGGAGCGGACAGGACATGGCGTCGCCAAGGAAGAGGGCCCGCTCGTGCCCGTTTGAAATAACGTATGTCTGATGGCCTGGCGTGTGCCCGGGGGTATGCAGCGACGTGATATGGGGCGCCACTGCACCGTCGTGCTCGATCAGATCGATTTTGCCTAGATCGGCGAGGGCGCGGAAAGCGGCCGGGTTGGATCCGGGAACCTCGTCTTCGACGAAGGTTTGCCAGTCCCCGCGTCCGAAACGGATGGTCGCGTTGGGAAAGTACGGTGCGTCCTCATGCCAGACCCATCCGCTGTGATCAGCGTGCAGGTGGCTGAGAAGAACGACGTCGATATCTGTGGGGGCTAGTCCGAGGGCGGACAACGCCGCGGGAAGACCGCCGCCTTCCAACCTCAGCGGGGCACCTTCGTCCGGTTGCCACTCATAGGTCACGGGCCCCATCCCCGCGTCCATGAGTACCCGTTTGCCGCCGGTATGAATGACGAACCCCGCTATGGGCAGTTGCAGTCGTCCGTCATCACCAAGCATGGACGCGTGCGCTTCGCCCTCGGTCTTGCCGAAGAAGTCCGCCGGCAGGTAGGTAGTGCCGTCGCGGACGCTCTCGATTCGTATTTCCCCAAGTTGCATCGGCGCTCCTGGACGTGTCGTGAGTGGGCTCTGGCCGCGGACCGTGATCAGGTGAGTTGGGCGCTCGCAGCGGCGATCTGGTCCTGGAAGCTGCTGAGTTTGTCTGCCGCGTCACGGGCGTGATGGCTGCGGGCCTGGATGCTGACGTCGTGGCCTTCGGCCGCTCGGCGCAGCGCACCCACCGTGGCGTTCTCCCGAGGGATGTGTTTGAACGGGTTGAACGAGTACCAGCGGCAAGCGTTTTCGTAGGTCATCTTATTGATCTCGTCATCGGGCACATGGTCATCAGCCAGCACGGCGCCGAGCTCTTCGGGCGCACCCGGCCACATCGAGTCGCTGTGCGGATAGTCCATCTCCCAGGCGATGTTGTCGATGCCGATGTCGTGGCGCAGTCTGACGCCGACTGGGTCGCTGATGAAACAGGTCAGGAAGTGTTCGCGGAACACCTCCGAGGGCAGTTTTCCGCCGAAGTTCTGGAGTGTCCACGTCGCGTGCATTTCGAATGTGCGGTCTACCCGGTCGAGGAAGTAGGGGATCCAACCTGTGCCGCCCTCGGAGAGCGCGATCTTCAGGTCGGGGTAGTCCTTCACCGGCCGTGACCACAGCAGATCGGCGGCCGCTTGCACGATGTTCATCGGCTGCAAGGTGATCATCACATCCGGCGGTGAGTCGACTGCCGGGATCGACAGTTTGCCCGAGGACCCGATGTGCACGCTGAGCACTGAGTTGGTGTCGACGAGGGCCTCCCAGACGGGATTCCAGTACGGATCATGGAAACTCGGATATCCCAGGGCCGCGGGGTTTTCCGAGAAGGTCAACGAGTGCACGCCCTTCGTCGAGCAGCGTCGCACCTCGGCCGCGCACAGTTCGGCATCCCAGATGACCGGGAGCGCCATCGGGATGAAGCGTCCGGGATACGCGCCGCACCACTCGTCGATGTGCCAGTCGTTGTACGCCTGCACCAATGCCAGCGAAAAGTCCGAATCCTCGGTGGCAAACAGCCGGGCGGCGAAGCCCGGGAACGAGGGGAAGTTCATCGACGCCAGCACGCCGCCGGCGTTCATATCCTTGATCCGCTCGTCGACGTTGTAGCAACCGGGCCGGATCTCATCGAGGCCCTGCGGCTCCAGGCCATACTCCTCCTTGGGCCGGCCGGCGACAGCGTTCAGTGCCACGTTAGGGATAACGACGTCGCGAAATGACCAGACGTCTGAGCCGTCGGGGTTGTGCACCAGCCGTGGGGCGTCGAGCTTGTACTTGTCAGGCAGGTGGTTCGCGAACATGTCCGGCGGCTCGATGATGTGGTCATCCACGCTGATCAGAATCATGTCGTCGTTGTTCAAGACGTTTCTTCCTTCCGGGGAGATGGTCGCCGAGGACCCGAAGTCGAGCACTCAGGGTTGAAGTGCGGAGGCGTGCACCAGGGGCCAGTCCGCCGTCGCTACACGACAAGTCGAGGACAGCGCACTGCCGTACGAAGTGGGCACCAACGGTTTTGCACCCCGGAGTAAACGAGCAGGAAATATGATGAATAGAGTATAGAATATGCAAACTGACGATGATCCGCGGGCGGACTTGCGCTACGGAACGACGTCACGACTGCTGGCCGACGCAGCCCAGCGCCTGGGCAGCGCGGAGGCGATCGTCGTCGGCGACTTCCGCCTTACGTACGCGCAGCTCGATAAGGCAGTCAGCACTGCGGCCGCCGCCATCATCGGTGCAGACATACTCAAGGGTGACCGTGTCGCCATCTGGGCGCCCAACTCAGCGCTGTGGGTGGTGGCGGCGCTGGGCCTGCAACGTGCAGGCGCGGTCCTTATACCGATCAATACCCGATTCCTGGGCGAGGAGGCGGCGTTCATCCTGCAAAAGAGCCAGGCGAAGCTCTTGTTCACCACCACCGATTTCCTCGGCAGGGACTATCCAGCGTCGCTGGCGGAGGCGGCTGGCGGTTACGGCGCGCAGTGGCCCGTGGCGGACCTGACTGCTCTTGAACACATCGTGACACTGACCGGGGCACCGAGCCGCGGCACGCAGTCCTGGTACGACTTTCTCGCGCTGGGCCGCGGTGTCGCCGCCGCCGATGTCGAGGACCGTGCAGTCTCAGTGACCCCCGACGATCTGTCCGACATCCTGTTCACCTCCGGCACCACCGGGCGACCGAAGGGCGCCATGTGCACCCACGGGCAGACGCTGCGCGCGTACGCAGTGTGGAACAATGTCGTCGGTCTGCGCGAAGGCGATCGATATCTGATCGTGAACCCGTTCTTCCATGGCTTCGGATACAAGGCGGGCTGGCTGGCAGCCATTCTGGCCGGCGCAACGATTCTGCCGCTGCAAACACTCGATGTGCCAACAGTTCTTGAGCTGGTCCGGGCCGAGCGCATCACCGTGCTACCGGGAACGCCCACGCTGTTTCAGACCATGCTCGAACACCCCGCCTACAGTCGTGACGGCGTTGACACACTGAGGCTGGTGGTCACCGGAGCGTCCACCGTTCCCGCTGAACTGCTGCACCGCATCCGCGACGAGGTGGGATTCGAGCACATCGTCACCGGTTACGGATTGACCGAGACGTGCGGGATCGTGTCCATGAGCCGTTACACCGACCCGCTCGACGTCGTCGCCTCAAGCGCTGGACGCCCGCTGCCCGGGATAGAGGTGCGCATCGTGGCACCCGATGGTGCGGTGCAGCCGGCAGGCACCGAAGGTGAGATCGTGGTGCGCGGCTACGCATTGATGCGGGGATACCTCGACGAGCCGGCGCAGACCGCCTCGACGATCGACGCGCACGGCTGGCTGCACACCGGTGACATCGGCGTACTCGACGAGGGCGGGCGATTGCACATCACCGACCGGCTCAAGGACATGTTCATCGTCGGCGGTTTCAACGCCTACCCGGCCGAGATCGAACAGATTCTGAGCCGACATCCCGACATCGCCCAGGTTGCGGTGATCGGCGTCCCAGACGAGCGAATGGGCGAGGTGGGCGCCGCGTTCGTCATCGCGCGGGCGGGCCGCACCATCACACCTGACGACGTCATTGCGTTCAGCCGCACCAACATGGCCAACTACAAGGCGCCCCGCCACGTCTACATCGTCGATGAACTGCCGGTCAATGCCAGCGGAAAGGTGCTGAAAAACCATCTGCGTGAGCGTGCCGTCGGCGGCTCGCCTGCAGAACTGAAAGGCAGCTGATGAGTGCGGAATTCGTTACCACAACGGGTCTACACGCCGACCTGGACGGCACGCGGGTGACCCTCACGATCGATCGGCCCCGGCACCGCAACGCGCTCGACGACACGACGATGGCGGCGTTCATCGATAATCTGGAGGCCGCAGCCACCCACGACGAGCTACGGGTGATCGTGGTGCGCGGCGCAAATCAGGACTTCTGCAGTGGTTTCGACATCGTCGGCCGAAACGCTGTGCGCGAGGCCAAACCGCGCACAGCCAGCATTCAGCGCCGTTTGCCCACCCAGGCCAATCGGCTGATCCCACTTCTGCTGGAAACTCAGCTGCCGATTGTGTGTTCGGTGCGGGGATGGGCGGTCGGAATCGGCGCGCAGATCGCGCTCGCCGCGGACTTCACCGTTACATCGCATGATGCACGGTGGTGGTATCCGTTTCTGTCGCGTGGTTTCACCCCGGATTCGGGCAGTACGTGGTTGTTGCCGCGCATCGTGGGCCGTGCTCGGGCACGCGAACTGCTCATCCTGGGCAGGCAACTGTCGGGGACCGAGGCGACAGAGTGGGGGTTGGCCCACGCAGCTGTCGATGACGCCGAGGTGGATGCGGCCGTAGACGAGCTTGCCGACAAGCTGGCTAACGGGCCCACCGTCGCCATCGGTTTGACGAAGTCGCTGCTCAACGCCGGCTATTCGCAGTCGCTGGAACAGCAGCTCGTCGGCGAGGCCTTCGCGATGGAGTTGAGCTCGCGCAGCCCGGATTTCCGCGAGGGGCTGGTGGCGTTCACCGAGCGCCGTGACCCGAAGTTTGAAGGCCGCTAACCTGTGGTTGTCAAGGACTCCTGGGATTCTTCGTCGCCTGATCATGGCTCGAGGCGACAGCGAGTGGAGCCACAGCATCGTCAGAGAGCAGCGCCATAGTGCAAACGCCACAGGCAATTTGACGAAACATCGGACGTTCAAGCCAAGTGCGTCGCACGGCGCATCGGCGCAGATCCTATTCGCGACGCACTATTGCAGCTTTATAGCATGTGCTATACCGTCAGTCATCTCACGGTCGGACGGAGGATGCTGATGACTCGCTCCCAGCGCAAATACCGGTTGATTTCAGCCGACGACCGCGTCGACCTCTCGCACGAACAGGTTAAAGCGAATCTGGCGACAAGATTCCACCACGACTACCTAAGGAGCGCATGATGTCCGATCTTATCGACCGAACCGTTATCGGTGCGGTGGAGTACCGCATCAGCGGTGACGAAGACAATGTAATCACTGCCCGCTACGTCTCGTCGGGCAGCATGGGCCAGAAGGCCGGCGCCGTCTGCCGCGGGCGCGCAGTCGGTGACACGTCGGGCGGCTTCGCCGGGGACTACGTCATCCGCTATTTCGGCGTTGACGACACCGTCGTCGGTGACTTCGACTGGCACATCGAAGCCGTGGGTGATGCATATCGCCTCACCTGGCGAAACCGCCCGGAGAATGCACTCATCCCTGCGGGGGCCGGTGATGTCGTTTTTGAGGGTTTCGGATTCCACAACAGTGACCGCTCGATTGTGGTGGCGTATTGGATGCTGGACAAGGTGGCCTCGGCACTTTTCGCCGGCGCCGGCGTGGCTGAGCGGCCAGAGCCCTAATCAAACATTGTGGTGCAAGCTCGCGAATTATCCGCGGCTTTGCCTTGTCCGTGGACCAATGCAATTGGACCACAACCGATCTAGTCTTGCCAGCGGGCCTCGCGTTTCTCGAGGAATGCGGCGGGGCCTTCGGTTTGATCGGGATGTCCCCACAGGCCAACCAGCTCCTTGGCGCCGGCGCGGCAGGCGTCGGTCAAACCGACCTCCATGGCCTGCCATAGCGCACGTTTGGTGGCGCGCAACGCCGCAGGTGAGTTGCGCGCCACCTTTTCGGCCAGATCTTGCGCGGCCTCGTGCAGGCGCTCCGGCGGGTCGACGATCTCGCTGATCAAACCGATTTCATAGGCACGCTGGGCTGACATCCGTTCGTGGCGCCCGACCAGCGCCATGCGCAGCACTGCCTCGGCCGGAATCTTGCGCATCAGACCGATCGCCTCGATCGCGGTGACCTGACCGACAGAGACGTGCGGATCGGTGAACTGGGCGTCTGAGGCGGCGATGACGATATCGGCGTCCGCGACGAAGTGCAGACCACCGCCGGCACAGATCCCGTTGACCGCGGCGATGACCGGTTTGTCCAGCTGCAAGAACCACGACGTGAAACCGAGGTCCCAGTTCTCGACCGATTGCCGGTAGCGGCCGAAACCCCGGCCGTCGGTGGCGATTTCGACGACGTCGGCGCCGGTCTGAAAATGGGAGCCCAGGCCGCTGTTGACGATGACGCGCACGGCCGGATCATCGGCGAGCTCCTGCCAGGCTTGCCGCAGCTCGTCGCGCATGGCGTTGTTCATCGCGTTCCGCCGGTCCGGGCGGTTGAACAGCAGCCAGCCGACGTGGCCGCGCCGCTCGACCTTGAGCGTTTCGTATTCCATTGCGTCTCCTAACGTTTGGCTCAGATACGTGAAAGGTGTTCGGCCACGCGGTCGTAATGCTTGCGGGCGGCGCCGAGCAGCTCCTGGCCGGTGCGGGCGCGCTTGAAGTACAGATGGGCGTCGTGCTCCCAGGTGAAGCCGATCCCGCCGTGGATCTGGATGGTCTCCTCGCTTGCATGCATGGCCGCCTCCGAGCAGTACGCCTTGGCCAACGATGCGGTCCACCACAGGTCGGGGCTGTCGGTGGCCACGGCTTCGACGGCAGCGGTAGCCGCCGAGCGCGCCGACTCCACCTGAATGAGAAGGTCGGCCAACTTCTGCTTGATCGCCTGAAAGCTGCCGATCGGCCGGCCGAATTGCACGCGCTCGCGGGCGTATTCGGCGGTCATGTCCAGGCAGCGAGCGGCCACACCGGCCGATTCGCAGGCCAACAGGGCGCACGAGGTAGCGTAGGCGCGGTCGAGCGGGTGGTCAGCGCCGCAGAGGCGTACCCCGGGGGCACCGGAGAACTCAACGTGGGCCTGTTTGCGCGTCTGGTCGAGTGTGATCAGCCGTGTCACCTCGACGCCGGCGCCGTGACGTTCGACGGCGAACACCACCGGCCCTTGCGGCGTGCGCGCCGGGGTGAAGATCAGATCGGATTCGGCGGCGTCGATGACGTAGCCACCTCGCCCGAACAGTCGGTCTCCGTCGGCGTGGATGTCCACTTGTGCTGGGCCCCAACGACCGTCGGCGTCGGCATAGATCACGGTGGCCAGCAGGCTGCCGTCGCACAATCCGGGCAGCCACCGCGCGCCCGCGTCGGCGTTGTCGACCTCCAGCAGCAGCGGTATGGCCAGGCCGGCGACGGCGAACAGCGGTGCCCCACCGAGGCTGCGGCCGGCCTCCTCGAACACCACCCCGAGTTCGCGCGCGCTCATGCCGCTGCCGCCAAACTGCTCGCCGACCATCAGTCCGGTAACGCCGAGCTCGCCGGTGAGCCGATGCCAGTCCTGGCGGTCAAAGCCCGACGGCGTGGCCATCAATTCGCGCACCCGCGTACTGGGGAACAGCTCGGTGAAAACCTCGCGCGCGGTGCGTTGGAGCAGCTGTGCGTCGGCGAACCCGCCGTCGTGGCTCATCGACGGTCAAATCCGTCGATGGTCGCGGCGAATGCCTCCGGCAGGGTGGTCGCGCCGCCCGGGGGTTCCGGTAGCCGGACCGGGCCGTGTTCGCGACTGGGTAGCAGGATGGTGGCGCTACCGGGTGAGGTCACCGCATCGCGCTGGTTGCGGGTGCGCAATTCGACATCGACGGCGGGGCGATCACCGTCGGCAAGGTAGCGCTGGGTGACGGTGCCTTCCACCCACTGGACATCTCCGACGTAGTTGAACTGGCGGAATTCGACGCGCAGCCGCCACAGCCAGGCGTCGTCACCCATCCAGTCGGTGCAGGCGTGGATCATCCATGCCTCACGCATGCGGCCGTAGTCAAACGTGGTGGGGTTGCCGGATTTCCGGGCGAACGCCGGATCCCAGTGCACGCGCTGCATGGCGTCGGGGACTCCGAGCTCGTCGCGATGGTAGAAGCGCGGGACCCGCTGGCGGTTGCGGTACGCCAGGCGCAGCGGTGCCACGTTGTACATCCCCATACCCATGCCGACGTGCCAGCAGATCATGTCGGTCACCGTCAGCGGTCCCTTCGCCAGCGGGCCGATCGTGTCGCCTTCGGCGACGTCCTCCCACCACCGCGGCTCGGCGCCACGCGCGCGCTCGGCCTCATAGTGGGCGTCGATCTCAGCGATGCCGTCGTCGGTCCACGGCGCGATCTCGACGCTGTCGTACTTCTTGCGTTCGCGCGCCTTCTGTCGCTCGGTGCGGTACATCATCCGGTACTGGGCGCCCAGCAGGGTGCCGTCGTCGGTCCGAAACGCCTGCGCGGTCCACTCCTGAACGCCGCGGCCGCCGAACTCACTCGGCTTGTCGATGACTCCGACGAGCGCGGTGCGCCGCGATACGCGGTGATCCGGCCGCAACGGGGCCCACCATTCCCGCTCGCTGGCGGCATAAAAGGCGTGCACACCGCGCAGCGGGTCGCCGCGTAACTCCTTCTGGGCGGCGAGCTCCTCGGCGCTGAGCTCGTCTTCACCGATCAGGCTGTCGCCGCCGACGATCGCGGGCGGGGCGATGGGCTCTTTCCACACCGATTGAGCGGCGTAGTCGACGTTGCTCCACAGCGGGTTGTCGTCACCGTACGACCATGCGACGTGGCGGAAGGCGTCGACTCCGGGCCGACGGTAGTGCGGCGGCGCCGGATACACCTGCGGCTTGCCGATTCGGGCGCACAGTGCCGCCACGCCATCGTCGGTGATCTGACCCTCGGTGCCTGCCATCTTCCACCTCTCGCCAGGACGGCGACGACCCCCGAGCGAACGCCGTCTGGATAACGGATAAAATATATATCTTCAGCTCAAGACCCGATCCGAGGGGGTGCCGTGGCCGTTGCCGAGGAATCGCTGCTGATCCAGCGCGACGGCATGCTGGGCTGGCTGATCTTCAACCGGCCGCAGGCGGGCAACGCGATGGACGCCTCGATGATGGCGGCGCTGCCGGAAGCTTGGCGAGAACTAAACGCGGACAACTCGATTCGCGTCATCGTGGTCACCGGGGCTGGTCGAGCGTTTCAAACGGGTCTGGACATGGTGCAGCTCGCTCGTGACCCGGCGGCGCTGCGGGAGATGTCGCGACGCACGAAGCGCGCCGACCTTCAGCTGACCGGCTGGCATTGCGGTGTCACCAAGCCGGTCGTCACCGCGGTCAACGGGGTATGCGCCGGGGGCGGACTGCATTTCGTGGTCGATTCCGACGTCGTGATCGCGTCGTCGGACGCCGCCTTCCTCGACCCACACGTCAGCGTCGGGCAGGCGTCGGCATTCGAGACCATCGGGCTGGCTCGGCGTGCGGCGTTCGGGCCCGTCGCGCGCATGGCGCTGATTGGTGCGCACGAGCGCGTCGATGCACGGCGGGCCCACCGCCTGGGCTGGGTCAGCGAAGTCGTCGACCCGCCCGAGCGTCTGACCGAAGTGGCCGCCGACATCGCGCGGCGCATCGCCGAGTCCGCCGATGCAGTGACGTTGGCCGCGCTCAAGAAACAGCTGTGGGCGTCGCTGGAGACCACCCGGGCACGGGTGGCTCGTGGGCAGGCCGCAGAACCGTAGACCGAGGAGGTGCCGTGATCACGCGAGAGGACCTGTTGGCCGCCAGCACGCCGGTGGAGGCGCAAACGGCTGTGCGGTCGTGGGTGAGCGAGGCGATTCCGACGGCGTGGCGGGAAGCGGCCGAGGCCGACGGCCCCAGCGCCGTGCGCAGTGTCCGCACGCCCGACGAATACCGGGCCTGGTATCCGACCCTGGCCGCCGCGGGGCTCGTTGTGCCGCAGTGGAACCCGGAGTACGGGGGCCTGGGCTGGGACCGGCCACTGGCGCGGGCCGCCGAACAGATCCTCACGCGCTACCACCTGCCGCGGCTGAACCCGTTGGGACTCAACCTTGCTGCCCCGGCGCTGTTCTCCGACGGCACTGAGGACCAGCGACTGCGTTTCCTGCCGCCGATCGTGCGCAACGAGCAGGTGTGGTGCCAGCTGTTTTCTGAGCCCGGTGCCGGTTCTGATCTGGCATCGCTGGCTACCCGCGCGGTGCGCGATGGCGACGGCTGGCGCATCACCGGCCAAAAGGTCTGGACCACATGGGCCCATCTGGCCGACATGGCTGTCCTGCTCGCACGTACCGATCCGGAGGTGGCCAAACGCAATGGCATCACCTACTTCCTTATTGACCTGCATCAGCCCGGCGTGGAGGTCAAGCCGCTGCGGCACATCGGCGGTGAGGTCGACTTCAACGAGGTGTTCTTGGACGGCGCGTTCGTTCCCGACGACCAGCGCGTTGGCGAAGTCAACGCGGGCTGGAAGGTGGCGCGCTCAACGCTATCCGGTGAGCGCCAGATGGTCTCGGGATCGGGTTCCGGTGGTGTCGACCGCATCGGCGGGTCAGGGACCCGACGGCTGGTGCGCCTGGCCCGTGAGCGGGAGAAGGCGGGGTTGGCCGGCGGGTGGGACGACGCCCAGATCCGTGGCCAGTTGGTCCGGCTGTGGGCAGAGGAGCAGATCCGCGGCTGGACCAACGACCGGATCCGCGCTGGACTGCGCGCGGGCCTGCCCCCGGGGCCGGAGAGCTCCATTGGCAAGGTGCACGGCTCCGATCTGAACCAGCGGATCCAGAAGCTGGCCGCTGAGATGCTCGGCTCTTCGGGCACCGCATGGTACGGCGAGCCCGGCACCTATAGCGAGTCGATGCCCGCCGAAGTGCGCGGGATGCTGCGAAGCCGCGCAAACACGATCGAGGGCGGCACGACCGAGGTGAACAAGAACATCCTCGCTGAGCGCGTGCTGGGGATGCCGAAGGAGCCGGATCCGTGGGAGGGCCGGCCGTGGAAAGAGGTGCCCCGTGGCTGAGTCAGGCGTTGCGACCGGCAACACCAAGGTTTACATCCACGAGTTCATCACCATCACCAAGCAGAACCGGGCCCGCTACATGCACCACATGACGGCGAACTGGAGCCCCATCGCGCAGGAGCAACGCAACCAGCTGTGTTACGGCGTCTGGGGGACCATCGGCTCGACCGGAACGTGGCCGGAGGTCGTCAACATCTGGGAGGAGGACGGGTTCGATGGCCTGGCGCGCAGCTTGGGCCATGAGACGGGCGGCGTCGGCATGCAAGACCCTGCACTGGCCAAGTGGTGGGCGTCGGCAGCTGATTTGCGCTCAGGCGGATTCGACCGAATCCTGGTCCCGCACCCGCAGACCAAGACTATCGCGCAGCTGTGCGCCGAAGGCATCGGCGCGGCGACCTATGCCCACGAACTGATTCGGCTGGAACGCGGGCGGCCCGAGGCGTTTCTGGACGCCGCGATCGACGCCGCCCCGGCGGCGGACGACCGTTTCGGTTGGCGGCTTCTGGGTGCCTGGCGCACCGCGATGGTGGCCGACGACGAATGCATCCTGCTGTGGGCCATTCCGTCGTGGAAGGCGTGGGGCCTGGCCGAGCAGGCGTTGTTCAGTGCGCCCGAGCTGCTGGTGGGCAGTGCCGAGAAGCATGTGCGGTCGCGTCACCGCGTGCTGCTCATGGACGCCCCGCTCTCGCCGCTGCGTACCGGACGGCAACCGGCGCGTTCGGACCGCACCGACTGGGAGGACTGATGATTCGCGAATCGGGCACATCGACCATCACCCAATTTCTCGATTTCGGATTGTGTATATAATATCAACATTGATTTCCGATAGTGAGGGCACCTTCATGTCGCAGAATGTTCAGGAAGCCGATCTCCTCGACGAGCGGCTGGCGCGGATTCCGGCGATCGTCGACGTCGATGCGCATGTCGTTGAGCCGCCTGATGTTTGGACCTCCCGCTTGCCCGCGAAGTATCGCGAGGTGGGGCCGCGGGTGGTGTACGCACCGGCCGGAGACATCAAGCTGGTCGGCTCCTCCTATATCGAGGCGCCCGGCACCGAGGGCTCCGACGTCGCGTGGTGGTTCTACGAGGACCGCCAAACCAGCCTGAAGCGTTACATTGCCGCTGCCGGTGTGCCGGCTGACGAGGTCACGCTAACTGGAGTGACTTATGAAGATATGCGGCCGGGCTGCTTCCGGGCGCCCGAGCGGATCGCCGACATGACCATCAACGGCGTGCAAGCGCAGATGTGCTTCCCCAACTACCCGCGCTTCTGCGGTCAATTGTTTCTATGGGGCAAGGACAAAGAGCTCGCCCGGCTCTGCGTGGAGGCCTACAACGACTGGATGGTCGAGGAATGGTGCGGGGGCAGCGACGGGCGACTGATCCCGCTGTGCATCGTGCCGTTGTGGGATGTGCAGCTGGCTGCCGCGGAGGTCCGCCGAAACGCGGCCCGCGGAGTTCCGGCGGTGGCCTTCAGCGAGCTGCCGTCGTATCTGGACCTGCCCAGCATCCACTCCGGGTACTGGGATCCGTTCTTTGCCGCGTGCCAAGAGACCGGCACGGTGTTGTCGATGCACATCGGTTCGGGCACCAAGACCCCGAAGACCTCCGACGACGCACCGGAGGCCGTGCAGGGCACCATCATCTTCGGCAACTCCGTCGGCAGCCTGGTCGACTTCCTGTTCTCCGGCGTGCTGCACCGATTCCCGAACCTCAAGCTGCTCTACGCCGAGGCTCAGATCGGCTGGATCCCTTATGTTTTGGAGCGCACCGACGACGTCTGGCACACCCACCGTGGCTGGGCCCACGGCCAGGACAACTGTCCCGAGCTGCCGTCGACCTACTACTACCGGCAGGTGTACAGCTGCTTTTTCAAGGACCCGGTCGGGGTCAGCGTGCTGGATCGCGTCGGGGTGGACAACGTGCTGTTCGAAACCGATTACCCGCACCAGGATGGCACCTGGCCGCAGTCGCGCGAGGCCGCCGCGCTGCAGTTCGGGCACCTTCCACAGGACCAGATCGACAAGATCGCCCGCGGCAACGCGATCAAGCTGCTCGGTCTCGAGCTGCCCGACATGCCGCTCTGAGAACGGCACGTACAGCACACACCGCAGGCAAAACACAGGAGGAGAGGCGGGCGTGGGTCTGCTCGACGGGAAAGTCGCGCTGGTGACCGGAGCCGGTCACGGCATCGGTCGCGGGCACGCGATGGAGCTGGCCAAGCACGGCGCCAGCGTTATCGTCAACGACCTGGGGACCTCGGTCCGCGGGGAGGGTGTCAGCACCGCGGCCGAGGAAACCGTGCGCCTGATCGAAAAGGCCGGCGGCGTCGCGGTGGCCAATTACGGCGACGTGTCCGACTTCGCCGCGGCCGGCGAGATGGTGCGTCAGGCCGTCGACACCTACGGTCAGCTCGACATCGTGGTCAACAACGCCGGCATAGTGCGCGACGCCGCAATCTGGAACATGTCCGAGCAGGACTTCGACGCCGTTATGCGGGTGCACGTGAAGGGCACTTGGACCATCTGCCACCATGCAGCGCTGCACTGGCGGGCGCGCAACAAGGCCGGCGAGGCTAATGTCAACGGCCGCATCATCAACACCACCTCGGGCGCCGGGCTCGGCGGCAATTTCGGCCAGACCAATTACGCGGCGGCCAAAGGGGCCATCGTCGGGATGACGCTGACGTTGGCGCTGGAGTTGCATCGCATCGGCGTGACCGCCAACGCCGTCGGGCCGTCGGGCCTGACCCGGATCACCGCAACGATGCCGGGGATGGGCGAATCCTTCGAGCCCGACGAGGTGCCCGAAGATCAGTACCACCCCATGGACCCGGCTAACTCCTCGCCGCTGGTCGCGTGGCTCGCCAGTGATGAGGCGGCGCACGTGACCGGTCAGGTGATCCGCTCGATCGAGGACCGCATCATATGGATGCAGGGCTGGAAGGAGCGCAGAGCCGTTAGTGCCGGCGGAAAGAAGTGGGACGCAAAGAGTCTCGGGACGGTTATGTCGACCGAGATCTTCGAAACTCGCCACCCCGGCATGCGTTTCTGACGCTGCTGCGCCGCCTAACGCGCCGCGCCACGAACCATCTCGGTGAGCAGGCGCCGATCAGGCTTGTGGGTGCTGTTGAGCGGCAGCTTATCGACCACGAGTAGATCTTCGGGCAGTTTCCACCGCGCCACCCGTCGGTCGAGGAACGCGCGCAGATCGGCCAGGCTCGGCGCGTGCGCAGGTTCGTTGACCGCGATGACGGCGACGCCGATCTCACCCATCGTCGGGTCCGGGCGCGCCACCACCGCGCACGCCGAAACCGCGGGATGGCAGCCCAGTTCGGCCTCCACCTCCGCCGGGTAAACGTTGTAGCCGCCGCGGATATACATCTCCTTGAGGCGACCTTTGAGGGTGAAGGTGCCGTCGTTGTTGCGGGCTGCCAGGTCACCGGTGCGAAGCCATCGACCGTGAAACGCTGCGGCGGTGGCCTGTTCGTCGCGCCAGTAGCCGACCATCGTCGTCGGGGTGGCCAGGCACAGCTCGCCGACCCGTCCGTCAGGCAGCGGCTTCCCGTCGGGGTCGAGGATGCGCGCCTGCACCCCGGGCCGGGGCCTGCCGATGCCGTGCAGCGCGTCGGCGGGGCGCTCCCCGGACGTGCCGAGACCGACGCCACCGGACTCAGTGGAGGAATAACGCACCAGGTATTGGGCGTCGAACCTCTGTCGCACCGCCTCCACCAGGTCCGGCGATGAGGCGGCGCCGCCGGCGATGATGCGCTGCACACAGGTCAGGTCGAGCTCGTCGATGCCCGGCGTGGCCAGCATCAACGCCAATTGCGGTGGGATAGCGCCGATTTCCGGCAGCCGCAGGCCGGCCACCAACCTTAGGTACTCGGCCGCGCGCCACCGCGGCATCACCTGCATGCCCAGGCCGCGGCGCAGATACCACGGCAGCTTGAGCATCGGCCCGACATGAGCCAGGTGCGTCGAGATCACCATGGGTGTGCCCGGCCGATCAGCCCACACCCCACCGGTTTCCAACGCCATCACCGCCGCTAGTTGTGCCTCGGTGAACATCGCGGCTCGTGGCAGCCCGCTGGTTCCGCTGGTGAACACCAGCGCGGCCAACCGGGCGGGATCGGCGGGCAGATCGGGCACCTGTGCGGACCCGGCGTGGTCTTCGAGTGCGAGCACCGCGTCCACCGAGTCCAAGACCAGCGCGGGATCGGCCAGCTCGACGAGCTTGTTCTGCTCGGAGCTCGCCAGGCCCGAGTTGATTCCGGCAACGGCCGCACCCAGTTTCGCCGCAGCCGCGTAGGCCAGCAGGTAGGACGTACCGCTGGGCAGGCGCAGCGCGATACGGTCACCCACGCGGACCCCGCTGCGCCACAGCCCCGCAGCGATGCGCTGCGAACGAGAATCCAGCGAGTGGCACGTCAGTGCGCCGTCTTCGGCAACCATCATGGTTGTGTCGCCGAAACGCTGTGCTGCCGCGCGTATTTCGGCTGCCAGCAGCACGCCGCTCAGCCTGCCGAATGCACTGGGTCGGTCGACGGCTGTTGGCCGAACGCCCCCGCCGCGCGCAACGCCGTCAGCCGCGCGTCGTCATACGAGCAGACCTTGCGCAGCACGTCGTCGGTGTGTTCGCCGGCCCGCGGCGCCATCTGCGGCACCGGCAGCTGCTCATCGCGGAAGTTGACCGGAAACGGCAGCTCATCGGCGCCGAGCCGGTCGGCGGGGATCCAGTCGAACCGGTCCTCGAACTGCGGATCGGCCGGCAGTGTTGCGGGGGTGTTCACCGGCGCGATCGGGGTGTTGCAGTCACCGCCGAAGTTCACCCACTCGGCGGTGGTGCGGTTGGCGAAAATCTCGCGCAACTGCGACTGCAGCTCGCGATTGCCCCGTGCGTGATCGGCGTAGCGTGACCCCGGCCAGCGCTCGAAGAGGTCCATGCGCCCGACACCGTCGCAGAAGTTGCGCCAGAACTCCTGTTCGCTGGCCATGAACAGGACGTGGCCGTCCTTGGACGCATAGATCTGGTAGCGCACGCCCTCACGCATGCCAGCGGTTGCCGGTGGGCGCCGCTCGTAGTTGTCCGACGCGTTGCCGGTCACCTCGTCCTCGGGGCGCTGGTAGGCGCGGTAGGTCTCGGAGCGGTACCAATCGAAGGCCGCCGCGCAGTCGGACTGGGCCAGCTCCAGCTCGGCGCCAACCCCGGTCTCGCGCGCGCGGATCACCGCCGCGAGAATGGCCAGCGCCCCATACAGCGGCGCCGCGTTGATGCCGATCGAAACATGCTCCGGCACATAGGTGAAGCCTTCGTCGTCAACCGCCGGAGTGACGATCCCCGCCCAGGCGTCGTAAGCGATCCCGTGGCTGGGGTAGTCACGGTAGGGGCCGGTGGCGCCGTAGCCCGAAATGGTGGTGAAGACCAGCTTCTCGTTGAGTTCGCGCAACACCGTCGGCCCCAGTCCCAATCGTTGCAACGCACCGGGTCGCATCGCCTCCACCACAACATCGGCACTCGCGGCCAGATCCCGGAACACTCGCTTGGCCTCGTCGTTGCGCAGGTCGAGGGTGACGCTGCGCTTGCCACGATTGACATGCAAATGCATCAGCGAAATTCCTTGCACGATAGGCCATGTCATCTGGCGCACATAGTCGCCCGCCGGCGGCTCCACCTTGACGACGTCCGCGCCGAGATCGACCAGGGCCGTCGTGATAGCTGCCGGCCCCAGCATCGACACCTCGACAACTCGCAAGCCGTCCAGCGGGGCACGCACCGGCATTCTGTCCTCCTCAGGATGTGTTGGGGCAGGCCTAATCGGTGCCGAAAATGCCGACGAACGAGACCATCTCGCCCGGATAGCCGCCAAGGTTGTGCGTCAGCGCTTTGGACCGCTTGCTGTAGGTGGCGATGCGCCGATCCGCCGGAGCCTCCCCACGCAGCTGCAGCCACGCCTCGAAGATCATCCGCAGCCCCGACGCCCCGGTCGGATGGCCGAACGACTTGAGCCCGCCGTCGGGGTTGACCGGCATCGCACCGTCGAGGTCGAACGTCCCGGCGAGCACTTCCTTCCAGGCGGTGCCGCGCGCGCACAACCCGAGGTCTTCGGTCAGCACCAGCTCGGTCGGGGTGAAGCAGTCGTGCACTTCGGCCATCGCCAGCTCGGCACGCGGATCGGTGATGCCCGCCTGCCGGTAGGCGTCGGCGGCCGATGCGGCGACTTCGGGGAAGTAGGTGTAATCGTAGGTGGGGTCGGCCAATCCGCTGCCGTTACCCGCGACCAACGACAGCGCCTTGATCAGCAGCGGCTTGTCGGTGTAGCGGTGGGCGTCCTCGGCGCGCACCACGATCGCCGCGGCCGCCCCGTCTGCCACGCCCGCGCAGTCGAACACCGACAGGCGTCCGGCGACCGCGGGCATGTTGCAGATCGCGTCGGCGCTGACCTGCTTGCGGAACTGCGCTCGGGGGTTGCGTGCGCCGTTGGCGTGGTTCTTGGCCGCGATGCGGGCGAGCACACCGCGCAGCTCGTCCTCATCGACGCTGTAACGCTTGGCGTAGGCGGGAACCACCATGGAGAACATCGCCGCCGCGGTCAAGGTGCGCAACGTGCCGTCGTTGGGTATCGGGAAGGCGTTAAGTCCTTGGTAACCGGAGTCTTTGACCTTCTCCGCGCCGATCGCCATGGCGACGTCGTAGGCGCCACTGGCCACGGCGTAGGCGGCCTGGCGCAGCGCTTCGGAGCCGGTGGCGCAGAAGTTCTCCACCCGGGTGACCGGCTTGTCGACCAGACCCAGCGGCCGGGCCACGGTGATGCCGCTCATGCCCGACTGGGCGGTGCCGAACCAGTAGGCGTCGACATCGTCTTTAGTGACTCCGGCACTTTCGAAGGCGTCGCCGGCGGCTTCGCGGATCAGGTCATCGAGACCGAGGTCGAAGCGTTCGCCGAAGTGCGTGCACCCCACACTGATGATGGCCACCCGGTCGCGAATTCCGTGACTGCTCATTCTGAGTCCTCCTCAGCTGAGTGCGGCGTGTCCTCGCGGACCGGACGTGCCTTCCAGAAGTAGTTGGCGATGCCGTCGGCGACGAACAACCTGCGGAAGGTCATCTCGACGCGGGTGCCGACGGTGACTTCGTCGGCGTCGACGTCGGTCAGGTCCACGGGAACCCGGGTGCCGTCGTCGAAGTCGACGACGGCGAAGACCACCGGCGGGCTGGGGGAGTAGGCCAACCTGTCGACGGTGAAAGTGGTGACGGTGCCGCGCAGCTCGGCGAGCACCCCGGCCGGCCCGACGAGACCGAACTTCCAGTCGGCGTTGCGCGCGGCGGCACTCGACGACGGGCGCGCGGGTTCGGGGCGTCGCGGCGGTTCCACCGTCAGCAAGCCCCGCCAGGTCAAGAATCGTCCGTAGCTGATCGGGGCACCGCCGGCGATCTGGGCGCTTAGCGTGGGCCGGGGCCGGTACGCGGTGATCGCGTCGGTAACCCGCAGAGCGAGTCCCTCTGCGCCGTCGGCCAGCCCCACAACGACGATCACGTCGCCGGGGCGTGCGCTCTCCAGTGCCGAGGCCAGCAGTAGCAGCGGTTGGGCGACACCGACGTTGCCGACGACCGAACCGAGTCGGTCCGCGATGCGCTCGGGGGGGACGCCGGACTGTTTGGCCGCCGCCGCGCAGGCCCGCTCGTGCAGCCCGGCGACGATGAGCTTCGAGACGTCACCGGTGTCGAGCCCGGCCCGCTCGAGCACGCCCTTGAGCGCCTGGCGCGCCAACGGCACATAGCGGGTCGCGCCGAACCGCTCCTCCCACAGCTGTGAGGTGGGTCGGTTCGGCTGGCGCCACCGGTCGACGAACTCCTCGGTCAGCGACGTGCGGGCGATGACCTCGGCCAGCACCGGTGCGCTGGCGTCGTCGCCCACCAGGACCGCAGCGGCCCCATCACCTGCGGTGGTTTCGTCGGTGCTGCCGGGCAGTCCGTAGCGCACGTCGGCGGTGACCACCAGCGTGGGCGTGCTCACCGACAGCGCGGCTGAAAGGGCGCCGAACGCCGAGCGGACACTGCCCAGCGCGTCATAGGCGGCCACGTCACGGTCGAGTCGCAGCGCGGCGTGCAGCGCGGTGGCGTTCGTTCGGTCCAGATAGGTGGGCGCGGCGGTGGCGAACCAGACCGCAGCCGGTGTCGTCGCACGGTTCCCCAGTGCCCGCCGCGCGGCCTCGACGCCCATCGTGGTGGCATCCTCGTCGTAGCCAGCCACCGCACGGGTGCCGGACCCGCCGTGTGTGCCTGTGACAGAGGCGATTTGACTTCGGTCGAGGCGCCGATAGGGGACATAGGTGCCCCAGCCCTGGATGCCGTACACAATGTACATTATATATTTAATGAATATCGCCGACTGAGGAGGTCGCCATCACCGAGGGATTGAGGCGCGAGCTCGGCGACGACGGGGTGCTGGTGCTGACCCTTGACAGGGCCGAAGTCCACAACGCGTTGACTTGGCCCATCCGCGACGCGCTGGCTGAGCAGCTCGAGCAGGCCAGCGGCGACGCGTTCGTGCGGGCCGTCGTCGTCACCGGCGCCGGCGGGAAAGCCTTTTGCACCGGCGCCGACCTGCGGATGCCGCCCCCGACGCCGACCAAACCGCAAGGCGCCCCCGATCGCGTGCACGGCGACGTCGCGCGCCAGATCGCCGCGGGGTGGCAGCGGGTGCTCACCGCCGTGCTGGACTGCGAAAAACCGGTCATCGCCGCGGTCAACGGCACCGCCGCCGGCGCGGGCATGCACCTGGCGTTGGCCGCCGACGTGGTGGTGATGGCCGACACCGCGCGCTTGGTGCCGGTGTTCATCCGGCGCGGCATCGTGCCCGACGGCGGCGGCGCCTACCTGCTGACCCGCCTGGTCGGCCCGCACGTGGCCAAGCACCTGTACCTGTTCGGCGACGACGTGTCGGCGGCCGACGCGCAGCGACTCGGCCTGGTGTTGCAGGTCGTGCCGCACGCCGACACGGTCCCCACCGCGCTGGCGCTGGCGCGGCGCCTGGCCGCCGGGCCCACCCGAACACTGGGTGCCACCAAGCGGCTGATCAACCACGCACTGGAGGTCGACCGCGACACCGCGCTGGCCGAAGAGGCCTGGACGCAGGAGGCCATCATGGCCACGGCCGACTCCCAGGAGGGCGTGCGGGCGTTCGTCGAGCGCCGCGCACCGGTCTTCCGCGGCTGGTGACCCCGTGCGCCCCAACGCAACTGGTGAAAGGCGGAGTGAAGTGATCAAGGTGATGGCGGGCGTTCGAGTCCTCGAAGTCGCCCAGTTCACTTTCGTGCCCGCGGCCGGGGCGATTCTCGCCGACTGGGGCGCTGACGTCATCAAGGTCGAGCACCCAGTGCGCGGCGACACCCAACGCGGTTTCATCAAGATGGGCGGCTTCACGCTCGACCCCGACCGCCATCCGCTTATCGAGCACCCCAACCGTGGCAAGCGCAGTGTCGGCATCGACGTGTCGACGCCCGGCGGCCAGGAGGTGCTCTACGAGATCGCCAAGACCGCCGACGTTTTCCTGACCAACTACATGCCCGCCCAGCGTCAGAAAAACAAGTTCGACGTCGAGCACATACGCGCGGTGAACCCGAAGATCATCTACGCACGCGGCAGCGCCTACGGCGACAAGGGACCGCAACGCGATGTCGGCGGCTTCGACGGCACTGCCTTTTGGACGCGCTCTGGTATCGGTCACGCGCTCACGCCCGCCGAGCTCGGCGGCGTGCTATCGCAGGGCATTCCAGCGTTCGGCGACTCCATCGGCGGTATGAACATCGCAGGCGGTATCTCGGCGGCGCTGTTCCATCGCGAACGCACCGGCGAGGCGCTGGAGGTCGATGTCTCGCTGCTGAGCACCGCCTGGTGGGCGGCCGGGGCCAGCGTCACCCAGGGCATGGAGTCCGGTGAAGCCATGCGCTCGCCGATGCCCAATTCCGATGCGCCGACAATGAATCCGTTCCTGGGCAACTACGAGACCTCTGACGGCGGCACGATCAATCTATGCATCGTGAGCCCGACGGCCTACATCCGCGACACCTTCGAGCACCTTGGGATTCCCGAGGCGGCCGACGATCCGCGTTTCTCGGAGGTGCTGGCCCTCGTCGATAACGCCAAGGCGGCAACCGAACTCGTCGCAAAGGCCATCGCCGCCAAGCCCTTCGACTACTGGCGTCAACACCTCAAGACGATGAAGGGACAGTGGGCACCCGTGCAAAGCCTGGTCGATCTGGGGACCGACGAACAGGCGATTGTCAACGACATGATCGTCGAGGTCGAGGCCGGCGACGGAGGAAAACCGTTCAAGGTGGTTCGCGGGCCGGTCCAGTTCAACCATGAGCCGCTCGTAACGAGCCGGGCACCGCAGGCATCCGAACACACCGAGCTGGTGTTGATGGAGCTGGGTATCGACTGGGACCGCATCGAGGACCTCAAGAACGCCGGTGCCATCGCCTAAGCAGTCAGTCGCCCCGGTCAGCACCAGCAGGCCAGCACCTCGTCGGTGCTCGTGGTGGTGGCGACCAGACTCAGGCTGTTGCGAATGATTGTGTCGCTGTACCCCACCGGCACACCAGCGACCGCGTCGACGGGAAGCACCACCTGGTAGCCCAGATTGACGGCGTCGAACACGGCATTGGGGATCGCCACATTCGTCGACACCCCCACGATGATGAGTGTGCGGCAGCCAAGGTTGCGCAGCAGCCCATCGACGTCTTGGCCGAAGATCGGCGAGAGCCCGTGCAGCCGCGTGGAGGTCAGATCGGAGTCATCGGGGCCGAACTCCTCCAACGGCAGGGCGGCATCGCTGTCCAGCCACTGCTGGTTCGGCTCGCGGGCCACGCTGACGAACAGCCGGGCATTGGTATTGGCGCCGCGCCCGTCGTGGCGGCGGGCGGCCAGCGCGTGCAGCACACTGACCTTCGCCGCGCGGGCGGCATGCACCAGCCGGGTGATGTTGGCCAGCGCTCCCGACGTTTGGGCGGCCTCGGCGAGCGCAGGGATCATGCTGTTGGGCCCGACCACGCCGCGCTGGCACTCCTGGGTCAGCAGCACGGTCGTCGCCGGTGTCACTAGCTCATGCAGGTCTGCCCCCATGACAGTGCCCCCTTGCTATTGATCGCTGTTATGTTTGGTGACGCGCGGCGACGTTGTTGTGCCCATGGACTTTCGCGCGGCGATGTCGGCTTGGATCCTGCGAACGGTGTCGGCGAACTCCGGTTGATTGACCGACCATTCCTGCGCGTCCAGTTCCAGTGCGAAGGCCTCCTCGAACGACGTCAGGGCCAACGTCTCCCGCAGCGTCTGCTTGGTGCGCCGGACCAACGGTGCCGAGCGTTGGGTCGCACGCGTCGCCAGCGCCAGTGCGACCGATTCGAGGTCGGCGTCCGGCACACATCGCCATGCCAATCCATGTCTTTGCGCTTCCGCGCCGGTGAGGGTGTCGCCGAGCAGGACCAGCGCGGCCGCACCCTGCGCGCCGACGCGCCGCGCCAGCTGCCACAGGTGCCCACCGCCGGGATGGATACCGACGTCGAGAAACCGGGGGTCAAAACGCGCCGACTCCGCGGCGATGACGACATCGCAGGCCAGCGGCAAGTTGACTCCGGCCCCCACCGCCGCACCGGCGACCGCCGCTATCGTGGGCACCGGCGCCCGTATGAGTGCCCGATACCCGGCATAGGTCTGCGCCAACGGCACCTCCCGTTTGAGCAGGCCGTCCAGGGAGCCGCCGGCGCAGAACACCGGCGGCTCCGCGGTCAGCAGGATCGCCGCGGCCCCGTCAGCGATCACGTCGCTGACCGCGGCGGCGAGTTGGTCGCTGAGCTGCGCGGACAGCGCGTTGCGGTGCCGCGGGTCGTTGAGGTGCACACGGCCGACGCCGGATACCACCGCGTGCGCCACGAGGTTTGAGGAGTGGGTGCCGCTCATCCGAGCGTGATCCGGCGGTGATCGAGCAGCCAGCCGTCCGGCGAGCGGATGAACTGGTCGTCGTACTGCCCGACCAACCGCAGCTGGGGCGTTGTGGTCGTCTGCACGAAGAATTGGAAATAGGACCTGGCGCGTGCGGTGTCGCCGTGCACGTCGACGCTGATGGTCCCCACCATGTGCCGAGTGGCACTGCCGGGGCCGATGTCGCCGGCGGCCCGCCGCTGATGGCTACCGGCGATGATGTCGGCGCGGCCACGTCGGGGCGCTCCGGGCATGTCCCAGCGGGCGTCGAGGGTGAAACACCCTCCATATTCTCTGGCGTCGCCGGTGTCGGCCAGGTGTGCGATGCGCGCGATCAGGTTGCGTATCTGGGTATCGTCAAGTACCCAAGTATCTTTCGGCCGTACAGCTGTCACCTTTGTTCACTCCGCATACCCTCGCGCTCCACCGTAGCGAAGATTATATATAGTGCGCACTATGGCATATATTGTATGCGTCACGATGGGTAGCAGATGACCCCGGTCGGTCCGCCCGAGTGGTCTTTCGAGCAGGACGAAGCAGAAGGAGCGAGATCATGAAAGTTCATGTGGATCCGCAACGCTGCCGCGGTCACGCCCGCTGTGTCGCGCTGGCGCCCGACGCGTTCCATTTTCTCGACCTCGAAGACCGCGCCGAAGCCGACCAAGGTGCGGTGGACCAAGTCGACATCGCACTGTTGCTTGAAGCCGAACAGGAGTGCCCCGAGCGAGCGATCACCGTCGAGCGGGAAAGGGCCTCGTCGTGACCGGTGTGGAGTCGTCGAACGACGATTTGGCAACCCAGCTCGATCAGCACTCGGATTTCTTCCGGGAGAATGTTTACGACATCTATCAGGAGCTGCGCACACAATGCCCGATGGTGCACTCCGAAAAGTGGGGTGGCTTCTGGGCGTTTCTGGATTACCAAGACGTTTATGACGCCGAGCAAGTCGCCGAGATCTTCAGCTCGGGACAGGGTAAGGAAGTCCCCGGAGTGCCGGGCAGCATTCCGTTTATCCCGATCGACTACGACCCCCCGCTGGTCCAGGACTACCGCAAACTGGCGCTGTCGTTCTTCTCGCCGGGTGCCGCCAAGGCGCTCGAACCCACGTTTCGCCGGCTGGCCACGGAGCTGATCGACGAGTTCATCGAGTCCGGCGAAGCCGACATCATCGGTCAGCTGACTACGCCGCTACCGGCCCGCTGGATTCTGCAGATGCTCGGCTTCGACGAGAACCGCTGGCCCGAATGGGTGGAATGGATCCACGGCGTCGTACACGAGCTGGCCACCAACCCCGAGAAGAGCGCGGCCGCGGCGGTCGAGATCTACACCAACATCACCGCCGAGATCGCAAAGCGACGCAGCGAAGGATACGGCGACGACCTGCTGAGCACCCTGATGCAGGGGCAGATCAATGGTGAGCCGCTCGATGACGGGCAGATCCTCGGCTATGCGTTCCTGATGCTGCTGGGCGGCATGGACACCACCAGCGGGTTGACCGGAAATGCCCTGGTACGGCTCGAGGAAGAGCCCGAGCTGCGCAAGCGACTGATCCGAGAGCCCGAAGTGCTGCCCAAGGCCACCGAGGAGTTCCTGCGCCACGACACACCGACTCAGGGCCTGCCCCGCATCGTCACCAAGGATTGCGAGTTCAAGGGCCAGAAGTTCACCGCAGGTGAGCGGGTGCTGCTGATGTTCGCCGCGGCCAACCGCGATCCCAAGGTCTTCGAGAATCCGAATCGGATCGATTTCGATCGAGTAGGAAACCGGCACTTAGCTTTTGGTGCTGGGCCGCATCGTTGCATGGGCTCCAACCATGCCCGCGTGATGTTTCAGGTGATGATGTCGGAGATCTTGACCCGATTGCCGGACTACACGATCAGCGGGGAGGTCGAGCGCTTCGCCGACGCCGGGTCGGTGTACGCGGTGCGCCGACTGCCTATCCGGTTCACCCCCGGGCCCCGGGTGGGTGTCGAAGGGATGCAGGCCGTCGCCGGCGCCACGGCGGGACACGACGCGTGAGGTGCGTGTCGCGGTCAGGAAGGCCAGACCGTGGGTGAAGTCCGCATGCTCATTGACGGCGAGCTCGTCGAGGCGGGGTCGGGCAAGCGATTCGCAAACGTCAACCCGGCCACCGAAGAGGTCCTCGGTGAGGTGGCCGACGCCGACGCCGACGACATGACCCGCGCCATCGCCGCAGCGCGGCGGGCGTTCGATGACACCGACTGGTCGACGAACAGGCAGCTACGCAAACGGTGCCTGCGGCAGTTGCAGGACGCCTTGGTCGCCGAACAGGAGCAGCTGCGCCAGGAACTCGTCGAAGAAGCCGGCACTCCGGTGATGATGACCTACGGCGCTCAGCTGGATTGGCCGCTGGCTGAAGCGCTCACCTGGCCAATGGGTTACATCGATGAGTTCGAGTGGGAGCGTGAGCTGCCGGTCAGCCATCAGATCGGCCTGCCGAGCCGGCGCGGGGTCTACAAGGAGGCGATCGGCGTCATCGGCGCGATTGTTCCGTGGAACTTCCCCATCGAGGTGACGCTGAACAAGCTCGGCCCGATCCTGGCGACGGGCAACACATGCGTGCTCAAACCGGCGCCCGACACCCCGTTCAACGCAACGCGTCTGGGGCGCCTCGCCGCCGAGCACACTGACATTCCCGCCGGGGTGCTCAATGTCGTCCCCTCGTCGGATCATCTCGTAGGCGAGGTGCTCACCCTCGACCCGCGCGTCGAGATGATCTCGTTCACTGGGTCGACCGCCACGGGTAAGCGCATCTCGGAGAAGGGTGCCCGGACTCTCAAGCGGGTGTTCCTCGAGTTGGGTGGCAAGTCGGCGATGATCGTGCTCGACGATGCCGACTTGAGCGCGGTCTTGACGGCTGCGCCGATGATGGCATGCACCCACGCCGGGCAGGGCTGCGCAATACAGACTCGCGTGCTGGTGCCCCGCCAGCTCTACGACGAGGCCGTGCAGATCCTCACGGCGGGCTTCCAAGTGGTGCCCTACGGCGACCCCACGGACCCGGCAAACATCAGCGGACCGCAGATCAGTCGTAAGCAGCAGGAGCGAGTGCTGGGCTACATCGAGAAGGGGAAGGCCGAAGGCGCCGAGGTCGTGGTCGGCGGCGGGCGTCCCGCCCACTTGCCCAAGGGGTACTTCGTCGAGCCCACGTTGTTCGCCAACGTGGACAACAAAATGACGATCGCGCAGGAGGAGATCTTCGGTCCGGTACAGGTCGTCATCCCTTTCGACGACGATGAGGACGCGATCCGGATCGCCAATGACTCCGCTTACGGCCTCTCGGGTGGGGTGTTCTCCGCCAACGAGGAGCGTGCGACAGGCGTCGCGCGCCGGATCCGCACGGGGTCGATCGGAGTCAACGGTGGCATGTGGTACGGAGCCGATTCGCCGTATGGCGGTTACAAACAGAGCGGCATCGGCCGCCAGTGTGGCCGCGAGGGTTTCGAGCAGCACCTCGAAACCAAGGCGATCGCCTGGATGTCGTCCTAGCCCGGATCAGCCACGCCCGAGCCGTACAAGGCGGCGCAATCGGCGACACCACCTCGACCACGAGGCAAAGACGGCCTAGTGAATGCGTGTGCATAATGAGTGGTCAACCGACTTGGGAGGTGACCCATCGCCGCGCGGAGGCCACCTCCACCCGACCGTGTCCGCACTCGAGATCCCGAACGCAGGAACCGGATCTTGGTTTCGGCTGCGGATCTGGTCGCGCGCAAAGGCTTTCACGCAGTATCGGTCGCCGAGATCGGCGCCGCCGCGGGCATCACCGGTTCTGGCGTGTATCGGCACTTCGAAGGCAAGTCGGCGGTCCTGGTCGCGTTGTTCGACCGGATCATCGACGACCTACTGCGCGACGAGCAGGAAATCCTGGCGTCCGGAACCGATCTGAGCGCCGCGTTGGACCAGCTTATCGCCGGCCAAGTCGAATTCGTCGTCGGCGATCGTGAACTCGCCCAGGTCTACTACAGCGAAATCAACAATCTGCCCGACGAAGACCGTCGCCGGCTGCGCCGAAAACAGCGGTTATACCTCGAAGAGTGGGTGCACCTGATCAGCGAGCTGCGCGCGGACCTGTCTGACGCTGACGCACGCACCATCGTGCACGCCGCGGTCGGCGCGATCCAGTCACCGCTATTCCACAACACGGGCCTGGCGGCGGACCGGCTGCGCGAGCTGCTCACCGAGGCCGCCCGCGCGATATTGGGCATCGGCCACCAGCCGCGTACGAATACTCGGTAGGCCGCCCGCGTCGGGTGGGCCGCGATCGCCTTTGCTGTGATCAGCGATTTAGTTAGTCCCAATTAACTAACTCATCGCCCCGGATCATCGTGATCCGGGCGCTGCCGAAGGTTCCACTTATGGCCTTGCCTGTTGCACTGTCTGTGCGACGCAGGCTGTGCTGTAAGCGATATACGGTGTGCTGCAGGATGAAAGCTGTACCGCCGACATCTCGGCGCCGACTGCCGCGTCAGCAAATCGACGCCCATTCTTACCGTTCCCTTCCGGTTAGGTCCGTGTTGAGTTAGTGTATATAGATTCACTAACCGTGTTCGTTTCTAGTTTGACCTCAAAGGGCGGCAATGACAGTCCTGACATCGGAGGTGGATGTCACCTCCGAGACCTATCTGAAGAACCACGAGGTACAGTCCGCCGCGGTGGCCGCGCTCAATGAGCAGCTGCAGCTCGTGGCCGCCGGTGGTGGGGACCGATATGTCAAGCGCCACCACGACCGCGGCCGGCTGCTGGCGCGCGAACGCATCGAGCTGCTCGTGGACCGCGACGCACCATTTATGGAGCTCTCGGCGCTGGCCGCCTGGGGTACAGAGTTCAATGTCGGCGCCGCGATTGTCGCCGGCGTCGGGGTGGTCTGCGATGTCGAGTGCATGATCATCGCCCACGATCCGACGGTGCGCGGCGGCACCATGAACCCCTACACCCTGCGCAAGAACCTGCGCGCACTGGAGATCGCGCGCGTCAACCGCCTGCCGGTGGTGTATCTGGTCGAGTCCGGGGGCGCCGATCTGCCCACCCAGTCAGACCTCTTCGTCCACGCCGGCAAGATCTTCCACGACCTGACCGAGCTTTCGGCGATGGGCATCCCCAGCATCGCGCTGGTCTTCGGCAACTCCACAGCCGGCGGCGCCTACGTGCCCGGCATGTGCGACCACGCGGTACTGGTGGATAAGCAGGCCAAAGTGTTCCTGGGCGGCCCGCCGCTGGTGAAGATGGCCACCGGCGAGGACGCCGACGACGAGGCGCTCGGCGGCGCCGACATGCACACCCGCGTCTCAGGCCTGGGCGACTACTTCGCAATCGACGAAGTCGACGCGATCCGCATCGGTCGCGATATCGTCGCGCACCTCAACTGGCGCAAGCTCGGTCCCGGCCCCAGCCAGCCTGCCGACGAGCCGCTCTACGACGCCGAGGAACTGCTGGGCATCGCTTCGGGTGACTCGCGCGTCCCGTTCGACCCACGCGCAGTCATCGCCCGCGTCGTCGATGGATCCCGGTTCTCTGAATACAAACCGCGCTGGGGCACCAGCATCGCCACCGGCTGGGCCTGCATCCACGGCTTCCCCGTCGGCATCCTGGCCAACACCCGAGGGGTGCTGTTCAGCGAGGAGTCAAAGAAGGCAACCGAATTCATTCTGCTGGCCAACCAGACCGACACCCCGTTGATCTTCTTGCAGAACGTTACCGGCTACATGGTCGGCACCGCATACGAGCAGGGCGGCATCATCAAAGACGGCGCCAAGATGATCAACGCCGTCACCAACAGCACCGTGCCGCACATCACGATCAATATGGGTGGCTCCTTCGGCGCCGGCAACTACGGCATGTCTGGGCGGGCCTACGACCCGCGCTTCATGTTCAGCTGGGTCAACGCCAAGCTCGCGGTGATGGGTGCCGCGCAGCTGGCGGGCGTGCTGTCCATCGTCGGCAAGGCAGCCGCCGCGGCCGCCGGGCGCGAATTCGACCACGGGGCCGACGCCAAGCGCACCGCCGAAATCGAGGAGCAGATCGAACGCGAATCGCACGCGTTCTTCGTCTCCGCGCGTATCTACGACGACGGCGTGATCGACCCCCGCGACACCCGCTCTGTGCTCGCCATGGCGCTGTCGGCCGCCCACTCCAACGTTGTTGCAGGGCGCCGCGGTTTCGGCGTCTTCAGGATGTGAAACCGTGATCACCAAACTGCTCATCGCCAACCGCGGCGAGATCGCGGCGCGCATCATCCGCACCGCACACGCGATGGACATCGCCACCGTCGCGCTGTTCTCCGACGCCGACCACGACGCCCCCTACGTGGCGCAGGCCGACGAGTCCGTGCACCTGCGTGGCACGGCGCCCGCCGACACCTACCTACGTTCAGATCTGGTGCTGGCCGCTGCCGCGCGCACCGGCGCCGACGCCGTACACCCCGGCTACGGTTTCCTTTCGGAGAACGCCGATTTCGCGCGTGCCTGCGCGCATGCGGGCGTGGTGTTCGTCGGGCCTAGCCCACAGGCCATCGACGCGATGGGATCCAAGATCGCGGCCAAAGAGATGATGCGTGCCGCGGGGGTACCCGTGCTGCCCGGTGCGACCGTGGGATCCGAGCGGGACGGGGACCCCGAAGCGTTGCGCGCGGCGGCCGGCGTCATCGGCTACCCGATTCTGGTCAAAGCCGCGTTCGGCGGCGGTGGCCGCGGCATGCGAATTGTGCGCGACGAAGCGCAACTGATCGAAGCCGTCACCAGCGCGCACAGCGAAGCGGCCTCGGCGTTCGGTGACGGCACCGTCTTCTTGGAGAAGCTCGTCGAGGCGCCCCGCCACATCGAAGTGCAGATCTTCGGCGACAGCCACGGGACTGTCGTGCACCTGGGGGAGCGGGAATGCTCGATCCAGCGCCGCTATCAGAAGATCATTGAGGAGGCTCCGTCGACGGCCGTCGACGAGGCGCTGCGCGACGAGCTGGGCCGTGCCGCGGTGGCCGCCGGTAAGGCGCTGTCCTATGAGGGTGCGGGCACCGTCGAATTCGTCATGGCCCAGGACGGTTCGTTCTACTTCCTGGAAGTCAACACCCGGCTGCAGGTCGAACACCCCGTCACCGAACTGGTGACCGGCATCGACTTAGTCCGCGCGCAACTGCTCGTCGCCTCCGGCGCGCCGCTGCCGCCTGAGATGCTGGACAGCACCTCCACCGGGCACGCCATCGAGGCCCGGTTGTATGCCGAAGACGTTGCGGCGGAGTTCATTCCCGTGTCGGGAACCCTGACGACGCTGGAATTCCCGCAGTTCGACGGCATCCGCGTAGACGCCGGATTCACCTCCGGCTCGCACGTCAGCACGTTCTACGACCCGATGCTGGCCAAGGTCATCGGCTACGGCGCGACCCGCGATGAGGCCTGCAGCCGGCTCGCGCGCGCGTTGCGCGACACCCGGGTGCACGGCGTGACCACCAACCGCGACCTGTTGGTCGGGATTCTCGGTGAGGCCGAATTCCGTTCCGGCGCCATCGATACCGGATATCTCGAACGACACGACCCTGCTCAGTTGACGGCTCCTCCGGGCAGCGGGATCGCGGTGCGCAACCACGCCCTGGTGGCCGCGCTGGCCTCCCAGGCGGGCCGGCGCGCGCGAACCGCGGTGCTGCCCGGCTTGCCGTCGGGCTGGCGCACCCTGTCCAGCCAGGACCAAACGGTGTCGTATGCGCTCGGCGAGGACACCGTCGACGTCAGCTACCGATTTGACCGGGGTCGGCTGAGCGCGGCAGTGGACGGCGAATCGCGCGAGGTACGGATCCTGAACGCCTCGGCCACGCTGGTCGACGCCGAGATCGACGGCGTGCGCCGCCGCTATGCGGTGACGCGCTGCGGCGCAACGCAGTACATCGACAGCGCGCTGGGTTCGACCACCTTGGTCGAGGTCGAGCGATTCCCCGACCCCAGCTCACCGACCGAAGTCGGCTCGCTGCTGGCCCCGATGCCCGGCACCGTCGTGCGCGTGGCGGCCGGCGAAGGCGACGCGGTCGCGGCGGGCACGCCGATCGTGGTGCTGGAGGCCATGAAGATGGAGCACACCGTACGAGCCCCGGCCGACGGAGTCGTCACCTCGATCCTGGTCACTCAAGGCCAGCAGGTCGATTCGGGCGCGGTGCTGGCCGTCGTGCAAGGCGAAGAGCAGTGAGCGTCAGCTACCAGGTCCGCAACGGCGTCGCCTGGTTGACCATCGAGCGGCCCGAAGCGCGCAACGCGCTGAACAAGGCGGTGCGCGATGGCCTGTTCGACGGCGTCCGCACCTTCAACGCCGACGACACCGCCAAGGTCCTGGTGCTCACCGGTGCCGGCGACAAGGCGTTCTGCGCGGGCGGTGATCTCAAGGAAATGTCCGAAGACGGGCTGACCATCCCGCCGGTCGACTTCATCCCGCAGTTCGGCCGCAACATCACGGTGGACAAACCGACGATCGCCGCGGTCAACGGGGTGGCCTTCGCCGGCGGTTTCCTGCTGGCCCAGATCTGCGATCTGTGCGTGGCCGCCACCACGGCGAAGTTCGGGATCACCGAGGTCAAGGTGGGACGAGGCTCCCCCTGGGCCGCGCCGCTTCCACTGATGATTCCGCGGCGCATCGTGATGGAACTCGTGCTCACCGGCGCGCCGCTGTCGGCCGCGCGCGCCTACGAGATCGGGTTCGTCAACCGGCTCGCCGAGCCCGACGAACTCATCGAGGTCACCCAGGCGCTGGCCGAGCAGATCGCCGCCAACGCGCCACTGTCGGTGGCCGCCGGCAAGCAGACCGCCGCCCTGACCGCCGAGCATCCGCTGAGCACGGCTTACGAACTCGCCGAAACCCTCTGGGCGACAGTCTATCTCAGCAACGACGCCCAGGAGGGCCCGCGTGCGTTCAACGAGGGACGCCCCCCGCAATGGAAAGGAGCCTGATGGGCCTGGACTACCCCGGTCTGCTCTCCGATCTGCAGCACGAGTCCGGCCGGCTGATCGAGCACCTGAACGGCCTGGCCTACGAGCAGTGGGGGCTGGCGACGCCTGCCGCGGGGTGGAGCATCCAGGACCAGGTCTCGCACCTGGCGTTCTTCGACGACGCCGCCCGGCTGGCGATGACGACGCCCGACGAGTTCCGCGGCCTGGCCGACGCATTGACCACCGGCGGCATGGACTTCCCCGACCGGATCGTCAAGCAGCACCGCATCCTCACCCCCGAGGCCTTGCTGGGCTGGTTTATCGAGGCGCGCCAAGACCTGCAGGGCGAATTCGCCGGCGAGGACCCCCGTCGGCGGCTGCCGTGGTTTGGGCCCGATATGAGTGTGGCGTCCTCGGCGACCGCGCGACTGATGGAGACCTGGGCACACGGTCACGACATCTACGAGGCCCTGGGTGTCGAGCACCCGCCCAGTCCCGGGCTGCGCAACATCGCCCACCTGGGCGTGACGACGTTCGGATTCGCCCACATGATCAACGGGCTCGAGGTGCCCGGCGACTCGGTGCGCATCGAACTGGTTTCCCCTGACGGGGACAGTTGGACCTGGGGCCCGGAAGATGCCGCGAACCGGGTTAGCGGTCCGGCGCTGGACTTCGCGCTTACCGTGACCCAGCGCCGGCACTGGACCCAGACCGCGCTGGAGGCCCAGGGGACGGTCGGATCGCGATGGCTCGACATCGCCCAAGCGTTCGCCGGGGCGCCGACGCAGCGGGCGCCACGTTAATGAAGCGCCCGGTACGCATCGCCAACACCTCGGCGTTCTACGGTGACCGGCTCGCGGCCATGCGTGAGCTAATCGCCGCCGCCGACGTCGACGTCATCACCGGGGACTACCTGGCCGAGCTGACGATGCTGATCCTCTGGAAAGCCAAGCAGAAGGATCCCGAAAGCGGTTACGCCCGAACCTTTCTCACCCAATTCAAACAGGTCGTCAACGAGTGCGCGGCACGTGGTGTCAAAGTGATCACCAACGCCGGCGGGCTCAACCCGGCGGGAATGGCAGACGCGGTGCGCGCCGTCATCGCCGACGCCGGTGTGTCATTGAGCGTCGCCTACGTCGGCGGCGACGACCTGATGCCACAACTTGCCGCGCTGCGCGCCGCCGGAACGCCGTTCACCCACCTCGACAGCGGTGCCGACCTTTGCACTGCCGGCGCTGATCCGGTGTCGGCCAACGCGTATCTGGGCGGCTGGGGCATCGCGAGCGCGCTGGCCGGCGGCGCCGACATCGTCATCACCGGCCGGGTCACCGACGCCGCGCTGGTCGTGGGCGCCGGTGCCTGGTGGCACGACTGGTCGCGCACCGACTACGACGCGCTGGCCGGCGCGGTGGCCGCCGGGCACATCATCGAATGCGGCCCGCAGGCCACCGGCGGCAACTACTCGCAGCTGGCCGAGATCGCCGACCGGCGTTACCCCGGCTCGCCGATCGCCGAACTCGCCTACGACGGCAGCTTCGTCATCACCAAACCCGATGACACCGGGGGACTGGTGTCGCCGGGAACGGTGATCGCCCAACTGCTGTACGAGGTCGACGCACCCGCTTATGTCAACCCCGATGTCGTCGCCCACTTCGACACCCTGGCCGTCGAGCAGGACGGACCGGACCGGGTCCGGGTCAGCGGCGCCACCGGCAGCCCGCCGCCGGCCACGCTCAAGGTGGCGATGAACTACATCAGCGGCTACCGCAACACCATGACCATGGTGCTGACCGGGCTGAACATCGAGGACAAGGCCGCCTGGACGGTCGAGGAACTGTTCGCCATCCTTGGCGGCCAAGACAGCTTCGACGCCGTCGACCTGCAGCTGCTGCGCTACGACAAACCCGATCCGGCCTCGCTGGTCGACGCCACTGCGCACCTTCGGGTGACCGTCAAGGACCGCGACAGAGCGAAGGTGGACCGCGCGTTCTCCAATGCCGTCATCGAACTGGCCGTCGCCGGGTACCCGGGCTTTCACACCACCACTCCGCCGACGTCGGCAAGCGAGTTCGGCGTCTACTGGCCCACCGTCGTGCCCGCGGACGCGGTCACCCACACCGTCGTACACGCCGATGGCACCGCCGAAACCATCCCGCACAGCACCGAAGTCGCACAGCCACCCGCCGGGCCGGCCGGGCCTGCGCAATCCGTCATCGCCGATTTCGGGCCGACCAGCCGCAGTCCGTTGGGCAGTGTGATCGCCGCGCGGTCCGGTGACAAGGGCGGCAACGCCAACGTCGGTTTGTGGACGGACACCGACGAGCGGTGGGACTGGCTACGGTCGCATCTGACTATCGAACGCTTCACGCAGCTCGTACCCGAAGCCGCCGGACTACCGGTGCGCCGCTACGAATTTCCCAACCTCAAGGCGCTGAACTTCGTCATCGTCGGGTTCCTCGGCGAGGGTGTGGCGTCGTGCACCAGGACCGACCCGCAAGCCAAGGGGCTCGGCGAGTACGTCCGAGCGCTGCACACCGATATCCCAGAAATGCTGAAGACATAGTGGACTTCTCAGAACCCACCGAGCATCGCGACCTTCGCTCGGCGATCGGAGCGGTCACCGACAAGTATGGTCCAGGCTACTTCGCCGACTGCGCCGCGGCTCACCAGCCGACCACCGAGCTGTGGCGCGATCTGGCCCGTCAGGGCTTCATCGGGATCAACTTCGCCGAGGATTACGGCGGGGGTGGAGCGGGCATGGCGGAGTTGGCCATCGTGTGCGAGGAGACCGCCGCGCACGGCTGCCCGCTGCTTCTGCTGCTGGTGTCGAGCGCGATCTCCGGGGAGTTGCTGACGCGCTACGGCAGCCTCGAACAGCGCCGAGAGTGGTTGCCGCCGATGGCGTCCGGCGATACCAAGGTGGTGTTCGCGATCACCGAACCCGATGCCGGTTCCAATACCCGCGAGATCACCACGACTGCCACGCGCGACGGCGGGGACTACCTGCTCAACGGCACCAAGTACTACATCTCCGGTGTTGACGAGGCCGGGGCGCTGATCGTGGTCGCACGGTCAGCGCCGGCGAAGCTGTCCTTGTTCCTTGTGCCCACCGATGCGCGCGGTCTGGTCAAGCACCGACTGCCGGTGGGGATCTCGGTGCCCGAGAAGCAGTACACCCTGCACTTCGACGGCGTCCGCGTGCCCGCCGACGCTCTGGTCGGCACTGAGCATGAGGGCTTTCGGCAGGTGTTCGACGGGCTCAATCCGGAGCGCATCACCGGTGCGGCGGTATGCGTGGGCATCGGACGTCACGCCGTGAGCAAGGGTGCCGACTATGCCCGCACCCGAACGGTGTGGGGCCCGGCGATCGGCTCCTACCAAGCGATTTCGCATCCCCTGGCCAAAGCCAAGATCGAGGTCGACCTCGCGGCGATGATGACAGCCAAGGCGGCGTGGCTCTACGACCAGGGCCAGCCCGCCGGGGAGGCGTCAAACATCGCCAAGTACGCAGCCGCCGAGGCCGCGGTGGGCGCGGTGGACCACGCCATCCAACTGCACGGCGGCAACGGTCTGTCCGCCGAATACGGACTGGTGCCGCAGTGGGGGCTGGCCCGGCTTCTGCGCATCGCTCCTGTCAGCCGGGAGATGATCCTCAACTACGTGGCGCAACACAGTTTGTCGCTACCCAGGTCCTACTAGTGGCATGGCGGCTTACATGGGTGCCGTCGAGCTGGCCTGGAAGCTGGCCGATAGCGTCCACGAATACCTCCTGACCCTGGAACGACACCGGGTCTATGTGGCGTTGGGCAGCGGTGACACAGACGGGGCGATCATCGACCTGATCTCGGTTGCGGCGCGCGAGCGGATTATGCTGCCGCGCATGGTGATCGACGGGCTCCAGCTGTGGCACACCGCGCACGACGATCTCGATGCACATCTTGGCAGGGTCATCTCGTCGATACCCATCGCGCCCGAGCAGCATCCCGCAGCAGCAGACAAGAAGATCACCCATCTGTCGACCACCAGGGGCTATCGGCGTACCGAGTCCAACCGGCCCGCCGACGGTTCAACATGAACGATCACCGGCCAGCCGCGCCGACCCACGGCCGCCCATGAGCGCAGACTGTCCCGAATGTCGTTGCCCCACAATACAACATCTACCTGCGCTGAGTGATTGCCCTCACGCCTTCTCGAGGTCTTCGGCAAGCGCACCGATGAGCATTTCGACTCGTTCGCGATAGGCCTTTTCGTCGTCCACGAACGCGGTGAGCGAGGAATCCGCGCGCAACCGGTGCGTCACGATCACACTGCGCACCACTTCAACAACCATCTCATTGCTCACGACGTGGGCAGGGTAGCGAGCCCCGACCTGCGTCATCGCGTCATGCAGGCGCTGAACCTCGGCGCGAACCTCTTCTTCAGTCGACGGCGTGCGCACAAGATTGAGGTTGATCTCCAGCGATGCGAGGTATTCCCGGCGGCCGAAGAAGTCATTGAGGTATTCGAAAACCGACCAGAGCTGCTCGCGGGTCGTGTCGCCGGTGAAGACGTAATTCTCCGAGTGGTCAATGAGCTTCTGCACTTGATCGCGAAATGCGTCGAGCATCAGGCGCTCACGCGTTCCGAAATGGTATTGGATCACTCCCCATGTGAGGCCGGCCCATCGAGCAATTTCATTGGAGCTGGCACGGTAGTAGCCCTTGGCCAGAATGCAATCGATCGCCGCGTCGATGACGCGTTGGGGCGTGCTTTCCCCGTCCGCCTTGGGTTGCTGCGCAGACTGAACGCCTGCGCGCCGCCCAGCGACCTGCTTGTCGGCGACCGCCTCCACCTTCACGCTGAGAACCTTTGCTCGATATATGGGACCGAAGCTATGTTAGTGTACGGCTCCTATAGTAGCCACTATAATAAGGCTGGTTGTGGTCGCCGCGTTGTCAGTCCATCAGCGGTCACCTGTTCGGCACGCGCCATACACGTGAATTTCGGCGCGAAGGTATCCGGGATCACAAGAGGACACTGGGACGTGCAGAGAACGCTCACGGGCCATCTGAGCAACGGGGAGGACCGGCGAGTTGACAGCTGACAGCGTGCATTGTTTCGCGGGCGCGGCTCACGTGAGCGTCGGATCCGCGGTTGGAATCAGGGTGGGGACGAAGGGTGAGCTGTGCCGGCAATATCGTTCCGCACGACGCGCAACGAACGCTGGTGCAGTCCATTCCGCGGCCAACCGTCACAAAAGGTCTCGGTCGCTCCCACAACCCCTGCCGGCCACGACCCGAGCGCCGCGCCCAGCGCGTGCGCCTTGAACGTGCGCGCCGCCCCGCTGAGCCGGTGCTCGATCGTGAGGGCGCTCGTCGTTGTGGTCTGGTCATCATCTGAATTCACAAGCCGGTCCTGGCCCCACAATGTGAACTCGCTTTGCCGTTGATGCACCCGTCGTACCACGTAGCGCCGTACCCGTGCGTCGCCAAAGTACAGATCCGCAGCCACCGACATGCCGTCACGTATCGGCAGCCGCATCCGCGCTTTCAGCACCGCGTCAAATGCAAACGATCTGACACCAAGGATGCTCAGCGGCCGCAGGTCCTGCTGCGGTTGGGCGATCAGAACGGTGATGTCCCAACCCAGCATGGCGCGGTCGACCAACCAGCCGCCGACACAGGACACCACATCGGCCACCGTCGGTGCCACCACAGTCAGCCGGAACCTGCAGTCGTCGCCCCGCGCGCGCAGGTCGCGGCGCCCGAGCTTGTACACCCAGTCCGGCTGAATCGGCTCGGCCGAGGCCAGTGTATGGTCGGCTTTCTTGGTGCGGAGTCGTACGCGACCGTTTCTGTCCTGCGCGGTTGATTCCGATGGCGGAGGCGTCACCGCCGCGGCGGCCGTCGTGATGGGGCGCCAATCCTGTGTGTCGTCCGAATTCACTGGGGGAGAAGGTCTTTCCATGTTCTGGCGGCAGCGGGGGAGACGAGGCCGCTCTGGCGGAACACGTGTCCATCCGGTGTCGCGTACTGCCCGGTGTGGGTCGTATTCGGCGAAGGCGACCGACGTAAACATATAGTATATACTATATCTCCCACAAGGGCCTGCCGCCGATTGCACTGCGGTCGAGATCGGCACACGGCACTTACCCCGACTGCGGGTGCCGGCGGCATTTGCCGTTCTTTCTCTGAAAAGCTCTGTTGCAGGGCAAGGTCGGCTGGTTGAATTGTCGGGCCCCATCCCCCGGCCATATGCCGCGCCGCAGGTCCAGTCGGCCTACTCTATCGCCGCCTTGAGCCGCAAATGAGGAAGATTGTATATCCCATATTATATCGAGCATCGATGTTCGGCTAACGTCGAGTGGGCACCGTCGAGTGGTTGTGGATACGAGCGGGGGCCCAGGACCGTGAGCGGGCCACCGGATCGGAGAGGACTCAACAAGTGGACAAGTTGGACAACAAGGTCGCGGTGGTGTCGGGCGCCGCGCGTGGCCAGGGTCGATCGCATGCGGTGACACTGGCCGCGGAGGGCGCCAGCATCATCGCCCTGGACATCTGCGCGGACATCGAGGGCAATACTTATCCACTCTCGCGCCGCGAGGATCTCGATGAGACGGCGCGACTGATCGAGAAGGAAGGGGTCCGCGTCGACACGATCGTCGTCGACGTGCGCGACCGCACCGGGGTGTGGAAGGCGGTCGCCGACGGTGTCGCCGAACTCGGACGCCTCGACGTCGTGGTGGCCAACGCCGGGATCTGCCCGTTGGGAAAGGGACAGACGATCCAGTCGTGGTCTGACACGGTCGACACCGATCTGGTTGGGGTCTTCAATGTGATTCAGGCCAGCCTGCCACACATCAGCGACGGCGGCTCGATCATCGCCACCGGGTCGCTGGCCGCCCAGCTGGGAAACACCGACAACCAGGGGCCGGGCGGGTGCGCTTACACGTTCGCCAAGCAGACGGTGGCCCACTACGTCAACGATCTGTCGCTGCAACTGGCCGACCGCAAGATCCGGGTCAACGCAGTGCATCCGACCAACGTCAATACCGACATGCTGCACAGCAAAGGCATGTACAGCGTGTTCCGGCCAGACCTGGACGCGCCTACCCGCGAGGACGCCGAGCTGGCGTTTCCGGCGATGCAGGCGATCCCGGTTCCCTACATCGAGCCGCAGGACGTGTCCAACGCGGTCCTGTTCCTGGCCAGCGATGACTCGCGGTTCATCACCGGCACGCAGCTGCGTATCGACGCCGGTGGGCTGGTGAAGGCCAAGCCCTGGCAGGGGTGACGCCCGGCGCTACTGCGCGCCCGTGATCTGCGCCAGCCCCCACAAGTAGGGGTCGGGTGGTGTGCGGGCGATGATCGCCGCTGCGCGCGTGCGCACGGTCTCGTCCTGCCAGTCGATATCGGCCTCGAACCGGCCGTTGGACAGCCGCGAGTCGGCCTCGTGGTCGTGATGGGCCCAGAAGTTCCCGCTCTGGATGGATTCCAGCACGGTGACCGCCACTTCCTCCGGCTCGGCGAGAACCGCTGCGACACCGGCCGATTCGAGGCCTTGCTGCACCATCGTCATGACGCTGGGGTCCCCACCCAGATTCGTCTTCGTCAGCGGCGGAAAGACAGCGTGAGCGCGAATCACCGAATTCTGATCGCGCAGTGTCGCGTACAGACCCTCCATCAGCGTGAGGACAGCGGCCTTGCTCGACGAGTAGGCGGGCGTCTGGTACATCACACCGACAGCCCCCGAGCCTGAGGTGGTTCCCAGCACATCGCCGGGGGTGCCTTGGGCAACCATCCTGGGCACGAACGCCTTGATGCCGTGCAGCACCCCGAAGAAGTTGACACCGTAAACCCGACGCCAGCCATCGATGTCGTCCTCGAAATAGCTTCCGGCATAACCGATGCCCGCGTTGAGGAACGCGATATCGACGTGTCCGTATTCGGTGAACACCTGATCGGCCAGCGCCTGCATCGACGTCAGTTCGGAGACGTCGGCGACGATTCCGGTCACGTCGAGGCCGGCAACACGCTGCGAGGCAACCGTTGTCGTCAACGTCACCGGGTTGACATCGGAAAGCACCACTCGGCAGCCGTGCTGGGCGAGGAGCCGCCCGGTCGCTGCACCGATGCCCACCGGGCTGCCGCCACCCGTAATGACCGCGACATCTCCGGTCAGATCCCTGGCCACCGCTGCTCCGCTCCCGCCGTACTCAGTGTGCGTTGACACGATCGGCAGACTTGTAGACGTACCTGGTTTGCAGCTCGGCGTACCCGTCGATACCCGTTGTGCCACAGTTGCGGCCGACGCCCGAGGACTTGGTACCACCGAACGGCACGTGCGGAGCCACCTCAGCGTGACTGTTGACCCACGCTGTCCCGCAGTCCAGCCGTGCGGCCAACGCGGCGCCGGTTTCGATGTCGGCGGTCCAGATCGATCCGCACAGACCGTATTCGGTGGCGTTGGCGGCCTCGATCGCCTCATCGATGTCACGAAAACTCATGACCGGCAACACGGGTCCGAACTGCTCCTCATCGACCACCTTCATGCCCGCCCTGACGTCGGTGAGGATGGTGGGCGCGATGAAGTAGCCCCGCGACGCGGGCTGCGCCCCGCTGGTGGCTGCGTGCGCTCCTTGAGACAGCGCATCGGCCAACAACATTCGGACGCGGTCGTACTGCGGCCGGGTGGTCAGCGGGCCGAACGTTCCCCCCGACGTCTCGGGCGCCGGCACAGCGGCGTCAGCACGTCGAACCAGTGCATCGATCATGTCGTGATAGATCGACGTATGGACATAAAGGCGTTTGATCGCCGCGCACACCTGACCGCTCATCAGGAACGCGGCGTTGAAGACGGCCTCTGCGACGGTCTCCACGTCGACATCGGGCAGCACAATCGCCGCGTCGTTGCCCCCGAGTTCGAGCACAAGGTTTTTCAGCGACGGCGCCGCCGCGGCGGCGATCTGCTGCCCCGCCGCCACCGACCCGGTGAACGAGATCATCCGGGTGAACCGATGGGTCACCATCTGCGCGCCGAGGTCGTTACCGCCGGCCACGATGTTGAGCACGCCGGGCGGCACGATGTCTTGCCAGATTCGGCCGAGTGCCAGGGTGGCCAGCGGGGTGAACGGCGAGGGCTTGGCGACGACGGTGTTGCCAACGAGCAGCGCGCTGGCGATCTTCTCGCACATGATCAGGATCGGGGCGTTCCATGGGCTGATCGCCGCGACGACGCCAACCGGCTTGCGCACCACCGTGACGGTGCGCTCCGGGGTGTCTTCGAGCACGTCGACGGGGATGTCGGTGGTCGCTAGGTGGGCCATGAACACCGGGGCGGTGTAGGCCTCGGCCGCGGCGCCGACTGCGCCCTTCTCGAGCGCGGAGATCGCGACGATCTCGTCGAGGTGCGCCACCAGCGCGTTGCTCATCTGGCCGATGACCTTCTGCCGTGCGGCTTGGCCGAACGCATACCACTGCGGCTGGGCGCGCTTGGCAGCAGTCATCGCTTCATCGAGCAACTCCACCGTGGCATGCGGGCACATCGCGACGATCTCTCCGGAGGACGGACTGACGATCTGTAACATGGCGTCATTTCGCACGATGCGCCCGTCGATCAAATGCCCCAACGTCGACACCTCGTCGATGATCCCCACGTCCGTTCTCCTCACTGCCACACCGTGCAGGCCCCGCATCGACGAGGTGGCCCATCGCCCCCTGCACACGAACTGAACAATTGTCATAGTCCTTGCTATGGGATTGTCGACCATCAGACCACATTGGCCGTGCGCCAACAACTACTTCGGTCACCTGGCTCCGGAGCTAACGCACGCCAAGCGCCGTCCCCGACCTGCGATTTCCTCGACAAGCCAACGGTTCTGAAGTCGGGTCAGCCCGGTATCGGGCGAGACGCCACACCCCGCGGGACGTGTGCGATCTGCGCGATTCCGGCGCCGCCGCCAACCAAGGGTTCCAACCCGTCCTTGAACTCTTATAGTGACTACTATAACGTGGAGTGAGCTGTCACTTCGGACGTTGGAGACCACCATGACGCTCACCCAGGACAAGTACCGTCTGATCTCGGCTGACGACCACGTCGACCTATCGCACGAGCAGATCAAGTCCAATCTGGCTACGAAGTTCCATCAGGACTACGACAACGCAGTCGGCGAATTCGTCCAGCAGATGATGCCGATGCTCTCGGCGTCGACCAACCAGCTCTGGAAGAAGCAGAATGGGCAGGAAGTTGACGGCGACGATGAGCTCTACGGGTTCGCCACCGGCAATCACCCCGCCAAGGGGCGCCCCGGTCACACCGTGGCCAAGGAGCGGTTGGCCGACATGGACTTTGACGGTATCGAGTCGTCCATCACGTACTGCGAGGTCAGCGCGTTCCGCTACCTGTTCATGCTCAAAGAGGGCTCCAAGGAAGCCACCCGTGCGTTCAACACCACCCTTCAGCAGTGGGCCTCTGAGGATCCCGACCGCCTGCACATCAACTTCCAGATCCCCATCCACGACATCGATGCCGCGGTAGCGGAGGTCAAGCGTGCCGCCGACGTTGGGATCAAGTCGATCCAGATGCCGGTCTATCCGTCCGAACTCGGCCTGCCCGACTACTGGGACGAACGCTACAGTCCGCTGCTGGCGACCATCGAGGAAACCGGCATCCCGATCGCCCTGCACATCGGCCTCAACACCACCCTCGACGGCCTCGCGCGGCGCGATCCCACCCCGCAGCGCGGCATATTCGTCCCGATGGTGCCGCTGTCAAGCGCAGAATCCATGGGAATGTGGCTGCTGACCGGCATCTTCGAACGCTTCCCGCGACTGAAGACGGTGTTCGTCGAACCCGGCGTGGGCTGGGTCAGCTGGTGGCTCTACACCGTCGATGACATGAACACCCGCCAGGGCTACGAGTTCCCCGGTCTCAAAGAGCTGCCCAGCCACTACTTCCGGCAGAACGTGTACGTCACATTCATCGACGAGCCCGGCGTCTTGCAACACGGCCGTGAGCGTCTCGGGGTGGACAACATCATGTGGTCTTCGGACTACCCCCACCCGGTGTCGAGTTGGCCGCACTCCCAGGACATCGCATCCCACCTGTTCCTCGACGCGACCGACGAGGAGCGCGACAAACTGCTGTTCAAAAACGCCGAGCGGGTCTGGAATCTCTGACAGCTCGTCTCGAGTCTTCGCTGAAAGGTAATAATGTCGGGCGTATTCGACGGCCTGAAGGTCCTCGACCTGTCATGGGGTATCGCTGGTCCGATCGCCACCATGCTGCTGGCCGATCACGGTGCGCAGGTCACCAGAATCGAACGGCCACAAGGTGATCCGTTCTCCGCACACCCCGGGTACAAGGTGTGGCACCGCGGCAAACGCAGCGCCGTGCTCGATCTGAAGGATCGCGACGACCACGAGGTGTTCTTGCGGCTGGCCGCGGCCGCCGACATCCTCGTCGAAAGCTTCGCGCCCGGCGTCATGGACCGGCTGGGCCTCGGATACGACCCCCTCGCTGAGATCAACCCCCGGCTGATCTACGTATCGATCACCGGATACGGCAGAGACACCCGCGTCGCCGACCGGCCGGGCTACGACAGTCTGGTGATGGCACGCACCGGACTGCAGTTCGACCAACTCGGGCGTGTCGGCGGCCATCTGCACCACATCAACCGCGAGCCCGAATACCCGTTGAAGGATTTGGACACACCCGAAGGCAGCGCCGACGGGCCACAGCGCGACGGACCGATGTTCTCGGCTTCGCCCTGGCCGAGCGTGAGCGCGGCCTACTTCGCGGCGATGGGTGTCGCTGCCGCACTTGTCGCTCGGGAGTCCACAGGCCGCGGCCAGCACGTGGAAACCTCGCTGCTGCAGGGCGCTTTGGGGGCAGGCACCGGCGCGCTGCAGCGTGCCGCCGACGTCGAGGCACCGATGTTTTGGACGTGGGTGTTCGATCAGCGCGCCTCCAAGGGTTTCTTCGAATGTGCCGACGGCCGCTGGATTCAGCACTGGGTGCCGAACCCGAAATTCGTGCTCGGGTCGTCGCAGGGCGACAAGCTCGAGGCCGCCGGTGTCCGTCCGTCCGAGGACCCTGATCGGATCCTGACCGGACCGGAGGACCTCATCGTCTACTGGCACTACCTGCCGTTGATGCGCGCCGCGTTCGCCAAGTTCACCTCGGCCGAGTGGCTCGAGGCGGCCCGGGTGGCCGGTGTGTGCCTGCAGGTCGTGCAGTCGCCGGCCGAAGCTCTGACCGACGAACACATGCTCGCCGACGGCTGCGTCGTGGTGCTCGACGATCCCGAGCTGGGACCGCTGAACCAAGTGGGTTCGGTGCTGCGGCTGGACCGCAGCCGCGGCACACCCACCGTCGGCGCGGCGCGGCGCGGCGAGCACACCGATGCGGTGCGTGCCGAGGCCGCCGAATTGCCAGCTGGCGCACCGCAGTCGGCGGCCGCACCCTCCGCAGGGAAACCACCTCTGGACGGTGTGCTGGTTGTCGACCTCGGCCTGGCCATCGCGGGTCCGTTCGGCACCCAGCTGCTGTCCGATCTGGGTGCCACGGTGATCAAGGTGAACACGCTGTGGGACGGCTTCTGGCATTCGACGCATATCGCGTTCGCCGCCAACCGGGGCAAGCACAGCCTGTCGGTCAACCTCAAGGATCCCCGCGGCCTGGACGTGGTGCGGCGGCTCATCGACAAAGCCGACATCGTGCAGCACAACATGCGCTACGGCGCGGCGGTACGCTTGGGACTGGACTACGACACGGTCGCGGAGACCAATCCCGAGGTGATCTACTGCCACACCCGCGGTTTCGACCGCGGCTACCGTGACGGTCAGCCCGGCAACGACCAGACCGGAGCCGCCCTGGCCGGAGTGGAATGGGCCGACGGCGGAATGGACGACGGCGGAACCCCGCTGTGGTCGCTGACCTCGCTGGGCGACACCGGAAACGGCTTCCTGTCCGCGATCGGGATGCTCGCCGCGTACTACGACCGCCTGCGCACCGGTAAGGGCCAATTCGTCGACACCTCCATCCTGTACGCCTGCCTACTGACGGCGTCGGGCACCTACGTGGACGCCAACGGTCGGGAGGCGAACCGGCCCAAGGTCGACAAGATGCTGCTCGGATTCAATGCGCTGCACGGCATTTACCAGACCGCCGACGGCTGGCTGACCATCGCCGCACTCACCGACGACCAGCGCAGTGCGTTGGCCGGCGCGGTGGGCATCGACGCGCTGACCTCGAGCGAGCCCACCGACCCCATCGGACGCGGCACCAACGACGCGGCTGTGCGCAAGGAACTCGAAGCGGTCTTCTTGACCGGCAGCGCGCTGGATTGGCGCGATGCGCTCGACGCGGCAGGCGTGCCTGCCGAGGTCAGCGATCCGGAGTTCTCCCGCAACGTGTTCGACGACCCAGAGCTGATCGCGCGCAGGTGGGTCACCTCGTACCGGCAGCCCCATGTCGGCAAGTTCGACCAGACCGGGCTCGGAGTTGACCTGTCCGATACGCCCGGCGTCATCCAGGGTCCGCCGTTGACCGTTGGCACCCACAGCAGGCGGATCCTCTCCGACATCCTCGGATACGGCAGCGACCAGATCGATGAACTGATCGGCGCCAATGTCATCGTCCAGACGGAGGAAGAGCCGGCTACGGCGTGAGCGGGCGATATCGAGTGAATTCGGTCCGTCAACGGCGCAGAAGCTATGCAGCTCTTCGTCATTGATCTTGCGCTGCGCCCCGGACCGAAGTAACGAAGGAGAAAGTGCTGTGCGCGTCGCCGAGCCCCCAGCGGCACCGACTCTTCCACGGCGTATCCGCGCCCGCTACGACGTCAGCGCTGTCGTCGACGAGCCGGGGGAGTGGCTGATGCGTGCCGAGCTGGTCATTCCGGCCGTGGCGAAGCGCACCAACCACCTGACGCTGCTGTGCTGTACGCCCGGTGGCGGGTGCACGGGCGACTACTTCGACCTGGGTGAACCCGACGCGGGATTCAGCTTCGCCCGCTACGCCAGCGCAGCCGGGTTCGCCTGCGTGCTGATCGACAACCTCGGCACCGGACAGTCGACACCGGGCGACAACGTGTGGCTCTCGCCGCAGACCGTCGCACGCGCCGGTGTCGAAGCATTTCGGTTGGCGGCCGACGACTTACGGGCATTGCTTCCGGCGACCATCACGGTCAACACGGTGGCGGTGGGCCATTCGATGGGCGCGATGCTTGCGCTGATCGGCGAGGCCATCAAACCCCAGCACACCGCGATCGCCTGCCTGGGGTTCTCTACAGCCGGGCTACCCGACGCGCTGACCCGACAAGAACGTCGCATCGCCACGGCGGGGCCGGTCTCGCTGGAAGTCCTGACAGCCATGGCGCGCCAGCGGTTGTCCGGATCGGCCCCCGGCCAGCCTGCCCCCGCACCGTTCCCGTTCAACCTGCCCGGCACTGATCCGGTCGGGGTGGCCGCGCTGCGGGCCGTCATGACCAATCTGGTGCCGCTGCCGTCAATGTTGTCGATAGTGCCCGGCAACATCACCGACTACATCCGCGAGATCAAGGTTCCGGTGTTTCTCGGCGGCGGCGATCACGAGCCCTGGCACAAGGCCGCCAAGCTGGTGCCGGCGTTCGCGAACAGCGCCGACATCACCTTCTATTCATTGGCCGACTCCGCGCACAACCACAACATCGCGGGCAGTCGGCAACTGCTGTGGCGGCGCCTGCTCGGGTGGGCGGACGTCGTCTCATCGGTTGGTCCCTGGCCGACCACATCGTGACCGCGTCTGCCGGGGTCAGCCACACTAGATTCCTGCAGTCCAACGAAGGAGTCCTGAAATGAAAACCGGACAACAAATGCAAAGCGTCGTCTGTTCGGGCAAAGTCATCGTATTGCGCGCGCCGAAGGATGAAACGGTCGCGCTCAGCTGCGGCGGGGTGCCGATGGTGGACGCGAAATCCGACGCGGCGCAAGATAAGCAGGCCGCCGACCCGGCTCTGCTGGGCGGCAGCGTCATGGGTAAGCGCTACGTCGACGCCGAGGCAAACGTCCAGCTGTTGTGCGTCACCGCCGGCGAGGGCACCCTGACCATCGACGGCCGCCCGATGGAAATCGAAGCCGCCAAACAGCTTCCCTCATCTGACTGAGCTCGCGGCGGTGATAACCCCGTGCCGCACGCACCATGCCGCGCCGAGGCCATCGAAGCGTCGCGGACTCAAACCCACAGGAGCACAGATGATTACCGTGATACCGCCGGTGCCGTCGCGAACCGATGAATACTTCTGGGCCGCGGCCCGCGAATCGCGGCTAGTCGCACGCCGATGCGCAAACTGCGGTGCACTGCAGCATCCGCCCACCCCGATGTGTCCACACTGCCAGTCGCTCGACTTCACCGTCGAGGACCTGTCCGGCCGGGGCGTCATCTACAGCTGGATCGTGTCGCGACACCCGTCGGTTCCCGAGTCGGACTCGCGCATCGTGGCCCTCATCGACCTCGAGGAGGGCATCCGGATGGTCAGCAACATCGCCGCAGAGCCGGGGACCCCGGTGCGCACCGGCATGCCGGTGAAGGTGACCTTCGCACGGTTCGGCGATGTCACCTTGCCGCAGTTCATCCTCGACGAGGAGGCCGCCTAACCATGCCCGGTGCATCGAAAGCGCCGAAGGCGGCGATCGTCGGCGTGGGTCAGACCGAGTTCTCCAAGAACTCGGGCCGCAGCGAGCTTCAGCTGGCCGCTGAGGCGGTCAAGGCCGCCATCGACGACGCGGGCCTGACGCCGGCCGATATCGACGGGCTGGTCACCTTCACCCAGGACGAGAACGACGAACTCGACCTGATGCGAAGCGTAGGGATCTCACAGACCCGGTGGGTGTCACGCACGCCGTTCGGAGGCAGCGGGTCGGCGGCCACCGTCCAGCAGGCCGCCGCGGCCGTGATCTCGGGCATGGCCGACGCCGTGGTCATCTTCCGGGCCTTCAACGAACGCTCGGGTCAGCGCTTCGGCCAGCCCGCCAAGGTGCAACTCGCGCCGCTGAATCTGTACCTGCCCTTCGGACTGGACACCCCAGCCAAGATGTACTCGCTGTGGTTCCAGCGCTACATGGACACCTACGGGCTGAGCAACGCCGACTTCGGCCTGTACAGCGTGCAGGCCCGCAAATACGCGGCCACCAACCCGCGGGCGTGGTTCTACAAGCGCCCCATCACCCTTGACGATCACCAGAACTCGCGCTGGATCGTCGAACCCATCCTGCGGCTGCTGGACTGCTGCCAGGAAAGCGATGGGGGAGTCGCGGTGGTCGTGACCAGCCAGTCGCGCGCCCGCGACCTGGCCCACCCGGTGGTGCGGGTCGCCGCCGCCACCTACGCCAACCTGCGCGACAGCGGAATCATCTTCAACTACTTCCATCCCGATCTGGCGCGCTTCACCGAGGCCGAGGCGGTCGCCGAAAAGCTCTACGCCACAGCCGCACTACAGCCCTCAGACATCGACGTGGCGATGCTCTACGAGAACTTCAGCCCGGTGGTGTTTTATCAGTTGGAAGCGTTCGGCTTCTGCGGCCACGGCGAGGCCAGGGACTTCATCGCCGACGGCAACATCGCCATCGATGGCGCGATTCCGGTCAACACCCACGGTGGGCTGCTCGGCGAGGGCTATATCCACGGGGTCAACAACATCATCGAGGCGGTCCGCCAACTACGCGGGACCGCGGCCAATCAGGTTGACTGCGCCCGCAACGCACTTGTCGCCTCGGGTCATTCGGGAATGATCCTTTCCACCGACTGACTCGTCGTTCGCCTGCAGATTGAGTGATATGGATAGGCAGATATGGACGTGCTGATCGATGCGGTCGACCGGCATGAGCCGATTTCGATGCGAGCCGAGATCGTGGACACGGCCGCAGGCCTGCCAATCGTCGAGTACCTGCACGCCAGCGCCGTATCCTGGCAGCAGGCTCCAACCGTACTGGGCTTCAGTGGTGGCGGCATGTCCGGCGCGATGCTGGCGCTGCTCGCCGAACATCTTGCCGCACACCATATCCGCCTTGTCGCCTTCGACATGCCGGGCCACACCCCTGAGGGCATGCTGGGGCCCGACACGCCGGCGCGCGCGCTGGTCTCGCGCGCCACCGGTGCGGTCCGCCATGAAGTCGGTCGCATGATGATCTTCCGCTGGCAGCCGCGCTCGACGAGCATTCAGCTGCTGTCGCATTCGGCCGGGATCGTCGACATCGCCCGCCTCACCGGCGAATTCGGCCGCGGCATCGACCGGTTCGTGATCACCGGTGCCTCGATCCCCGGGCTCGCGGCGATGGCGCATGCGACGAGGGCCTCGGCCGCGGCGAACTCGCTGACCCGGATGCGGCTGACGAGTCTGTTCCACACTCGATGTTTCCCGGCAACTGCCGCCGTCATGATTTACGGCACGCCTGCCAAGCGCGTGCTCAGTGACGCGGTGCTGGCCCGGTATGACGGTCCGGAGCATGTCGGCGTGCCGCTGCGCCTGTTGCGGGCTCGCTCGGTGCTGCGCGAAGACTGGCGCGGCCGCCGTGTGCTACTCATCGGCTCAGCCGGTGATGCGATCGTCTCGGCGGCCAGGATTAAGCAGGCCCACTTGCGGTTTCGCGCTCGCGGCGCCGAAGTGCAATCCGCGATCCTGCCGGTCGACCTGCCACACGCCTTCCTGAGCTTCACCGATGGCGCTGCAGCAGTCGCCGACCTCGTCGCCGCGGGGCCAACGTCGTTCTAGTGCGACGGCTGCCCCAGCGCCGTGGCGACGATGCCTTCCAGCTCGCGTCGCAGGACTTTGCCGCTGGCGTTGGCCGGCAGCTCCGCTACGATCACCACCCGGTCGGGGGTGCGCGACCCGCGCAACTGGACGCGGACGAAGTCGCGCAACGACTCCGGGTCGGGGCTGGCCTCGCCGTCGGGAACGACTGCGGCGACGATGATCTGGCCCCAGCTGGGATCCTCGATCCCGATCACCGCGCATCGGCGCACATCGGGATGCTCCACCAGGACGTCCTCGATCTCGGCGGGTGCGATGTTCTCCCCGCCGCGGATGATGGTGTCATCAGCTCGCCCACCGATGAACAGGTACCCGTCGGCGTCGAGGCTGGCCACGTCGCGGGTGGCAAACCAGCCATCGGCATCGAGTACCGAGCCGATCTCGCCATAACGGCCAGATACTTGCGGACCGCGCACCCACAGCTCGCCGGTGTGGTCGGGCGGCAATACCGCGCCGTGCTCATCGCGGATCTGCAGTTCGATTCCCGACACCGCGCGCCCAACCGAGCCCAGTCGGCGCGCGACCGCGGCATCGCTGGCAGCGGCGGCCTCGCGGTGATCCTCCGGGGTCAAAACCGCAACGGTGGAACTGGTTTCGGTCAGACCGTAGGCGTTGACGAACCCCGTATCGGGCAATAGCTGCAGGGCCCGGCGCACGAGCGGCAGCGGCACCCGCGAGCCCCCGTAAGCAAGTGTTCGCAGGCTCGGCAACAGTTCCGGTCGCGCCTCGAGCGCGTCGATGATGCGGTCGAGCATCGTGGGAACCACGGTGGCGTTGGTGATGTTCTGATCGTGGACCAGCCGGATCCAGTCGTCGGCATCGAAGCGGGGCAGGTACACCATCCTGCGGCCGGCGTAAAGGTTGCTCAGCACCGCGGAGACGCCGGCGATGTGATACGGCGGCACACAGATCAGCGCGGCGTCATCAGCAGCCGAGGAGGCGAACTCCACCGTCTGCGTGATGTAGCCGGTGAGGTTGGCGTGGGTGAGCTCGACAGCTTTGGGTCGCGATGTGGTGCCCGAGGTGAACAACACCACCGCGACCTGGTCGGGGTCGGCGACGATGCAGACCGGGTCGACGGTCAGCGCGTCGCGCAGGAACACCTGCGAGCTGACCACACCGAGGCCTGCCCGACCGACGGTGTCCAGGTACGGCGCGTCGGCGACGACAAGGGGTTGAGGCAGCCGATCGATGAGTTCCCGCAGCCCGGCCGCCGACAGCCGGTAGTTCAGCGGCGTCACTGGCACGCCGGCGCGCGCAGCGGAGAACATCAGCACCGGCAGCATCGCCGCGCCGGTGCCGACGTAGGCCACGTGCTGAGCGCCGAACTTGGTGATCACCCCGGCACCGCCGTCGGCGAGATCGCTGAGCCCGCCTGCGGTCAGCTCCTTACCGTCCCACGAGATTGCCGCGCGATCCGGGTCGGCGGAGACCGCCATCTCCAACAACAGCGAAATGCTCAATGCCGGCCTCTCGAAAGTAGCGCTGATATATACATTATATTGTCTAAGTCGGGGCCCGGGCGCGGGGCCGCAGCGCCCCGGAAAGGAGGCGCGGACTGCGCCATGACTGCCACCGAATCTGCAGAACGGGCGCTCTTCGCCTCCACCGCAGCGGAGTTCCTCGACAAAGAGGCCTCGCTGCGCACGGTGCGTGAGCTGCACGCCGCTGATCAATCCTTCGAACCCGGGTGGTGGCGCCGTGCAACAGAACTGGGCTGGACGTCTCTGCTGGTCAGTGACGACCTCGGCGGCGGCAGTGTGTCCGGAAACGGGGTAGCTGACCTGGCTCTGATCGCCGAGCTGGCCGGGCGAACGGTGGCACCGGGACCATTGCACCCCGTCAACATCGTGCTGGCCGGACTCGTCGACGCAAACAACCGTGCCGACCACGCGGCGCACATCGGCGCGTTGATGGCAGGCGAAGCCGTCGCCTCGTGGGCGGTCTACGAACCCGATCGGCCCTTCGACCCGCTGGCGCCCACCCTCACCGCGACCGCCACCAGCACGGGCTATCGCCTCAGCGGAGTCAAGGACCGCGTCGAAGCCGCCGCCGAGAGCGACCTCCTTCTGGTCGTCGCGCGACTGGCAGGCGAGGTGCACCAATTTGTCGTGCAGACCCACGCCGACGGCGTCCGAATCGAACCGACCCCGAGCATCGACATGGTGAAGCGGTATGCGCGAGTCTCTTTCAACGATGTGGACGTGTCGGTCGGCGCAACCGTCGGTCATCCCGGGCAGACACCGGCGCTCATCGACCGCCAGATCCAGATCGCCCTGATCATGCAATGCGCCGAACTGGTGGGGATGTTGGACACGATGCTGGCCACCACTATCGCCTGGGCCCTCGACCGGCACAGCTTCGGTCGACCGCTGGCGTCCTACCAGGCGCTCAAACACCGCTTCGCCGACCTGAAAACCCGCTTCGAGGCGTGCCGGGCCACCACCGCCCACGCGGTCAGCGAGGTCGCCGCGCGCTCACCTAACGCCGATCTGGCCGCCAGCATCGCGAAATCCTTTGTCGGCGAATGGGCCAGCGTGATGCTGCAGGACTTCATCCAGTTGCACGGCGGTATCGGGCTGACGTGGGAGCACGACCTGCATCTGTTCCTCCGGCGCGCCGCGCTGTACCGCGCGATCTACGGCGATCCGGACCACCACAACCGGCGCATCTTCGCCCGACTGACCGAATCGGAAGTGGCCCAATGACAGAAACCGCGATGAGCACCGCCCAAGAGTCCGTCGACGAGTTCCGCCAGCGGGCGCGCGCGTGGCTGGCCGAAAACATGCCGCGCATCGACCGTGACCATCCGCCGGCGATGCGGCTGGATCAGGACGCGTCCTGGCAGCGGGCCCGAGAGTTGCAAAAGCGTTTGTACAAAGGCGGTTTCGCCGGCATCTGCTTCCCGCGGAAGTACGGCGGTCTCGGCCTGACGATCGAGTACCAGAAGGCCTTCAACGCCGAAAGCGCCGGCTACGAGATGCCGCTGATCCTCAACATCCCCAGCTTCACCATCTGCTGTGCCACGCTGCTCGACGTCGGCGGCGAAGAGCAGAAGAGCCAACATATCTCGGCCGCGTTGCGCGGTGAGGAAGTGCTGTGTCAGCTGTTGTCCGAACCCAGCGGCGGGTCGGACCTGGCCGGCGTCACCACCCGCGGTAAACGCCGAGGTGACTCATGGGTGATCAACGGCGCAAAGACCTGGAGCACCAGCGCTTTTGCCGCCGATTACGGTTTGTGCCTGGTCCGAACCGACTGGAATGTGCCCAAACACGAGGGCCTGACGATGTTCCTGCTGCCGATCAAGCGCCCCGGTGTCACGCTGCGACGCATCGCGATGATCAACGGCTCCTCTGAGTTCTGCGAAGAGTTCTTCGACGAGGTCGAACTGCCCAACGACGCCGTCGTCGGGGGAGTGGGCAAAGGCTGGCAGGTGGCGTCGCGTCAGATGTTCCACGAACGCCGCTCGATGGGGCGGTCCTCGGAGTTCTCCAGCGGCTTGGAAAGCGATGACGCCGAGGCAGCGCCGATCGACTACTTGGACTTGGCGCGGCGCACCGGTCAAATGAATGATGTTCGGGTCGCCGCGATGTCCGGGCGTGCGCTGGCGCACCGCGCGGTGGCCGAACATCTCGCCGATCACGTCTACCAAGGAGTGCTGGACGGCAGCATGCCGGCCGCGGCCGGGTCGATCATCCGGCTGTTCTACGCCGACGCCAGTCAACTCGAGCTCGACACCGCGGCCGCGATCGCGTCGACGGCGGCCGTAGTCGGAGACGACGCCGCGCTTTTCGACGTCGGCAAGCGCTACCTGGAGCGCCAGATCGTGTCGCTGGGCGGCGGGACGACCGAAATCGCGCGCAACGTGATCGCCGAGCGGGTCTTGGACTTCCCCCGCGAGTACGCAGCCGACCGCGGGGTGCCGTTCAGCCAGGTGCGCCGCGGCGGATCAGGGTGACCCGGCAGGCCCGTGTAGCCCCGGCGGTGGGCGCCTAGCCGGCCTTGAGCAGATTGCGTTCGCGCAGCAACTCGATCACGTGCCGGCCATGTCGCCGCATCAGCTTGATCCATTCGTCGGCAGCCTTATCGGCGTCGCGCGCAGCGATCGCCTTAACGATGCGGGCGGTGGTGCGCTTCTGATCGGCGATGGTGCCGGGAACTTCGGCGAAGAAATTGCCGGGCACGATCCCGGTCATGACTCGACGCACCGCCGATAACCGTGGGGAGTCGGCGATACGGAATATCTGCCGGATCAGCTGGTCGCTTTCGCGGCGGAACTCGTCGGGGTCGTCGGTGGCGCGCAGCGCATGCTGCTGGGCGATCAGCCCCTCGATCTGCTCGGGTGTCGCGTGCTCGGTCGCTCGTCTGGCTGCGAGCCCGAACAGCATGCCCAGCAGCTCGTAGTGGTCTTCGATGCCGTCGCTGTGGAACCCGTTCACGAACGAGCCGCGGTGCGGCTTGCTGGTCAGCCAGCCTTCGCGATCCAACGCGATGAGCGCTTCGCGCACCGGGATTCGGCTGACGTTGAGCGTTTCGGCGAGTTCGTCCTGACGGATCCGCTCGCCGTGCTGTAGGTAGCCGTTGAAGATGAGCGTCCGAATGTAGTTGGCGACCTTCTCCGCGGTGCTACGCGGACTGTCGGCGGGCGGCAGTAGCGCGCGAGGGACCCGGGAATCGGATTTTGACGGAGACATGCGTTCCTACCTACTCGGCGAAAACCGCTCAAGAATCAAGTATACGATTTCGGCGCAGTCCTGCTGGTTTGCGGCGATCGTCAGCGCGTTGTCGGCCGGAACAGGAAGGTGCTGCGAGCCGTGGTCAGCAGCTGCGCGGTCTGATCGCGATAGTCGGTGCGCACCACCATGACCGTCATGCCGGGCCGAGAGCCGCTGCCCGGCTTGTCCTCAACGCTTTCCACGAGGCCGTTGACATGCAACTCGTCGCCGACGCGGATCGGCCGGTGATAAGTGAACTCCTGCTCGCCGTGCAGGATCACACCCTTGCGCCCGTTGCGCAGCAAGGCGATCAGCTCCACCAGTGACGCGTCATCCGCGGCGGACGCAGGCTGCTTGTCGGCGAAAGCGCCCCAGTAGGCGGAGGCGAAGACAAACGTCGGCGGTACCGGGATGCCGTCCAGACCCGCCGCCGCGGCGGCCCCCGCCGAGCGATACACCGGGTTGTCGTCCCCGACCGCGGTGGCGAAGATCTGCACCGGGCCGCGCTCCACGGCGACCACCGCCGGTGCCAGCCGCTTGCCTACCAGCTCCGCGCCGATAGCCGCACTCGGCGTCGCCTCGTCGGGTTGCGGGGCCGGCGGAGTGGTCTTCAACGCCACCGAACCGCTGACCACGACCGTGTCTTGCTCGTCCACGAGCCGGCAGTCCAGCTCGATCGCGACATGGTTGTTCTTTCGTTGGATGTCGGCCACGACGACGTCGGAGGTCAGCGTGGCGCCCCGCCGTGCCTGCGCGCGGAAGCGCACCGCGAGCCGGGCCAGCGATTCGATGCCGACCACATCGGTCACGGCGGTGGCCAGACAACCGGCCGAAAACATCCCGTGGGCGAACGCGCCGTCCATTCCCGCCGCCTTCGCCGCCGCCTCGTCGTGGTGCAGCGGATTGAAATCACCCGACGCGCCGGCGTAGCGCACCACGTCGGTCAGCGTCACTTCGAACTTGCGCATCGGAAGCCGCTCGCCCACGGTCAATGGTTCAGAGATGTTGAACACCGTTACCCCGTTCCTTCACGATCACCCTCGTGGCGGGCAGCCCACTGCTCGACCAGTGTCCGGCGTAGTACCTTGCCGATCTCGTTGCGCGGGAACTCGTTAACCAGCTCGACGTGCACCGGAACCTTGTATCCGGCGAGCGTGTCGCGCAGGTCGGCCAGCACCGCGGCCGGCTCAAGTGTCGCTCCGGGAATGGCGCGCACCCAGGCCACCGGAACCTCGCCAAGCCGCTCATCGGGCATACCGGCTACGCACGCCTCGGCCACATCCGGGAGCCCGCACAGCTGCTCTTCGATCTCGTGCGGCAGCACCTTGAGCCCGCCGCGGTTGATCACGTCCGAGGCGCGGCCCTCCAACCACAAGAACCCCTCGGGATCGAGGTGTCCGATGTCGCCGGTGCGCAGGTACCCGCCGACGAGACGCTCGCTGACCGCCGCGTCACGGCTGGCATACGGCGAGCGGATCCAGATCTCGCCCACCTCACCGGTGGCCAGGTCCGCACCGGCGTCGTCGAGGACGCGGATGTCGATACCGTCGTGCGCCCGGCCGACCGAGCCCAACTTGTCGTCGCCGTGCTCGCGCATGTCCTTGGCTGTCCACCCGACGACCTCGCCGCCCAATTCGGTCTGGCCGTAGCAGTTCATGATGCCGACGCGGAACTTCGCCTTGAACGCTCGGGCCTGGTGTGGGGTCAACGGCGCGGTGACGCTGCGCACCATCGTCAGCGGTGCCAGATCGTCGACACGCGGGTCCTCGCTCAACATCGCCATCATCGCCGGCGCCAGCACGGTGGAGCGGATGTTGTGCCGGCGCACCAGATCGGCGAACTCGGCGGTGTCGAAGCGGTCCATCAGCACCACCGGGCTGCCGGCGCGCAACGCGAACAGCACATTCCAGATGCCGGCCCACAACGCCAGGCTGGTCGGAATCAGGTTCGGCATCGCCGGGCGGGCGGGCTTGGTGTCCGTGGCGCGTTTGGCCCGAAGGCTCGACAGCACGGTATCGATCCCCTCGGCCACGCCGTCGTGTCGCAGCAGTACAGGTTTGGCCGTGCCGGTGGTTCCCGATGTCCGCATCACCAGCGCGGTGCCCGCCGGAGAGAACTCACCGTTCCACGGGCGTGCCGCCGCCCGGCTGACCCATTCCCATTCCGGTGTATTGAGCACCCAGGCGACCGAGTCGTCGCTCTGTCGGGCCCGCTGTGCGACGACCGCGGCCGGCTCACTCGCGGCGATCTGGCCGGTGATCTCGGCTTCGGTGATTCGGCCGTTGATTGGCACGTACACCGCGCCGACCAGCCAGCACCCGAACATCACCGACAGCGCGGTTGGGCCCGACTCGACGATGTGCGCGACGGGCTGGCCCTCGCGCACACCGCACTCGTGCAGGGTGTCGGCTACCTTTTCGGCGGCTTGCTCCATCTGCGCGCGCGTCATCTGGCCGTCGAACCAATACGCGATCGCGTCGTCGGGGGCGGCTGGATGGTCGAACAGGAAAGCGGTCAAGCCTGACCGGATGTCGGTGGGCTGATCTGCTGGTGGCGGCGTTGTCATTTCTATGTCGTCATCCGTAGTTGTCTAGGCGATGACCTGGTGGGTCCGCAGTGCCGAGAGTTCGTCGGCACCCAGCCCGAGCTCGGACTGCAGCACGTCATCGGTGTGTTGGCCCAGCCAGGGCACCGGCTCGTCGGCGTCGGGGGTCATCGCCGACAGGCGCACCGGGCTGGCGGGCACCAGCACCGGCCGGTCAGGCTGGTCATCACGCTTGATCTGCACCAGCATCTGACGGGCGGCCAGGTGCGGGTCTGCGGCGACCTCGTCGTCGCGCAGGCATGGCCCGGCGGCGATTCCGGCTTGGGCCAGCACGTCGCAGACCTCGACTTTGGTCATGCCCGCGGCCCAGCCTTCGATTGCGGGCACGATGACGTCGTCCATGTGATCGACCCAGCCCTGGCGACTGGCCAGCCGTGGATCCTGGAGCCACTCCGGGTGGCCGATGAGGTTGGCCAAGCGCTCGAACTGGTGCTCGCGGCCGACCTGCAGGATGAACCAGCCGTCCTTGGCCTGAAAGCCGCGCAGGATCAACTGCCCGACGGAGCGCGCGCTGGCGCCCATGGACCAGAAGTTGGTGATGATGTCGGTCATCGCCACCACGCTGTCGAGCATCGCGATGTCCACGTATTGCCCCGCGCCCGTCATCTCGCGGTGCCGCAGCGCGGCGAGGATGCCGATTGTGGCGAACAGCGCGGCGCCGATGTCGCCCAGTGCGCCGGCGGGCGCCGGCTGGGGAGGGTGCCCGTTGACGCGCTTCATCTCGTACAGGCCTGACATGGCCTCGACGACCGGGGCGAACGCCGGCCAGTTGCGGTAGGGGGTGTCGACGGTGTTGCCGAATCCGGAGACCGACACGTAGATGGCGCGCGGGTTGACATCGGCGATGTGGCTATAGCCCAGCCCGAGCCGGGCCATGGAGCCCGGCCGGCCGTTCTCGGCCACCACGTCGAAGCCCTTGGCCAGGCGTAACACCAGGTCGCGCCCTGCAGGCGACTTCAGGTCGATGCACACGCTGCGCTTGTTGAGGTTGTTGCGCAGGAACGTGGCGCCCACCCGGCGGCCCTGCGGATCGGCGATGGCGGGCAGCGAGCCGCGGGCCTGATCACCGCCGTTGACGGATTCGACCTTGACGACGTCGGCGCCGAGGCGGGCGAGCAGCTGGGTCGCGAAGGGCAGCGCCTGCATCTGCTCGATAGCCAGAATCCGCACGCCGGAAAGCGGCTTGGCTTCGTCCGGCGTTCGATACGTGCTCACACCTTCGAGTCTAGAATATCCATTATATAATGTTCAAAGCCGCCCACCGTGCGCCTGCGGCAGCCCAGACGCCCTGTCGTCCAGCACGATTCGCGAGGAGGCCTAACCGGTGTCTGGCGCCCGCCGCGAGCCGTCCTGGCGCCCAGGACGGTCGGCCCGCGAATGCGAGCGATCCAACACACCGACGCGCTGCAACCATCAGGACCCGAGAACCGATTCACGCTCGCTCTGGGCGGCGGCAACGGCCGCAACGACCGGCGGCACACTGGGGGGATGCCGGCGTCTGCGAAACGGCAGGCTGGGACAGTATTCGAGGAACCTATGCCAACACAGGAGGGCCGGCGATGACCGACACGTCTCACGCGCAGCTGACCGACAAGGACGGCGTCGTGACAGTGACGTTCAACCGGCCCGACAAGCACAACGCCATCAGCGACGCGATGACCGGCCTGCTCTGGAAGGCGGTGCGAGACTTGCAAACCCGCGACGACCTCGGCGCGATGGTGATCCGCGCGGTGGGCCCGTACTTTACTGCGGGCATTGACATCTCCGGTATTGACATCTCCGAGCGCACCCCGTCGCAGTATCTGCGCGACTACCGTGAGCACACCGCGCTGTATGACGCTTTCGAGCAGCTCGACCGGCCGGTCATCCTCGCGGCCCAAGGCCATTGCTTCGGGGCGGGGGTGGAGATGGCGGCGTCGTGCGACTTCCGGTTTGCGGCGCCGTCGGCGACGTTCCGGCTTCCCGAGATCAACCTCGCGGTCATCCCCGGCAGCGGCGGAATCAGCCGACTCGCGCGCCTTGTGGGTCCGCAGTGGGTCAAATGGCTTGCGATGGCTGGTCAGTCGATCGACGCTGAACGGGCCCGCCAGATCGGGCTGGTTCACGAGGTGTATCCGGACGCCGACTTCCACGACCGGGTGCATGCGTTCGCCAGGCATCTAGCGGGTTTGCCGCGGCAGGCGGTCGGCATCGCCAAGCTGGCGGTGGACCTGTGCGAGAACACCGACCCGACATCCGCGCGGCAGGTGGAGCAGATCGCCAATGCCGTGCTGGCGTTCGGTGATGAGCACAAGCAACGCGTCGCCGAGTTCAACGAGCGCGGGGGGCGACGCCAGCAACCTAGCTGAACCCGGTGTGTGCCAGTAGCACGCTACGGACGCTTGGCGCGGCCACGCCTAGGATCACACCGACAACCCACGTGTAGCTTCTCCAAGCCTCGGCTTTCGGGGCTGGCAATCACTTTGCGGTGCCTGGCTACTATATAATGTATATAACTTTGGTGGGCCGGATTCACCGCCTCACGCTGCCCACGCGGATCTGGCAAAGGATTACACCTTGGATCTTAGACTTGCGGGGGCGTCAGCCGTCGTCACCGGTGGCAGCAAGGGTATGGGCTTGGCGATCGCTGAATGCATTGCTGCCGAGGGTGCCTCGGTGGCAATCATGGCTCGCGGCCAGTCCGCCCTGGATGCTGCAGTCGCGCGGTTGCGCGTCGCCGGGGCCCCCGAGGTGCTCGGAATTAGCGTCGACATGTCTGATCCGGACTCCATTGCCGCCGGATTCGCGACCCTTGCCAAGAAGTGGGGCGCGCTCAACGTGTTTGTGCACACGGTAGGCCCACCTCCAGGTGCGTTTGACGATCTCGACGACGTCGGCTGGCAGGCAACGATCGATCTCGGCACCATGTCGGCGGTCCGAAGCGTGCGTCTGGCCCTACCCATGCTGCGCGCCGCGTCATGGGCCCGGATCGTTACCCTGTCGGCGCACTCGATTCAACGTCAGAGTCCGGGACTCGTCGCCTACACCGCGTCGAAGGCGGCGCTGTCGAGCCTGACAAAGAACCTCGCCAAATCCTTAGCACCAGAGGGTATTCTGGTGAATTGCGTGTGCCCCGGGACGATTGTCACCGCCAGCTTCACCGAAGACCTGCGAGAAACCCTGGCTGCTGAAGGGCTTAACGCCGCCGACCCACGCGATGTGATGCATTGGGTGGAGCAACATTTTCACCACCCGTGCGATCTCGGTCGTGCCGGATCCCCTGACGAGATCGCCTCGGTGACAACCTATCTGGCGTCTCAGCGAAACGGGTATATCACGGGAGCGACTGTGAACGTCGACGGCGGTTCGGACTTCATCTGAGTTTGGCGCGGCCTGGCCATCACGGCGTGGATGTGGGGCTTGCCGTCGACGATGATCTCACCAGTGGCCGTCATCTCGGCTGGCAGCGGGTAGCTGGTGATCCGGTAAGCTACTACCGGTGAGTCCAGAAAGCAAACCTAACCAACGAGTGTGCTCTGTCGCGGATGCGCTCTCGATCGTCGGCGACCGCTATGCATTGCTGGTGGCCCGCGAGATTCGCTACGGACACACGCGCTTTCAAGACATCGCCATTAGCACGGGGGCGCCGCGCGACGTGCTCACAGCACGGCTGCGCAAACTCGAACAAGCGGGCGTGATCGAGCGACGGCAGTATTCGCAGCGTCCGCCGCGCCACGAGTACCTGCTGACTGACGCCGGGCGAGACCTTCAGCCCATCCTGCTCGCGCTCAAAGAATGGGGTGACCGATACGTCAACCCCGGCGCCGAGCCGGTCATCTTCCAGCACACCTGCGGCTCCGACTTTCACCCAGTGACCGTCTGCGCCGCCTGCAACCAACCTCTCCGCGATGGCGAGCTCACCGTGACAGGTGGCACCCACCCCGTGGAAGCCACGATGTAGCTGGGTGGTGTCAGTTGCGCGAGTCGTCGGCGGATACGCACAAGTCCGGCGTCGAGTAGGTCTGCTCGGGATTGCGGGTGCCGTAG
>CAVRER010000032.1:0-39884 GCA_963720085.1 uncultured Actinomycetota bacterium
ACCTGATGTCACTACCGTCCAGCTCTTGGCGTAGGCGATGTCGTAGGCGCAAGACCATCGGTCAGAACGCGTAGATGCGCGAGGTCGGTGGGGTCGTATGGTGAGTGAGCTGCTTGCCGGTACGGTGCCGGGGCAGCGACGCAAGTGGACCGCGGGGTCGATCAATCCGATGTTGAACATCATCTCGGCGGTGATGTCCGATCTGGTGAAGCAGGGCACACTGGTCCGCGACGTCGCGGCACTAGTCGACCGGGTCAAGCGCAGCAAGACGAAGCTGGCGACGTTCACCGAGCCGGAGGTTCGCACGCTGCTCAGGCATGTCGCCGGTGACCGCCTCGGTCACGCCTGGCACCTGGCCCTCTCAGGGCTGCGCCGCGGGGAGCTGTGCGGGCTGCGGTGGGCCGACGTCGACCTGGCGGCGGGCACGGTGACCATCGCGCACAACCGGGTGTCGGTCAACGGGCAGCCAATGGACAGCCAGCCGACGACGGACAGCTCGGCCCGGACGCTGCCGTTGACGCCGGCATTGACTGCGGCGCTGCGCCGCGCGCTGGCCAACCAGAAGACCGAACGGCTGGCTCTCGGACCGGACTACGGCGCCGGCGAGCATGTCGTGTGCGATGAGGCCGGCCGGCCGTATCACCCGGACACCATCAGCGACTACTGGCGCGCGCTGTGCATCGAGGCGGGGGTGCCGTCGATCCGGCTGCATGATGCCCGGCACACCTGCGACAGCGTCATGCACATGCAGGGCGTGCCGATCGCGGTGATCTCGCAGTGGCTCGGCCACGCCGACCCAGCGTTCACGATGCGCACGTACGTGCACGCCGGCAAAGACGGATTGGCGGCCGCCGCGGCGAGTTTGCAACGGATTGTGACAACGCCGTGACAACGAGCCCGCTTTCGAACATCGATGCGGTGAGACGCTGGCGCGTTTCCGCAGCTAAACACGGTTGTGTGTGGAGCCCCCTGTCAGGATTGAACTGTTCTGACGACCCAGCGGGGGAGGGTGAAAACCCTTCCTAGCAGCGAAAGTTCATCACCAGAGATCACCGGAGATGACTGTAACTGTGGGCAAATTGTGGGCAATATGTGGGCACGCCGCGCGGATCAATAGGGGTACAGATACACCCGCCGTCATGTCATCGCCCCGGCGCACGGATTGACGATCCGGCTCAATCCATGGGTCCCAGCGCTGGCTGCGATTCGGGTGGTCGACGCTCGCGGTGGCCAGGCCATGCGGAGGCTTAGGCTTGGTTGGTGGTCTCGCTTGCCGACTCGTTTTGGAGGCACACCATCGACATTCACCTTACAGAAACCACCGACCGGGCTCGCCTACTACCCAAAACAGCCTGAAAACTCAAGACAACTGTCGAAGTTCTAGCGACCGAGGATCGCTAGTTCACACCCGCGACAGGCTGGCCACCAGGGGCAGGCGTCGCCGGCCCCAGTGTCCGGCCGGGCCGTCGTAGACACCGGGCAACCGATAGCCGCACCCCCGGCAGCAGCCGTCGTCGGTCAGACCGTAATGGCGCATCGCATACCAGTCGCGAACCACAACCGGCGATCCGCACCCGGGACACCGCGTGCTGCCGCCCTCGGCGTCGTGGACGTTGCCGGTGTAGACGAACCGCAGGCCCTCGCGCAGGCCGATGCGGCGGGCGCGCGTCAACGTGGCAGGCGGTGTCGGCGGTGTGTCCAGCATCTTGTAATCGGGATGGAATGCGGTGAAGTGCACCGGCACATCGACGCCGAGGTGCTCCCGGATCCACGCGCATTCGGCGGCGATCTCGGCGTCGCTGTCGTTGCGTCCCGGAATGAGCAGGGTGGTGATCTCCAGCCACACGTCGGTCTCGTGCCGCAGGTAGAGCAGGGTGTCCAGCACGTCGTGCAGACGCCCGACGCAGACCTTGCGGTAGAAGTCCTCGGTGAACGCCTTCAGGTCGACGTTGGCGGCATCGATGTGCCGATAGAACTCGGCACGGGGCGCAGCACACATGTATCCGGCCGTCACCGCGACGGCTTTGATTCCCCGGTCGTGACAGGCGTCGGCGACATCGGCGGCGTACTCCCAGAAGATCGTCGGATCGTTGTAGGTGAATGCCACACTGCGACAACCCAATTCGTCAGCAGTGCGGGCGATGTCGTCGGGAGTGGCCCGGCTGGCCAGGGTATCGACCTCGCGAGACTTAGAGATATCCCAGTTCTGGCAAAACTTGCAGGCGAGGTTGCACCCCGCAGTGCCGAACGACAGCACCGCCGAACCCGGCAAGAAGTGGTTGAGCGGCTTCTTTTCCACCGGGTCGACGCAGAACCCGCTCGACCGCCCGTAGCTGGTGAGCTTCACCTGATCGTCGATCCGACCGCGGACGAAGCACAGGCCGCGCTGGCCTTCGTGAAGTTTGCAGGCGCGCGGACACACGTCACACTGAATCCGGCCGTCGTCGAGGCGATGCCAGTGTTTCGTCGCGATGGTGAACCAGTCGTCTTCGGGAACGAGTGGGGTCATGGCGTGCTCTCGGCGCCAGGTTACGCCCCGCGCAGTCAGCTCAACACCTGCTGGTGGAGTAGGCCGTTGGTGGCCACGGCGCGCAGCAGTCATCAACCGATGATCGTTTCGTGATCCGGTTCGGGACCGAACTTGAACCGCCGCCCGGTGATCTCCATGGCGATCACCCGTACGTAGATAGGCTTCAAAGTCGCAATCCACGACCGCAACGGCGCTTGCTCGGCGTCTAGGATGTCGGCGGTGGCCGTCAACCGATGTGCCCTGCCCTTGATGATGACGCTCCACCCGTAGGTGAGGGAAGGATCGTGGTAGTCGGCCTCGAAAGCTACCCGGTCGCCCATCACGGCGCTGTACAGCTTGGTGCCCTGGGCAGTTCGGAAGAGCACCGTCCGGCGTCGAGTGGCGAAGTTGACCGGGAAGATTTCGGGCTTCCCGTCCAGGATCGTGACTAATCGGCCTAACGACATGCTTGATAGCAAGCTCCAGCACTCGTCTTCGCTGAGCACGGTCACCGCATCGTTGTCTGCGGACATGATTCAGCCTAACGCGATGGGATTTCGGCGCGGTCAGATGCGATGGTCGATGATTGTCGACCCTCCCACCGGTGTCCGCGCCGATCGCGCTGGTGTGTTCGTCGCCCTTATTCGCCCAGAACATCAACTCGCCCACTGCCACCACTGCATCGAACGGCAACTCGCTGAGATCACCGTCCGGAACTCCCCGCGTTCTGCACGGGGTGCTGTTAGAGCTTGTAGCCGATGGCGCGCAGCAGGTCGTGCCGGTCGGCCACGTCGCGATCGGTCTCCACCCCAAGGGGCGCCTGCCCGTCGACGACGCCCACAATGCCACGGCCACGCGGGGTCACCGCGACCAAGATGTCAACCGGATTGGCTGTGGCGCAGTGGATCGTGCAGACCTCGGGCACCGCCTTGACCGGGTTGAGGATGTTGACCGGGAACCCGTCACGCAAGAAGATCACGAAGCAGTGCCCGGCGGCGATGGCCAGCGCATTGCGGGTCGCGAGCTCGACCAATTCAGGATCATTGCCAGTGCGGCGAACCAACCGTGGCCCGGAGGCCTCGCAAAAGGCCAGCCCGAACCGCAGCGACGAGCTCACCCCCACCATCGCCTCATGCAGGTCCTCGACCGTCTTGATGAAGTGCGCCTGCCCGATCACGACATTGACATCGTCCGGCTTGTCGACGGGCACCACATCCCAGGAAAGCGTCGTCGTGGTCACATGCACATGCTGCCACGGGCACGCGACAGCCATGTCCGATGCTCGGAATGCGAACAGTCCCCTTTGCGGGCGCCGCGTTCGCCCTTAGGGATTCCGCGTACGGCCCCTCACCAGGGAGGTGCCCGCAGCCCCGCTCGTCACCCCCTAAGCCCGCCGGGTGAGGGTGACGTGGAACATGTGTACCTGGGGCCGAAGCGATTGAGGGTGCACCAATGACGACTCAGCAGGTCCGCGTCGACGGCATTGATATCGCCTACACCGACACCGGTTCCGGTCCGACCATCTTGTTCGTTCACGGCGTCTACGTCACCGGAGCCCTTGGAACGACGTCGTGAGCGAACTCGACGGCGGCTTCCGGTGTGTGGTGCCGACATGGCCGCTCGGGGCGCATAGCACCCCGACGGGTGGCGCGGATATCGGCGCAGAAGTGACCGCTCGCCGCATTGTGCACTTCATCGAGGCACTTGATCTTCGTGATGTCACCGTGGTGGCCAATGACACGGGCGGCGGCCTGGTGCTGACCGCGCTGGGTGATGCCACCCTGGACAAGTCCCGTATTGGCCGCCTGGTGCTCACCAATTGCGATAGCTACGAACACTTTCCGCCGGGCTCCTTCGCTCACATCGTGAAACTTTGCCGCCTGAGTTCCACTGTCGGCGGTGCAATTCTGCGGCTGCTGGCCACCGGACCCGGCCAGAGCTTCTTCCTCAACGCCGTGTGCCGGCATGCGCCAGCAGCACCAGAACGGCGACGCGACATCTTCGGCGCCTTCGCCACCAGCAGTGGCGCCCGGCGCGACGCTGTCCGGGTGACCGCGTCACTAGATCCTGCCCTGACGCTGCGTGCGGCCCCGGCCATCGAGGCATTCGACAAACCCGTCACACTCGTGTGGGGTGCCGCCGACCGGCTGTTTCCCCTCGATCACGCCCGGCGACTTCTCAACGCCTTTCCGCACGCAACTCTGGACGAAGTTCCCGAAAGCTCCACATTTGTCATGCTCGACGCTCCACGCGAACTCGCCGCGGCGATCCGCAATTCTCGACCGCCCGCGGGCAGACCGGCCACCTTCGGTGGAGCGTCCCTGGACTATCCTTCACCCGCCGATCGCAGAAAGGGACGCCATGACCAACCACACGTACCGGGTGATCGAAATAGTCGGTACATCACCCGATGGCATCGACGCGGCTATCCGCAACGGGCTGGCCCGAGCGGCAGAGACGACACGCGGACTCGACTGGTTCGAGGTGCAGTCCGTCCGCGGCCACCTGGAGGACGGGCCCGTCGCACACTTCCAGGTGACGCTAAAGGTCGGCTTCCGGCTCGAGGACGCTTAGTAGATCGGTTAGCCAGGCAACGGCTCCCGGCTCACCCGCCCGTGAACTCCTCCAGCGACGCAAACTCGACGGCGACGGCGGGATGGAAGCACTAAGAGTCCTCAAACGCCGACTCTCCGACGTCGTCTACCGCGCCATGCTCACCGACCAAAACCAATCACTATCGGCCGTCGCTTGACAGGGGAGCTAGAGACAACGGTGATGGCCGGATTCGTTCTGCCTTCGATACTGAATAGGTGACGAAGGTGCGGGCGGCGACTGCTCAGGATGCGTTAGGCGTGGCGCAGGTCCACGTCGGGTCATGGCAGATGCCCGGCGCGGCGCGATGATCCCGCGGGCGGTCGAGCTGGTCGAGGGCTACCGGCGAAAGACGATCTCTCCTGTGGAGGCCACCCGCGCCGCGCTGGCGGCCATCGACCGCTACGACCCCATGGTGAACGCGTTCGTGCTGGTGGACGCCGACGGTGCGATGGCCGCCGCCAAGGCGTCGGAGGCGAGGTGGCACGCGGCACGGCCGCTGGGGCCCGCTGACGGGGTGCCGACGTCGATCAAGGACGCCCTGTGGACCCGGGGCTGGCCGACATTGCGCGGCAGCTGGCTCATCGACGAGGCCGGTCCTTGGGACGAGGACGCGCCCAGTGTCGCGCGGCTGCGGGAAACGGGTGCGGTCCTGCTGGGCAAGACCACCACTCCGGAATACTCCTGGAAAGGCGTGACCGACTCACCCCGTTACGGGGTGACCGGCAATCCCTGGAATCCAGCCACCACTGCCGGCGGGTCGAGCGGCGGCAGCGCGGCGGCGGTGTGCCTCGGCATGGGGGTGTGGTCGGTCGGCACCGACGGTGGCGGTTCGGTGCGGATTCCCGCGGGCTTCACCGGCACCGTCGCGCTCAAGCCGACCTATGGGCTGGTACCGATGTACCCACCGAGCCCGTTCGGAACGCTGTCGCACATCGGCCCGATGACCAGGACCGTGCGGGACGCCGCGGCCCTGCTGGACGTGATCAAGGGCTTCGACGCCCGCGACTGGTCGGCGCAGCCGAGACCGACCGCGTCCTTCCTGGCGGGACTGCACGACGGTGTCTCCGGGCTGCGGGTCGCGTTCTCTCCCACCCTCGGCTTTGTCCGAAACGACCCGGAGGTGGACGCCGCGGTGCGTGCTGCGGTGAGCGTTCTCGCCGACGCCGGGGCGCGGGTCGACGAGGTCGATCCCGGCTTCGCCGACCCGGTGCAGGCCTTCCATGTGCTGTGGTTCTCCGGCGAGGCCAAGGCGCTGGAGCCGTACGGGGACACCGTCGACGACCGGGTCGATCCCGGTCTGCGCCGCACCGCGGCGGTGGGTTCGATGTATTCGGCGTCGGATTATCTCGACGCGGTCGCCGTGCGGACGCGGCTGGGTCAGCTGATGGGACAGTTCCACCAGACCTACGACGTGCTGGTCACCCCGACCCTGCCGCTGCCCGCGTTCGCCGCCGGGCAGGACGTGCCCGACGGCTGGACGTCGCCGGACTGGACCAGCTGGACGCCCTACACCTATCCGTTCAACCTGACCCAGCAGCCGGCGCTGAGCGTGCCCTGCGGGTCGACCTCGGCAGGTCTGCCGATCGGGCTGCAAATCGTGGGGCCCCGGCACGCGGACGCGCTGGTGCTGCGGGTGGGCCAGGCGTATGAGTCCGCCACAGACTGGCATCGCAAGGCACCGGCACCGACGAGCGCCGCAAGAACACGCCAAGATGGCGGACCGTGACCATCTGCACGGTTGCCTCGGACAGGAATCCCTATTTCGGCGATCCATTCGCTGCCTAACCGGCCAAGCTGACAGTCCTCCCACCGGCAGGATGCCCGGACAGCAGGAATATCGGCACGCCAACTGAGCGCGTGTCAACGGCGGCTGAAACGGACCCCTGGCGAGGGTTGAATGTGGAACCCTCCCAGGGTTGTTGGTATCGGCTCGGCACCATCTGCTCCGACGCTGTAGGCGGCCGCACGCATAATGACGCTATGGCCAGTACTGGACGATTCTCCTCGGAGCCGCTCGCCTCTGCCGATCGACCGCAGCAGAGCGGGCGGATCGTGGTCGGTGTCGACGCGTCGCAGGGATCGTTGAACGCCCTACTGTGGGCGCTCGGGGAGGCACGGGCCCGCAAGATCCCCGTCCACGCGGTCCTTGCATGGCAGTACCGTCCAAATTGGGTCGACCCCCGGCTGGGCAGCATGTTCCCGTTGGGCTAGGTGCCGGAGATGCGCGAAGTGCTGGGACTGTTCGAGGGGTGGCCGAAGCGGCACCCACCTAAGACACACAAGGCCCCTGCCCAACCTGGAGCCGCCTACCCGGAAAGACAGTCCAGCGGGTCGGAATAGCCCGGGTCTGCCGAGGCGACTGGCATACGCAGTCCCGCGCCCAGCAGGGCTGCGGCGCATAAGCCAACGATTAATCGCGTCCCCATCACTTGGCACCTGGTTTCAGCATGTCGTGCCCGGCAGCCGTGCATCCATTGAGGTAATCCTCTGAGTTGAAGTCGAGGGGCAGTTGCTGCCCGCCCAGAGTGGCTGCGCTGATCGTGGCTTCCACGTTGCCCTCACACATCGTGGCGACCTGCTGGGGGGAACCGGCAAACACCGCCAGGGAATCGGACACTTCACTACTGGCCGCCAAAGCGGCGGCTGAACGCCCGGTATCCATCATGAAGTCATATCCCTGTTGCCAGGGTTGGCTGTGGCCGGGGCTGGCAGCAGCGCATCCACTGAAAACCAGGGCCGCCCCCGCGGCCCAGCCCAGGGCTAGGTTCTCACGGCGGCAACAACCACCTCGCGGCGTAGTCGGCCAGGCCCAGCGAGCGTTGACGCGGCTAGAACGGGCTGCTGTTCGACTGCCACCTGGCCTCTTCCGGGCGGGGCCCGAAGCGGCGGATGTAGTCCTCGTGGATGTGCGCGTCTCTCTTGCGTTTGATCACATCGACCAGATTCGGGTCGAGACCGTGCAGGGCCAACCGGTGTCGGCGCCAAACCTTATTCAACGCAAGCGACATGAGCACGGCCCAAATGAAGATTGGCGCCGTCATTTCGAGGTGCACGTAGAACGAAGCGGGAAGCAACCAGAGCGGGGCGAGAACCAGAAACGGTGGTATCGCCATCCGGATCAGGTGCCGACGGACGGCTCCCTGCCCGGCCAGGTCCTCGGCAACCCACGTACGCATAGAGTCGGGCAGGCATCGTCCGTATGCGTACGCGATGTACTGCAGCGGGGTGGGGCTGGCGGTGGACATGGCGGCACCTTCGGGTCGGGGTGGTGGTCAGGCGTCGAGCGCGCCGGCGGCCAGGGCGGCGGAGTTGATGCGGGTCAGCACTCGGCGCAACTCGTCGAGTTCGGCCAGGTCGACGCCGAGCCGTGTCACGACGGCTGGGGGGATCTCGAGTGCGCGGTTGCGCAGCGCCGTCCCGTCGTCGGTCAGCACGACGTGGGTGGACCGCTCGTCGACGGTGCTCCGGGTGCGTGTGATGAAGCCGAGTGTCTCCAAGCGCTTGAGCATTGGCGAGAGCGTGGCCGAATCCAGTTGCAAGGACGCGGCGATCTGCTTGACCGACAGCGGTGAATCGCCGTCGCTGGCTGCCTTCTGGTGATCCCAAAGCGCCAGCATCACCAAGTACTGCGGATGGGTCAGACCCAGGGGTTCGAGTAGCGGGCGGTAGACGGCCAGCACCGCCCGGTTGGTGATCGCCAGCGCGAAACAGACCTGCTGCTCGAGAGCAAGTGGGTCGATGTCGGATGTAGTCAGTGAGGGCACTACTTAATCGTACACAACCAATTAGGGCCCTAACGTTGTATACCTTGTCACACTTGCGGGCGGGAGGCGCACCGTCGTCGTTGGCACGCGCATCTGTAACGACGTTGATCAATCGGCCCCCGGCTACGACGCGGTCCGGAATGTATGGCCAACCGACCCTCGGTCAATCCGATCCTGATCGTGTCACTGCCTGGGAACTTCGCTGCCGTGAAGTTGCGGATGCGGTGACCGTGCGCAGAACGGGCCTCCGATACGGCTTCGCCTGTCATTCGACTATAGGTTTGAGGACGTTTCATGCACCAAACGGGTGAGTTCGCCCCCTATGCAGAAGTGGCAGAAAAAGCTTGAGAGTCTGGCCCTGACGCGCATCTGGACTTGTGTTAGTGCTGGCCAAGCAGTGATTTCGGCCTGCTCGTGCCTTTTCGCCTGCGGCTACATCGCGCCCGAGAAGGCGGTGTTCACGAGGAATCCCTGCGCGACCTTTGCTTGATGGACGCCACGGCGGGTCAGTCTACGCCGGAAGTGTTGGTTGGTGTGTTGGTTACGGTTTCCAGCGATTTTTATGGCGTCTGACCTGCTGTTATAGGTGGAGCTGCCGGGAATCGAACCCGGGTCCTACGGCATTCCCTCAAGGCTTCTCCGTGCGCAGTCCGCTATGCCTCTACTTGGATCTCCCGGTCACGCGAACTAGCCGAGATGACGATCCCAGTCGCTGTGAGTGTCCCGATGCGTCCCGCGACCGAACGCATCGGTTGATCCCTCTAGCTGACGCCAGGGTCCGGGCCGAGGGCGTTCCCGGTCTGACGGACTAGCTGTCGCTTAGGCAGCGAGAGCGTAGTCGCGCTGTGTTGACACGGCGCTTATATGGTTGCAACGACGCTTACGGTGGTCTCTTGCCTGCACCGGCACGCTTCCCTTGATTCGATGCGCGAAGTCGAAACCGTTCAGCCCCTCGCATCCCCGCCGACTTTCGGCAGGACAATCAATGGTACGCGATTTGCAACAACCGCCCCAGTAATAACCATCCCGGCGGCTCGGCGTCGTGAGCTGGTCAGATCGTGTAGTTCAGGTGCTCGACGATGCGCGCGGCGACTTCTTGGTCACCGCTCAGCTCGACGACGCCGGCACCGGCCTCCGCTCGGCCGCCGCCGAGTCGGGTGAACAGCACGCCGTCCGCCCGAATCGTGGCCGTCGGCTCCAGTCCCCCAAAGTCCTCCACCAGCCGGGCACGACCGTCGACGACGACGCGGATCGTGCGCGCCAGCGGACCGGTCAGCTCGATGGCCACCCGCGAACCGTCGGGCGCCTTCCCGAGTTTGCCGACCACGAAGCCCATGCTGGTCGCCATCTCGTCAAGCGTCAGCCGTGCCGCCGGGCCTGCCAGCTCGGCCGCTGAAGCGGGCTTGTCCAGCGCATCCCGGATGTCGTGCTCATGCATCCAGCAGTCGAAGACCCGCACCCGCATGAACCGCCCATAGCTGTCCGGGCCAACTGGGGTCAGGGTGGGTGCATTCCAGTCGTCAATAGCCATGTCGCTCAGGCGTTTACGGCGATCGGCGATCAGTGTGCGGAACCGCTGGTGCACGTCGGCGCCGGATTCTGCGCTCAGATGACGCACCCAGCATTCGTTGGCAACGCCGACATCGTTGCGCACATGGGCCAGCGTCGAGACATCAATATCGGCCTCCGGTGTGCTGATTCCGTGCAGCGCCGATTCGGTGCCGATGATGTGAGCGATCACGTTGTGCACGGTCCACCCGGGCAACGGCGTCGGCGTCTGCCACTGCTGTTCGGACAGCCCGGTCAGCAGTCCGTCCAGGCTGTCCCAGGTGTCGAAGAGACCCGACAGCACGTCGGATTTGTCGAGTTCGGTGACCGGACGCGAGGGGCTGCTCATGCTCACACTGACGCCTGATGTTAGACGGACGTCACTTCGCGGCGATCATGTTGACCGACACTGCCGCCAGGATCATGCCGAGTGCCTGCCAGCGGGTTACCCGCTCGCGCAGCACCGCCATCGCCAGCACAACCGTCGCCACAGGATACAGCGAGATCAAGACGCTGGCCAACGACAGCAACGACGCGTGCAGCGCCAGCAGCATGGCGACATTGGCGCCGGCGTCCAGCACCGGAAGGGTTAGCGCCAGCCTCAACGGTTTCCCCGACGGGACCCGCAAATTGCGGCTGGCCGCGGCCGCGAAGATCACCAGCATGGTGGCCGACATCCGCGCGAACAGCAGCGGCCACAACTTGGACTCGACTGGCGCCTGATGGATCAGCGCGAAGTTCAGCCCGAACGCCACACCGGAGCCGATCGTCAATGAGGCCACCGCCGTGGTGAACCGGTGTGGCGTGCCGTCGTCGTTAGGGGCTCTCCTGCTGACCAGTACCACCGCGACCATCGCCAGCCCGATGCCCACCGCAGCCACCAAGCCGGGCCGCTCCCCCATGGCAATGCCGATCGCCACGGGCACGGTTGCGGTCAGCACTGCTGTCAGCGGCGAGACCACCGAGATCGGGCCGGCACCAAGGGCCGCGTATAGCCACCACACTCCGCACGCCTGGCCGATCCCACCGAGCGAACCCCATATCACGGCGCCAGCAGAGATCGGCCCGCCGATGACGGCGGCCAGCACACCGAGTAGCACCATCGCGATCGGGTAGGACACCAGCACGACCCGTATGGCGGCCACTCGCCGCGAGGCGATACCGCCGACGAAGTCGTCGACGCCGAAGCCGATCGCCGCCAGCAGGGCCAACGCGACGCCGGTCAAGTAGCGGCGATCATACTCACGGACACTCCCGCCAAAATCATGCCGAGCGCCTGCCAGCGGGTCACCCGCTCGCGCAGCACGATGATTGCCAGGATGACGGTCGTCGCCGGGTATAGCGAGATCAAGATGCTGGCCAGCGACAGCATCCATTTTTGGATCGCCAGCAGCATGGTGATGTTGGCGCAGGTATCCAGCAGCGCCGCGGCGACCGCTAGCCGCAGCGGCGTCCTGGACGGAAGCCGAAGGTTGTTGCTCATCGCCGCGACGGCGAACACCAGCACGGTGGCGGCCGCCCGGGCAAAAAACAGCGGCCATAGCCGGCACTCCGCCGGAGCTTGATGCAGCAGCACGAAGTCCAAACCGAATGCGACCCCGGAGCCAACCGTCAGCCAGGCCACTTTGCTGGTGAACCTGTGGGTCCGAACATCCTCGTCGGCGGGCGACTCCCGGCTCACCAGGATCACCGCAAACATTGCCAGCACCACGCCTACCGACGCGGTCTCCCCCGGTCGCTCACCGAGTGCCACGCCGACGGCGACAGGTACGGCAGCGTTGAGTATCGCCGCAAGCGGTGAGACCACCGAGATCGGTCCGGCGCTCACGGCCGCGTAGAACCAATACACGCCGATGGCCTGACTGACCCCATACAGCGAGCCCCACAGCAGGGCACCGGGGCGGACCGGTCCACCTGCGGTGGCGGCCAGCACACCAAGCAGCACCGTAGCAACCGGGTAGGTCACCACCATGACGCGGAGCGCAGCCACCCGCCGCGAAGCCACACCCCCGACAAAGTCACTGACGCCGTAGCTGACTGCGGACAGCTGGGCGTATGCGGCGCCGATCAATCGATGCCCTTGGCGCGCCTACTTAATGCACGGACCACTTCCCGCTGAGCGTCACGGCGTGCCATGTCCTGACGCTTGTCGTGCGCGCGCTTGCCGCGCGCCAAAGCCAACTCCACCTTGACTTTTCCTTCGGAGAAGTAGAGGGACAACGGGACCAGCGCGAGGTTACCATCACGTATCTTGCCGATTAGCACGTCGATTTGGCGCCTGTGGAGCAACAGTTTTCGCGTACGACGGGGCTCGTGGTTGGTCCAGCTGCCGTGGTGATACTCCGGAATGTGCAGGTTGCGCAACCAAACTTCGCCGTCGTCAACAGTTGCGTATGCGTCCGCGAGCGAGGCCTTACCGTCCCTGAGGCTCTTTACTTCAGTGCCGAGCAAAACCACCCCGGCCTCGAACACCTCCAAAATCGTGTAGTTATGCCGTGCCTTGCGGTTGGTGGCCAGGGCCTGTCTTCCTGACTGAGATTTGCCGGGCTTTTTGGCCACGGCTAGCGCCGCACGTACAGGCGCAGATGTCGCGTATGCGGTAACCCCGGCCATCACGACACCCACCAATAGCAGTCGCGGCGAAATATAAAGGATGTCAGCGTAGTCGACCGGGGCGATCAGACGCGCTTGATAAAACTGGCGCAGCGCGTTGTCCAGGAACAGCGCCCGCACCACGATCAGGCCGACAATGGCGATGATGACGCCGACGGTGGCCGCCACCATGGCCTCGAGCAGGAAGGGCAGCTGGGTATACCAGCGGGTGGCGCCGACCAACCGCATGATGCCGACCTCGGTGCGACGCGTATAGGCTGCGACTTGAACCATGTTGGCAATCAACAAGATCGCCCCGATCGCTTGCACCAAGGCGACGGCGAAGGCGGCCTTGCTCAGACCGTCCAACACGGCGAAAAGCCGGTCGATCAGGTCTTTCTGGTTGAGAAATCCTTTCACTCCGGGCTGGCCATTCATCGCGGCTTCGAACTCGGTGTTTTGCTCGGGATTTTCCAGCCTGACGATAAAGGACGCGGGGAAGAATTCGTTCGTGGCCACATCCTTCCATTGCGGGTTCCTGCGGATCGCGTCGTTGTAGTCGTCCTGACGGTTGAGGAACCGGACCGACTTCACGTCCTTACGGTCCCCGATCGTCTTCTGCAGCGCCTTGCACGGCGGGCTGCTGCAGTTCGGGTCGTTGGCGGAGATGTTGTCGTCCAGGTAGACCTGCGTCTCGACCCGGTCCAGGTAAATCTCGCGAGAGTGGTCGGCCAATCGAACCACCAGCAGGCCGCCGCCGAAGAGGCCGATCGAGATCGCGGTGGTCAGAATCATCGCGACGGTCATCGTGACATTGCGACGAAGACCGGTCAGGACCTCGTTGAACAGGAAGCTGAAGCGCACTTAGCGGTCCATCCCGTAGACGCCGCGCTGCTCGTCTCTGACCAGCCGGCCCAACGACAGCTCCACCACACGCTGACGCATCGAGTCGACGATGTGGTGGTCGTGCGTTGCCATCAGCACGGTGGTCCCGGTGCGGTTGATCCGTTCCAAAAGATCCATGATGTCGTTGCTGGTCTCCGGGTCGAGGTTGCCCGTCGGCTCGTCGGCCAGCAATACCAGCGGCCGGTTCACAAAAGCCCGGGCGATGGCCACCCGCTGCTGCTCGCCGCCGGACAACTCATGCGGCAGCCGGTTGGCCTTTCCGGACAGCCCGACCATCTCCAGCACGTCGGGGACCACCCGGTTGATCACGTCGGGGCGCTTGCCGATGACCTCCAGCGCGAACGCGACGTTCTCGAACACCGTCTTCTGCTGCAGCAGCCGGAAATCCTGGAAGACGCAGCCGAGCACCTGACGCAGTTTCGGGATGTGGCGTCCGGGCAGCGTGTTGACGTGAAACTTCGAGACCCGCACATCACCGGTGGTCGGCGTCTCGGCGCCCAGCAGCAGCCGCATGAACGTCGATTTGCCGGAGCCGGACGGGCCGATCAGGAAGACGAACTCACCCTTGTCGATCTTCACGTTGACGTTGTCCAGCGCTGGACGCGCCGACGACTTGTACTGCTTAGTGACATGGTCGAGGGTGATCATCACGGGAGGCCAGTGTAACGGTGAGTTTCGCTAACGTTCGCCAGCCGGGCCATCAGGGCAAGCCGGGCAGTGGCGGAAGGCGGCGGGGGTGTCGGCGGCTGGCCGGGCGGTGGCGGCGCCGTCGTCGGTGACGGGCGGCCCGAACGGCGGCGGCAGAACGATGGGCGGGAACAGCGGCGGCGGTGTGGTGGTGGTAGTCGTTGTCGGCGTGGTTGTTGGCGTTGGCGTCACAGTCACAGTGGTTGGCGGTTCCTGCACACGACTGCGCGGCACCTAGGTGTAGCTCGGGTCGGGTACGAAGCCTGGCGGCACCACCTCGCTAGCGGGCACCTGCGTGGGCGTCGACCGTGTGGAGTCGCGCTGGTCGTCGTAAATCCACCACAGCGCCCCGAACGCGACGATCAGCACCACGGTGGAGGTACGTACGCGTCCGCCGAACAAGTAGCCCGGCCAGCCGCGTTCCACGTCGTCGCCGATTCTCCTCAGCCTGTCGAGGTTGAAGAAACTCACCGGGCCGAGCCCTGCGTTTCATCCTCGGCGCCCTCGGCTGTCGCCGGATGCACGATGGCCCCAACCGGCGCGTCCGCCTTCGTGACCACGCCGGATCGAGCGAGCGCGCGGATCACCAGCGCACGCAGCTGCCGGCCCGCCTCGAACTGCTTGCCGGGCAGCGTGCGGGCCACCAATCGCAAGGTGATGGTGTCGACTTCGATGCTTTCCACCCCCATCACGGTGGGCGCATCCGACAACAACTCACCCAACACCTCGTCGTCGCGGGCATGCTCGCATGCCTCATGCAAAACCTCGTTCACCAGGTTGAGGTCGGCGCTGGCGTGGACGGGAATATCGACGACGGCGCGGGCCCAGTCCTTGGACAAGTTGACCGATTTGACGATCTGGCCGTTGGGCACGGTGAATACCTCGCCGTACGTCGAGCGCAGTTTGGTCACCCGCAACGTGACGTTCTCGACGGTGCCCCTGGCGTCCGTCGTCGACCCCAAGATGGTGAGCTCAGACCAGATCGCCGAACCCGTACTGTTTTTCGACGATGATGAAGAACCCGGACAGCAGATCCTTGACCAGTTGCTGGGCGCCGAAGCCCAACGCAGCCCCGATTACGGTCGCCGGCGCAACCAGCCCCTTCACCGAGATATTCAAAATGTCGGCGAGCTGGACGATGACCCCGATGGCGATGAGCACAACCGACACCCAGGAGATCACCGAGGCAACGGCCTGCCGATGCTTGGTGGCCTCGGAACGTACCAGCGCGTCGCTCTCGGTGAAGCCCACGTCAATACGCTCGGTCACCTTCTGGGCCGCCCAGGTAACGAACCGCGCCGCGAGCACCGCCCCGATCAGCAGCATCATGATGTGAAGGCCGCTAGCTCAGCAGCCAGTCGCGGAGATCGCCGCGCCAGATGTCGTGCAACGGGTGGGCTGTTATCGCGAGAACGTGGTTATCAGTCGTCATCTTTTCTGTTGCGCCACCGGATCCCCGCTTCCAGGAACCCGTCGATGTCCCCGTCGAGAACGGCAGCCGGATTGCCTACCTCGTAGTCCGTGCGCAGATCCTTGACCATTTGATACGGATGCAGTACGTATGACCGCATCTGGTTGCCCCAGGAGCTGCCGCCGTCACCCTTTAATGCGTCGAGCTCCGCGCGTTCTTCTAAGCGCTTGCGTTCCAACAACTTTGCCTGAAGAACCCGCATTGCCGCCACTTTGTTCTGCAGCTGCGATTTTTCATTCTGGCAAGTTACGACGATACCCGTTGGAATGTGGGTGAGGCGAACCGCAGAGTCCGTGGTGTTCACCGACTGGCCGCCGGGACCGCTGGACCGGTACACGTCGACGCGTACGTCGCCCTCGGGGATGTCGATGTGGTCAGTGGTTTCCACCACCGGCAGCACCTCGACCTCGGCGAAGGATGTCTGCCGTCGGCTCTGGTTGTCGAATGGACTGATCCGCACCAGCCGGTGTGTCCCCTGTTCGACGGACAGGGTGCCGTAGGCGAACGGCGCATGCACCGCGAAGGTCGTGCTTTTGATCCCTGCTTCCTCGGCATAGGAGGTGTCGAACACCTCGACGGGGTACTTGTGCTGCTCAGCCCACCGGATATACATCCGCATCAGCATCTCGGCCCAGTCGGCGGCATCCACGCCGCCCGCGCCGGAGCGAATGGTGAGTAGCGCCTCCCGCTCGTCGTACTCGCCCGAGAGCAGGGTACGGACCTCCATGGCCTCGATGTCGGCACTCAGCGCCTTGAGTTCCGCGTCGGCTTCGGCCTGCGCCTCGACCGCGGCGTCGCCGTCCTCTTCGGCCGCCATCTCGTAGAGCACCGGCAGATCGTCGAGGCGGCGACGCAGGTCTTCGACGCGACGCAACTCGCCCTGGGTGTGGGAAAGCTCGCTGGTCACCCGCTGCGCTCTGGCCTGGTCATCCCACAGGTTGGGATCGGACGCCTCGTGCTCGAGCTTGTCGATGCGGCTGCGCAGACCTTCGACATCGAGCACCCGCTCCACCGTGGTCAGGGTGGAGTCTAGGGCGGCGATGTCGGCCTGGCGGTCAGGGTCCACAGCTGATCACGTTACCGGCGTAGTTGCGCTCGGCGACGATGCGGGCCGCAACGCCGGCCCGAGGTGGGGGTACCTCCCGCTTGCGGGGGAGAGCCGGGCAACGGCGTCAGACTCGCGACGGCTGCGCCCGGCAGACGTTTAGCATCGGGAATTATGCGTCCTTACCACGTCGCGGTAGTCGGTTCTGGTCCATCCGGGTTCTTCGCGGCAGCGTCGCTGTTGAAAGCCGCCGACTCGTCCGAGGACGCTGAAGCTTTCGACATCCACGTCGACATGCTGGAAATGCTGCCGACACCATGGGGTCTGGTGCGCTCCGGCGTCGCGCCCGACCACCCCAAGATCAAGTCGATCAGTAAGCAGTTCGAGAAGACTGCCGAGGACCCGCGCTTCCGCTTCTTCGGCAACATCGCTGTTGGCGAGCACGTCGAAGCCGCTGAACTTGCCGAACGCTACGACGCGGTGATCTATGCGATCGGGACCCAGTCGGATCGCTCGTTGAACATTCCCGGCGAAGACCTGAGGGGCAGCGTCGCCGCGGTCGACTTCGTGGGCTGGTACAACGCCCACCCACACTTTGAGCAGGCGACGCCTGACCTGTCGGGCGCCCGAGCCGTAGTCGTCGGCAACGGCAATGTCGCACTCGACGTCGCACGCATTCTCGTCACCGACCCGGATGTGCTGGCGGCTACCGATATCGCCGACCACGCCCTGGAATCGCTGCGCCCGCGCGGCGTGGAGGAAGTGGTGGTCATCGGTCGTCGTGGACCGCTGCAGTCCGCGTTCACCACGCTGGAGCTGCGGGAATTGGCAGACCTCGAAGGCGTCGACGTGATCGTTGACCCCGCCGACCTGGAAGGTATTACCGACGAGGACCTCGAGGCTGCGGGCAAGGTGTGCAAGCTGAACATCAAGGTATTGCGCGGCTACGCCGGCCGAGAGCCGCGTCCGGGACACCGACGGATGGTGTTTCGGTTCCTGACCTCTCCGATCGAGATCAACGGCGACGGCAAGGTGGAGAGCATCGTGCTCGGCCGCAACGAGCTGGTCACCGACGAGAATGGACGGGTCGCGGCCAAGGACACCGGCGACCGCGAGGAGTTGCCGGTTCAGCTGGTCGTGCGGTCGGTGGGCTATCGCGGTGTGCCCACTCCGGGTCTGCCGTTCGACGACAAAAGCGCGACCATCCCGCATAGCCACGGTCGGGTGGAGGGCCGTCGCAACGAGTATGTCGTCGGCTGGATCAAGCGCGGGCCGAGCGGTGTGATCGGCACTAATAAAAAGGACTCCCAGGACACCGTCGACACTCTGGTCGGGGATTTGACCGGCGCAACAGAGCTAGCGGAGTTCCCCGACGACCATGCCGACAGACTCGCCGAGTGGCTGGCCTCCCGCCAGCCCAAACTCGTCACCGACGCGCACTGGAAGCTGATCGACGAGCACGAGCGATCGGCCGGCGAGCCGCACGGGCGGCCGCGTGTCAAACTGCCGAGCGTGGCCAAATTGCTGCACATCAGCCACGGCTGAATGGGGCTGAACTAGGCGTCAGGCGGAGCGAACGTCCACTTCTCGGGATTTCGCTGCGAATACACCACGGGCTTCAACTCGCCCACCGTCGGCCAGTTGTCGACATTGACGGCCATCCGTTGATAGACGGTGTACTCGTTGAGCGTCGGTCCGTCGATGACGCCGGTGATCGTGACGTACTGCTCGCCGGTGGCATCCGGCCGCGGACTGACACCGGTGATCAGCAGCGTGCCGCTGAGCGCGTCGCCGGGTTGGCCGCGACGGATGAACCGCGGAGCCAGAATCATCGCCAGTAACGCGACCAGCAACAGCAGCGCACCGATTTCCCACACGACGCCATGGTAGGACTGCACCATGAACCCGCCCGAAGACGATCTCGCGGTGGCGTTGGCACTGGCCGACCAGGCCGACGCGGTGACGCTGGCCCGCTTCGGGGCGTTGGACCTGCAGGTCGACACCAAACCGGACCTGACGCCGGTGAGCGATGCGGATCGCGCTGTCGAGACCGGTCTGCGTGAGACGCTCGCGCGAGCCCGGCCTGATGACAGCATTCTCGGTGAAGAGTTCGGCGGGTCAACCACTTTGGCCGGCCGGCAGTGGATCATCGACCCGATCGACGGCACCAAGAACTTCGTACGGGGCGTGCCGGTGTGGGCCAGCCTGATCGCGTTGCTCGACGACGGCGTGCCCTGCGTCGGGGTGGTCAGCGCGCCCGCGCTGCAGCGCCGATGGTGGGCCACCAGCGGGGCAGGCGCGTTCGCCGCGGTTGGCAATACCCCGGCTCGACGGCTCTCGGTTTCCTCAGTGGCGCAACTGAATTCGGCCAGCTTGTCCTTCTCCAGCCTGTCTGGGTGGGCCCAGCTGGGCTTAAGGGAACGCTTTGTCGAGCTGACCGATGCGGTGTGGCGGGTGCGCGCCTACGGCGACTACCTGTCCTACTGCCTAGTGGCCGAGGGGGCCGTCGACATTGCCGCCGAGCCGGAAGTGTCGGTGTGGGATCTGGCGCCGCTGGACATCCTGGTGCGCGAGGCCGGCGGGACGTTCACCGGCCTCGACGGCACCGCCGGGCCGCACGGCGGCAGCGCGGTGGCGACCAATGGACTGCTGCACGACCAGGTATTAGGCAGGCTGGCCGCCGGGTAGCCGGTGTGAAGTACTTAACAGCCTACCTTACTCCGGAGTAAGATACAGTTATCCGCACTGCCCCAACGACCGAGGCTGCTGACATGACAAATACTGTCGCTTCGACGAACGGCTCGAAACCGCGCAAGAAACGCGCTGGTCGCAAAACCGCCGTCGGCGAGTACAAGCACAAGCGCACTGGCATCGACGTTGCGCTGGGCCTACTGACCCCCATCGTGGGCCAGGAATTCCTGGACAAATACAACCTGCGCGATCCGCTCAACCGGTCATTGCGCTACGGCGTCAAGACGGTGTTCTCCACCGCCGGGGCCACCAGCCGTCAGTTCAAGCGCGTTCAAGGTCTCCGCGGCGGACCGACCCGGCTGAAAACCAGCGGCAAGGACTACTTCGATCTGACCCCGGACGAAGACCAGAAACTCATCGTCGAGACCGTCGAGCAGTTCGCCGAAGAGATCTTGCGTCCGGCGGCCCATGACGCCGACGAAGCAACGACCTATCCCCCGGATCTGGTCGCCAAGGCCGCGGAGTTGGGGATCACTGCGGTCAACGTTCCCGAAGATTTCGACGGCATCGCCGCGGAGCGGTCCAGTGTCACCAACGTGCTGGTCGCCGAGGCCTTGGCCTACGGCGACATGGGCCTGGCCCTGCCGATCCTGGCCCCGGCCGGAGTCGCGGCCGCACTGACCCATTGGGGCAGCCCCGACCAGCAGGCCACCTACCTCAAGGAATTCGCCGGCGAGAACGTCCCGCAGGCCTGCGTGGCCATTGCCGAGCCGCACCCACTGTTCGATCCCACAGCGCTGAAGACCACGGCGGTGCGCACGCCCAGCGGCTACCGACTCGATGGAGTCAAGTCATTGGTCCCGGCAGCCGCCAACGCTGAGCTGTTCGTCGTCGCCGCCCAACTCAACGGCAAGCCCGCGTTGTTCATCGTCGAATCCGCCAGCACCGGCCTGACGGTGAAAGCCGACCCCAGCATGGGCATCCGCGCCGCCGCACTCGGCCGTGTCGAGCTCGACAACGTCTCGGTGCCGGTCGGCGCGCGGCTGGGCGAGGACCCAGACAGGCCAGGGGCCAGCGACGCCGACTACTCCGAAGCTATCGCGCTGTCCCGGCTGGGCTGGGCGGCGCTGGCAGTCGGGACGTCGCACGCGGTGCTCGACTACGTCATCCCCTATGTGAAGGAACGCGAAGCCTTCGGCGAGCCCATTGCGCACCGACAGTCGGTCGCGTTCATGTGCGCCAACATCGCCATCGAACTCGACGGGCTGCGGTTGATCACTTGGCGCGGGGCGGCCCGCGCCGAACAAGGCCTGCCGTTCACCCGCGAAGCCGCACTGGCCAAGCGGCTGGGCGCCGACAAGGGCATGCAGATCGGCCTGGACGGCGTGCAACTGCTCGGCGGCCACGGCTACACGAAGGAGCACCCCGTCGAACGCTGGTACCGCGACCTGCGGGCCATCGGCGTCGCCGAGGGCGTGGTAATTATCTAGTCGTTATCTAAGTCGCCATCTAGTCGTTATCCAGATCGCAACGAAAGACCAATCATGGCAATCAATTTGGAGCTCCCCCGCAAGCTACACGCGGTGATCGACAAGGCACACCAGGGCGCCGCGGAGATGATGCGACCCATCGCCCGCAAATACGACCTCAACGAACACGCCTACCCGGTCGAGCTCGATACCCTGGCCGACCTGTTCGCCGGAGCCTCCGAATCGAACACGTTGGACATGTCCGGCGCCAACTCCTTTCGTAGCAGCGACAGCAACGAAGAGAACCGCAACGGCGCGAACATGGGCGCGGCACTGCAGACGTTAGAGGCCAGTTGGGGCGACGCGGCGATGCTGCTGTCGATGCCCTACCAAGGCTTGGGCAACGCGGCGATTTCGGGTGTGGCCACCGACGAGCAATTGCAGCGGCTGGGCCGGGTCTGGGCGGCGATGGCGATCACCGAACCAGGATTCGGGTCCGACTCGGCGGCAGTGTCCACCACCGCCAAGCTCGACGGCGACGAGTATGTGATCAACGGTGAGAAGATCTTCGTCACCGCGGGTTCACGAGCGACTCACATCGTGGTGTGGGCGACGCTGGACAAGTCACTGGGCCGATCGGCGATCAAGTCGTTCATCGTTCCCCGCGAGCACCCCGGTGTCACTGTCGAGCGGCTGGAGAACAAGCTCGGAATCAAGGGCTCCGACACGGCTGTCATCCGCTTCGACAACGCGCGCATCCCGAAGGACAACCTGCTGGGCAACCCCGAAATCGAGCCCGGCAAGGGCTTTGCCGGAGTGATGGAGACTTTCGACAACACCCGGCCACTCGTTGCGGGCATGGCCATCGGGATCGCCCGCGCCGCTCTGGAGGAGTTGCGCAAGATCCTGACCGACGCCGGCGTGGAGATTTCCTATGACAAGCCGTCACAAACGCAAAGCGCCGCGGCGGCCGAATTCCTGCGGATGGAGGCCGACTGGGAGGCCAGCTATCTGCTGATGCTGCGTGCAGCGTGGCAGGCCGACAACAAGATCCCCAACTCCAAAGAAGCGTCGATGGCCAAGGCCAAAGCCGGGCGGGTGGGTAGCGACATCACCCTCAAAGCGGTCGAAATGGTCGGCACCACCGGCTATTCCGAGGAGACGCTGCTGGAGAAATGGGCACGTGACTCGAAGATCATGGACATCTTCGAGGGCACCCAGCAGATCCAGCAGCTGGTGGTCGCCCGCCGCCTGCTGGGCCTGTCGTCGTCCGAGCTCAAGTAGCCGCCTCGCGCGACGTCACGGCATCGTGTAGCCGCCGCTGACCGAGATCAGCTGACCGGTGACTTGGCGCGCCGCCTGCGGCGAGCTGAACCAGACCACCGCCCGTCCGATGTCCTCGGCGGTGGTCAGCCTTCGCAGTGGCGTGTCCTTGAGCATGAAGTCGATCTGCTTCTGATTGAAAACCGCATCCTGTCCGACCGCCCACAGGCTGGATGCGCCAATCGCTTCGGGTCCATCGGGGATCACCAGGCCCGGGCACACGACGTTGGATCTGATCCCGTGGCGGCCGTGTTCGCGCGCCGTGGTGCGGGCCAATGCCACCATGGCGGCTTTGGATGCGCCGTAGACACCCTGCCTGATCTGGCCGAACGCCGCGTCGCTGGCGATGAACACAATCGCGCCGCCGCCGGCCTCTTTCATGACGGGTATCGCCGCTTGGGTCGCGGCAATCGCCGAGAACAGGTTGATCTCGATGGTGCGCTGCCACTTGTTCCAGTCGGTATCGGTGGCGATGAATCCCGGCACGCTCCAGCCGGCGTTGTTCACCAGAACATCCAGCCCGCCCCATGCCGTCTGGGCGGCGTCGACCGCGGCTTCGGCCGCCCCGGGCTTGGTCAGGTCGGCGATCACCACATCGATCTCGGCGGCGCCTAATTCTTTGGCTTCGGCGCGCACTTTTTCAGCCTGCGGCGCATCGATGTCGTTGATCACAATGCGCGCGCCTTCCGCAGCAAACGCATGCACGATCCCGCGTCCGATATTGGAGGCACCTCCGGTGACGACGACCCGCGCGTCCGCCAACCCGAGATCCATATCGACTCCTCTGTGCTTGTCGGGTGGCGACCCGCCGCGCCCGGCTTCGCCGCGCTGGCGGTCGCCACCGTGCTTGTCGGGTGGCGACCCGCTGCGCCCGGCTTCGCCGCGCTGGCGGTCGCCACCGTGCATCGTCGCTTGTGACCAGCTACGAATTAGTTTAACCTAGATTAGAAATTTGCGGAAATAATGGATGGGACTGCATGTGAGCGTCGTCCAGCACGCGATCACCGACGGCATCGGGCGGATCACGCTGAACCGCCCCGAGCGCATGAACGCGATAACAACCGAACTGGCGCGCCAACTCGAGCATGCGCTGAGCGAGCTGTCCAGCGACCAAGCGGTGAACGTGATCGTCATTCGTGGAGCGGGCAAAAACTTCTGCGCCGGAGGCGATGTCGCCGAGGTCGAGCACCTCAGATCCGCCGGCCCGGAACCGTTGCGGACGCTGTTCGACGCGTTCCGCCGGGCCTGTGATGCCATCACCGAGCATCGACGTCCCGGTGATCGCTGCGGTCGAGGGTGTCGCGATGGCCGGCGGCTTCGAGCTGATGCAGGCAGCCGACATCGTGATCGTCAGCGACGACGCCAAGATTGCCGACAACCACATCAACTTCGGCATGATTCCCGGCGGCGGAAGCACGCAGCGGCTGCCCCGCCTGGTCGGTCATCAGCTCGCGCTCGGTCTGCTGCTCAGCGGCGACCGGCTGAGCGGTCTGGATGCGGTGCGTCTTGGCTTGGCGTACCGCAGCTTTGCGCCGCAAGACTTCGACGAGGGTGTCAATCAGTTCGTGGCGCAGCTGGCCGGCCGTGACCGCGCGGCCGTGACGGCGATCAAGGGGCTGGTTGGCGGAGCGAGCCGACGGTCGCTGTCGGACGGCCTCGACGACGAGATCAGTGCCGTCGCCGCGCACATCACCAGGCACGGAGTCGACGAGTTCAGTCGGGTAGGTACATCCTCATGACCACCATCGACGCCGCACCCGTGACACTTGAGGTCGATTCCGACGGCATCGCCCGGCTGCGTCTGAACCGGCCGGAAGCGTCCAATGGGCTCAACGTTGAGCTGCTGAAAGCGCTGCACGAGGCCATCCTGCGGTGCCACGCCGACGCCGCCGTTCGGGTGGTGCTGCTCACCGGTACGGGACGGAACTTCTGCGCGGGCGGCGACATTCACACCTTCGAATCCAAGGGCACCGACCTGCCGCAGTATCTGCGCGAGGCGACGGCCTGGTTGCAGTTGGCGACGGCGGCGCTGATCCAGCTGCGCGTACCGGTGGTCACGGCGGTGCAGGGGTTCGCTGCGGGCGGGGGCGGGCTGGGTCTGGTCTGCGCCTCCGACATCGTCGTCGCCGCCGAGTCGGCGAAATTCTTCTCCGGTGCGGTGCGGGTTGGGATGGCACCCGATGGCGGGTCGTCGGTGACGCTGACCCAACTCGTCGGTTTGCGTCAGGCGCTGCGTGTGCTGCTGCTCAATCCCACTTTGTCAGCCGCAGAGGCGCGCGAGATCGGCTTGATCACCGAGACGGTACCCGACGACGAACTGTCCACCCGGGCAACCGAAATCGCCACCACCTTGGCGCGCTCACCGACTCTGGCCGTGTCGGCCACCAAACGCCTGGTGTGGAACGGGTTGGGCGCCTCGGTCGAGCAGCGACTGGCCGAGGAGTCGCGCACGGTCTCCGAATTGTCCGGCACTTACGATGCCCTCGAAGGGCTGCGCGCGGTTATCGAACGCCGCCCACCGAAGTTCAGCGGCCGATGACCACAACGACCGTCGGCCCGGTGCTCATCGACGACGACGCGGCGGTGCGCACCGTCACCCTCAACCGGCCGGAGAAGCGCAACGCGATCGACATCGAATTGCGCATCGCCCTGGCCGAGGCGATCGAGTCCGCCGACACTGATCCGGCCATCCGGGTAATCATCGTGACCGGAGCGGGTCCCGTGTTCTGCTCCGGCGGCGACATCTCCACCATGCAGCGCATGCCGACCGACCGCGCCCTGGACCGGGTGCACTTGGCGCAACGCGTTATTCGCGCCATCTGGAGCACACCCAAACCGGTGCTCGCGGCCGTCGAAGGGTCGGCATACGGCGCGGGCACTGCGTTGGCCGCTGCCTGCGACCGGGTTGTGGCAGCGCGCGACGCGACGTTCGCGACCACCTTCACCAATATCGGCTTGGCCGGGGACATGGGCGCCTTCGTGTCGTTGCCGGCTCGCATCGGAGCGGCGCGGACACGGCAGATGCTGATGCTGCCGGCGCCGATCGCTGCACCGGAGGCTTTCCAGCTGGGCCTCATCGACGCGGTCGTGGAGCCTGGCCAGGCCTTGGAGTCGGCGCGCTGCGACGCCCAACGTCTGGCGGCAGGCCCGCGGCGTGCCTACGGCGTGATCAAGGCGTTGCTGGCCAACCCGGGCACCATTGATCCGCTCGAGCTGCTCGAGCGCGAAGCCCTCTGTCAGTCAGAGCTTTTCGACACCGATGACTTCGCCGAGGGCGTCGCCGCATTCCGGGAGAAACGACGGCCGATCTTCGGTAACGGGCAAGGCGGTCAGTAATGACTCCCGTCACCGGACAAGCCACCGAACAAGTCACCGACCAGGTCGCCAGCACCGGCAGCATGTACGACCGGCTGATCGAGCGTGACAAGGTGCACGGCTCGCTGTACACCGACCCGGCGATCTTCGCCGAGGAACTGCGCAAGATCTGGTATCGCAGCTGGATTTTCGTCGGTCACGAGACCGAAGTGGCCCAACCCGGAGACTACGTTCGAAAGCGCCTCGGGCTGCAGGACGTCATCATGACCCGCGGCCGCGACGGCGTGCTGCATCTACTGTTGAACCGCTGCGCACATCGGGGCAACCAGGTATGCAACGACGCCAAGGGCAACGCGTCGGCATTTCGCTGCCCTTACCACGGTTGGACCTACCGCAACGACGGCGAACTGGTCGGTTTCCCGTTCTTCAAAGGCTACGGCCAGCGCAAGTTAGACCTCGCCCTCGGGCGGGTGCCACGAGTCGACTCTTACCACGGCTTCGTATTCGGCAGCTTCGCTACCGAAGGTCCCTCGCTGCTGGAGCACCTCGGCGCCGCGGCCGGCGAGATCGACCGGTTGGTGGGGTTATCCCCCGATGGCCGCGTCGAACTCACCGCCGGATGGCTGCAGCACCGGACCGGGGCCAACTGGAAACTGTTGGCCGAGAACGAGACCGACGGCTATCACCCACAGTTTGTGCACGGCTCGATCTTCGGAGTGACCGGCAGCACCATTGGCCAGCTCTACAGCGATACCTCCACGGCCGTGACCCGCGACCTGGGCAATGGACACAGCGAGAACGATCTGCGTCCGGAGTTCCGCAAGTTCGCTGAACCGATGCGCTGGTTCGGCACCACCGAGTCCCGGGTGCCCGACTACGTCACAGCGATGCGGAGCCGATACGGAGCAGAGGCAGAACGCATCCTGATCGAGGGCGGACCGCATGTGATGGTTTTCCCGAACCTGTTCATCGCCGAGATCCAGGTCTTCAACATCCAACCGGTCGCGGTCGGTGAGTGCGTCCAATACTCGACTGCGGTGCAGTTGGCCGGAGCAGATGAGCTCAACCGCCGCATGGTTTCCCAATGCGTGGGATCGGTGGGCCCGGCTGGCATGCTGCTCGCCGACGACACCGAGATGTATGAGCGCAACCAAGCCGGGCTCACATCGCTGACGCCGGAGTGGCTCGACGTGCGTCGCGGACTCAACCGCGAGGCAGTTGACGAGAACGGTTTCACAGTTGGTGGCGCCACGGATGAGACTGGGATGCGCGGTTTTTGGCGACAGTACAAGTCACTCATGAAGGCGCCATGACGGCGGCTGTTGGGACGGACGCGGGTCTGGGGCCGGTACCCGACGACTTCGACCACCACACAGTTGAGCAGTTCCTCTACCGGGAGGCGCGGCTGGCCGACGAGGGCGACTACGACGCATGGGAAGCGCTGTGGACCGACGACGCGCTGTATTGGGTGCCGATCGACGGTGAGGGCGGCGACCCAGGGCGCCAGATGTCGGTGATCTATGACAACCGCAGCCGCATTTCGACCAGGTTGCAACAGTTACGCACCGGCAAGCGCTATGCGCAGGCTCCCCCGTCAAACCTGCGTCGACTGCTGTCCAACATCGAATTCCTCGGCGGCAGAGACAACCCCGTGGGCGGGGTCGATCTCGAGGTCGGTGCGAACTTCCTGGCCATCGAGTCACGTGCACGGGGCACCCGGCTGTGGGGTGGCCGGACCACCTACCGGCTCCGCCGCGACGAAATCGGCCTTCGCCTGGCATACAAGAAGGTGGTGCTGGTGGACAACGATCAACCCCTACCCACGCTGGGTTTCGTGATCTGAGGAATGTCATGACAATCGAGTTCGGTGGCACCGAGAATGTCGACGTTCCAGGTGTCGGGGCCGTGGTCGGCAATGAGTTCGCCGAGGTGTCGGTCCGATTCGACGTCGACGGAAACGCACCTCGGCTGCGCTTGGAGGATCTCCGCAGCGGCCGCGTGCGCTATCTGGACGCGCTGGAGCTAGAGACAATCATCTGGCTCCCGGAGGAACGCCTCACCGGCCTGCTGGATCCGTCGCACAGCCGCTGGCGGGGTGAGGCGACAGACCGCGGCTCAGCGGGCGGTTCCGGCTCCATCCTCGGACACGCTTAGGGAGTGAGCGAGCTTCTGAACAACCGCGGCATTGCTCTGCAACGGGAAAGGCTCGATCTGCTCCGCTTCTGTCGCGACCTCGAAACACAATGTCACTCTGAATCGATAGGGATACGATGTCTAAGTACTTGGCTGACAAGGTCATCGCCGTCACCGGCGCGGGTAGTGGGTTCGGTAAACTCATCGCCCAGAAGTGCGCTGCAGGCGGTGCGAAGGTTGTCGGGATAGATATCAACGACGAAAGCCTCAGTAAGGCCTTTGAAGATATCAGGGCGGCCGGGATGGAGGGCGTCGCGCAGGTCGCGGACGTCACAAATCTCGGGCAAGTCAAGGCGGCCGTACAGCAAGCGATCGACATGTACGGAGCCATCGATGTGATTGTGAACAATGCTGGCGTAATGCCGTTGGCGTACTTCGCCGACCACGAACGAGCCTGGGAAAAGTGGCACAAAGCAATCGATATCAATATCAAAGGTGTCGTAAACGGCATAGCTGCGGTGTACGACCAGATGATTGCGCAGGGTCGCGGGCACGTGGTCAACATCTCGTCGATCTACGGCAACGCCGGCGTCGAGGGGGCCGGCGTTTACAGCGCGACAAAAGCAGCCGTCACCGCACTTTCGGATTCATTGCGCGTCGAGGCGGCGGGCAAAATCAAGGTGACCACGATCAAGCCGACAGGAGTCCTGGGCACCAATCTGGCGAGCACGGTCGTCAACGAGATGGCGATCATGGGGCTCGTTGGCGGGAAGGCCGGCCAGTTCGTTGAGAACGTAAGCAATCTCCAGTCCGGTGGGCTGCGCCCCGAGCAAATGGACATCGATTCAGTGCAGTACTGGCTGATTACTCCTGACGACTTGGCGGACGCTGTCGTACATGTCATAGACCAGCCGTGGGGAATCAGCCTCAGTGATGTCACCGTGCGGGCCAGCGGCGAGAACTATGTCTACTGACTCATCGTGACCCAATTTCCTGTCACGCCAATGGGCAAAGTACGCGGATTCGAGCTGCAAGACGCGATCAGCCCCGGCGACCTGCGCGACCTATGACCCTGACGGCAGACATCGACGCCCGCCGCGACGAGCTACGGCGGCGTTTTTCGGTGTGGCAATCCCGCACTCTGTCGGACTGGCTGGACGACTGCGCCGAACGCTACGGCGAACGGCCGATGGTGCTCACCGACGACCGCGAGCTCAGCTACGCCGACGTCGCGACCCAATCACGCCGCCTGGCAGACGGTTTGGCAGCCCTGGGCGTCCAACCGGGCGATCGCGTGGCGATGATCATGGCGAACTACCCGGAGTTCGTGACAATCAAATTCGCCATCGCCCGGACTGGGGCTATCGCTGTGCCACTCAACTATCTCTACCGCAGCGACGAGTTGCGGTTCGTGCTGGCGGATGCCGGATGCCACGTCGTGATCACGATGACCGGTTTCGCCGACCTGGATTACCAAGCGACGCTTGATGTATGCCCGATCCGCCCATGGTGGTGTTGCTCGACACCGATGGCCGCGCGCGTTCCGGCACGCTAACCGTCGAAGATCTCGCCACCCTCGGCGATCAGAACCGCGGCGCGAGCGACGGTCGCCGGATGGATCCGTGTGAGCCCGGCGACATGCTGTACACCTCCGGCACGACCGGGTCGCCCAAAGGGCGTGCTGGTGTCTCATGACGCCGTGCTGCGGACCGCCTTCGCGTCGGCGCTGACCCGCGCCTACGAGGATGGTCGGCGGATTCTGTTCTCGCTGCCGTGCTACCACATGTTCGGCTACGTCGAGGGTCTGCTGTCGGTCGGCTTCGTCGGCGGCGCGATCATCCCTCAGACGAGCTTCAGCGCCGAGGGCTACTTCGCGGGCATCCAACGGCACCGCGCCACCGACATCTTGTGCGTGCCGACGATGGCGGTAGCGATGATCGAGCACCCGGCGCGCGGCGATTACGACCTGAGCTCGCTGACGGCGATCTTGTGCGGGTCTGCGCCCGCGCCGATCTGGCTGTGGAAGCAGATAGCAGGCCGACTTCGGTGTCAGCGAGATCGTCACCGGCTACGGGATGACCGAGTGCGGAGGCGCGATGACGCTGACTCGTCCCGAGGACCCGCTGGAACTGACCTCCGACACCGTGGGCCGCCCAAAAATGGCCGGCCCTGCCGGAGTCCCGGGAACGGACGCACTTGTGCAATACCAAGCGGTGCACCCCGAAACCGGCGCTGCGCTGCCGCCCGGCCAGGAAGGCGAACTCGTGTCGCGCGGGCCGACGACGATGCTGGGCTACTGGAATCGGCCCGATGACACCGCCGCGGCACTGCGCGACGGGTGGTTGCACTCCGGCGACCTGGGCGTGGTGCGTGACGATGGCTACCTTCAGGTCACCGGCCGCAGCAAGGAACTCTACAAGAGCGGCGGGGAGTTGGTCATGCCCAAGGAGATTGAAGATCTTCTGGCCGCTCATGACGCAATCAGTCAAGTGTTCGCGGTCGGGCTGCCCGACGAACGCTGGGGCGAGATCGGCTGTGTCGTCATCGTTCCGGCTCCGGGTGCCGTGCTCACGGAGGCCGATGTGCTGGCCACCTGCCGCGCCAAACTCGCACGGTTCAAGGTCCCCAAACGGGTGATTTTCTGCCGTGCGGACGATCTGCCCACCACGCCGACGGGCAAAGTGCAGAAGTTTCGTCTCGTGCAACAGCTCAGTTCCGCCAATCTGGCCGGCTACGAATTTAACGGGGAATAGAAAATGGTGATATCGTGAGCGATGGCACCACCACCCGCACCGAAGGGGGCGATCGTGCGCTATGGGCGCTGATCACACCTTCGACACCAACGTGTCGACCGCTCAACAGCTCTACCGAGCACTCGCCGCCGGGGACCGCGAAGCGCTGTCGACGCTGTTGCATCCGGACTTCGTCGGGCAAGTCACCGACGGCCTTCCGCTCGACATGGGGGGACGCCACGACGGACCCGAGGCGATGCGGCGCGACGTGTGGTGGACGATCGGACGTCACTACAAGGTCGAAGTGCAGCCGGAAGAGTTCCGCCTCCTCGACGACGGCCGACTGTTCGTCGCCGGATATTACCGCGGAGAGGGCCGCACCTCGGGCCGCCGACTGGATGCGGCATTCATCCATCTCATCGCTTTCGCCGCCGATGGGCGCATCGCGTCATTGCAGCAGCTGACCGACAGCGCGGCTTGGGTACAAGCCCTTGGTGGCGGCGCGCCGCTGCAGACCATCGACTACTCGGTCGTCGACGCAGTCGCCACCGTTTGCCTCAACCGTCCGGACGTCCGCAACGCCATCAACATGCGGATGGTCGAGGAAATCCTCGATGTGGCAGGTCGGATCGCCGAAGACGACTCGATCCGCGCGGTGCTCATCTGCGGCAACGGGCCTGCGCTGACCGTCGGCGGGGACATCGAGCACTTTCTCGCCGGCCCAGGCGAGCAATTCGGAACGCTGTTCGCAAAGATGACCGCACCTTTTCATGAAGCGTTTCGCATTCTGAGCCGAATCGACGCGCCCATCGTCACCGCCGCGCACGGCGCCGTCGCCGGCGGCGGCCTTGGCTATGTGTATGCGGCCGATCTGGTCATCGCTGCCGAGGGCACCAAGTTCGTGACCGCGTTCGCCGCCCTGGGGCTTTCCGGCGACGGCGGCGGAACCTGGCACCTGCCGAGGCTGATCGGTCCACGCCGCGCCGCCGAAGCCTATCTGCGAAACCGGCCGATCGAGGCCGCAGAGGCGTTGCAATGGGGCCTGATCAACGAGATCGTGCCCGCCGCCGAACTGCGAAGCCGGGCCGAAGCTGTGGCGCGGGAACTGGCCAGCGGTCCCACCCGTGGGTTCGCGCGGATGCGTGCGCTGCTGCGCGACACGTGGCGCAACGACTTGCCGACGCAGCTGCAAGCCGAGACCGAGGCGTTGCGCGACACCGGCGACACCGCCGACGCCGCCCGCGCCATCAACGATTTCGCGGCCAAGCGCCGACCCGAATTCACCGGAAGGTAGACGTGGGACTGATTCAGGACTCCGTGGAGCACAAAGCCATTCGAGAGACCGTGGCCGGCATCGCCTCTCGCTATGGGGCGCAGTACTTTCTAGAACGCGGCCGATCCGGCGGCGGCATCGATGAACTGTGGAAAGACCTTGGCGCCGGCGGACTGCTGGGATTGCACCTGCCCGAGGAATACGGCGGCGGCGGAGGAGGCATGACCGAGGCCGTCGTCGTGGTCGAGGAACTCGCCGCGCACGGCATGCCGTTGCTGGTCTGGGTCATCTCACCGGCGATCTGCGGCAGCATCCTGGCACACCATGCCTCCGAGGATATGAAGCAACGTTGGCTGCCGATGATCGCCGACGGTACCAAGATCATGGCGTTCGGTCTGACCGAGCCCGACGCCGGATCCAACAGCCACAACGTCAAGACCACCGCGCGCCGCACCGAAACCGGTTGGGCTATCTCGGGTTCCAAGTACTACATTTCGGCGGTTGATCAAGCCGACGCGATACTCGTCGTCACCCGCGACGCCGACCACTCGACGCCGGAGAAAAGCGCGCTGTCGCTGTTCGTGGTGCCCACCGACAGTCCCGGGCTGTCGTTCCAGCAGATCGACACCTCGATCGTCTCGCCGGACAAGCAATTCACGGTGTACTTCGACAATGTTCAGATCGGACACGATGCCCTGATCGGAACCGCCGGCAACGGACTTCGGCAGGTGTTCGACGGACTGAACCCCGAACGGATCCTGGTCGGCGCCCTGTGCGGTGGCATCGGCCGCTACGCGATCGGCAAGGCCGCCGCGTACGCCAAAGAGCGTCAAGTCTGGTCGACACCGATCGGCGCCCACCAGGGCATCGCCCATCCGCTTGCCGAGGCGCACATCGCCGTGGAGCTGAGCCGGATGGCCACCGTCCGCAGCGCCGAACTCTTCGACGCGGGCGAAAACGCCGGCGAGGCTGCCAACATCGCGAAGTTCGCCGCCTCGGAAGCCGCGCTCAAGGCGCTCGACCAGGCGATCCAGACCCACGGCGGCAACGGCCTTTCCCACGAGTACGGGCTGTCCGAGCTGTGGTTCGTCACACGCCTGATGCGCACCGCGCCGGTCAGCCGGGAGATGGTGCTGAACTACATCGCCCAGTCATCGCTGGGTCTCCCCCGCTCCTACTAGGCCTGAAGAGGAAATCCTCATGAGCACAGCGCAATTCGACGTCATCGTCATCGGAGCCGGTGCCGGTGGCCTGTTCACCGCCGCCCGCCTGGCGCATCGGGGCTACCGGACTCTCGTGGTGGAACGGCTCGACAAGGTCGGCGGCCGAGCCTCCACCGATGAGATCGACGGCTTCAAGGTCAACAACGGCGCCATCGTCATCGAGGTCGGCGGCATCACCCAACAGACCTGCGAGGAGGTCGGCGCACCGTTCGACATCCGCGAGCCCAAACCCCCGCTGCTGTATCGCATCGGCGGCAAGGATGTCGACGTCACCGGCGGCGGCTGGGGCTTGCTGCTCAGCAAACTCACCCGTCAGGGCGCCAAGTTGGTGAAGGGTATCGGGGCGGCACGCAACGACTCGGGCTTACCCGAAGACGAGATCTCCACAGCCGAATGGGTTTCGCGGTACACGAAAAATGAACGCGTGCATGGCATCTTTCGCAACATGTGCGCCTCGATTTTCGCCGTAGGTTCCGAGGATCTGCCGGCGCGGGTGTTTCTCACCTACTTCACCCGCAAAAGCGCATTCAAACGGTTCGGGTTTCACCCGGAGGGCACCATCGGGTTATGGCGAGGCCTGGCGAGCGCCATCGAGTCCCACGGTGGTCAGGTGTGGCTGTCCACGCCGGTCGTCAAGATCGTTTCCGACGGCACCACGGTCTGCGGCGTGCAGGTGATCCGCGAGGGCGCGACCATCACCCTGAACGCGCCGATCGTGGTCAGCGACATCGGCCCGGCGGCCACGGTCAGGCTGCTCGGCGAAGACAACGTCCCGACCGATTACCAGGATTTGGTGAAGAAAGGCGACCGGCCCACCGCGATGATCTCGGTCAACTTCGCCAGCCAGAAGCGACTGATCAACGCGCCGGGGATGTTGAGCTTCGCTAAATCGCGGCGTCTGGCCTACATCGCCAACTTCACCGACACATGTCCCGAGATGGCCCCGCCCGGGTGGAACCTCTACGTGGGCACCGCAGTACCCAAGCCGTCGATCGGCGATTTCGACGACGACGCCGAGACCGAACTGCTGCTGCAGGACCTGCGCGACACCATCGACCGTTTCGACGAGCGCGCCAGCATCCTGAACATCGCTGTCACCCGCGATGATTGGCCGCCGCAGCGGGCGGTCGCCGGATTTGATCTACCACAGGAGACGCCATTCGCGGGGTTGTGGAACGTCGGCGATGCGGTCAAGGAGTACGCCAACGGCGGCACCACAGCATGCGCCGAGACGGCACAGCTGGTGGTCGACAAGATCGTCGCCGCTTACCGGCCAGCCACTGCCGTGCGCTAGCGCCCCGTTACAGCGCGCGGTGTCAGCGGCCCGCCGCGGTCTTGCGAGTGCGCCTGATGGGACGCGGCGCGGACAGGCCGTTGCGTACCAGGACTTGAGCATTCGACACAACGGTGTCCACCGAACTGCGGCGGGGATCAAACCACTCCGTGCACCAGTTCAGCGCACCGATCACCAGTAACTGGGCAAGCCGAGCATCGAGATCGTCGCGGAGTTGACCGTCTGCGCGTGCTTCGTCGAACAAGCGCCGCCAGATCCGGCCGTAGCCAGCTTCTTCTTTGAGCTGGCGTGTCCGCAGGTGCTCGGGGATTTGCCCCGCGTTGCGAATTGATGCCGAGGCGTAGTCCGACAGCTCGAGCTGATGGCGCAGGTGTGCCTCGACGGCCGCCAGGATCTTGTCTATGGGCGAGGTCTCCTGTGGCAGCGCGTCCAGCGCGGCCTGCAAATGCCTTCGCATGTCTGCGATCCCGGCATACATCACCTCTTCAATAAGATCCTCACGCGACGGGAAGTAGTAGTAGATCGCCGGTGCCTGAAGCTCCGCGTACTCGGCGACATCGGACAACCGGGTACCGGCATAGCCCTTCAGGCTGAGAACGTGCGCAGCGGCGTTGAGGATGCGACTACGGGTGCGTGCCGACTTGGAGAGCGCGTCGGCGGGTGCGGCGTTCTGCCGCGCCACCGATTTTTTAGTCACGATTTGATTATATGTGAAACCACCACGACCGCAGGCGCAGTCGGAGCCTCACGCTGTGGATAGGTGCGGCAGGTCGGCCATGCAAATTTCGTGAGCTTCAGCGGGATCGATTCCCATTGCGCGTAGGAGGAGTTCAGCGGTGGAGGTTCCAGCGTCGCGCCATGTCTGATGGCCTTCGAGCACCATCCACATGGCACTCGCGGTAGCGCCGAGGACTAGCGAGGCGATGCTGTCGATGCTGGACGCGCCGATGTTGTATCTGCCGGCCGCGATGCCGGCCTTGATGTCTTGCATGGGCGGTCCTGTCATCACGGCCCGCAGCGACTCCTCGGTGAGGCCGAATCTGACGGTGAAGCGCCCCATCGTCGGGTTCTCGTGGGCGTAGCGGACCCACAGCCGTACCCCGGTTGCCAGCCGCGCCGCTGGGTCATCAATCCCGGCAAAAGTCGCCGCCACTCTCCGATGCAAGTCCGCGCTGAACTCCGCGACGATGCGATCGAACAGGTCCTCGACCGATCCGACATTTCGGTAAAGCGTCCCCCGGGCCACGTTGGCCTCCTGGGCCAACTCGCTGACCGTTAGCTGGGTCGTCCCCTTGGTGGTGAACAGTCGCACCGCGGCAGCGTTGATTCGCCGATCCGTCGGTGTCGTCATGTCCCTTGCCCTCCGGTTGGGTTCGTACAGCCTGAGCAGATAGTACATCTATGTTCTATAGATCAGGAGATTGAAGCTGAAAAATCGCTCTTGATCTATTTTGAACAATAGTGTTCAATAGTCTTCAACGGACGGAGAAGGGCAAGACCGGTGAGCACAGCGACCAATATGGGGCAGGCGTCGTCGAGCGCCGAGGAGGTTCCGGTTCTGATCGTCGGCGGTGGCCCGGTCGGTCTGACGTTGGCTTTGACATTGGCGCAACAGGGCGTGGCAGCGATCTTGGTGGAACGAAACCCGTCGACGACCACGCACCCGAAGATGGACATCACCAACGGCCGCAGCATGGAATTGTTTCGCCACCTCGGGGTGGCCGACGAGTTGCGCAAACTCGCAGTGCCCGAGGATCATCCGTTCGACGTGTCGTGGGTGACCAACCTCGACGGGTGGGAACTGGCGCGCTTTCGGTATCCCACCCCCGATCAGCGGCGCGCGCTCATCCGCGAATGCGACGACGGCACGATGGCGCTCGAACCGGCAATGCGGGTATCACAGGCGGTGCTCGAGCCAGCACTCAAGAACATTCTGGAAACCCGGGCCCCGCAGATTGACATCCGGTTCGGTTGGGCGCTGCACACGTTCGCGCAAGACGCCGACGGCGTCGACGCGGTAATCCGCTGCTCGGCAACCGGGGAGACCCGCGCGATCCGTGCTCAGTTCCTCGCCGGCTGCGACGGGGCGGGAAGCGTCGTGCGCTCTGGACTGGGCATCGGCCTTGACGACATTGATCTGCGTCGTCTGGCAGTTCGCGAACTCGGCCTCGGCCGACTTCTTCCGGCGGCGATCAGGGCCTATCTGGACGACCGCGAAAGACCGATGGACGGTCGGATCTTCCTCATCCATTTCACCTCACCTAACCGCGAACTATTCGAGCGGTTCGGCACTACGTGGCACACCCAATCACCCGAGGGATGGACACTGATCTCGCAGAACGATCGCGACACCTGGACACTGCACGCCCTCCTCGGAGCGGGCACCGACGCCGATGCGATCGAGCCCAAGCAGTTTCTGTTCGCGAAGTTAGGCGTCGAGTTCGACTGCGACATCATCTGCGCCAACGCGTGGCGCCCTCGCCTGTCACTTGCCGACAGTTATGGGAATGGCCGAGTGTGGTTAGCCGGCGACTCCACCCACCAGGTCGTACCCGCCGGCGGTTACGGCATGAACACCGGTGTAGGTGATGCCGTCGGGTTGGGCTGGATGCTCGCTGCCATCGTGCAGGGTTGGGGAGGCCATCGCCTCCTCGAGGCCTACGAAGCCGAGCGTCGGGCCGTGGCGATACGGAACCGGACAGCGTCGGCGCGGCACACACTGGTGCGCTTGGCGATCAAAACCTTCTACTGCAAGGTCATTCACACCGAGGGCTGGAACGGGGAACGCAGTCGCCGGCGCCTGGGTCGGGAGATCCTCGATTTAGGCAATCTCGAAAACGAAGCCGACGGAATCGAATTCGGATACCGATACCACAGCTCGCCGGTCATCTCCAGTGAACCGCATATCGGTCCAGCCGATCACATGCACGCCTACACACCGGGAACCCAGCCCGGGGCGCGTCCGCCCAGCCTGTTTCTCGAGGACGGCCAGGCGATCTTCGACCTATTCGGGCTCGGCTTCACCCTGCTGCGATTCGCCGACGTCGACGTCGACTCCCTCGCTGCCGCGGCAGCCGAACGCGGAATGCCGCTGAAGATCGTCGATATCCGGGACGATCACGCCCGCACACTGTACGAGCGCGATCTGGTGCTGATCCGCCCCGACCATCATGTCGCCTGGCGCGGCAACACCGTCCCCGACCGCCCCGGCGCCATCCTCGACCGCATCCGTGGCGCCGCGCCAGCGTGGCCAGTCCGCGGCGCGCACCGCCATCTCGTCGACTCGACCAATTGAGGGAATACCGATGACCAGAACGGCACACCAAGACCTGCACAGCGAGCACGGCGCCCGCAAAGGCGAGCACCCCGGGCGATCGCGAAACCCGGTCATCAAGGTGCATGACATCGCCTGGCTGGAATTCGAGAAGCCCGACCTGACCCGCGCGGAGGCGTTCGCGCGCGCGTTCGGTTTCACAACCGTGTTTCGTACCGGTAGTGAGTTACAACTTCGCGGCTCCGACCCTGGTGCGCCGTGCGTGCTCATCCGTCAAGGCGCAACGACACGCTTTCGCGGTATTGCGTTCACCGCACACGATGAGGCCGACCTGATGCGCTTGGAGAAGGCAACCGGCGCGCGAACCCACGCATTGCCCGACACTATCGGCGGGCTGGCAGTCGATCTGGTCGATCCCAGCGGCGTCCCCGTGCACGTCGTGGCAGGCACCCACCGGCTCGGTGCGTTGCCCACGCAGAGGCCGCACACGTTCAACTTTGGCGACGACCTCAATCGCGTCAACGTGACCCAACGGCCGCCACGCGCGCCAACCAAGGTCCAGCGACTCGGCCACGTCGTGCTGCAGAGCACTACGTACACCAAGGCGCTGAACTGGTATCTGGACAACCTCGGCATGATCGTCAGTGACTTCCAGTTCTTCCCCGGCCAACGCGATCGCGGGCCGACGATGAGCTTCATCCGTTGCGACCGCGGCATGACGCCCACCGATCACCACACGGTGGCGTTAGCTTTGGGACCAACGAACCGCTACCTGCATTCGGCGTATCAGGTGTGCGACCTCGACGCGCTGGCCGCCGGCGGTGAATACCTCAAAGACCATGGCTACCAGCGATCCTGGGGAATCGGCCGCCACATTCAGGGCAGCCAGATCTTCGACTACTGGCGCGACCCGGACGGCTTCCTCGTCGAACACTTCGCCGACGGCGACATGTTCGACTGCGCGCTCGAACCAGGATGGGCGCCACTGACCGCCTCGGGGCTGGCCCAGTGGGGGCCGCGGGCCACCAAGGACTTCCTCGGGATCAACCCCAAATCCCTTCCGCACGAAGCGCGAACGATGTTGTCCGCGCTGCGCGCCAACAATGAATTCGATCTCCGCAGCCTGATCGGCCTGATGAAAGTAGCCCAATCATGACCGTCTCCGTCCTTCGCACCGTCGACGCCTGGTGGGTCCAAACCCCAACCGGTGCAGCCAAGGTCACCACCAGCGCAACTACCACCGCCGAGTTGCTGGCCGACCGTGCCGCCATCGAGGCCGCCACCCACAGCAGTGACACGGTGCCGGTTGACAACCTTCAGTTGGTCTCCCCCGTTACGAAGCCCTGCAGGGTTGTGGCTCAGATGACCAACTACGCTTCGCACGTCAAGGACGCCGGCATGGATCCCAAGACCATCCCGCTGACGTTCTTCCGCAAGTCGTCGGCGTCGATCACCGGACCGTCCGATGACATCATCAAACCCGTCCATGTCCGATTCCTGGACTACGAGGTCGAGATCGGCCTCGTCATCGGCCGCGACATCCCAGTCGGCACAACCGTTTCCGAGTCGGATCTCTCTGACTTCCTCGCTGGCCTGGTAGTGACCAATGACGTGTCAGCCCGTGACATCCAGCTGCCGCAGACGCAGTTCTACGAAGCCAAGTCTTATCCGACCTTCACCCCGGTCGGCCCGGCGTTGGTATTGGTTGATGCTGACGAACTCAAGCGGTTCGGCGATTTGCGACTGCGCCTGAAGGTCAACGGAGAGACTCGTCAGCACAGCCTCGTTGAGGGTGACATGCTGTACAAGCCGCTGCAGGCGCTGCAATCGCTCACCCGGTTCCAGGATCTCGCCGCGGGTGATGTGATCCTGACCGGCACCCCCGTCGGCACTGCGCTGAGTGCTCCGCCGAAGCCGATCGAGATTATCGGCTCGCTGCTGCCACCCGCGGTGAAGTGGAGGGCCTTCTTCAAGCGGCAATCCGGTAACCCCAAGTATTTGCGCGATGGTGATGTCGTGGAGGCCACCATCGCCACCGAT
>CAVRER010000033.1:0-134375 GCA_963720085.1 uncultured Actinomycetota bacterium
GACGGCGCCATCGAGCTAGGCACCCAGCGCAACACGGTCAGGTATGCCTGAGCGCCGTGTCGTCGTCGCAGGCGGTGGTATCGGAGGCCTCGTCACGGCTCTGGCCTTGCATCAGCGCGGCATCGAGGCCGTCGTCCTCGAACAGTCAACGCAGCTCGAAGCAGTCGGAGCGGGCATTCAGATATCCCCGAACGCCTGCCATGTGCTGGACAAGCTGGGCCTACTCGACGCGCTGCGATCGCACGCCTTTGAGCCTCGCTCTATCGATATCACCGATGGGCGCCGCGACAGGCTACTGATCTCGGTGCCGTTGACCCCGGTCGCCGTGCAGCGCTACGGCCAGCCCTACCTGAACGTTCATCGCGGTGACCTGCACCAAGTCCTGGTGAAGGCACTGTCTGACCGCTCGCCTGACTGCGTGCTGCTCGATAGTCGAGTCGAGAGCATCCGCCAAGACGCCACCGGTGTGGAAGCTATCCTCGCCGATGGCCGCCGCATCAACGGCGATGTCCTCGTCGGCGCCGACGGCGTGCACTCACGTGTCCGCGACGCGGTGATCGGTGCGCAGCGACCACGGTTCACTGGCCACGTCGCGTATCGGATGCTGGTGCCCCGCAGCGCCTTTCAGACCGACAACCAGCCCGCCCCTGCGGTCACTCTGTGGATGGGTCCCCACGGGCATGTCGTCTCCTACTGGGTACGGGGCGGACAACTCTACAACGTGGTGGCCATCGTGGAACAGGACTGGCGCGACGACGGCTGGCGCACGCCGGGCGACATCACGGACGTGCTCGCCGCATACGTGGGCTGGAGCCCGACGCTGCGCGCCATCCTCGCCAAAGGCGCCGACGTGTACAAATGGGCGTTGCTGGACCGCGAAATCCCTCCCGCGTGGTGCACCGGTCGGGTCGCCTTGCTCGGTGATGCGTGCCATGCCATGCTGCCCTACCTAGCACAAGGGGCAGCCATGGCGATCGAGGACGCGTGGATACTCGCGGGCGAACTGTCCACCGATGTTGAGCTGCCGCACGCCCTGAACCGATATCAGGCGGCCCGTGATCGACGGGCCAGACGGGTTCAGACCACGGCCGCCCGCAACGGGCGTTTCTACCATGCAAATTCGCGGGGTCCGCGATATGTCCGCGACACGACACTGCGCGTTCTCGGGTCCATCGGCGGCTCAGCTTTTCTTGCACGGTTCGACTGGCTTTACAACTTGGACGTGACTGAGCCGGCGCGATCGGCTTGAGCTGATCGGCGGCCCCGTTATCCGGCTAGGTCGAGGGCAATGTCGACCAGCATGTCTTCCTGACCACCGACCATCCCGCGTCGCCCGGCCTCCTCGAGCAGGGTGCGCGCATCGATGCCGAATCGTTCGGCAGCGATTTCGGCGTGACGAAGAAAACTGGAGTACACCCCGGCATAGCCGAGGGTCAGCGTTTCCCGGTCGACACGCACCGGCCGTTGCTGCAGCGGGCGAACTATGTCATCAGCGGCGTCTTCGAGGGCGTGCGAATCTTGGCCATGGTTCCAGCCCATCCGGTCAGCGACGGCCTAACCTGTGGTATCAATCTGGTATCATGTGTGCCATGGGCATGACTCTGCGCACCAGCGATCAGCAAACAGAAGCGCTGCGCAAACAGGCTGCGGCCGAAGGCCGGTCGATGCAGGCCGTCGCGCTGTCGGCCATCGACGAGTACATCGCACGGCGCACGCACAAGACCAAGGTTGCCGCGGCGCTAGACCGCGTGGTGCGCGAGGAAGCCGGGGTCCTGGAACGGCTGAAGGACGCGTGATCCGCGCCGACGACGATGATGCCGGCATAGCCGGGATCGAGAAGTGGCGCACAAGACCCGGCCGACGACGATGATGCCGGCACAGCCGGGATCGAGAAGTGGCGCACAAGACCCGGCCGACGACGATGATGCCGGCACAGCCGGGATCGAGAAGTGGCGCCCATGATCGAGTACCTGGATCTCGAAGACCTGCTCGACATCGCCCGCGCCGCGGTTGGCGGGGATCCTGGGGTCCGGGATTATGGCTTGCTCGAATCCGCTCTGGCGCGGCCCCGCGCGTCAGTGTTCGGCGCGGATGCCTACCCAGATCTACACCCCAAGGCCGCCGCATTGTTGCACTCCCTGGCGCGCAACCACGCGCTAGTGGACGGCAACAAGCGACTGGCGTGGACAGCCTGTCGGACCTTTCTCGCTATCAACGAACAGTGGATTAGCGCACCCGAGGATGATCGCTTTGAATTCGTCCTTCAGGTCGCCACCGGCGCACTGGCCGACCTCGACAAGATCGCCGACCGACTACGGACCTGGAGCTACCAGGAAGGTTGACTACAGGTGACGCTCATAGCGCCGCCTTCCTCTCGCCGCTGAGATCGAGGGCAATGTCGACGAGCATGTCTTCCTGGCCACCGACCATGCCGCGGCGCCCAGCCTCCTCGAGGAGGGTTCGCGCATCGATGTCATAGCGTTCGGCGGCGATTTCGGCATGACGCAGGAAGCTGGAGTAGACCCCGGCGTAGCCGAGAGTGAGGGTTTCGCGGTCGACGCGCACCGCGTGGAAAGCGCACGGTGAGCGGGCCGATCGGCACCTGCCCGGTCTGCGCCTCATAGAGCAGATCGGCCGCCTCTTGGACCACGTTGTGCGTCAGTGTCATTGGCCGGCATCCCGGGATACAAGCCACAGCGCGGTGTCGTAGAGCGCGCGGGCGTGTAACTCGAACAGCTCGAGCAGGTCCACCGCGTCGCCGCCGAGCTCCTTGGCGATGAACAACCCGTCGGCGCCGGCGATCGCGTAGGTGACCAATTGGTGTGTCTGAGCTTCGGTGAGCTCCGGGGTGAATCCACGCATGGTTTCGGCCAGCGTGTCGTAGGTCTGCGCTCGAGCCTGAAGGAACATCGCCCGCGCCCGCGGCTCGACCGGGCGGCGTTCCAGCGCCAACATCAGGCCCAGCCGGATGAAGTCGGGCGAGTCCAGCAGGGCCTTCGCGATCTGCATCGCCAAGCCCACCAGGCGGTCGCGGGCGGTGCCCTCGCCGGGCACCTGCCACGCCTTCAGCCAGCCGGCGAAGCTGCGCTCGATCACCGCTGCGATCAAGTCGTCCTTGTTCTTGAAATGCCAGTAGATGGAACTGGCCGGCAGCCCACATTTCGCGCTGACCAGGGCAATACTGGTGCCCTCGTAGCCGCGCTCAGCGGCGATCTCGGTTGCGGCGTCGAGGATGCGTCCACGCGACAGTTCACCGTCGGCGCGCTTGCGCCGTTTCGGCTGGTCCTTTCCCGCCATCTCCGCTCTCCTTGGTCAGGGTCTTGACTCTGTAGTGATTGCTACATTACCGTAGCGATCACTACAGAACAACCCCCCGACGATGAGAGACAACCGTGACCACTCCAGACACCTACGACGTGGCGGTGATCGGCTACGGCCCGACCGGCGCCACCGCCGCAAATCTGCTGGGCCAACTCGGTCTGAAAGTGCTTGTGGTCGAGCGCGATCCGGATGTTTACGGCCGCGCCAGGGCGATCTCCACTGACGAGGAAGTGATGCGGATCTGGCAGTCCGTCGGGTTGGCCGACCGGCTGCAGCAGGACATGCTCCCCGACCGTCCACTGAACTTCGTGGACGCCGACGGTGTGCCGTTCATCGATTTGAAGATCACCCCACGAGGCGCCGGACATCCGCCGCAGCAGTTCTTGTATCAGCCGGCTGTCGATCACGTCCTGCGCGCAGGGGTCGAGCGATTTTCTGACGTCGACGTGCTGTTGGAACACGAATGCCTCCGTGTGCTACCCAAGGGCGACCAGGTCGAACTGATGCTGGCCGACCTGCGCACCGACACGTTCAAGCGCGTCCATGCGTCGTATGTGATCGCCGCCGACGGCGGCTCGTCGCCGACTCGGGCTCAGCTCGGAATCGGCTACACCGGGCGCACCTACACCGAGCGGTGGGTTGTCATCGACACCAAGGTGCTCAAGGAGTGGGATGCCCACGACCGGTTGCGGTTCCACTGCAATCCGGCCCGACCGACTGTCGACTGTCCGACTCCACTCGGCCACCATCGCTGGGAATACCCCGCGCGGGCAGGCGAAGACGACCAGGAGCTGCTACGCGAGGAGGCGATCTGGAAGGTCCTGCGCGATCAGGGCATTACGCCCGAGCATGTGAAGATGCTGCGGGCCGTCATCTACAGCCACCATGTCCGCGTGGCCGACCGCTGGCGGGTGGGCCGGATCTTTCTGGCCGGGGACGCCGCGCACGCCATGCCGCCGTGGATCGGCCAGGGCATGTCGGCCGGGGTCCGCGACGCGGCCAACCTGTGCTGGAAGCTCGCCGCCGTTCTCAAGGGCCAGGCCCCCGAATCGCTACTCGACTCCTACCAAGCCGAACGTAAACCGCACGTCACCGACGTCACCCGCCGCGCATGTCTCGCCGGCCGGATCATCACCGAACGCAACCGCGTCATCGCCGCCGCGCGTAATCACGTGTTGCGGGCGCTCACGCGGCTACCTGGTCTGGATGCCCGCCTGCAGAAGGTGACCTGGATCCCGGACGCCCGATACGCCGACGGTTTCTTCGCAGCCGGCGGACACCGCGCCGTGGGGTGGCAGATCCCGCAACCGTGGGTGACGGACGCCAACGGCGCGAGGGTTCGCCTTGACGATGTTCTCGGCGGCCAGTGGACCGTCGTGCACGCAGGCGAATCGCCATCCGGCGCACCCGCCTGGAGCGCGATCGGCGTCCCGACGCTTCGGATCAGCGAGCCCACGCTCAGCCGATGGCTACAGCGAAAGAAAGCCACGTCCGCAGTGCTGCGTCCCGACGGATTCATCTATGCCGCAGCCAAATCCGGACAGCCGCTGCCGCCACCGCCGGCCGGCTGCACTTTTTCCAGTGCGGCTTCCGCTTCGACCAGAACTGGGGCCAACGCATGACCACAACCAACATCACCGAGCACAGCATCACCGTCGCCGGTAAACCGATTTTCGTGGCCGAAACCGGCAGCGGACCAACCGTAGTCCTGCTGCACGGCGGCGGACCGGGGGCTTCCGGGGTGTCCAACTACTTCCGCAACATCGACGCGCTCGCACAGCAATTTCGAGTCATCGTGCCCGATATGCCCGGCTACGGCCGCTCCGCCAAAGGCGTCGACCAGTCTGACCCGTTCGGCTACCTCGCTGACATGATCCGCGGACTGCTCGACGAACTCGGGCTCGCCACAGCCCATTTGATCGGCAACTCCTACGGCGGTGCGACGGCGCTGCGGTTGGCGCTGGACACACCGCACCGAGTCGACAAGCTCGTCCTGATGGGTCCCGGCGGTATCGGCACCACGCGCGCTGTCCCCACTGCCGGGCTCAAAAGCCTGCTGTCGTACTACGGCGGTGACGGACCCAGCCGAGAGAAGCTGGAAGCCTTCATCCGTACTTACCTTGTGTACGACGGCGCTTCGGTCCCGGACGACTTGATCGACCGACGTTACGCGGCCTCTATCGATCCCGAGGTGGTGGCGGATCCGCCACTGCGCCGCCCGTCCGGCCCGATGGCACTGCGCACGCTGTGGCGCATGGACCTCACCCGCGACAGCCGCCTCAAGCATCTGCAGACACCGACGTTGGTGTTGTGGGGCCGCGACGACAAGGTCAACCGCCCGGCCGGTGGTCCGATGTTGGTGAATCTGATGCCCAACGCCGAGTTGGTCATGACCTCACGCACCGGCCATTGGATGCAGTGGGAGCGCGCCGATCTGTTCAACCGGCTGGTTAGTGACTTTCTCAGCACGCCTTCGGTTTTCGACCAATGAACATCTTCGGCAACGTTCATCTCGGCTACATCGTCATCGAGACCGACAAGTTTGCCGACTGGCGCCGCTTCGGCCGCGACGCCATCGGCATGCATCTCGACGAGACGTTGCGTGACGTCATGCGGTTCCGGCTCGACGACAACGAATGCCGATTCCTGTTGCAGCGCGGCCCCGCTGAAGACGTCACCACCCTTGGCTGGCAAATCGACGACCACCGCACGTTCGACGAAATCCTTACCCGGGTCACGGGTCATGGCGTGCCCGTCAAAGAGGGCACCGCGGAGGAGGCCGCGCTACGCGGTGTCGAGCGCCTGATGCGGTTTCCCGGCCCCAACGGCCTGGTGCAGGAAATCTTCACCCGTGCCCGCAGCAGCCATACGCCACTGGATATGGCGGTGCGCGGCGGCTTTGTCACCGGCGAAGGTGGCATCGGCCATGTCGCGGTCACATCGAAGAAACCGCACCAGATACGCGGGTATTACAACACCGTGTTCGACGCTCGGCTGTCCGACTACATCGACGAGACCATCAGCGGCCTCAAGTTCAAAATCCGCTTCCTGCGCGTCAACCAACGCCACCACTCGGTGGCGATCGCCGCGGTCAACCGTTTGCCGATCAACCCGATCCGGACCCGCGTTCAGCATCTCAACATCCAGGTCGCCGAACTCGACGACATGACGGCGTCCTATCAGCGGGTGAAGCAGCTCGGCTTCCAGATGGCACTGGCTGTCGGGCAGCACACCAACGACAAAGAACTGTCCTACTACGCAATGACACCCTCGGGCTTCGAATGGGAAGTCGGCTGGAACCCAATCGTCGTCGACGAAAAGACCTGGGAACCGACCACGCATCAGGGCATCAGCATCTGGGGCCACACTCGGGAGGGGCAGACCATCATCGAGAAGCTGGGCCAGTTCAAGACTGCAGCGCAGTCGCTGCTGCACCACGAAGACACCGTCCCGGCGCTGGCCCACGCCGGCATCACCGACGACTGACGAGAGGGCTGCCATGCTACGAATCGACACCCATCACCATCTGATCCCACCCGACTACCGAAAAGCGTTGCAGAAAGCTGGGATCGCCGAAGCCGGCGGACGTGAGCTGCCCGCCTGGAGCCCCGAAACGTCGCTGCGGACGATGGCTGAGCTCGACGTGGGTACCGCGATCTTGTCGGTATCAACCCCGGGCACGACATTCCTATCCAACCCAGCCGACGCGGCCGCCCTCGCGCGTGACCTCAACGACTACACCGCCGAATTGGCAGCAACACAGCCAGACCGGTTCGGGTTTTTCGCCACCGTACCAATGCCGCATGTCGACATCACCGTCGCGGAAACGGTTCGAGCACTCGACGACCTGAAGGCCGACGGCGTTGTGCTGCTGGCCAACAACGCCGGAACGTATCTCGGTGAAGACGGGCAGGATGCGCTGTTCACCGGCCTCAACGATCGCTCGGCGGTAGTCTTCATCCACCCCGGCGAGCTGCCGGGGCCGATCGTGTCCGGCGTCCCGCCGTTCGCGGCCGACTTCCTGCTTGACACCACCCGAGCCGCTTATCTGTTGGTGCGCAACGGTATCCGGGCCCGCTACCCAAAGATCCGGTTCATTCTGAGCCACGCCGGCGGGTTCGTGCCGTATGCGAGTCACCGGATGGCCATCGCCATTACCGCCGACACCGGCCGCAGTTGGGCCGATGTCCTCGACGGCTTCGCCGGCTTCTACTTCGACACTGCACTGTCGTCCAGCGCAGCCGCGTTGCCCACCCTGCTGGCTTTCGCCAAACCGGGCCACATCACCTTCGGATCTGACTGGCCGTTCGCTCCCGTTGCCGCCGGAAAGCTCTTCGCGGCCGGGCTGGAGACCTATCCGGCAATCGACACGAGCACACGCGAGGCTATCGAGCGCACCAACGCCTTGGCGCTGTTCCCCCGGCTCGGTGCAGCGCCGCAACCTATTCCGCAGTCACACGCTCAAAAGATCCGCCACGCCGTCAGCCGATCGGTCATGCGCGGCGTCGCTCGGCTGACGAGCACGAAGTAGCGGGTTTCACACCGGGTCCGGTGCATCCCACGGCACGGTGGCCGACACCCAGTGGGTGATCTGCTCTTCCTGGTCGTTGCGGTGCAGATGCCGTGGCGGCTGGGCGAAGGTCTGGTAGGGCCGGCAGCGCACGACGACGCGGTCCTCTTCGGCTGCCATCGCTTCAAAGAAGGGGCGAGCCTCTTCGCCGCCGCAACGGCTAAGCGGCGATCGCGTTCAGCCGCTCACGAGTCTCGCCATCGAGCTCGATGTCGACAACGGCCAGGTTCTCCTCCAGGTGCTGCACCGACGACGTTCCCGGGATCAGCAGCACATTCGGCGCCACACTCAGCGCCCACGCCAATGCGATCTGGGCCGGGCGGTGACCCAACCGCGCGGCGGCCCGCAGTACCACATCGTGCCCGAGCACCTGATCCGGCGCCGCGAACGGCGACCTCAAGCTGAAGAAGGGGACGAAGGCGATACCGCGCGCCGTGCACTCATCCAGCACCGGCGTCGCAGACCGATCAACGGGATTGAAAGCGTTTTGCACGCAGGCGATCTCGGTGTGCTGCACGGCTCGCAGCAGATGCTCTCGGCTGACATTGCTGAGTCCGATGCCGCCGATCAATCCCTCGTCGCGGGCAGCGATCATGACCGAAAGCAATTCGTCGAAGCGCTCGTCGGGACGGTCGCCGTCCATCAGCCTCAGGTTGACCACCGCTAGCTGATCGACACCGAGCGTTCGCAGGTTGGCCTCGATATCCGAGCGGAAGTCGGTGGAGTCGGCCAGCGGCACCCAGCCGCCGGCGTCGTCGCGGCGGGCTCCAATCTTGCTGACCAACGCCAAGTTGGCCGGATACGGATGCAGGGCTTCGCGGATGAGCTCGTTGGAGATATCCGGCCCGTAGAACTGGGCGGTGTCGATGTGGTCGACGCCAAGTTCGACGGCCCTGCGCAGCACGGCCAGCGCAGCGTCGCGGTCACGCGGCGGCCCAAAAGCGCCCGGCCCAGGCAGCTGGATCGCACCGAAGCCGATGCGGGCGACCGAAAAGCGACCAAGCGGAAAGGGATCCATTCCACGAGGCTAACGTCGAGCCCACCGAGACGTCTCGGGCACGTGCGGCGCGCCAAGACGGCCGATCCCGCTATCGCTTCGCTTATCTCGTCGCGTTAGCAGCTATCGCGTCGACGATCCGGCTAGCTTGATCGGTGACTTGGTACGCACAGGCTTTGACGTCGATCACCACATTGGATACCGCGCTCAGCACACGCTGGCAGGCCCAGCCGTTGCCATCTTCCTGGGTGTCCAACTGGCTGATCTTCGGGGCGTCCCCGATGACGTCCCCGAAGGTCCACCGATATGTGTTGCCGTTGTCGTAGGTTACGGTCACGACTTGGCCGGCGCAGGACTTCCATTGGTCCGCTGAAGTTTTCACAAAGTTGCGGGCTAAGTCGGTGGACGGAAACGCCGCCACGTCTTGATCGACGAAGTGACTGGTGGTGTCCCCTGGCTCGGACAACACCAAATAGTTGAGCGTGGTGTACCCGCTGCCGTTATACGTCGGGGTTTCGCCGGGATAGAGCGCCCCATTGCATTCCGCTTTCGACAACCGCGCCGAGGGGTCGGCCGGTGCCTGGCCGAGTTTTCCGGGTTGCATGTTTGAGGCACCCATGATGGTGTTGATCTGCGGGGCGGTGAGCAGAATGGAATTCACGCGTTCGGGCGCCACCGTGGGTGTCGTCTTCGGCGAACCCGCCTGCGAGGTCGAATCCCGCCCACCAGCGAGTGCCACGAACACGGCCACAATCACGACCACAATCACGACCGCCCCGCCGACACCGCCGGCAATGAGCCATTTCGTGCGTGACCTGCGAGCCCTAACCCCACCACCGATCGGGTATGGACCGGCGTAGGGACCGACCGGCGGCGGTCCCACGATCCGTTGCGGGCCGGTGCCCGGTGGCGGGGGAATGGTCTGGGCGTACATCGTCGGGTCGGGCTGCGGCGTGGGGCCAGCAGCCAGCCACGGCTGGTCAGACGGGGGCTGGGCCAGTCGGCTCGATTGGCGCTCGAAGTCCTGATCGGGTCGGGCGGTGACACCTCCGGCGTTCACGGTCGAGGACTTCGCGTCGACCGAGGCCAGCACGCTCTCAATGTCGGTTCGGACCCGCCAGGCGACATCGGGGCGATCCCGCAGCATGCACAAAAGCTGTCTGATGTCGCCGCGCGCGGCCGGATCGTCGCCGTCTTCCTCAAGTCCATGTTTGAGCTCCGACACCAAATCTGCCTGCTCGCGGGCGCTCAGCTGCGGCTCGGCGATGTTGTGTGCCAGCCGCATCAGATAAGCGAACGGCACCGGCGGCTCATCGGGTAGGTCCGAGGGCAGCGGCTGAAACTGCGCCTGCTGTGCCTGCACCGCCCCGATCAGCTGAATGCCGGCGTCGGCGGTCTGGTTTCGAAAGTCGACCATTTGTGTTTCGGCCAGCGGGTTTAACCGTACGTTGGTGACCGGGCCGATCTGAACGGGAAGGATCGGGCGCTGCAGAGCCTGGGCATAGCGCAACTCGGCCTGACACGGTTTGGACGCAAGCGAGTTGTTCGACAACGCGACGATGAACACCTCACAGCCACGGATCTCCTCGAGGATCGTGCGCCACCACGCCTCACCGCCGCCCAACTCCTCATCCACCCACACCTGATGGTGGGCGCGGCGCAAAGCGCTCCGAAGGGGTTCGATCGCCCCCTTGTCCTGACTGGAATAACTGATGAACAGCGCCATGAAACCCTCCACGCCGCACGCCGGGACCGGCCAGGCAGCCCACAAAGCATAACGTGGGGCTCTGGCCAGGAGAGATGAACGACAAAAGCAACCCTCCGGTCGGTCAGCGGTGCACGTCGCCGGCTGGTTCTGAGCGATCAGTAGGCTCTGCTGGCATGCGCGCAGCACAGTTGACTCGACTTGATGGTCCGGACGCAGTCGAGGTTGGCGAAATCGACGAACCAACCGGCGACGGCGTAGTCGTCGAGGTGCACGCGGCGGGAGCCGCGTTCCCGGATGCGCTCCTCACCCGCGGCCTCTACCAGTACAAACCGGATCCGCCGTTCGTGCTGGGCGCCGAGATCGCCGGGGTGGTCCGGTCGGCACCCGACGACGCCCATGTGCGTCCCGGCGACAGAGTTGTCGGGCTAACCATGCTCACCGGCGGCATGGCCGAAGTCGCGGTGCTCGCACCCGACCGCGTGTTCAAGCTGCCGGACAACGTGAGCTTCACGGCGGGCGCCGGCCTGCTGTTCAACGACCTGACCATGTATTTCGCGCTGACCGTCCGCGGCCGGCTGCAGTCCGGCGAGACGGTGCTGGTGCACGGCGCAGCCGGCGGAATCGGCACGTCGACGCTGCGGTTGGCGCCGGTACTCGGGGCATCCCGGGTCATCGCGGTGGTCAGCAGTGCAGACAAAGCCGAGATCGCGACGGCAGCGGGGGCGACTGATGTCGTACTCGCCGACGGATTCAAGGACGCGGCAAAAGAATTGACGGGCGGCCGGGGGGTCGACATGGTGGTCGATCCCGTCGGCGGCGACCGATTCACCGACTCGCTGCGCTCGCTTGCTCCTGGCGGGCGGCTGCTGGTGATCGGCTTCACCGGCGGTGAAATACCCACGGTGAAAGTGAATCGGCTGCTGCTCAACAACGTTGACGTGGTCGGTGTCGGCTGGGGCGCCTGGGCAGGCACCCATCCCGGTGCGCTTTCTGAGCAGTGGGCCGAACTCGAGCGGCTGCTCGCCTCGGGTCGGCTGGCTCCTCCGGAGCCGGTGGTCTACCCGCTGGACGAGGCGGCCGCCGCGATCGCATCGTTGGAGAACCGTACCGCCAAAGGGAAAGTTGTCGTCCGCGTCCGGGACTAGCGCTTGCCGGCTCGGGTGTCCGTCGGTGCGCGACACTTAAACGTCAGCGAAGACACGCCGGGGTGTTGCGAAATGGTTTAAGTCTCGGCGGACCGCTGGGTCGACGCCGGCTCTTGTGCCGGAGCAAAACAAAAAGTAATGTCACTTTCAGTTCCGCCTTGTCGCCGACGCTGTCGCAACCTTGGAGCCGCTATGGAATCCTTCATCCACCTGCGCAAAGGCAAGACACCGCGCCGCCTGCACGCCGACCTCGACGGGCTGAAGGACGACGAGCTGGGCCGCGGTGGGTTCACCGGCCGAACCGCCAACATGTACCGCCGCCATGACCCCACCGCCTACCGGTCGGAGGGTCCGCTGCGCCCCATCGACGTACTGTCCAGCGAGCTCAAACCCAGCGACGCCACCGACGCCCACGGTGGGCCGTTGTTGATGTTCGCCAACCCGGACTGCCGCATCTCACTCTCTCGCCGGCAGGCGCCGATGCCGTTTTACGCGCGACACGTCGACGGCGATCTGCTGTGCTTCGTACACCAAGGCGCCGGCCTGCTGGAGACCGAGTTCGGGCCGCTGCGCTACCGCCAAGGCGACTGGGTGTACATCCCCAAGGCATGCACCTGGCACCAGGTAACCGACGCCGAATCGACGCTGCTGATGATCGAGGCCAGCGACGAGTTCCGCGTCCCGCCGCCCGGTTCGCTGGGCCGGCATTTCCCCTTCGACCCGTCGCAGGCCGTCATCCCCGAGCCCAAGCCGCTAGACGATGACAGCCGCGACGAGTACGAGGTCCGGGTTGTCCACGAGGGCGGCCCGACAACGCTTTTCTACCAACACAATCCGCTGGACGTCGAAGGATGGCGCGGCGACAACTTCGCGTTTACCTTCAACATCGCCGACTACAACGTGATCACCTCCGACAGCGTCCACTTGCCGCCGACCGTGCATCTGTTCATGCAAGCCACCGGCGTGTACGTGATGAACTTCCTGCCCAAACCCGCCGAAGGCGTTCCGGGCACCGAACGCACACCGTGGTATCACCGCAACGTCGACTACGACGAAATCGCGTTCTTTCACGGCGGTTCGCTCTACGGCATCCCGATGCCACCAGGGCTGATTACCCATGCGCCGCAAGGGGTTCACCACGGTGCGCCGGAGAGGGCACGAGAACGGGCCCGCCGCAAATTCGACGAACACTCCCGCGTCGACTGGCAAGTGATCGCCATCGACACCCGCCGGCGACTGACCCCGTCAGCCGAGGTGCTGGCACACGACCTCGGACAACACTGATGAAGCAAGCTGTGAAGCAAGCTGTGAAATTCGAGTACGACCGGATCCCCTATCTCGTTGCCTTTCAGAACAATTCCGGCGTCCGAGATGTCTACGGCGGACTGGCCGAAATTACTGTGCTGGAAAGCTATCTGCTCAAGCCGAAAGACAAACCGTCCGACACCGTGCTGGTGTTCATGCATCCCATCGGCGGCGGCGCGTACCTGCCGATGATCAACGCACTGGCCCGGGCCGGTCACCACGTCATCTACTGCAACAGCCGGTTCCGCGGCACAGATTCGGCGTTGTTGATGGAGAAGGTGGTCGAGGACCTCGGCGCGGCGATCAAGGATGCCAAGGAGCGCCTGAGCTATCAGAAGGTGGTGCTGGCCGGCTGGAGCGGAGGCGGCTCGCTGTCGGTGTTTTACCAACAGCAGGCCCAGCACCCGACGATCACGTCGAGCCCGTCGGGTGACGGACCCGATCTCACCAAGCTGGATCTGCCCACCGCCGACGGCATCATGCTGCTAGCCGCACACATCAGCCGGCACGGCACGCTGACCGAATGGCTGGACGCGTCCATTCTCGACGAATCCGACCCCACCAACCGCGACCCAGAACTCGACCTCTACAACCCGGACAACCCCAACCAAACGCCCTACAGCGAAGAGTTCCTGGCCCGCTACCGGGAAGCGCAGATCAGCCGCAATCGCCGTATCACTGCCTGGGTCAAAGAAAAGTTGGCCGAACTGAAAGCCGACGGCCGCCCCGATGACGAGTTCGGATTCGTCGTGCATGGCACTATGGCCGACCCGCGGTGGCTGGATCCGAACGTCGATCCGAACGAACGCACCCCGGGAACCTGCTATCTGGGTGATCCTCAAGTGGTGAACATGAGCCCGGTCGGGCTGGCCCGGTTCTCCACCCTGCGTAGTTGGCTCTCGCAATGGAGCTACGACGACGCGCGTGGCGATGCGGTCAGCTGCGGGCCAGACATCGCGATCCCGGCGCTGGTGATCGGTAATCTGGCCGACGACGCCTGCACACCCAGCCATACCCGCCGGCTGTTCGAGGCGATCGGCCATCCCGACAAAGAAATCCACGAAATTCCAGGCGCCACACACTATTACGCCGGGCCCGATCAACGCGACAAGTTGCGCCAGGCTGTCGAGATCGTCACCGACTGGCTGGTCCGCCACGACTTCGCCGGGGCGCAATGACAACCCCCACCGGACCGCTGGACGGCATCCGGGTGCTCGAACTCGGCACGCTGATCGCCGGTCCGTTCGCCGGGCGGCTGCTCGGCGACATGGGCGCCGAGGTCATCAAGGTGGAGCCACCCGGTGCACCGGATCCGTTGCGGACCTGGGGTCAGGCCGAAGTCGACGGACACCACGTCTTCTGGACGGTGCATGCGCGCAACAAAAAGGCCATCACGTTGGACCTGCGCCGCCCGCGCGGCCGCGAACTGTTCCTGGATCTGGTCGAGAAATCCGACATCGTGGTGGAAAACTTCCGTCCGGGCACCCTGGAGAAGTGGAACGTGGGTTACGACGTGCTCAGCCAACGCAACTCGGGCATCATCCTGGTTCGGGTATCGGGCTACGGGCAGACCGGACCCGACGCACACAAGGCCGGTTACGCCTCGGTGGCCGAAGCAGCCAGCGGGCTGCGGCACCTCAACGGTTTCCCCGGGGGACCGCCACCCCGGCTGGCGCTGTCGCTGGGCGACAGCCTGGCCGGTATGTTCGGCGCTCAGGGTGCGCTGGCCGCGCTGTACCGCCGTGGCGTCACCGGGCACGGCCAGGTCGTCGACGTCGCATTGAACGAATCGTGCTTGGCGGTACAGGAATCCACGATTCCCGATTACGACGCCGGCGGTGTGGTCCGCGGTCCGTCGGGCACTCGTCTGGAGGGCATCGCGCCGTCGAACATCTACCGCACCGCCGACGGCTCCTGGGTGGTGATCGCGGCCAATCAGGACACCGTGTTCGCCCGGCTGTGCCAAGCGATGGGCCGCCCGGAGCTGGCCGCCGACGACCGGTTCGCCAGCCACGGTGCCCGCGGCCGCAACCAAGACGAGCTCGACAAAATCATCGGCGCCTGGGCCGCCGAGCGGGAGCCGGGCGAGATCATCGAAACCCTTTCCGCCGCAGGCGTGATCGCGGGTCCGATCAATACGGTCGCCGAAGTGGTCAACGATCCGCAGCTGCGGGCCCGCGACATGCTGGTCGAGCATTACGACGAGCGGCTCGCGCGGCCCGTCCTGGGTCCCGGCATCGTGCCGGTGCTCTCGGAATCACCGGGCAGTGTTCGCAACGCCGGACCGGCGCGGCCCGGACAACACAACGACGACGTCTACATCGGGCTGCTCGGCAAGACCGCCGAGGAGCTCGCGGAGCTGCGCGCCGAGGAGGTGGTATGAACATGCACGTCGATATTCGCGAGGTGTCGCTGCGCGACGGGTTGCAGATCGAAAAGCCAATCCCGTTGTCGGCCAAGCTCGAACTGTTGGCAGCCGTGGCCGCGACCGGGGTGCGCGAGGTAGAGGCCACCGCGTTCGTCTCGCCATCGAAGGTGCCGTCGATGGCCGACGCCGCCGAGCTTGCCGCTGAGCTGCGCAACTACCCCGACATCGAGTTCTCTGCACTGGCAGCCAGCCCCAATGGCGCCAGGCGGGCCGTCGCCGCTGGGCTGCGTTCGATCGAATACGTGGTATCGACCAGCGACGCATTCAGCACGGCCAATGTCGGGCGCAGCAGTAAGGAGGCCACCGATCAGATCGACGAGATCGTCGCTATCGCCCACGACAGCGACGTCACCGTCGAGGTTATCGTCGCCACTGCGTGGGACTGCCCGTTCGAGGGACCCACGCCGCCCCAGCGCGTCCTCGACATCGCCGCAACAGCGCGTGGATCGGGGCGTCGACCGGTTTTCGATTGCCGACACCATCGGAACCACCACCCCGGGAAGGGTGAGTTCGCTGATCGCACAATTGCGTCCGGTGATCGGCGAGCTCCCGCTGGGCGGACATTTCCACAACACCCGCGGTGCCGGACTGGCCAGCGCCTACGCCGCGGTCAGCTCCGGAGTCACCCGGCTGGACGCATCGGTCGGCGGGCTGGGCGGCTGCCCGTTCGCGCCGGGCGCCACCGGCAATATCGCCACCGAGGACCTGGTGTACCTGCTGCATGACAGCGACATCGACGTCGACATCGACCTGCAGGCCGCCATCACCGCGGCCGAAGTAGCGAAATCAGTTGTCGGCCATGACTTGCCGAGTGCTCTGCTGCGAGCCGGCGACCGGATCCGGACCTGATGCCGACCCCGGAGCAACACCGACTCTGACCGCCAAGGGCCGCCAGACCCGGGCAGCCATCGAGCAGGCTGCCCGTAAGCTGTTCGCTGAAGCGCGGCTTTCACGGCACAACGCTGGCCGACATCACGTCAGCGGCCGGAAAGTCAGCGGCGGTCTTCTACCGGTACTTCGCCGACAAGGAGGACCTACTGGCCGCCTTAGCGGAGTCCTTCCTACGTGACGTCGTGACACCGTCCGGTTTGAGCGTCGACCTGCCGGAATCTCCCCCGCAAGCGGGCGGTGCCCCCACGGATGACGACAACTTTTTTACTTCCGTCGTCACCGGCTACTGGAACATGTTCAAGCAGAACATCGGCATCATGATCGCAGTAGCGCAACTGGCGGCGACCCAGCAGCGTTTCGCCACCGTCCAAAACGCATTCCGGCGGGTCGGCATGGACATCGTCGCCGCCTCGGTGCTACGGGCTCAAGAGCACGGCTACGCGTCCGAACTCAATCCCGAGCACATCGCAGCCGCCATCGCCTTGTTGTTCGAGAACTTCACCACCGTGTTCGTAGCGCCATCCGGCGCTGGGAGTCTGGGCGTCGAGATCAGTGACGAAGACGCCATCGCGACATTGTCGACAGTCTGGAAGAAAACCCTGTACGGCGCTTAAGGAGATCAAAAATGGATTTTACCTTGCCAGAACACCTTCCGGGGCTGCTCGCCGACATGGACGCGTTCATCGAGCGTGAGATCGCCCCGCTGCAAGCCGAGCACATGCAGTACTTCGACCAGCGTCGCGAGCATGCCCGCACGGACTGGGACAACGACGGCATCCCGACCCGCGAGTGGGAGGATCTGCTCTCCGAGATGCGCCGGCGGGCCGACAAAGCCGGCTGGCTGCGCTACGGGTTACCGGCGTCGCTGGGTGGCCGCGACGGCAGCAACGTCGATATGGCTGTGATCCGGGAACACTTGGCGCACAAAGGTCTTGGCCTGCACAACGACTTGCAGAACGAATCGTCGATCGTCGGGAACTTCCCGCAGGTGATCATGATGGAACGCTTCGGCACCGACGCGCAACGCGCTCTGTGGTCGGAAGCGTTGATCACCGGGGAACGCTCGATGGCCTTCGGGCTCACCGAGCCGCAGCACGGCTCCGATGCGACGTGGCTGGAAACGCACGCCAAACCCGATGGCGATGACTGGGTGATCAACGGTTTCAAGCGGTTCAACACCGGCGTGCACCGCGCCACCGACGACTTGATCTTCGCCCGCACGTCCGGCGAGGCGGGGCAAGCCCGGGGCATCACCGCGTTTCTGGTGCCCACCGACGCGCCCGGATTTAGCGTCCCGTACTACTGGTGGACATTCAACATGCCCACCGACCACGGCGAAGTCGAGCTGAATGATGTGCGGGTGCCCGCCGACGCGGTACTCGGTGAGGTGGATCGCGGGCTGGAGGTTGCGCAAACGTTTCTGCACGAGAATCGAATTCGGCAAGCAGCCAGTAGTCTGGGTGCGGCGCAATACTGCATCGATCGAGCCGCTGAATACGCCGGAGAACGTACGGTGTTCGGCAAGCCGCTGGCGGTCAATCAGGCCGTGCAGTGGCCGCTGGCCGAGCTGCAGACCGAGGCCCAGATGGTGCGACTGCTGGTGCAGTACGCGGCCTGGCACTTGGACCGCAACCACCACATGGAGGTGTCCGACAAAGTGTCGATGGCCAACTATCGCGCGAACCGACTGGTCTGCGACGCCGCCGATCGTGCCATGCAGGTGTTCGGCGGCCTGGGTTACAGCCGTCACGAGCCGTTCGAGCACATCTACCGTCACCACCGCCGCTATCGGATCACCGAAGGCGCCGAGGAGATCCAAATCCGTCGGGTGGCGCAGCGACTGTTCAAATTCGGCCAAAAGTGAGCCTGCAAGACAGCTTGCCCGCGGTGTTGCGCCCGATACTGCGCGGTCGACGTGGCCATCGACAATCTGCGCGCGTTGACCGGTGGTGCCAGCCGAACCACCTGGGCATTCGACGCCGTCACCGGCGAGGGAACGGCGGTCGCTGATCCTGCGCATCGGCCCGCCTGACGACGTGCACGCCGGAATGGAGCTGGAGGCCCGCGCCCAGGCCGCCGCCGCGGCCACCGGCGCGCCGGTCCCCCACGTTTTGGTTGCCGACGATTCGCCCGCCGCACTGGGCAATCCGTTTTTGATCTGCGACGAGATCAAGGGCGAGACCATCGTCCGTCGCATCCAGCGGACGCTCGATAAAGATGGAGGGGCCGCGGGCCGGACGCGGCTGTTACACCAGTGCGCGCAGGCGCTGGCCGCCATCCACCGGGCTGACCCGAACGACCCTGGCCTGAACTCGCGAGGATCAACTCGACGAATGGCGCGAACGCCTCGATGCCATGGCCGACACCACCGCCACCTTCGAGTGGGCTTTTCGGTGGCTCGCCGCCAACCGGCCGGAGCCGTCACCGCCGCGCCTGGTGCACGGCGACTACCGGATGGGAAACCTCATCGTCGATGGATCCGAGCTGGCGGCAGTGCTGGACTGGGAGCTGGTGCACATCGGTGAGGTCTATGAAGACCTGGCCTGGTTCTGCATCCGGGCCTGGCGGTTCGGCGCTCCGGCCGACCGCGCTGCCGGCGGCTTAGGCAGTGTCGAGGATTTTCTTGCCGCCTACGAACAGGCCGGCGGGGCTGCGGTCGACCGGGTGGCGTTTCACTGGTGGTTGGTCCTGGCGACGCTGCGCTGGGGTGTCATCTGCCGCTACCAAGCCGAGCGTCACTTGAGCGGGCAGAACCGCTCGGTGGAACTGGCGGCAATCGGCCGGCGAGTCTGCGAGACCGAGTGGGACCTGCTCACCTTGCTCGAGGCGGCGCCGGATTCCGTCTGACCGCATAAGATGCCGCTGTGGTTACTCCTGATCAGGCAATCGACGCAATCCGCGGCACCGGCGGGGCGCAGCCCGGCGAACGGGCTTTGCATGCCAAGGGCAAGCTGTACCGCGGCACCTTCACCGCCACCGCCGAGGCCGCCCAGCTCTCCCGCGCCGCGCACCTCAACGGCTCGGCCGTGCCCGCGCTGATCCGATTCTCCAGCGGCTCAGGTAATCCAGCGCAGAAAGACGGAGCCCCGGGAGTACGCGGAATGGCGGTGAAGTTCACGCTGCCGGACGGGTCGACCACCGACGTGTCAACGCAGACTGCAAGGCTTTTCGCGTCCGCACGCCCGATGGCTTCGTCGACCTGCTGCGTGCGATGCGCCCCGGCGTTGCCGCTCCGCTGCGCCTGGCCGGCTACGTCGCTACCCATCCCGGCTTCCTGAGCGCGTTGCCGGTACTGCGCGCCGCGAACCGGGTGCCCGCGAGCTACGCCACCGTCGAGTACTACGGGTTGCACGCCTTCCGCTGGGTCGCCGCCGACGGCAGCGCGCGATTCGTTCGTTACCACTTGCTTCCGGCCGCCGGCGAAGAGTTTCTGCCGCCGCGGGTCGCGGCGCAGAAGAGCGCGGACTTTTTGATCGAGGAACTCGACGAACGCCTCGCCTCGGAACCGGTCCGGTTCTCCTATCAAGTCCAGATCGCCGCCGAGGGCGATTCGACCGTCGATCCGTCCAAACCCTGGCGCAGCACCCAAACCGTCACCGTCGGCACCCTCGAGATCACCGGCGTCGACACCGAACGCGAGCACGGCGGTGACATCGTCGTGTTCGACCCCATGCGCGTCACCGACGGCATCGAGCCCTCGAACGATCCGGTGCTGCGATTTCGCACGCTCGTTTACTCAGCATCGGTGAAGCTGCGCACGGGTGTGGATCGTGGTCCCGAGGCACCCGCGACCTGATGACGGCCGGGGCCGCTTCTGGCAACGCACTGCACGGCCGCCCCACCGCGGCTGAACTTGTCGCTGCGGTCGCCGAGTTCCTCGAGACCGATGTCCGGGAGTCGACTGCCGGTCAGGTCAATTTCCATGCCCGAGTCGCGGCCAACGTGTTGCGCATTGTGGAGCGTGAATTGCTCGCCGACTCGGCCGACGATGTCACCGATGCCCTGGCCGACGCCGGGTTTGACGACGAAGCGCAGCTGGCTGCCGCTATCCGGGCCGGGGATCTAGACGGGCGCAGCGACCAGGTGCAATCGGCTCTGCGCGCGTTGGTGAGTCACCGTCTCTCAGTTGCGCATCCCGGGTACCAGAACGAATAGAAAGACGTCCCATGCCCGCTACCGGCTCCGACCACAGTCAGCAAGTCATCGCCGAGGTGGCCGATCAACTGTTCGCGGCGATCGAGCGAAGCGACGAGACGACGCTCGACCGGCTCTTCGACGACGACATCGCGGTATGGCGAGTGGGCGCCCGCCGCGACAACGACAAAGAGCGGGCGCTGAAGGTGCTGCGCTGGTTCATCGATGTCACCACGCAACGCCACTACGAGATCCTGGACCGCCAGCTGTTCCCCGACGGTTTCGTCCAGCAGCACATCCTGCACGCCACCGGCCGCGACGGCGGATCGATCGCCCTGCGGGTGTGCATCGTGATTAAGTTGGGGGTCAACACCCTGATCAGCCGTATCGATGAGTACTTCGACCCAGCCGAACTCACCCCGCTGATGAGCTAGCCGACAACGGAGGTGCGGATGACCCGCGCCGGTGACGATGCAGTTGGGGGCACCTCCCGCTTGCGGGGGACGAAGCGATGAGGAGGAGCGGCGCTGATGACCACCGTGGAAACACTGCTGAACGATCCTGACACCGCAGGGGTATGGAACCTCGTTCCCGACAAGTCCACGATCAGCTTCAAGATCAAGAACATGTGGGGCCTGATCAGCGTCAAAGGCCGGTTCACCGACTTCAACGCCGACGGCCAGGTCACCGGCAAGGGTGCCATCTTCGGCCGCCTGGACATCCAGGCGGCGTCGTTGCGGACCGGAATCGGTAAACGCGACGAGCATCTGCGGTCGGCCGATTTCTTCGATGTCGAGCGCTTTCCGGAGATCAGCGTGGTGGTTACCGCCCTGCAGCCGACCACCGGTAACGCCGCCGATTTACGGGCCACCTTCAGCATCAAGGGGGTCACCGCGCCGGTGCCGCTGCCGGTCCGGATCATCCTGGTCGACGACGGCTCAGTGCGGATATCGACGAAAACCGAGGTCGACCGGGCCCAGTTCAACCTGGACTGGAACCGGCTCGGCATGATCGGCGAGACCGCGACAGTTTCGGCCGACGTGTGCTTCGTGCGGGCGCCGCGGTAGACCGCGGCGAGCCTGCAAGCAGCCCGCATCGTCGCCGGGCAGTACCATCTGCACCGTGTCTGCCACCAGCCCGCTGCGGATCCTCGTGTACAGCGACAACGCCGAGACCCGACAGGACGTCATGCTGGCGTTGGGCAAACGGGTGCACCCGGATCTGCCCGAGCTGAGCTACGTCGAAGTGGCCACCGGACCGGTCGTCATCCAACAGATGGACGCCGGAGGCATCGATCTGGCCATTCTCGACGGCGAGGCGACCCCGGAAGGCGGCATGGGCATCGCCAAGCAGCTCAAAGACGAAATTGCCCAGGGACCGCCGATCGTGGTGCTCACCGGGCGGCGCGACGATGCCTGGCTGGCAAGCTGGTCACGCGCTGAGGCATCAGTCCCGCAGCCGATCGACCCGATTCTGCTCAGCCGAACGGTGCTCGAGTTGCTGCGCCCTCCGGTGCACTAGCTCAACAACCGGGACCGGAGCGCACGCGGATAGCGACCGCCGGGCGTGCCGGAAGGCCGCGCCCCCGATCCCGTCGACACCTCGTCAACAAGCGAAATACCTTTGCGCCCTTGGCAAATCGTGAATCACGGTTAGCCGCCCGGCCGATGCATGCTCTGACCGGCCGACCACCCACCCGGCTGTGGTTGAGGTCACATCTAGACTGCTGAGCGCGGGACCACACAAGATCGCTAGGCTGTGGTTGCGCTCACAGTCAGCCCATTCGACAAACAGTGAGGGAGCGTCTTCGCGGCATGAATCTGTACCTACCCATCCTGGTGCTTGGGGGGATCGCCGCTGCTTTCGCCCTCGGCTCGGTCGCGCTCGCGCAGATCGTCGGCCCGTCGCGCTACAACCGCGCGAAGCTCGAGGCGTACGAATGCGGGATCGAACCCAGCGACCAGCCGGCCAACGCGCCGCACGCAGGCAGCGGGCAGCGGTTCCCGGTGAAGTACTACCTGACTGCGATGCTGTTCATCGTCTTCGACATCGAAATCGTGTTCCTGTACCCGTGGGCAGTCAGCTACGACAAGCTGGGGGTATTCGCGCTGGTCGAGATGGTGGTGTTCGTGCTCACGGTCTTCGTGGCCTACGCATACGTGTGGCGTCGCGGCGGCCTGACCTGGGATTGAGGTAACACGTGGGCATCGAAGAGAAAGTGCCGAGCGGTTTCTTACTGACGACCGTCGAACAACTGGCGGGCTACTTCCGCAAGAACTCGTTGTGGCCGGCGACATTCGGACTGGCCTGCTGTGCGATTGAGATGATGGCCACTGCCGGTCCGCGATTCGACATCGCACGCTTTGGCATGGAGAGGTTTTCGGCGACACCCCGGCAGGCCGATCTGATGATCGTGGCCGGCCGTGTCAGCCAGAAGATGGCACCGGTGCTGCGTCAGATCTACGACCAGATGGCCGAACCGAAATGGGTGCTGGCCATGGGCGTGTGCGCGTCTTCGGGCGGGATGTTCAACAACTACGCGATCGTCCAGGGCGTGGACCACGTCGTGCCGGTAGACATCTACCTACCCGGCTGCCCGCCGCGTCCGGAGATGCTGCTGTACGCAATCCTCAAGCTGCACGATAAGATTCAAGAGATGCCGTTGGGCGTCAACCGCGAAGCTGCCATCGCCGAAGCCGAACAAGCGGCGCTGGCCGCCAGGCCGACGATCGAAATGCGCGGACTGCTGCGATGAGCTCACCGGAGCACGACCCGAAACGAGCAGCCAGCGAGGTGGGCGGAGCCCCTGTTGGCCCCGACCCATCCGATAAAGAGGTGATCGACGTTCGCCGAGGCATGTTCGGCGTCCACGGCACCGGCGACACGTCCGGCTACGGACGGCTGGTACGTCAGGTCACGCTCGACGACGGCAGTCCCCGACCCTACGGCGCATACTTCGACGAGGTTGTCGATCGGCTCGCCGACGCGTTGAAGGCCGACGGCGTCGAATTCGAGGACGCTGTCGAGAAAGTCGTCGTCTACTGCGATGAACTGACCGTGCACGTGCGCCGCGAGCTGCTGCCGCAGGTGGCCGGTCGACTGCGCGACGACCCGCAGCTGCGCTTCGAACTGTGCCTGGGCGTCAACGGTGTGCACTACCCGCACGAAACCGGACGCGAGCTGCACGCTGTGTATCCGCTCAAGTCGATCACACACGGGCGTCGTGTTCGGCTGGAAGTGTCTGCGCCGGATAGTGATCCGCACATCCCGTCGCTGTTCGCGATCTACCCGACCAACGACTGGCACGAGCGCGAAACATATGACTTCTTCGGCATCATCTTCGACGGCCACCCGTCGCTGACCCGCATCGAGATGCCCGACGACTGGCAAGGACATCCGCAACGCAAGGACTATCCACTCGGCGGCGTCCCGGTGGAGTACAAGGGCGCGAAGATTCCCCCGCCAGATGAGCGGAGGGCGTACAACTGATGAGCGAGACCACCACCCCCAACGGCGAGGGCACCGGCGGAGAAACCCTGGTGGCTGTCGTTGGCCAGGATTGGGAACAGATCGTCGAGGCGGCGCGCAAGGGCGAACCCGGTGAACGCATCGTCGTCAACATGGGACCTCAGCACCCGTCCACCCACGGCGTGCTGCGGCTGATCCTGGAGATCGAAGGCGAGACGGTCACCGATGCCCGGTGCGGAATCGGCTACCTGCACACCGGGATCGAGAAGAACCTGGAGTACCGGTACTGGACTCAGGGTGTGACGTTCGTGACCCGAATGGATTACTTGTCACCGTTTTTCAACGAAACCGCCTACTGCCTGGGCGTGGAGAAGCTGCTCGGGATCACCGACGAGATCCCGGAACGCGTCAACGTCATCCGGGTGATGATGATGGAGTTCAACCGGATCTCCTCGCACCTGGTCGCATTGGCGACCGGCGGCATGGAACTGGGTGCGATGACGGCGATGTTCCTCGGGTTCCGGGAACGCGAGCTGATCCTGAACCTGTTCGAGAAGGTCACCGGCTTGCGGATGAACCACGCCTACATCCGCCCCGGCGGACTCGCCCAGGATCTGCCGCCCGACACCCTCAGCGAGATACCGGAACTCGTTAAACTGCTGGGCCATCGGCTCAACGACATGGAAAACCTGCTCAACGACAACTACATCTGGAAAGCCCGTACCCAGGGCGTGGGGTATCTGGACCTGACCGGGTGTATGGCACTCGGGATAACCGGGCCGTGTCTGCGCGCAACCGGGTTGCCCTACGACCTGCGCCGCAGCGACCCCTACTGCGGCTACGAGAACTACGAGTTCGACGTGATCACCGACGACACCTGTGATGCTTACGGCCGCTACATAATTCGCGTCAAGGAGATGAGGGAGTCCCTGAAAATCGTCGAGCAGTGCCTGGATAAGTTGCGGCCCGGCCCGATCATGGTGGAGGACCGCAAGATCGCCTGGCCGGCCGATCTGCAGGTCGGCCCGGACGGTCTGGGCAACTCGCCCGAGCACATCGCCAAGATCATGAACGGCTCGATGGAGGCGCTGATTCACCACTTCAAACTGGTCACCGAGGGCATCCGCGTCCCGGCCGGTCAGGTGTACGTCGCGGTCGAGTCGCCGCGCGGTGAGCTGGGCGTACACATGGTCAGCGACGGCGGCACCCGGCCGTACCGGGTGCACTACCGGGATCCGTCGTTCACCAATCTGCAGGCCGTTGCCGCGATGTGTGATGGCGGCATGGTCGCCGACGTGATCGCGGCGGTGGCCAGCATCGATCCTGTCATGGGCGGGGTGGACCGGTGACGGCGGCGCAGACTCCCGGCACGCCAGGCAGCGGCGAGCTGGTGTTCATCCGCCTCGGCCCGCCGCCCGAAGAACCGGGCCAATTCGTTGTCGAAGGCGCACCGGAGTCGTATCCGCCCGAGGTACAGGCCCGGCTGGAAGTCGACGCCAAGGAGATCATCGGCCGCTACCCCAGCCCGCGGTCGGCGCTGCTGCCGCTGCTGCACCTGGTGCAGTCCGAGGACGGCTACGTGACACCGGCCGGTTTCGAATTCTGCGGCGAACAGCTCGGACTGACCGGCGCCGAAGTCGCAGCGGTGGCGAGTTTCTACACCATGTACCGCCGCGGACCCACCGGCGAATACCTGGTCGGTGTGTGCACGAACACGCTGTGCGCCGTCATGGGCGGCGACGCCATCTTCGACTCGCTCAAAGAACATCTCGGCATCGGCAACGACGAGACCACGGCCGACGGCTCGGTCACTCTGCAACACATCGAATGCAATGCGGCGTGCGACTTCGCGCCGGTGGTGATGGTCAACTGGGAGTTCTACGACAACCAGACTTGCGCGTCGGCGCGCAAGCTGGTCGACGGGCTGCGGGCCGGGGAACCCCCGGCGCCGACTCGCGGCGCTCCGTTGTGCAAGTTCCGCGAGACCGAGCGGATCCTGGCCGGTTTCCCGGACTCGCGTCCCGACGAAGGCCAGGGCGGTGCCGGCGCGGCCACGTTGGCCGGGTTGCGCATTGCCAAGGAACACAAGATGACGGCGCCAGAGGCCGATAGCGCAGGGGAAGGCCAGTAATGGCGCCGCAAACACCGTTGGCTCCGGTGCTGAGCCGCTTCTGGGACGACCCGGAGTCGTGGACGATGGCGACCTATCGCCGCAACGACGGCTACCAGGCTTTGCAAAAATCCCTGAAGATGAAGCCGGACGACGTGATCACCGCCGTCAAGGACTCCGGGCTGCGCGGCCGTGGCGGGGCGGGTTTCGCGACCGGCACGAAGTGGTCGTTCATCCCGCAAGGCGACAGCGGTCCGGCTGCCAAGCCGCACTACCTGGTGGTCAACGCCGACGAGTCGGAACCCGGCACGTGCAAAGACATTCCGCTGATGCTGGCTACCCCGCACGTCCTGGTCGAAGGCGTGATCATCGCGTCGTACGCGATCCGGGCCAGCCACGCCTTCATCTACGTCCGCGGTGAGGTGCTGCCGGTGCTGCGGCGGCTGCAGAACGCGGTCGCCGAGGCCTACGCCGCAGGCTTCCTGGGCCGCGACATCGCCGGCTCCGGCTACGACCTGGAACTGGTGGTGCACGCCGGCGCCGGCGCCTACATCTGCGGCGAGGAGACGGCGTTGCTCGACTCGCTGGAAGGCCGCCGCGGCCAGCCGCGGCTACGTCCGCCGTTCCCTGCGGTGGCCGGACTCTATGGCTGCCCGACCGTGATCAACAATGTCGAGACCATCGCCAGCGTTCCGCCGATCATCCTCAACGGCGTCGACTGGTTCCGGTCGATGGGCACCGAGAAATCACCCGGTTTCACGCTGTACTCGCTGTCCGGGCACGTGACGCGACCGGGCCAGTACGAAGCGCCGCTGGGCATCACGTTGCGGGAATTACTCGACTACGCCGGTGGCGTGCGGGCCGGGCATCAGTTGAAGTTTTGGACACCAGGCGGGTCGTCGACTCCGCTGCTCACCGATGAGCACCTCGACGTGCCGCTGGACTACGAAGGCGTCGGGGCGGCCGGCTCGATGCTGGGCACCAAGGCGTTGGAGATTTTCGACGAGACGACGTGTGTGGTGCGCGCCGTGCAGCGCTGGACCGATTTCTACAGACACGAATCGTGCGGCAAATGCACGCCATGCCGCGAGGGCACCTTCTGGCTCAGCCAGATCTACGAGCGGCTGGAAACCGGCAAGGGCACCTCGGAGGATCTGGACAAACTGCTCGATATCTCCGACGCCATCCTCGGTAAATCGTTCTGCGCGTTGGGCGATGGCGCGGCCAGCCCGGTGATGTCGTCGATCAAATACTTCCGCGACGAATACGTCGCGCATGTCGAGGGCGGCGGGTGTCCGTTCGACCCCAAGCTGTCCATGCTCGCGCCGAACGGAGACCACGCGTGACGCGCGCCGGCGACGATGCAGAGCGAAGCGATGAGGAGGAGCGGCGCATGAGCCCAGCCGGCGACGATGCAGAGCGAAGCGATGAGGAGGAGCGGCGCATGAGCCCAGCCGGCGACAGAAGGAGGAGTGCGATGAGGTGGGGGTACCTCCCGCTTCGCGGGGAGAGCGGCGCTCATGACGCAGGTGGCTGACACCACAGAGAAGGTTTCCCAGCCGGAGCTGGTGACGTTGACCATCGACGGCACCGAAATCAGCGTTCCCAAAGGCACTTTGGTGATCCGGGCCGCCGAGTTGATCGGCGTTCAGATCCCCCGGTTCTGCGACCACCCGCTGCTGGATCCGGTCGGCGCCTGCCGCCAATGCCTGGTCGAGATCGAGGGCCAGCGCAAACCGATGGCGTCGTGCACCATCCCGGTGACCGACGACATGGTGGTGCGCACCCAATTCAGCTCCGAAGCCGCCGACAAGGCCCAGCACGGGGTGATGGAGCTGCTGCTGATCAACCACCCGCTGGACTGCCCGATGTGCGACAAGGGCGGTGAGTGCCCGCTGCAGAACCAGGCGATGTCCAACGGCCGCGCTGACTCCCGCTTCACCGATGTCAAGCGCACGTTTGCCAAGCCGATCAACATCTCCTCGCAGGTGCTGCTGGACCGCGAGCGTTGCATCCTGTGCGCCCGCTGTACCCGATTCTCCGAGCAGATCGCCGGCGACCCGTTCATCGAGATGCTCGAGCGTGGCGCGCTGCAGCAGGTCGGCATTTACGCCAACGAGCCGTTCGAGTCGTACTTTTCCGGCAATACCGTGCAGATCTGCCCGGTCGGCGCGCTGACCGGAACCGCCTACCGGTTTCGGGCCCGCCCCTATGACCTGGTCTCCAGCCCGAGTGTGTGTGAGCACTGCGCGTCGGGGTGTGCACAGCGCACCGACCATCGCCGCAGCAAGGTGCTGCGCCGGCTGGCCGGCGACGAGCCCGAGGTCAACGAGGAGTGGAACTGCGACAAAGGGCGGTGGGCATTCACTTACGCCACCCAGCCCGACCGGATCACCACTCCCCTGGTGCGCGACGCGGACGGCGCGCTGGTGCCCGCCTCGTGGCCGCACGCGGTGGCCGCCGCGGTCGACGGGCTCACCTCGGCGGCTGCCGGTACGGGCGTGCTGCTCGGCGGCCGGCTGACCCTCGAGGACGCCTACGCCTACTCGAAGTTCGCTCGAATCGCGTTGGGCACCAACGACATCGACTTTCGCGCCCGTCCGCACTCCAGCGAGGAGACGCAATTTTTGGCAGCTCGGGTCGCTGGCAGGCCGCTCACCATCAGCTACTCCGATCTGGAGTCGGCGCCGGTGGTCCTGCTCGCCGGCTTCGAGCCCGAGGAAGAGTCGCCGATCGTATACCTGCGGTTGCGCAAGGCCGTCCGCAAACGCGGACTGCCGGTGCACGCCATCGCCCCGTTCGCCAGCAACGGGTTGAAGAAGTTGTCCGGCAAGCTGATTCAGGCCGTGCCCGGCGCGGAGGCCACAGTGCTGGACGGGCTGGCCACCGGTGAACTCGGTGACCTGTTGTCGACACCCGGCGCGATCATCATCGTCGGTGAACGGCTGGCCGGCGTCCCCGGCGGACTGTCCACCGCGGCCCGGCTCGCCGACACCACCGGGGCGCGACTGGCATGGGTGCCTCGCCGCGCCGGAGAACGCGGAGCGCTGGAGGCCGGCGCGCTGCCGGGGCTGCTGCCCGGCGGCCGCCCGCTGGGTGACGAGACGGCCCGCTCGCAAGTGTCCGACGCCTGGCATGTCGACGAGTTGCCTGCTGCCGATGGCCGTGACGCCGACGGGATCCTGGCCGCGGCCGCCGACGGCACACTGGGCGCCCTGCTGATCGGCGGCCTCGAACCCGACGACTTCGCCGATCCCGACGCGGTGCTGGCAGCCCTGGACGCCGCGGGCTTCGTCGTCAGCCTGGAGCTACGGCACAGCGCGGTGACCGAACGAGCCGACGTGGTTTTCCCGATCGCGCCCGCGGCGGAGAAGTCGGGGACCTACGTCAACTGGGAGGGCAGACACCGCAGCTTTTCGGCCGCCCTGCCCGCCGCCGCCACACCGGACCTGCGAGTGCTCGACACCCTGGCCGACGAGATGGGCATCGACCTGGGGCTGCCCACGGTGGAAGCCGCGTACGCCGAGCTGAATGCGCTGGGCACCTGGGACGGCACGCACGGCGCCGCGCCGAACGTCGCCGCTGCCGCGGCGCCGAAACCCGCTGCCGGCCAAGCGGTATTGGCCGGGTGGCGGATGCTGCTCGACGCGGGCCGGTTACAGGACGGCGAGCCGTACCTGGCCGGCACCGCGCGCACGCCGGTGGTGCGGCTGTCGGCCGGGACGGCGGACGCAGTCGGCGCCGCTGACGGCGACCAGGTCACCGTCAGCACTGCGCGCGGTGACATCACGCTGCCGCTGACCATCACCGAGATGCCCGACGGCGTGGTGTGGCTGCCGCTGAACTCGCCGGGCTCGGCGGTGCACCGGTCGTTGGGCGTGACAGCCGGCGCCTTGGTGAACATCGGCGTGCAGATCGGACTGAAGGAGCGGAGCGCGTGACCGGCTTCGGACACGACACCTGGTGGTTGATCGCGGGCAAGGCGCTTGCGGTGTTCGTCTTCCTGGTGCTGACGGTGTTGGTCGCGATCCTGGCCGAACGCAAGATCCTGGGCCGGATGCAGATGCGATGGGGCCCCAACCGCGTGGGCCCGCGCGGGTATCTGCAGAGCCTGGCCGACGGCATCAAGCTGGCGCTCAAGGAGCCCATCACCCCGTTCGGCGTCGAAAAGCCGATCTTCCTGCTGGCACCGGCCATTTCGACGATTCCCGCGATCACCGCCTTCGCGTTCATCCCCTTCGGGCCGCAGGTCTCGGTCTTCGGCCACTGGACCGCGCTGCAGGTGACCGACCTGCCGGTCGCGGTGCTGTTCATCCTGGCGCTCTCGTCGATCGGGGTCTACGGCATCGTGCTGGCCGGTTGGGCGTCGGGCTCGACCTATCCCCTGCTGGGCGGGGTGCGCTCCACCGCACAGGTGATCTCCTACGAGGTCGCGATGGGGTTGTCGTTCGCCACGGTGTTCCTCTACGCCGGAACGATGTCGACGTCGCAGATCGTGGCGGCCCAGAACCGGGTCTGGTACGTCTTCCTGCTGCTGCCGTCGTTCGCCGTGTACCTGGTGTCGATGGTCGGCGAGACCAACCGGGCGCCGTTCGACCTGCCCGAGGCCGAGGGCGAACTGGTCGCCGGTTTCCACACCGAGTACTCGTCGCTGAGCTTCGCGATGTTCTACCTGGCCGAGTACATCAACATGACCACGGTGTCGGCGCTGGCCGCCACGCTGTTCCTCGGCGGCTGGCACGCGCCGTGGCCGCTGAACATGTGGGCGGGCGCCAACAGCGGCTGGTGGCCGGTGCTGTGGTTCATCGCCAAGGTGTGGGTGTTCCTCTTCGTCTACATCTGGCTGCGCGGCACGCTGCCGCGGCTGCGCTACGACCAGTTCATGGCGCTGGGCTGGAAGATCCTCATCCCGGTGTCGCTGGCCTGGGCGCTGATCGCCGCGGGCATCCGCACGCTACGCAACCAGGGTTATCCGCACTGGACGCCGGTGCTGGTGATCGCCAGCCTCGTCGTTACCGCGGCACTGCTGCTGATACTGCGAAAACCGTTCGGAGGCAAACCGACTCGCAGAAAGCACGTCTCGAACCGGCCGTGGAAGCACGAGCTCTCCGAGGCGGCCTTCCCGACGCCGCCACTGCCGGGCCAGGCGCTAGTGCCTGCGACCCAAGGAGGGTACCAATGGCTAAGTTCCTCAGCTCCCTCGCCGGATTCGGCGTCACCTTCGGGACGATGTTCAAAAGGCCGGTCACCGAGGAGTATCCGGAGAAGCCCGGCCCGGTGGCACCGCGCTACCACGGCCGCCACCAGCTCAACCGGTACGCCGGACGGCTTGGAGAAGTGCATCGGCTGCGAGCTGTGCGCCTGGGCCTGCCCGGCCGACGCCATCTACGTCGAGGGCGCCGACAACACCGAGGAGCAACGGTTCTCGCCCGGCGAACGCTACGGACGGGTGTACCAGATCAACTATCTGCGTTGCATCGGCTGCGGGCTGTGCGTCGAAGCCTGCCCGACCCGCGCGTTGACGATGACCAACGACTACGAGATGGCCGACGACAACCGCGCCGACCTGATCTACGAGAAGGACCGGCTGCTGGCTCCGCTGCAACCCGGGCATGACCGCAGCACCGCACCCAAGAGCCGAAGGAGCGACGGACGCCGACTACTACCGCGGCAACGTGACATCAGAAGGCTTGCGCGACAAGCAGAATTCGGATACCACCCAATGACCACTCTGCTGGCGGCCGACGCGCTCGACCCGCACCTCCACCGGCGAGGCGGTGACGTTCTTCGTGCTGGGCACGCTGGCATTGATCGGGGCGGTGGGCGTGGTGATGGCGGCCAACGCGGTCTACTCCGCGATGTTTCTGGCGATGACGATGATCATCCTGGCGGTGTTCTACATGATCGAGGACGCGTTGTTCCTCGGCGTGGTCCAGATCGTGGTCTACACCGGCGCGGTGATGATGCTGTTCCTGTTCGTGCTGATGCTGATCGGCGTGGACTCGGCGGAGTCCCTGGTGGAGACGCTGCGCGGACAGCGGGTCGCCGCGGTGGTGGCCGGTGTGGGATTCGGCATCGTGCTGATCGCCGGCATCGGCACGCGTCACCACTGGCGGTTTCGCCGGACTGACCCAGGCCAATGCTGGCGGCAACGTCCAGGGGTTGGCGGCGCTGATCTTCTCCCGCTACCTGTGGGCGTTCGAGCTGACCAGCGCACTGCTGATCACCGCCGCGGTCGGCGCGATGATTCTGGCGCACCGGGAGCGCTTCGAGCGCCGCAAGACCCAGCGGGAGCTGTCGATTGAACGGTTCCGCCCGGGTGGCCACCCGACGCCGCTGCCCAGTCCGGGTGTCTATGCCCGGCACAACGCGGTCGACATGGCCGCGCGGCTTCCCGACGGCTCCTACTCCCGGTTGTCGGTGCCTCAAGTATTGGAACAGCGGACGGTCGAAGGTCTGGAAGTGCATGCCCGCGGCGGATCCAATGGTGCCAACGGTTCTGGAAACGGTGCGTCATGAATCCGCAGAACTACCTCTACCTATCGGCGCTGCTGTTCACCATCGGAGCCGCCGGTGTGCTGTTGCGCCGCAACGCCATCGTGATGTTCATGTGCGTGGAGCTGATGCTCAACGCGGTCAATCTGGCGTTCGTCACGTTCGCCCGGATGCATGGCCAACTCGACGGCCAGATGGTGGCGTTTTTCACCATGGTCGTCGCCGCCTGCGAAGTCGTGGTGGGCCTGGCCATCATCATGACGATTTTCCGTGCCCGCAGATCGGCTTCGGTCGACGACGCCAACCTGCTCAAGGGCTGAATCGATGACACATTTCACTTGGCTGGTCGTAGCTCTTCCCGCGGCCGGCGCCGCGATCCTGCTGCTCGGCGGCAGACGCACTGACCCATGGGGTCACCTGCTGGGCTGCGCGACCGCGCTGGCATCGTTCGGTATCGGTCTGACGCTGCTCGCCGACATGCTCGGCCGGCACGGCGACGCCCGGACCATCAGCCAGAACCTGTTCAGCTGGGTCCCCGTCGGCAATCTGCAAGTCGACTTCGGTCTGCAGATCGACCAGTTGTCGATTTGCTTCGTGCTGCTGATCACCGGCGTCGGATCGCTGATCCACATCTATTCGGTCGGCTACATGGCCGAAGACCCCGACCGCCGCAGGTTTTTCGCTTACCTCAACCTGTTTCTCGCGGCGATGCTGTTGCTGGTGGTGGCCGACAACTACCTCGTCCTGTACACCGGCTGGGAAGGTGTGGGCCTGGCGTCCTACCTGTTGATCGGTTTCTGGTATCACAAGCCGACCGCGGCCACCGCGGCCAAGAAGGCGTTCGTGATGAACCGGGTCGGCGACGCCGGACTGGCGTTGGCGATCTTCGTGATCTTCGCCAACTTCGGCACGCTGTCGTATTCCGGGGTGTTCGGCCAAGCGCCGGGGGCCGGACGCGCTGCGCTGACCGCGATCGGATTGCTGCTGCTGTTGGGCGCTTGCGCCAAATCGGCGCAGGTTCCGCTGCAGGCCTGGCTCGGCGACGCGATGGAGGGCCCCACCCCGGTGTCCGCGCTGATCCACGCCGCCACCATGGTGACCGCCGGGGTGTATCTGATCGTGCGATCCAACCCGCTCTACAGCCTGGCGCCGGACGCCCGGCTCGGCGTGATCGTCGTCGGCGCGGTGACGTTGCTGTTCGGGGCGATCGTCGGCTGCGCCAAGGACGACATCAAACGCGCGCTGGCGGCGTCCACGATGAGTCAGATCGGGTACATGGTGCTAGCCGCGGGCCTGGGCCCGGCCGGCTACGCATTCGCGATCATGCACCTGCTCACCCACGGTTTCTTCAAAGCCGGTCTGTTCCTTGGCTCCGGCGCGGTCATCCACGCGATGGACGAGGAGCAGGACATGCGCCGCTACGGCGGCCTGCGTGCCGCGCTGCCCGGTCACTTTTGCGACCTTCGGGCTGGGCTATCTGGCGATCATCGGAATGCCGCCGTTCGCCGGCTTCTACTCCAAGGACGCCATCATCGAAGCCGCGCTGGCAGCAGGCGGAGTCCGCGGCTACCTGTTGGGCGGGGCTGCGCTGCTGGGCGCCGGGATCACCGCTTTCTACATGACGCGGGTGATGCTGATGACGTTCTTCGGCGAAAAGCGTTGGGCGCCAGAAGCACATCCGCATGAGGCGCCGGCGGTGATGACGTGGCCGATGATCCTGCTCGCGGTCGGATCGGTATTCTCCGGCGGCCTGCTGGCCGTCGGCGGCACGCTGCGGCACTGGCTGGAACCGGTCGTCACCTTCGAGGAAAGCTCGCCTGTCCTGCCGACGTGGGCGTTCACCATCGTCACCGTCGGCGTCGTCTTGGTCGGAATCGGCGTGGCCATCCTGCTCTACGGCCTGCGCAGGGTGCCCGAGACCGCCCCCGATGACGTATCGGTGCTCACGGTCGCCGCGCGCCGCGATCTCTACGGCGACGCCTTCAATGAGGAGGTGTTCATGCGACCCAGTGGGCAATTGACCCACGCGCTGGTCGAATTCGACAACCAAGGTGTGGACGGCTCGGTCAACGCATTTGCGACGCTGGTGAGCCGGACCTCGGATTGGCTGCGCGGATTGCAGACCGGATTCGTCCGCAACTATGCGTTGTCGATGTTCGTGGGCGCGGCGCTGGTCGCCGCGGCGATCCTGGCGGTGCGACTGTGGTAGACGCCTTCCCGTGGCTTTCCGTGCTGTGGCTGGTGCCGTTGGCCGGTGCCGTCGCCGTCATCCTGATGCCAGCCGGATGGCGGCAATTCGCGAAATGGGTCGGTCTGGCCATGTCGGTGGCCGTGCTGGTGGTGTCGATCCTGATCGCGGTCGAGTTCAAGACCGGAGGCCCGACCTACCAATTCGTCGAAACCCACCGCTGGATACCGGCATTCGGCGCCGGCTACACCCTCGGCGTCGACGGCATCGCGCTGGTGCTGGTGCTGCTGACCACGATCCTGGTACCGCTGCTGCTGGTGGCCGGCTGGAACGACGGCGGCGAGCGCTCACGCGGCACCCAGGCCTACGTCGCGCTGACGCTGACCATCGAGTCGATGGTGCTGATCTCGGTGGTCTCGCTGGACGTGTTGCTGTTTTACGTGTTCTTCGAGGCGATGCTCATCCCGATGTATTTCCTCATCGGTGGCTTCGGCGGTGGGGCGCAGCGGTCCCGCGCCGCGGTGAAGTTCTTGTTGTACAACCTGTTCGGCGGCCTGATCATGCTGGCCGCGGTGATCGGGCTGTACGTGGTGACCACTCAACATGGTCCGGGAACATTCGACTTCCGCCAGATCGTCGCCGCCGTCTCGTCGGGATCGCTCGGCGCCTCTTCGGCGGTGCTCAAGGCGCTGTTCTTGGGGTTCATGTTCGCGTTCGCGATCAAGGCACCGCTGTGGCCGTTCCACCGATGGCTACCCGACGCCGCGGTGGAGTCGACGCCGGCGACGGCGGTGCTGATCACGGCGGTGATGGACAAGGTCGGCACGTTCGGCATGCTGCGCTACTGCCTACAGTTGTTCCCTGACGCCTCAACGTATTTCCGCCCGCTGATCGTCGTCTTAGCAGTCATCGGCGTCATCTACGGCGCGATCGTGGCGATCGGCCAGACGGACATCATGCGGCTGATCGCCTACACATCGATCTCGCACTTCGGCTTCATCATCCTGGGCATCTTCGTGATGACCACCCAGGGCCAGAGCGGGTCAACGCTGTACATGCTCAACCACGGCATATCCACTGCCGCGGTGTTCCTGATCGCCGGATTCCTGATCTCGCGCCGCGGCACCCGGTCGATCGCCGCGTACGGCGGTGTGCAGAAGGTGGCGCCCGTGCTGGCCGGCACGTTCCTGGTCGCAGGCCTGGCCACGCTGTCGCTGCCCGGGCTGGCGCCGTTCATCAGCGAGTTCCTGGTGCTGATCGGCGCATACACCCGCTACTGGCTGGCGGCGGCGTTCGGAGTCACCGCGCTGGTGCTCTCGTCGATGTACATCTCTGTGGCTTTACCAGCGGGTGATGACCGGCCCCGTCACCGACGGCAACGAACGGATCCGCGACCTGGTGCCGCGCGAAATCGTGGTTGTCGCACCGCTGATCGCGCTGCTCCTGGTGCTCGGGGTGTACCCGAAGCCGGTGCTGGACATCATCAACCCCGCGGTGGGGAACACCATGACCACCATCGGCCAGCATGACCCCGCACCAATCGTGCGGCCAGGTGTCGCGCACGTACCGGGGACGGCGGAAGGACCGCGCCGATGACGTCTATTGCCATCCCTTCTATGCCCACACCCAGCGTCGAATACGGGCTGCTGTCACCGATACTCATCGTCTTCGGCGTTGCTGTGGTCGGTCTACTGGTGGAGGCGTTCCTGCCCCGACGAGCCCGCTACGGCGCCCAGGTCGTCCTTGCGATCGGCGGGCTGATCGCCGCGTTCGTCGCGGTCGTCGTCGTCGGCAGGCAGATTGCCGCCGACCGGCCGCACCGCCGTGCTGCAGGCGCTGGCCATCGACCGCCCTACCCTGCTGCTGCAGGGCGCCATCCTGCTGGTGGCGGTGCTGGCGGTGATCTTCATTGCCGAACGGCGTGACGGCGAGAACGCCACCACCGGCCCGGGCGCAGCGACCGCCCCGACCCACATCGCTGCCGGGCTGGACTCCTTCACCCCGCAAGCCTCCGCGGTGCCCGACAGCGCGGCCGAGCAGCACGCGATCCGCGCCGGGGTGAGACAGACCGAGCTCTTCCCGCTGACCATGCTGGCCGTCGGCGGCATGCTGGTCTTCCCGGCCGCCAACGACCTGCTGACGATGTTCGTCGCGCTGGAAGTCTTGTCGCTGCCGCTGTACCTGTTGTGCGGGCTGGCCCGTCACCGCCGCTTGCTGTCCCAGGAAGCATCGGTGAAATACTTTCTGCTGGGCGCATTCTCGTCGGCGTTCTTCCTCTACGGCGTCGCGCTGCTCTACGGCGCGACCGGCACGCTGTCGCTGCCCGGCATCGCCGATGCGCTGGCCGCCAGCGCAGGCGAATCGATGGCGTTGATCGGCGTCGCCCTGTTGGCGGTCGGCCTGTTGTTCAAGGTCGGCGCGGTCCCGTTCCACTCGTGGATTCCCGACGTCTACCAGGGTGCGCCGACTCCGATCACCGGGTTCATGGCCGCGGCCACCAAGGTCGCGGCGTTCGGCGCGCTGCTGCGCGTCTTCTACGTGGCGCTGCCGCCGCTACATGACCAGTGGCGGCCCGTGCTGTGGGCGATCTCGATCCTGACCATGGTGGTCGGCACCGTCACCGCGGTGAACCAGACTGACGTCAAACGGATGCTGGCGTACTCGTCGATCGCACACGTGGGCTTCATCCTCACCGGTGTCATCGCAGACAACCCGGCCGGCCTGGCGTCGACGATGTTCTACCTGGTCGCCTACAGCTTCAGCACGGTGGGCGCGTTCGCGGTCGTCGGCCTGGTCCGCAACCCGGACGGCGACGAAGACGCCACGATGTCGCATTGGGCCGGGCTGGGCCAGCGTTATCCCGTTGTGGGACTTCTGTTTTCGATGTTCTTGCTGGCGTTCGCGGGTATCCCGTTGACCAGCGGGTTCGTCAGCAAGTTCGCGGTGTTCCAGGCGGCGGCGAAGGGCGGCGCGGTGCCGTTGGTCATCATCGGTGTGATCGCCAGCGGGGTAGCGGCTTACTTCTATGTGCGGGTGATCGTGCTGATGTTCTTCACTGAGCCACCCGCCGATCAGGTGCACGTCGTGATGCCGAGCTTCTGGAGTAAAGCCGCGATCGCAGTGTGCGCAGTGGTCACCATCGGCCTGGGCGTCTTCCCGCAGCCGCTGCTCGATCTCGCCAACCAGGCCGCACAGTTCGTCATATGACGCCACCGCTGGTTCTCAGCGACGACGCAGGCTCGGTGCGGGTGCTGACCATGAACCGCCCCGAGGCGCGAAACGCATTGAACACCGAACTGATCGAGGCGCTCTACGCAGCGCTGGGCGACGCAGATGGGGATCCGGCGGTGCGGGCGGTGGTGCTCACCGGCGTCGACCCCGCTTTCTGCGCCGGTGTCGACCTCAAAGAGGCCCAGCGGCTGGGCACGGCCTATTTCGAGCAATTTCAGACGCAGAGCTGCATTCGCAAGACAGCCCAGATGCGCAAGCCGATCATCGGCGCGATCAACGGCCCAGTCTTCACCGGCGGACTGGAGATGGCGCTGGGCTGCGACTTCCTCATCGCCTCGCAGCGCGCGGTGTTCGCCGATACCCATGCCAGGGTCGGCATCCTGCCCGGCGGCGGTATGACGGCCCGGCTGCCGCAGCTGGTCGGCGGGGCCATGGCGCGGCGGCTGTCGATGGAGTGGTGAGGTCCTGTACGGGACGCCGATCGCGCCGAGCGGATCGGGCTGGTCACCGAAGTCGTCCCACACGATCGGCTGCTGTCGCGGGCTGTTGAGCTGGCCAGCCAGATCGCCGAGGTGCCGGTGCCAATCATGGCCGGCCTCAAGGAAATCTACGTCACCGGGTCGGCGGCGGTCACCGATCCGGCGCTGGCCGCCGAACAGGACTATCGCCGGCGCCCAAGAGCTGGACCGCGATGGACTCGGCGACCGCTACGCCGAGATCAGCGAGCGCAATCGCCGCCAGATCCGGCCTCAGCCCTAACGAAGAAGCGGGCTGTAGTCGGTCGGCGGGTCGACGAGATTCATCGAGCGGATAGAGCTTCTCGGTCAGCGCCGAGCTGTTCTCGGCGGCGGACTCAACACCGCCTCGCGGAAGTCCAGTATTTCCTTCGACGCCGAATGCGCAGGATCTGCATTGGCCAAGTAGAGATCGTTGAATTGGTTGGATGCCCACAACGGGCCGACCATCGCGGCAGCAGCGGCGAAGAATCGTGGACTCAAGTCGCCATTCGCTTCAGCCAGACACTCCTGCAGGGCAGTCGCCTCAAGCGCGGCCACCGTCATGCCTTGGCCGTAAATGGGATTGGTGCTGCAAATCGCGTCACCGAACACCAGCAACCCCGCGGGAAACCGCGGCATCTGGTCGTAGCGTCGCCAGGTGGCGCCCGGATACCGGAAAGACCGACATCTCGCCGAGCGGTTCGCCCCGCTTCAGCGCCCTCAGCAACGGAGGCGGCGCGAATTGGGTGGCCATCCGAATCATGCCGGCCATGTCATCGGGTGGTTCGTTTTGCGCCAGGCGGGCGACGGTGAATATCCATGTGTCGTGCTCGTAGACCGAAAACGCGCCACCGGTCGGTCGTTTCGGTTCCGGGACGACAAAGGTCATTTTCTCGCGCAGGATCCCGTCCGGGATGCGCATCAACAGGCTGGCGTAGTTCGCGCTGGCGGTCGAGCGCTCGGCGGCAGGTCGGCCGTAGCCCAGGGTGTCGAGCAAGGCGGGGGTGCGTGCGCTGCGACCCATCGCGTCGACAACTAGATCGGCGTCCAGCAGCTGCTTAGCGCCGCTATCGCGGTCGACGATGTGCGCACCGGTGACTCGGTGTGGATTCGGAGCGATCGGTTCGACGAAGTCGTGTCCATCGAGGATTTCGACGTTGTCGATGGCGCTGACTCGCCGCCTGACATGGGATTCCAACAAGGGACGACTAAGCAGGTGAATGACCACCGATGCCGGGTCATTGAATTTGCCGGATCTGTTGAGCTCGTGACCGGACACCCGTATGGACACCCGAGAGAGGTCGCCGTCGTCGCACACCGTCGCGCCGGCCGCGACGAGTTCGACATGTATGCCGGGAAATAACTCTTCCAGCTCTTGCGCGCCGCGACTCCACAGCGCGTGAAAGTGCCGTCCCTGCGGAACTCCCCGCCGGTGGTCCGCAGCGTCCGGCAACTTGTCTCGTTCGACCACCGTCACCGTCTCGTAGAAGTCGGCGAGCACTCGAGCGGCGAGCAATCCACCCATCCCCGCGCCACCGACAACAGCCCGCTCACCGAGTTTGCTCACCGATCTTCCCTTCGCTAACGAGGTGTCCCCCACCGTGGTATGACCCTCGCGGAGGGGCCGCCCCGCTTCCCTTCGCCTCAGCGCGGCGCCGCATGGCTACCCACCCATGGCTGATAGCCGTTATGCGGGCCTACCGTACAGAAGATAGTTCGAAAATCAGGCCAAAATCACCGAAGGCGAAAGCCGCGCGTTTGAGGGCGCCTGCCAGATGGTCGAAGTGTTGGCCAATCATGGCCGCTCTTAACGAATCTAAATGAACACAACGAGTCTTCGCCGGTCAGCAGGAGCTACACCGTTAGGTATTGGTGCCCGCCACGACGAGATCGCCGAAGGCAACCGCGGCCAGATCCGGTCGCAACACACTTAGTTCCTCGAGTTCCTCGTCGGCGCGCCGCTCCACCAGCAAAGGAATGAAACCGCGCACCCGGCTGCTTTGGAACCGTGCATAAGCATGCCGCACGACGGCAGCAATGTGATCTTCGGGAAGAGCTGCGTATTTCTTGGCCAGGCGACGCTCAACGTCGCCAATTAGTACCCGCTCTTCTTGAGGCATCCCGATATTCTTGCCGCCATCCTCACAGGGGTCAAGATGGGTTTTGTAAATGATGTGTTGTGTAAATCGTTGGAGAAAAACACTTTTGCTCCCAACGGCGTCGGAGTAAAGTTCGCGATGGCCCGCGCCCCGGACCAGGGCGGTTTGTGCCTCAGTTCCGCAGAAACGGCCGGGTGGCCAGCAAGTAAACCGTGAACACGGCCAGCGGAGCCAGCAACGGCAACCACGGTAGCTGCAGCGGAAACGCCGTCGCGACCAGGCCGGCGAACGCGAATCCCACGGCTCCGACCACGGTTGCCCCGCTAACGCCGTCCAGCCCGGTGCCGGCACCGGCCGCATGCCGCAGCACCAAGTAGACGGCCGCGGACAATCCGGACACCGCAGCCAGCGTGGCCGCCGGATCCGACACCGCGATCACCCCCACGGTGAACAGCACCGCCAGCGTGGCGACCGGGCGAGACAGGATTCCGGCCACCACCGCGACCACCGCCGCCGTCGCAGCGATCAGGGCCGGACCGTGCGACCCGATCCCCACGGCGGCCACCATCAGCAGACCACAAGCCGTCGACAAAATGCGCGCCGCCAGCTGCCCGCCGACCCTCATCATCTGCGTCCCGTTATCGGCCGACGGCGATCGGGCACCAGACGCATCGATTGGTCCAGCGTGCGGTCCGCCTGCCAGGCGACCACGTCGACACCGACGGTGCCCATGTCGCGATACATCGCGGACCGCTGCAACGTCCACATCCTGTCCACCAGGGGATCCTGCTGAGCGGCGAACGGCGAGCCCTGCAGAACATCGACTGCCACCACGACGTGACCGCGTCTGCGCAGGTCGATCAGTGACAGCGCGAACTCGGTGTCGAGCAGCGTGGAGAACGCGACCACGATCGCACCCGGCGGAATGGCTGCGCGCGGCGCCAAAGTCCCAGTGGTGGTTTCGAATTCGTCACCGGCGGCAAGCACGGTGTCGAGCACCCGAAAGAACTGACGCTGCCCGATGTCGGCGCCCAGCCAGCGGGGCCGGCGACCGCCGAGCGCGACGATGCCGGCCCGATCACCGTTGCGCAGCGCGGTCTGCACCACCTGGGCGGCACCGCGCACCGTCCGCTCGGTGGAGGCCGTTGCCGGGCCGGCCGGCTGCGGATAGCCGTCAATGAGCACCACCACATCGGCGGACCGGTCGGTCAACCGCTGCGTCACATGCAGGCGGCCGCGGCGCGCGCTCACCGGCCAGTTGACGGTGCGCAGCTGGTCACCGGGCACATAGGTGCGAATGTCGGCGTACTCGACGCCGCGGCCGATGTGCCGGGTCAGGTGGGTGCCGAGCCGATCGAGCAGTTCGGTCGGTGGGAGCGCCGTCGGTTGCGGAGGCGTCATCGGAAACACCGTCACATCGGCTGCATCGACGGTGCCCGTCCCGGTCAGCAGCCCGCCATGCGCGACGACCTCGACCGTGGCCCGGATCGGATAACGGCCCCAACGTTCGGCTGTGGTGGCCACCGTCTGACGCTGTCGAGAGGTCCGATTTAAAACCTCTAGTCGCATCCCTTCGACTGCCGACACCGTGAGTTCTACTGCAGCACCGTAGGTTTCAGTAGTAGCCCAGGCGGCCAGTTGCGCCTGCTCAGTTTCAAAGCACCGCTGCGAACCCGGTTCTGCATGCACGTTCACCCTCGGCAGTGGCCGCTGCCAGCTGATTGAACACAACACGCCAAGCAGCGGCGCCGCGAACGCAATCAGCTGCCAGCGCGATCCAATCAACGCGACGGCCAGTGCCAGCCCGACACAGGTCGCTATTGCGCGCGTCAATGCCGATGCGCGCCAGTGCAATTGGGCTTCCCGGATCTCGATCACATCGTTGCGTCGCTTACTGCGGATCGCCGCCAGTTCGGGGAACCGGCAGCCGCCGTAGCAGTTCCTCGACGATGTCGGCGCCTTGAATCTTTCGTACCCACATCTCCGGCCGCAAGGTGATCCGATGCGCCATAGCGGGGGTGGCCAGCGCCTTAATGTCTTCGGGTATTACGTAATCGCGGCCAAGCAGTAGGGCACGGGCGCGGGCGAGCTGGACCAGGTCGATTTCCGCACGTGGGCTGGCGCCCACCACTACTTGAGGGTGGTGACGGGTCGCTGCGGCCAGCGAGACCACGTAGTGCAAGACGTCCTCGTGCACACTCACCTGTTCGACCGACTCGCGCATAGCCAGCAGATCGTGAGCGTCGACAACCTGGCTGACGATCGGCTCGGCCGAGCCGCGATCCAGCCGACGACGCAACATCGAGGCCTCGTCGCGCTCGGAGAGGTAGCGCAGTTCGAGCCGAATCGCGAACCGATCCAGCTGCGCCTCGGGCAACGGGTAGGTGCCTTCGTATTCGATCGGGTTGTCGGTAGCCAAGACAATGAACGGCTTGGGCAGCGGGTGTGTTACGCCGTCGATGCTCACCTGGCCCTCGGCCATCGCTTCCAGTAAAGCCGCCTGGGTCTTGGGCGGCGTCCGGTTGATTTCGTCGGCAAGAAGCAGGTTGGTGAAGATCGGCCCCGGACGAAACTCGAAGCGACCCGATTGCATGTCGTAAACCGTCGAGCCGAGCAGGTCCGCTGGCAGCAGGTCGGGGGTGAACTGCACGCGGGTGAAATCCAGCCCGAGCGCTGCGGCGAAAGACCGGGCGATCAGCGTCTTGCCGAGGCCGGGCAGATCTTCGATGAGTACGTGCCCGCGGGCGAGCACCGTGGTGAGGATGAGGGTGAGCGCGGCTCGCTTTCCCACTACGACGCGCTCGATCTCGTCGAGCACGGCCACCGCACGGGCCGTGGTTATAGGCGCCGGCTTCGTCATTTTCGAGCCATCTCCGAGGTCATCTTCGATTCGTCCCCTCCGTCATACCAGCTCCAATCGTTCCAGGATTTCCGCGAGCGTCGCTCGGCCCGGCCCGGGTTCGCGCGCACCGGTTTGCGCGACGTTGTTGGGATTCACCCACGCCCAAAGTTGCGGGCCGAAAAGCATTCGGCCGGTGGCGTCGAACGCTGCCTGGTCTTTGGCCTGGCTTTGGCCGGTGGTAATTGCGAACCGTCGGGCCAGCATCGGACGTAGGTGGCGGTCCCAATCGGCTCGGGTGGATTCCGAACGGTGGATCAGCGTTTCAGTTCGGGATAGCCAACTACGCAGCGATTCCTCAAGGGCGTTCGGGGCTGCGACGGGCGGCGATTCGACGCCGCGGCCGAGGACCTGGCGCACACTGACCAATGCGAACAGCGCCGCGACACCGGCTGCCCAGAGCACAAACCGACGATCGTGCAGCAACAGCGTAGCCAGCTCCGCGCTCAATATGATGGAAACGCCCAGGGCTATTTGCCTTTTCACACGCGCCGCCTTTTCATACCAGACTCCGCAATTCAGCCAGAACCAGCTGCAGCACGCGTAATGCGCTCATCCGATGCGCCTCGCTCATCACATGTGGACTGAACCGGGCCTCTTCGAACAAGTTCACCAGCTCGCTGGCGTTATCGACATGCAGCGCGTGGTTTTCGACAGCCCGGGCCAGCACCTCGGTGGGGGTATCGAAGTCCTGTGGCACGGCCCCGGGAACATGCGCCAACTCGCGTTCCATCGCCGCATAACAAGCGATGATCGCCTCCCGCGGTTCGCGGGTGCGGTCCCCGATTTCGGCTAATCCGACTTCGGCTGCCCGCACCAGCGACTCGGAAGTGCCCATGGGCATGGATGGTGGGGGCGTCGGTTCGGCAGCGACGATAAGCGCCTCCCCGACGCGTCGCCGGCGGGCGGCGACAACCGCGCCCGCGACGGCCAGCACCAGCAGTGCCACCGCGGTCGCGATCAGGTAGCGCAGCATGTCACGATCGCCGCCCACGTCCGGGGGCCTGGATGGTGGACGGGCGTTATTGCCGGGCGTGGGGGCGCTTGACGCCGGCGCGGTTGGGGTCTGACTGGCGACATGCAGCACGATGAACTGCGAAAGCAGCCAGACCGTCAGCAGCCAAGCAACGAGCACTGCGGCCCCGATCACCAACACTTGCCAAGCCGGTCGGCCCCGACCGCCGGAAAACCGCTCAGGCAGCCCGCCGGCGCTGGGCGCCGCCTTACGCGGGCCGCGAAGCCGGACGATGATCGCCACGGCCAAAATAATTACCGACACGCTGAGCATGGCGATCACATAGACCAGCGACGAGCCACTGTCCGGCGGACTTTTCCGCGCCGCACGCGCGACGCCGGGAAGATAGCCGCGCAACGACGCAGCAATAACGATCAACAGCACGATCACGGCGACCACGCGGCCTGTCGCCTTGTCAAACATTGGCACACCACTCGACCGGTTGCCTGCCGCTGGTGCGGCATTCCGTCTGCTCATCCTGGCACGTAGTCCACCTGCGCTGCCAGCGATCGGTGCAGTTGCGCCGATTCCCGGCCGGCTAGCCGTTGCGTTCGGCGATCTCGGCAAGCCGGTCGAGGGATGCCCGAAGCCGCTCTGGCGTCGTTTGGCGGGCGCGTGGTAGACGATTTCTGTCGGTCAATCGGGACCAATCGTAGGTGTGGGTGACCCGTGTGCGGGTGTCGGTCAGGGGTTCGAGCTCCCAGCGCCACAGATGCCCCGGCGGTCGCCGACCCGATTCCGATGGGAACCAGGCGATGCGACGGCCTTCTTCGAATTCCACGATGCGATTCTCGCGGATGCTGCCCTTAGTGAGGGTCATGATAAAGACGTCTCCGACGCTGCGAATGCGTTGTCCTGGTTCGGCTTTGGCGAGGTTTTCATTGCCGTCCCACAACGGCTGTTGCGAGGGATCGGCGATCAGTTCGAAGATCCGCTTGATGCTCGCGGCGATCTCGCGGCTCGCGCTTACCACTCGGGGGACATCGGTGTCGTCGGCCATGGCTTATCGAAGCATGCGCATCAGAGCCGGCGATAGGGCGTGAGATAGGACGGCAGCGACACAGCCGGGTCCAGGTCGTCGGCGGGCAGGGGTGTGCCTGCCGTCAGGGTCAGCGGCACGACGCCGGCCCAGTGCGGCAGTTCGCTGTCCTGCTCGTCGTCGACCGGTCCCCCGTCACGCACCTTGGCGGACACCTCAACGAGATCGAGCGCAAGCACGGCTGTGGCCGCGAGTTCGCGGGTGTTCGGGGGTCTGCTGTCGGCGGACCGGCCGGAAGCAACGTGATCGAGCAGCGCTGCCAACGCACGCAGTTTCTCCCGCCGGTCTTGGACCAGCCGCGCGCTGCCCACCACGACCACCGACCGGTATTTCAGCGAGTGGTGCAACGCCGCGCGGGCCAGCACCAGGCCGTCCACCAGGGTGACGGTGACGCAGACCGGCAGGCCTTCCGCAGACCCGGCCGCGGCGAGCATCGGGCCGCTGCCGGTGGAGCCGTGCAGGTACAAGGTTTCGCCCAGCCGCGCGTGGGTGGTGGGCAACACCACCGGTCGACCAGCATTGAGGTAGCCGACATGACAGATCAGAGCCTCGTCGAGAATGCCGTGCACGGTCGCCCGGTCGTAGCGGGCGCGCTCGCGATACCGGGTGGGCACCGTCCGCGATGTGGGCGGGTACGCCTGCGCCGATGCCAACGGTTGCCCCGAGTTTGTACTAGTACATAATTGTCTATGTGCTAGGACAATACACCATTCGGGGGGCGGGCGCCGAGGCGATTGCCACCGACATCGAGGAGGCCATCTCTGCGGGCGCCCTGGTGCCCGGCGCCGAGTTGCCTCCCATCAGGGAGCTGGCCGGGCAACTCGGCGTCAACGCCAACACGGTTGCCGCTGCTTACCGTCTGCTGCGCGAACGCGGTGCCGTCGAGACCGCGGGCCGACGCGGCACCCGGGTGCGGGACCGGCCGGCGACCACGCCACGCTCGCTGCGTGGGCTCGCCGTCCCGCAAGGGGTGCGCGACCTTTCCACCGGCAACCCGGATCCGGCGCTGCTGCCTATCGCCGCCGTACAACTTCTGCGTGGCGGCTCGCGGCGACGGGCCGCGGTGCTGTACGGGGAACCGGCAGTCTCGCCCGAGCTGGCCGAGCACGCCCGGGCGTCGCTGACCGCCGACGGCGTTCCGGCCGACCACCTCGCCGTAATCGCAGGGGCTCTCGACGGCATCGAACGCGTCCTCACTGCGTACCTACGGCCCGGCGACCGGGTGGCGGTCGAGGATCCTGGGTGGGCAAATCTCCTGGATCTGCTTGCCGCGCTGGGCTTTTCAGTCGAACCGATAAGGGTTGACGACGACGGCCCGCTGGCCGGCGATGTGGCGCGGGCGCTGCGCCGCGGCGTTCGGGCCGTCGTGGTGACCACCCGAGCGCAGAACCCGACCGGCGCCGCGGTCTCCGCTGCGCGCGCGGCCGAGCTGCGTCAGCTGCTGGCCGACCATGCCGACGTTCTGCTCATCGAAGACGACCATTGCGCGGGTATCGCCGGCGTGGGACCGCACACCTTGGCCGGGACGACACGGCACTGGGCGTTCGTGCGGTCGGCATCCAAGGCATACGGCCCAGACCTGAGGCTGGCGCTGCTCGCCGGCGACCACCGCACGGTTGAGCGGGTGCACGGGCGGCTGCGCCTGGGACCGGGTTGGGTCAGTTACCTGCTGCAGGACCTTGCCGTCAGCTTGTGGCGCGACAAGGCGGCAACACGCCTGGTGCACAAGGCCGAAGCCGTGTACACCCGCAACCGCACTCTGCTGCACGAGGCGCTGGCCGAGCGCGGTGTGACGTCGCATGGCCAATCCGGCCTCAACGTCTGGATTCCGGTGCCCGACGAAACCGTGGCGATCACCCGGCTACTCAGCGCGGGCTGGGCCGCGGCGCCGGGAACACGGTTCAGGATCGGCACGCCGCCGGGAATGCGGATCACCGTCTCAAGTCTCGATGCCACCGAAATCGACGCGCTCGCCGACGCGGTCGCCGAGGCTCTGCATGCAGTCGGACGCGCCAGCGTGTGAGTGCAGAACCGCTAACCTGGAGACCGATGATCGGCGATCGTTGGAACGTGACGGACGACGAGGTCGCCCGGCACTACCCATGTGACGACTTCGTCCGCACGCCGACTCTGCAGGCATGGCGCGGAGTTTCCGTCCACGCCACACCAGAAGCGCTGTGGCCGTGGGTTGGCCAGATCAGGATCGCGCCATACTCCTACGACTGGATCGACAACCTCGGCCACCGCTCACCCCAGCAGTTGATGGGCTTGCCCGAGCCGGTGGTCGGCGAACCGTTCACCACTGCCGCAACGCGACGCTTCGGACGCATCCTCGCCGTCGAGCCGCCCAAGCAGCTCACCGGTGAAATTATCGGCGCCTGCATCTCTTATGTCCTGGTACCGGAAGGCCAGACAATCCGGCTGCTGATGAAAATCGTTACGCCCATGAGCCGTTGGCTCACCCCCGGGCTATCGGTCGGCGATCTCATCATGGCTCGCCGGCAGCTACTCAACATCAAACGCCTCGCCGAACAACCCCGGCCGGTGGCACACTAGGCCCGTGCCGCCGTATCGGGACGTCGCCGAGTTCAACGATCGGGCCGCGAGCTACGACCATGGCTGGCGGGGTCGCCTCCATCACGAGATCGCGGAGCGCACCGCCAGCCTCGCTGTGGCTACCGTCGCTGCACCCAACCGGCTGCTCGATTTGGGCTGCGGAACCGGTTATCTGCTGCGCGTACTGGCCGACCGCTACCCCGACGCCGAACAGCTTGTTGGCATCGACGCCGCGCCCGCGATGGTGAAGACGGCCAATGCCGTTACCCAAGACGACCGGTTGACGTTCGCCGCCGGCGTCGCCGAACAGATCGGCTACCCCGACGAGACGTTCGACCTAATCGTCAGCACGACCTCATTCGATCACTGGTCTGACCAGCAAGCGGGACTGCGCGAATGCGCCCGGGTGCTGCGTCGCGGTGGCCGGCTGGTGCTCGTCGACCAGTTCTCCTGGTGGCTGATGCCGACGATGCTCACCAGCCGCCGCGGCAAAGCCCGCACCAGGCGCCGCGCCACCCGTCTGTTGCTGCGGGCCGGGTTCGCGTCCCCGCACTGGCACCGGCTGCACTCGGTGATCATCAACGCGGTGACCGCGACCAAGCCGGCTTAGGACTCAGAACGAGCTGAGGCTGCCGTCGAGCACCTGCAGATGACCGATCGTTCGCCCGGTCACGACCTCGGGATCAATCAGCGCCAACTCCACCGCCGCCTGGGCGAATTCCTCGGCCTGCGCCACGTCATCGAATCCGGGGGCATAGTACGAAAGTCCGGGCGTCATTATCGGTTTGGACGGTGACAGAGCGTTGACCGCGATGTTATGGCCCTGCAGATCGTAGGCCGCACACCACGTCAAGTGTTCCAACGCGGCCTTGGATCCGCCGTAGCCGGGCAGCACACCGCCGCTGCGGTCCGGGTAGGGCCCGTCACCCGGCAGCCGTGATGCGACGGAGGTGACGTTGATGATCGAGCCGCTCTTCGCGCCGATCATGTCGGGGCAGACCAGCTGGATCAACTCGTAGGCTGCGAACACCGCGATCTCAAAGTGTCGCCGGTAGGCGCCCAGCGGTGTACCGAGCAGCGGCGGCCAATCGGGTTTGGCCGCGACCGGCGAAGCCTTGGCCGGCTTGGCGCGTTTGTCGTCACCCGGCCTCGGCGGACGACCGGGCGCCGTGAACGCCGCGTTGTTGACCAGAATCGTGATGGGGCCCAACGCATCTCGGGCCTGACCGACGAGCCGCGCGATATCGTCGCGGTCCAGCAGGTCGGCCCGGATGGCGACCGCGCGTCCGCCAGCCGACTCGATGTCGGCGACGGTCTCGCCGATGGTCCCGGGCAGCCGCTCGTCCCAGACACTTTCGGTGCGGCCAACCACCGCGACCGCCGCGCCCTGAGCCGCCAGCGCCAAAGCGATCGCCCGGCCCAATCCACGGCTGGCGCCGGTGACGATCGCGGCCCGGCCGTCCAGTCGTCCGGTCACCGGCCCGACCCTACATCTCGGGTGACACCGTGAACGAGGATCGCGGTGGTCTGATCCACCCAGGCATCGTCGAGTTGTTCGTCCGGACGCAGCAGCAGCCGCAACAACGTTGCTCCACCGATCAACTCGATCAGCCGGTCCGGATCGGCGTTGCGATGCACCTCGCCGCGGTCGACACCCTGGCTCAGCCGCGCCCGCACGGCGGTGAACAGATCCACGAAACGCGACATCACCCGGGCGTTGAGCTCTGAGTCAGCACTCATGTCGGCGACCAGCCCGGGCAACGCGGCGCGCACCACCGGGGTGGTGAACACATCGCGCGCGGCCGCGATCATCGCCCGTACATCAGCCGCCATGTCGCCTGCCGGAGCCACCAGCGCCGTGGGCGCCACCGGAAACGCGGCCTCGTGCACCAATTCGGCCTTGCTCGACCACCGGCGATACAACGCCGTCTTGGTGGTTCCGGCACGTTCGGCAACCGCGGCCAACGTGAGGTTCGAATAGCCGATTTGCACAAGCAGATCCGCGGTTGCCGTCAATATGGCAGCGTCGATACGCGGATCACGGGGCCGTCCGGCACCCGAGGCCTTGTCAACCGAGGGTGGGTCTGCTTTCATAACGCTACCTACCGTATCGTAATTGCCTCATGAAGGAGGCACCTGTGGCCAATGAACCGGTGCTCGACAAGGTCGACCGACTCCAGCGCTCCAGCCGCGACGTCAGCACGCTGCCCGCGGTGATGTCGAAATGGCTGTCAACCGTGCTGCCCGGCGGAGCGACACCACAGGTGACCGTCGAGAGCGGCATCGACTCGACCGGCATGTCGTCGGAGACCATCATCTTCTCTACCCGCTGGGAGCAGGACGGGCAGCCGGTGACGCAGAAGCTGGTGGCCCGGGTGGCGCCCACCGCCGAGGATGTCCAGGTCTTCCCGACGTATCGGCTTGACCACCAGTTCGACGTGATACGGATGGTCGGCGAGCTGACCGATGCTCCGGTTCCGCAGGTCCGCTGGCTCGAGCCGACCGGCGATGTCTTAGGGACACCCTTCTTCCTGATGGACTACGTCGAGGGCGAAGTGCCGCCCGACGTCATGCCCTACACCTTCGGCGGCAACTGGTTCGCCGACGCGGCGCCCGAGCGTCAGCGCGAGCTGCAGGACGCCACCGTCGCAGTACTGGCATCACTGCATTCAATCCCCAGCGCCGAGACCACATTTGGCTTTCTCGCCGAGGATCAAACGGGCGACACCGCACTGCGCAAACACTTCAACTGGGTGCGGTCCTGGTACGACTTCGCGGTGCCCGACATCGGGCGATCACCGTTGCTGGAGCGGACTTTTGGGTGGCTGGAAGACAACTGGCCCCAGCAGGTAGCCGCGGGTGAGCCGGTGCTGCTGTGGGGCGACGCCCGGGTGGGCAATGTCTTGTATCGCGATTTTCGGCCGGTGGCGGTACTGGATTGGGAGATGGTGACGCTAGGCCCACGCGAGCTCGACGTTGCATGGATGATTTTCGCGCACATGGTCTTTCAGGAGCTGGCTGGCCTGGCAGCACTGCCGGGCTTGCCCCAGGTGATGCGTGAGGAGGATGTCCGCGCCACCTATCACCGGCTGACTGGCGTCGAAGTCGGTGAGCTGCACTGGTTCTACGTCTACTCGGGGGTGATGTGGGCCTGTGTGTTCATGCGCACCGGCGCCCGGCGAGTGCACTTCGGGGAAACCGAGAAACCTGAAAACGTGGAATCGCTGTTCTACCACGCCGGACTGCTGAAGCGTCTAATCGGAGAGGATCAGTAATGCTCGGACCGCTCGACGAGTTCCCGGTACATCAGGTACCTCAGCCGATCGCCTGGCCGGGTTCCTCGGATCGGAACTTCTACGATCGCTCCTACTTCAACGCCCACGACCGCACCGGGAACATCTTCGTGATCAGCGGCATCGGCTATTACCCCAACCTCGGGGTCAGGGACGCGTTCGTGCTCATCAGGCGCGGCGACACCCAGACCGCGGTGCACCTCTCGGATGCCATCGACCAGGACCGGCTCAACCAGAACGTCAACGGGTACCGGATCGAGGTCAGCGAGCCGCTGCACAAGCTTCGGTTGATCCTCGACGAAACCGAAGGCATCGCAGCCGATCTCACCTGGGAAGGCCTGTTCGACGTCGTCCGGGAGCAGCCGCACATTCTGCGCTCGGGTAACCGGGTGACGCTGAATGCGCAGCGGTTCGCTCAGCTCGGCAGCTGGAGCGGACGGATCGTCGTCGACGGGCAGGAGATCGCCGTCGACCCCGCGACCTGGATCGGCAGCCGCGACCGGTCCTGGGGCATCAGGCCGATCGGCGAGGCCGAACCCGCGGGCCGGCCCGCCGACCCGCCTTTTGAGGGTATGTGGTGGCTGTACATGCCGATGGCTTTCGACGACTTCGCCGTCGTGCTGATCATCCAAGAGGAGCCCAACGGATTCCGTTCGCTCAACGACTGCACCCGGATCTGGCGCGACGGTCGCGTCGAACAGCTGGGCTGGCCGCGGGTCAAGATCCACTACCGCTCCGGCACCCGCATTCCCACCGGCGCGACGATCGACGCGACTGCCCCCGACGGCACACCGGTGCACTTCGATGTGGAGTCCAAGCTGCCCGTTCCCATCCATGTCGGCGGTGGCTACGGCGGCGACTCGGACTGGCTGCACGGCATGTGGAAGGGCGAGAAGTTCGTCGAACGGCTGACCTACGACATGACCGACCCGGCGATCATCGCGCGATCCGGCTTCGGCGTGATCGACCACGTCGGCCGCGCGGTGTGCCGCGACGGCGATGGCAATCCGGCGGAGGGTTGGGGTCTCTACGAACACGGCGCGCTGGGCCGCCACGACCCGTCGGGGTTCGCCGACTGGTTAACGGTGGCGCCCTAACACTGGCGCCGAATGTGGGGTTGATGCACGCTTTTCGCGGAAAAGCGTGACACAAGCCCACATTCGAGGCAATCAGCCAAGCTGGTCGATGATCGCGGCCAGCGTGTCGAGGCCCATGGGCCCGGGCTGATACAGGAATACGGTGTCGGCCACACCGTTGACGCGGTCGCGAATGTGTCGTGCCACGTCGGCAGGGGTGCCGCAGGCCGCGATGGTGTGCAGCATCTCGTCGTCGATCAGGCCGCCCATCTCTTGCCAGCGGCCCTGCTTGGACAACGTGTTGAGCTCGGGTTGCAGATCCTCCCAACCGTGCGCGGCCAGCACCGGCCGATACGCCGGGGTCGAGCCGTAGAACGCCAGAAGCCGACGTGTCCCCGCGTCGGCCTGCTCGCGTTCGGCGTCGGTGTCACCGGTGGACACGATGATCTCCGGCAGGATCGCGAAGTCGCCGGTTTGGCGGCTGGCGGCGCGCAGACCTTCGCGCACCGACGGCATGGTGTGCTCGTGGAGGAACCGTTTCGAGCCGAACGGCATCACCAGCAACCCGTCGGCATGCTGGGCGACAGCGCGGGTCAGCCGCGGCCCGAGCGCGCCGACGTAGATCGGCGGCGGACCGTATGGATTCGGACCCGGGTTGAAGGTGGGCGTCATCAGCGTGTGCCGGTAGTAGTCGCCGCGAAAATCTAAGCGCTCGCGGGAGTTCCACGCTGCGAAGATCGCGCGCAACGCTGCGATCAGCTCGGTCATCCGGGCTACCGGCCTGTCGAACTGGGCACCGAAGCGCTTCTCGATTTGAGTGCGAATCTGGGTGCCCAGGCCAAGAATAAACCGGCCAGAGCTCAACAGCTGATGGTCGTTAGCCTGATGCGCCAGGTGAATTGGGTTGCGGGGAAACGCGATAGCGACATTTGTCATCAAGTCCAGGCCGCCCACGGTGGTCGCCAACGTCAGCGGCGCGAACACGTCGTGCGCTCCTTCGAAGCTGGCGACGCCGCTGGCCCCGGCGTCGCGCAGCTCCCGCGCGCGGTCGGCAGCGTCGGTCAGCCCATACAAAGCGGTGAAGACTTTCAACGAGGGTTCACCCTACGCAGCGCCCATGCGGTTGACTAAGGGGCATGCCCGACGCGACCTGGACCGCCGATGTCGTCGTGGTAGGGGCCGGGTTTGCCGGCCTCACCGCGGCCCGCGAACTGATGCGACTCGGACACGATGTGCTGGTGCTCGAAGGCCGCGACCGGGTCGGTGGACGCTCGCATACCGGTCATGTCGCCGGCATCCCGGTTGATCTGGGCGGCACGTTCGTCGGCCCGACCCAGGACGCGGTGCGGGCGCTGGCCGACGAGCTCGGCCTTCACACAGTCCCGACCTACCACGACGGCGCCAATCTGATCCGATGGCGCGGTGCGGTCCGCTCGTACAGCGGCACAATTCCGCGGCTCTCGCTGGGGGGTCTGGTCGACATCGGCCGGGTACGTTGGCAATTCGAGCGGATCGCCCGGACTGTTCCGCTGACCGAGCCGTGGACCGCCCGGCGCGCCGCTCGGCTCGACGGGCAGTCGCTGGGCGACTGGTTGCGGTCGGTGCGCGCCAGCGCCACCTCACGCGATCTGCTGGCCATCATGGCGCGGGTGACCTGGGGATGCGAACCCGAGGACGTGTCGATGCTGCACGCCGCCCGTTACGTGCGGGCGGCCGGTGGTCTGGACCGGCTGCTCGACGTGGAAAACGGTGCCCAGCAGGACCGTTTCTTGGCCGGCACGCAACAGATCGCTGACAAGTCGGCAGCCGAGCTCGGCGACCGGGTGGTACTGGAGGCCGCAGTGCGACGCATCGATCACCACGACGGCGGGGTGAGCGTGACCTGCGAGAAGGGCCGCGCCGACGCCCGATTCGTCGTTGTCGCGATCCCGCCGGCCCATCGCAGGGCCATCGAGTTCACTCCCCCGCTGCCTGCCGAATACGACCAACTCGCCGAGCGTTGGCCGCAGGGCCGCCTGTCCAAGGCGTACGCCGCCTATGCCACCCCGTTCTGGCGCAGCAACGGGGCCTCCGGTGAAGCGCTGTCCGACGAGGGCACGGTGTTCATCACCTTCGACGTCAGCCCGCAGCCGGACGGACCGGGCATTTTGCTGGGGTTCGTCGACGCCCGCACCTTCGACGATCTGCCCGCCGATCAGCGTCGGCAGCGCGCGCTGGAATGCTTCGCATCGCTGTTCGGTGAGGAAGCGCTCAAGCCGCTCGACTACGTCGACCATCGTTGGGGTGCAGAAGGTTTCGCGCCCGGCGGCCCGACTGCTGCGGTGCCGCCGGGCTCGTGGACGCGTTACGGCCCCTGGTTACGCCGCCCGGTCGGACCGATTCACTGGGCCGGCACCGAGACCGCCGACGAGTGGACCGGCTTCCTCGATGGGGCGGTGCGCTCCGGGCAGCGGGCAGCCGCCGAGGTCGCCGCTCTGTTATAGGCGCGGCTCCTCCTCATCGCTTCGCTCTGCATCGTCGCCACGCGACCATAGGCGCGGCTCCTCCTCATCGCTTCGCTCTGCATCGTCGCCACGCGACCATAGGCGCGGCTCCTCCTCATCGCTTCGCTCTGCATCGTCGCCACGCGACCATAGGCGCGGCTATGAGCTGATACGTCGGCTGCCGGTGAAGGATTCGGCGAGCGCGCGCAGTTCCCGGTTGACCTCGGCGGGGCGTTCAAGCATCGAGCAGTGCCCACCGGGCAGCACGACGAGGTCCAGCAGGTTGGGTGCGGCCGCGGCGATCCGCCGGGACTGAATCAGCGGCGTCAGCCGGTCGCGTTCGCTGCCGATCACCAGCGTCGGGACCGTCAGGCCGGCGAGGCTGATGTGCCGACGCTGCAGTGCATCGACCAGCGCCTTGCCGCAGCCGCCGCGGCCCAGCGGCGATGTGGCGTTGAACAACTCGTAGATCAGCTTGCCGACCTCGGGCTCGGCGTCGGCCCCGACCGCCAGCATCGAGATCATTTCGCGGGTGGCGCGCCGCACGGGGGGCGGCACGTTGAACGAACCGAAGATGCTGACCAGGGCGCGCGCACCCAACACCCGGACCGGGGCGAACGGCGCCGGAACCGGCACCAGCCGCACCTCGCGCAGCAGATCACCGGTGGTGGTGTTGATCAAAGCGGCGGCCTCGGCGCGCGCCTCGACCTTGTGACGGTACCGGTCCGACCAGGCGGCGATGGCCATGCCGCCCATCGAATGCCCCGCAATCACGGCCCGCTCGCCCGGCGCGAGCGTGGCCTCGAGCACGGCGTCGACATCCGACGCGAGGTGCGCAAGGCTGTACCCTCCGCGCCCGGGTATCCCACTGCGTCCGTGGCCACGAGCATCAAACGCGATCACTCGGTAATCGGTGGCCAGCTCGGCGATCTGATAGGCCCACACCCGGATGGCACACGTGATGCCGTGCGCCAGCACGACCGGGTAGCCGTCCTCGGGTCCGAATACCTGGGTGTGCAGGCGGGTGCCATCCGGGGCGCGGACGGGGACAGTGCGGCTGGGCGGCAAGGCCGCCGCTAAGGATGCCAGCGTGCGGGCCGATCGTCGAGAACTCATCGCGGCTCCCCTCGGATGCGGCGCCGTCGCCGCTTGGCGAGTGTATCCGAGCGGGCTACCTCAAACGGCCAAAATGACCCCGGCGCTAATTAACCTGGGGTTTAGCCGCAACCGGATGGCGGCATCCTGGATGCGGCTGATCCCGGCCAGGGAGATCCCGATTTGAAACTTTATGCCGCACAGCAGCCAATAGACTCTCACCATCGGGCGAATTGGGCTGGAAGAGGAGCGAACGATCATGGCAATTGACGCGGACACAGAGGCACGCGCGACACTCGAAGACGACTTTGACAAGGATGTCGCCGAAACGCAGCGATACTTCGACAGCCCGCGGTTCGACGGAATCACTCGCCTCTACTCCGCACGCCAAGTCGTAGAGCAGCGCGGCACCATCCCGACCGACCACACCGTGGCACGACGGGCGGCGGAGGCTTTCTACCCTCACCTGCGCGACCTGTTCGCCCAGCGCAAGAGCATCACCACTTTCGGCCCATACTCACCGGGGCAGGCAGTGACCATGAAGCGGATGGGCATCGAGGGCATCTACCTCGGCGGGTGGGCGACCTCGGCCAAGGGTTCCATCAGCGAGGATCCCGGACCCGACCTGGCCAGCTATCCGCTGAGCCAAGTGCCCGACGAAGCCGCCGGGCTGGTCCGCGCCCTGCTGACCGCCGATCGCAATCAGCAATACCTGCGCTTGCGAATGACCGACGAGCAACGGGAAAGGACCCCGGCGATCGACTACCGGCCGTTCATCATCGCCGACGCCGACACCGGGCACGGCGGCGACCCGCATGTGCGCAACCTGATCCGCCGCTTCGTCGAAGCGGGCGTGCCGGGATACCACATCGAGGACCAGCGTCCAGGCACCAAGAAGTGTGGACATCAGGGCGGCAAGGTTCTGGTGCCGTCCGACGAACAGATCAAACGGCTCAACGCCGCCCGCTTCCAGCTCGACATCATGCGGGTGCCGGGCATCATCGTCGCGCGCACCGATGCCGAGGCGGCCAACCTGCTCGACAGCCGCGCCGACGAGCGTGACCAACCGTTCCTGCTCGGCACCACGAACTTGAAGATACCGTCCTACAAGTCCTGCTTCCTCGCGATGGTGCGGCGCTTCTACGACGCGGGGTTCAAGGAGCTCAACGGTCATCTGCTCTATGCCCTGCCAGACGGCGAGTACGCCACTGCCGATGCCTGGTTGGAGCGTCAAGGCATCGCGGACCTGATCGCCAAGGCGGCCACGGCGCCGGACCACTCTCAGGTGTCGATCGACGCCGTCTTCGACGAGGTCGAGTCGAAGTTCGTCGACGCCTGGCAGGACGACGCCGGGCTGATGACCTATGGCGAAGCGGTTGCGGACCTGCTCGAATTCGCGGAGAGCGAGGGCGAGTCGCGCGACATGAGTGCCACCGAATGGCGGCAGTTCGCCGAACGCGCGCCGCTCTACACCGCCCGCGAGAAGGCCAGGGAGTTGGGCGCGGACCCCGGATGGGACTGCGAACGGGCCAAAACACCCGAGGGCTACTACCAGATCCGCGGCGGCATCCCGTATGCGATCGCCAAATCGCTTGCTGCGGCGCCCTTCGCGGACATCCTCTGGATGGAAACCAAGACCGCCGATCTCGTCGACGCCCGCCAATTCGCCGACGCGATCCACGCCGTGTTCCCCGACCAAATGCTGGCCTACAACCTTTCGCCGTCATTCAACTGGGACACCACCGGTATGACAGACGACGAAATGCGGGCATTCCCTGAGGAACTCGGCAAGATGGGCTTCGTCTTCAACTTCATCACCTACGGCGGACACCAGATCGACGGCGTCGCCTCCGAGGAGTTCGCGACGGCCTTGCGGCAGGATGGGATGCTGGCCCTGGCGCGTCTGCAGCGCAAGATGCGCCTTGTCGAGTCGCCGTACCGGACGCCGCAAACCCTGGTCGGCGGGCCGCGCAGCGACGCCGCGCTGGCCGCATCCTCGGGCCGCACCGCGACGACCAAGGCCATGGGCGAGGGCTCCACGCAGCACCAGCATCTCGTCCAGACCGAGGTACCGAAGAAGTTGCTGGAGGACTGGCTGGCGCTGTGGAGCGAGCACTACCAGATCGGCGAGAAGCTGTCCGTGCGGCTACGTCCGCGACGCGCCGGATCCGACGTGCTCGAACTCGGCATCTACGGCGACGGAGAAGAGCCGCTTGCCAACGCGGTCGTCGACCCGATCAAGGACCGTCACGGACGCAACATCCTCACGGTGCGCGACCAGAACACGTTCGCCGAGAAAATGCGCAAGAAGAGGCTGATGGACGTTATCCACCTGTGGCTGATCCATCGGTTCAAGCCGGAGATCGTTTACTACGTCACACCGACCGAGGACAACATCTATCAGACCGAGAAGATGAAGTCGCACGGCATCTTCAGCAACGTGTACCAGGAGGTCGGCGAGATCATCGTCGCCGACGTGAACCAGCCGCGCATCGACGAGCTGCTGGCGCCCGATCGCGAAGCGCTGAAGCGGCTGATCGCCAAGGAGGACTAGCCGGAGCCGACCAGCTCCGGGTGGAACTTGGCTGCCATCCGGCGCATTCCGTCCTGCCAGTCGACGGTAGTGACGCCGACGAGCTCACGCATCAGGCTCGGATCGGTGGGATTACCGCGCAACGCCTGCTCGCTCTCCTGGAAGACCGGTTCCTTGCCGACTAGCGAGCCAAGATAGCCGCACCACTCCTGCAGGCTGACGGTCTGCTCTCCGCACCAGTTCAGCGTGGTCGCCGGGACCGATGCCACCTCGAGCAATTTCGGGATGGTCGCGATGATGTCGCCCTCGTGGATCGGGTTGTAGCGGGCCGGCCCGCCGGCTGGGACCGGGATCGGGATGCCGCCGAGCACCATCTCCATGTGATAGAACGGCCAGCCGCCGTTGTTGCCATACGGGACGTTGAGCCGGGCGATCGTGGTAGGCACGCCGAGCGCGCGGGCCATCGTCCTGGCAACTACCTCGCCCGCGATCTTGGAGATGGAATAGGTTGGAAATAAAGGCTTGTGGTTGTCACCCAGGGCGGCATGCTCGGTTCGTGGTTCGTCGTCCGGCGGGTCGTAGACGGCACCTGACGAGCAATGCAGGAACGCTCTTGCGTTGCGGCAGTGAGCCATCAGCAGCCCGACGGACTCTGCGTTGGCCGCGAGATCTTTCTCCCAGTTCCCGCTCTTGGCCACCGCCAAGTTGAGCACGTAATCAAAATCGGACGGGATGCCGGTGAAGTCCCCGGCGGCGAGGTTGACGGTCTCGCACCGCACCCCCGACTTCTCTAGGGCCTCGCGTGCCGCCGCGTTGGTGAACCGGGCGATACCCCAGACTTCGTTCTCGGCCGCCAGGGCCTGGGCAATGGGACTGGCAACCTGTCCGGTTGGGCCGGTGATCAGAATCTTGAAGCCGCGCATGAGCTGATCGTAGGCCCGGCGTCACACACCGATCGGTTGCACCCGACCAAACCTCGGGTAAGTTGGAACAACGAGGTACACCGATCAGTTTACGTAGGTGTAATCGATGGAACCTCCGTACGACCTCTAGGAGCCAACACCATGTCATCTGTCATCGTCACCGGAGCCAGCCGTGGGATCGGCCGCGCCATCGCCGTCGAGTTCGCCCGCCGCGGACACCGCGTGGTGGCCACCGCACGTGATCCGCACTCGCTGGCCGACCTCGACGTCAGTGAACGACTGGCCCTCGATGTCACAGACGATGCCAGCGTGACCGCAGCATTCGCGGCCGCGGGTGACGTCGACATCGTGATCGTCAACCCCGCCGAGATTTTCTACGCCGCCGTGGAAGCCATACCGCTGCGCGAACTGCAACGACTGTTCAACCTCAACACCATCGGCGCGATCCGCGTCGCTCAATCCGCGCTACCGCAGATGCGCGCCCGCGGCGACGGCAAGCTGCTGTTCATGTCCAGCGTCGTCGGACGCGTCGTGTTACCGCCCGGCGCGGCTTATGCGGCGACGAAATGGGCGCTGGAGGCGCTGGTCGAAGCGCTGGCCATCGAGAGCGCGCCGCACGGCGTTCAAGCGGCGCTGCTCGAGCCCGGGGCGGTGAGTTCCGGCGCGCTCGACGCCGTGACCACCTACACCCTGCCCGACGATCCCTACGCCGAAATACTCAAAGGGGGCGGCGAGCGCGCGGGGATGATCACGCCCGAGCAGGTGGCCGTCGAGGTCGCCGACGCCGCGGAAAAGCCTCACCTGCCGTTGCGGATTCCGATCGGCGACGCCGCCCGCACGCTGTTGGCAGCGCGCCGCTCTGCACCCGACGACGTGCCGTTCACCCCGACCGGGTACTACGCACGCATCTCGTAGACGCCGTCGTAGGCCTTGACCTGCTGCCAGACGCGGTCGAAGCGGTCTGCATCGGCAACCGGCTTGCGCACCGCGGAGATCGCCCAGTCCTGTTGCGCTGCCGTGGAACTCGGCTTGCCATGCAACGCGACGGCATATTGGGAGAAATCGCGTATCTGGACATTGAAGATCTGGTCCAGCAGATCGGCATCGAGTCCGATCAGACCGGCTTGCTCGAGAATCAACTGGCCGTAGACCACCAGAGTAAAGAGGTGACCGACGACGAGCAGGAAGTCGAGGTCGCGTATTTGGTCTGCGTCCGGCGCGGCGGTGGCCAGCAGCTCCTTGAGTGCACGGGTCTGCTCATAGAAGAGCGCCACATTCGGTATGTCCAGGTGCTTCTCGTAAACCGGTGTCCAATCGGCGAATTGGACCTTGGATGCGCCCCGAGCCGGACCCTGCGCCCAGAAGAACACGTCATCGGCCGGGTCGCTGCGAGTGCCGATTTCCGGGTACGCCGCCGGGTTGAACATGTAATTGGGCATGAACTTCAGGATCTGCGCGACGTTGACGTGCACGGTGCCTTCCAGCCGCGGCAAGGCGCCGATCAGCCGCGCCACTTCGCAGAAGTAGGTGTTCTTCTCGAAGCCCTTGGCGGCCAACACATCCCACAACAGAGTGACGACCGTCTCGCCCTCGGAGGTGACTTTGGACTTGGTTACCGGATTGAACAGCAGGTATCGACGGTCATCGAGGCTGGCGCTGCGGAAGTAGTCGATCGCGCGGTCGCTGAACAGTTTCATCGCGACCAACCTGGCGTAGGCCTCGACGAAGCTGGCACGCACGTGCGGGAAGTCGGTAACCGGATTGCCGTACAGGATGCGGTTATTGGCGTGCGTGATCGCCTCGTAGAAGGCGTGCTCGCACATCCCGATCGAGCCGCTGCACAAGTTGAACTTGCCGACATTGACAGTGTTGAGTGCGGCCGAGAACGCCTCCGGTCCGGTGCACAGGATGTCCTCCTCGTGCACCGGATAGTCGTTGAGCCGGAAGTTGCTGACATACATCTGGCCGTGCACGACGTTGTCGATCAGTTCGTAGTTCTGATGGCCGCTGTCGGCGACAAACCACACGTAACCGTCGGCGCCGTCGACGTCGGTGCGGCGGGAGAACACCGACACCATGCCCGCCACGTTCCCGTTGCCGATGTAGTACTTCTCCCCTGACGCGCGAAAGACGACACCCTCGTCGTCGTCGCGGGCCGGCGTCAGCACCATGTCGGTGTTGTAGATGTCTGCGCCGTGCTCGCGCTCGGAGAGCCCGAACGCCATCACGCCGCCGGCCTCGAGTTGGCTGGCCGCGCGTTCCTTGGCCTTGATGTTGTCGCTCTGCCAGATCGGCCCGAGGCCCAGGATCGTCACCTGCTCGGCGTACCAGTACGACAGCCCGTAGAACCCGAAGATCTCGCTCAGCGCGGCATTGCGCGAGGTGTCCCACCGCTTGTTCGGGTCGCCGCCGCCGTATTCCGACGGCGTCAGGAAGGTCGCGAAGATCCGTTCCTGCTTGATGAAGTCGAGGAAGTCCGATACCCAGGTCGCCTCGAGATCGTCCCGGAGCAGCTTCGCCTTGCCCCGTCCTTCAAACCACTCGATCACCGCGCGCAGTTGACGCCGCGTCTCGGCGTCGAAATGTAACGGGTCGTAAGCATTCGGATCGAACAGCAGTGCGTGGGAGTTCGCCATGACTTGCCCTTTCATCGGCGCGGTCCGGCGTCGAATGTAGCGCTAGTCATGCGTGCATATCGAGGACCTAACGATTTGGTGCTCGCACGACGTGGGTGCGCGTGCCAACGGGTCAGCCGTGTTCTGGTGGAGAACTGATGTCGTTGCCCGGGGCTTACATCCGCCGCGCCACCGTCGCCGCGGCGGCGTTTTCGGCTCTGCTCGCCTTCGAAGTGCCGTCCGCAGCTGCCGACCCCTCGACCGACGCCCTGGGTTTCGTCGACTCCACCGCACGCTGCGCGGCGCCGGATACCACGGTGGTTTTCGGTGGCACGGCGACCTCGCGGGTGGCGATCTGCAAAACCCAGAGCGGTAAGTACGAGTACCGCGGCGTGCGAATAAGCGACGGCGCCGAGCTGGTTGCGCCGGCGTCCGCGTCCGGCGACGGCGGATACGTGGCCGAAAACGACGGCGTCAGCTACACGGTGACGTCGAGCTCCCTGGTGGTCAGCGAGGGCAACCAGGTGATCCACCAAGAACCGATGGTGTATTTCCAAGGGCCGAAAACGCCTGCAGCATCGCCGGCTACCTCAGCGCCGGCCGCGCCGCCGCCGTCGACGACACCGACACCCACGACGCCATTGCCGCCGCCGCTGCCCGCCGAGGTAGGTGGCAGCCGGCACTAGGTGTTGCGACCGCCGTTGACACCGAGGATCTGGCCGGTGATGTAGCTGGCCTCCTCTGACACGAAAAAGGCGCATGCAGCGGCAATATCCGCGGGCCGGCCCACCCGGCGCACGGGCGTGCGATTGATGTGCTCCTCGACGGTCCCACCGAGCAGGTGGCGACTCTCGGCGCTGCGCAGCATCGGTGTGTCGACGAACCCCGGCGGTACGGCGTTGACGGTGATCCCGCACGGACCGTATTCGAGAGCCAAGGCTTTGGTCAGGCCATTCACCCCGGACTTCGCCGCGACGTAGTGGGCCATGAACGGCTGACCGGAGTGCGTGCTTGACGACGAAATATTGACGATGCGTCCCCATCCGGCCTCGAGCATGTCGGGTAGCACGGCCTGGATGGTGTGGAATACGCCGTTCAGGTTGACGTCGATCACCTTGGACCATTCCTGAAAAGACATCCGCGAAAACTTCTTGAAGCCTTCCACCCCCGCCGCGTTGACCAGCACCAGGATCGGGCCGAACTCTTCGCGGATCGTCGCGATGGCGGTGTCGACTTGGGCGCGGTCGCTGACGTCGGCAACATGGCCGAACCCGTCATCCGTGGCTGACAGGTCGAGGACGGCCACCCGGAATCCGTCGCTGCGCAACCGTTCGGCGACGGCCCGGCCAATCCCTGACGCACCGCCGGTGACGACCGCCGTCTTCAAACCCAAACCCCGCCTTCCTGAGCGACCGCCCAAATAGTTCGTTTCACCATGCCTATCACTCCGCGTCGAGGGCGGTCAAGCGAAAGGCCTTGGACCTCAAACACCGGCTCGGCGGGAACTGTTGTGGAACGGGCCCAAACCTTGACCGCTGCGAGCAGAGGTGCGAGCATGAGGCCGGAATGATTTGGGCGGTCGCTCAGGTAGCGGGCCCGCTGTCGGACCGGCCGTGTGATAGGACCAGACTGTGACCGCATCCGAACGACCAAAGCCGCGCGACTCCACGACTCGCGACATGCTGGTCGACGCCACTAGTCAGGTCATGGTCGAGGAGGGCTACGCAGCAGCCACGTCGCGCCGGGTGGCGGCCAAGGCCGGTGTGAAACCGGCATTGGTGCATTATTACTTTCCCACCATGGACGAGTTGTATCTGGCTGTTTTCCGCCGCGGCGCCGCAATCTATTTGGAGCGCCAGCAGCATGCGCTGGCCTCTGACCGCCCATTGCACGCCTTCTGGGAAACCCTGACCGAGCCCAAGGACACCCGACTGCTATTGGAGTTCGTGGGGCTTGCGAACCATCGCAAGGAGATCAAGGCCGAGATCGCGGCCTGGTCCGAGCGGTGGCGTGAGCAGCAGATCACCGCGCTGAACTTCATCGTCCGAGAACACGGTATCGACACAGACGAATTTCCGCCCGCCGCCATCGCTGTCGTCATCGCCGCGATCGGCCGCACCCTGATTCTCGAGCAGGGCCTCGGCACCGCGGGCGGTCACCAAGAGGCCGTCGCACTGGTCAATCGCTTCCTCGACCGATTCGAGATGCCGACACCAAAGAATCGCCGCGGGCGTACCGCACCGGACGCGGCTCCTTAAGACAGTACGACGCGCAGCCGCTCCCAGCCGCGGACAGTAGACGTCGACGCGAGTTGTGCTGTGCCGTAGTCGATGTCCCACTCGGGCCAGCGGTTGAGAATCTCGTCCAGTCCGACGCGACCCTCCAATCGTGCGAGGTTCGCGCCCAGGCAGTAGTGCACGCCTTTTCCGAAGGTGATGTGCGAGATGTTGTCGCGGTGGATGTTGAACGTATCCGGATCGGTGTACCGGCGGGGGTCGCGATTAGCGGCGCCGAATAGCAGCAGCATGGCGCTGCCGGCCGGAACCGTGGTGCCGTAGCACTCGAAATCCTTTGCCATCCAACGGGCGACGTGAGGTCCGGTGGGCTCGAACCGCAGCGTCTCGTCGACGGTACGGTTCAGCAACGACCGGTCCTGGTGGACTTCGCGGCGTTGGTCGGGATGTTCGGCGAGCACCTTGGCCAGCCAGCCGATCAGCCGACCGGTTGTCTCGTTTCCGGCACCCGCTACCACCTGGGTGTAATGCAACACCTCTTTACGCGTCAGCTTGCGATGCACGCCCTGCTCGTCGTCGAACTCGACATTGAGCAATGTCGTCATCAGATCGTCGGACGGGTTCTTCGATCGCCACTCGACGTAGTCGGTGTAGATCCGGCCGTCGGCAATGGAGTCTGCGTCGGCGACCTTGAGTGGCGCGCCCGGCTTGGTGCGCAAGTTGGCGTCGTTGGCGTCGCGGACCGAGATCTGCTCGGACTCAGGGATTCCCAGCAGCATGCCGATAACTCGCATCGGCATCATCGACGCCAGTTCGGCGATGATGTCGAACCCGTCGGACCCGACGAGCGGATCCAGGCACCGGATGCAGTACTGCCGGATCTGGTCTTCGATGGCGGCCATCCGCCGCGGCGTGAACACGCGTGACATCAGCCCGCGGAGCATGGTGTGCTCGGGTGGATCTTGAAACATCATCACGCCGCGGGGCATGTCGAAGGTCGATTTGACCAATTCGAGGATGTCGCTTCGGCGGCTGGAGAAGACCTCCCAGTTCGCCAAGGCCTTCTCGACATCGGAATGCCTTGAGATCGCCCAAAAGTCGTACTGCTCGTTGTAGTAGATCGGGGCCTCGTCGCGCAGCCGTGCGTAGGTTGCGTACGGGTCGGCGTTGATGCCGACGTCGTAGGGGTCGTAGTAAACGTCCGTGTCATTGGCGAGAGTCATCGATGCTTCCTTACTTCAGGCAACTGCCGGCGTCGACCGGCAGTGCCACCCCGGTGATGTAACGCGCTTCGTCGGAGGCCAAGAACAACACTGCGTTGCTGATGTCTTCTGGGGTCACCCAGGGGATGGGTAGGTAGTGAAAGCTCTGGCACACCGGCGCAAGATCATCCGGGCCAGGATTCTCCAACTCAGGCCGGAAAGCTCGATAGGTAGCCTCGTTCATCAGCAACGGCGAATTCACATGCGTCGGAAGAACGGCGTTGACCCTGATCATGCGCTGCCCCAGTTCGACTGCGAACGAACGCATTAGGCCGATCACACCATGCTTGGCCGCGACGTAGTGGCCGACGTGTGGATAGGCCTTGTTGCCGGCGACCGAGGACGTCAGGATGATCGAACCGCCGCGACCGCCCGACACGATGTGCGGAACGCCGGCCTTCACCGTCTTCCACACGCCACTGAGGTTGACGTCGATCATCTCCTGCCACAGCGCCTCGTCGGTCTTGTGCAGCTTTCCCGCCGTCGTACCGATTCCGGCGTTGGCGACGATGACATCAAGCCGGCCCAGTTGTTCCACTCCGCTGTCGACGGCTGCGCGCAGTGCGTCGTAATCCCGAACGTCCACTTCGGCGGTCACGACGCGGCCGCCTGCATTCTTGACCATGCCGGCCGTCTCGTCGAGGTCTTCGGGCGTGGCACCGTCGGCGGGCGAAGCCTCGAACTTCCGGCAGATGTCGACAGCGATGATGTCGGCACCCTCTTGCGCCAATCGGACGGCGTGACTTCTGCCCTGCCCGCGCGCAGCACCGGTCACGAATGCGACCTTGCCGTCCATCCGGCCCGCCATGCGAACCTCGATTCTTGGTGTCCACCGATGCACAATTTGGGCGATCGCCCAAATTGGTCACGCACGCCATGTTTAGCAGCACGGTGCGGAGGTAGTCAAGAGCCGGTGGGAGGCCGGCGGATCCCCGTTCGGAGGCAAGCTCTGCACCCTATTCTCGGTGGATAGGCATCGCCGCCGACGACGGTGTGCACGCTGCGTACGACGGAAACAGGAGCACATCATGAACACCATCCGCACTAAGAAATTGCGCGCCTCGGCGATCGGCGCGGCCGCCGCGGTATCGCTACCGACACTGCTGTTTGCGGGCGCCGGGACCGCGCAGGCCGAAACCAACCCGACCTACTTCGCGAATCAGGATGGCAGCCTCGAGGTTATTTACGGCGGTGGCGGGCTGGCCTTGTACGCCACCATCGTCGATGCGCACAATCCCCCAGGTGCCACGGAAGTCTGCCACTACCACTCGGTGGGCGTGATGAATACGCCTCCACTTCCCTACGATTGGGACACCACGGTGACTGGGCCCAGCCCTTCGGCCCCGGTGACCATCATCTTCCAGCAGCACGGCGGAACCTACAGCGTCAACGTGACCTGCTACGGCACCGGCAATTCGGCCGCCTACTCCCCGGTCGTTTACTGATTTGCCACACCGCGCCGAACAGGGCAGTAAGGTGCTGTCCGTGAGCGGGGACCCGTTAGCCAAAGGTCGCGGGCGCTGGTTGGCGTTCGCAGCCACGCTGGCCATCTCTGCCGCCATGCTCTACGCCCAACACACCGAGCCTCGGTGCTGCGTCAAGACCACGCCAGCGACACCGGCGACACCGGCGGCAGCGCCGACAAGCCCCAGACCTGCGCCGGCCGACGCGCCGCACATCGCCAGTCCCGCGGAGGCGCGCTTGCTGACGGCAGACGCACCGGTCGCTGCCCAGAATTTTCAGTTCGTGTTGCCTGCCGGCGTCGCGCCGGAGAACGGGTTGCAGGTCAAGACCATCTGGGCTGCCCGTGCTATCAGCGTGTTGTTCCCGCAGATCACCACTATCGGTGGGTACCGGCAGGATGCCTTGAGGTGGCATCCCAACGGATTGGCCATCGACGTGATGATCCCGAACTTCCACTCGCCCGAAGGTATCGAGCTCGGCAACCAGATCGCCGGATACGCCCTGGCGAATGCCAAACGATGGGGCGTACTCCACGTGATCTGGCGGCAGAAGTACTACCCGGGTATTGGCGCGCCGAGCTGGACGGCGGACTACGGCAACGAAACCGCCAACCACTACGACCACGTTCACATCTCCACCGACGGCGGCGGATACCCGACCGGGCACGAAACGTACTACATCGGATCAATGACCCCTACGCCGCCACCCTGATTCGCTATCCGGCGAAGGGCGGTCGGGCCATGACGGTGGGGCGAAACCCGTATCGAGGTCCGGTGTGGGCCGCGCCGAGGCTCGGGCTGCCGGCCAGCGGCATACCACCCAGCAGGTTTCCCTGTCCCCCGGTCTCCGGTGAAGCGGGGGCTAGACCCTCGACGGAGATCGGCGCGTGGCTTGGCGCCGGGGTGGCTCCTGCCCAGGATGACGGCACCGACAACTTGCCGAGCGAGGCGGCGTTGCCCAGCCCGGCAGAGATCGGCGCGCCGCCGCCCAGCATTCCGCCGCCGCCACCACCCAGCATTCCTCCCAAGCCGCCCAGGCCCGCGGCGGGAGCGGCCTCGGCAACAGCTGGTCCGGCGCCACCGAGCATGCCTGTACTCTTTGCGATCTGGACACCGAAGTTGGCCATACCGACGCTGAAGTACGGCAGACCCTCGGTGTTGTACCAAAGCGACGAGTAGCTGTTATAACCGGTGACTACCTCGTTGAGGTTGGTGGGCAGCGTGCTCTGTCCGCTGAACAGGTACCAGAGTTCGGTGAGTATCGGGTAGGACGTGGTGGCCGACGTTGTCGACGCGGGCGAAGCAAGGCTCTGCAACTGGCTCGGCAAGCTGGAAACCAGCTCGCTGAGCGTGGACTGCGCGGTTCCCGCCGAGGTTGCCGTGGCCGACGTCGTCGCAGTGGCCTGCGTAGCCTGGGCGCTCGGACTCGCGACCTGCGGTGCCGCGGTAAACGGCGTTACCTTGGTCGCAGCTGCGGACTGACCCGCATAGCCATACATCGCGGTGGCATCCTGCGCCCACATCTCTCCGTACTGAGCTTCGTTGGCCGCGATCGCGCCGGTGTTTTGACCCAGGGCATTGGTCGACACCAGCTGTGCCAGCTCAGCACGGTTGGCCGCAACCAGCGGCACCGGCACGGTCGCGGCCAGCGCGGTCTCGTAGGCCGCCGCGGCCGCGCGCGCTTGGGCGGCTGCCTGCTCGGCTTTGGCGGTGGTGGAAGTCATCCAGGCCACGTAAGGTTCGGCCGCCTGGGCCATTGTTGCCGACGCCGGGCCCATCCACTCGTCACCGCTGAGTGAGGTGATCACCTTGTCGTAACTGAGGGCTGCCGAGTTCAACTCTGCCGCCAGCTGGTTCCAGGCCGACGCGGCCGCCATAAGCGACCCCGAGCCAGGACCCGAAAACATATTGGAAGAGTTGACTTCCGGCGGTAAGGCTCCAAAATCCAACACGGTGACCTCCTTAACCAGCCGCGATCGCGGTGGCAGCTTGAGTCGCCACCACCGCCAGCTGTGTAGTTACAAACGACATGGGATCTCCTTCTCAATAGCGTTGGGCGGCATGGCGTTATCCGGCTGACGGCGAGCGCGCGATTACGCTGTAGCGAAACCCGTACTTGTGTATGTAACCTTCGGTGCGCCTGCCTCCCGTTGGCATCCCCCGCAGTAGACCGTTAGCAGGTGGAGGCGTGGCAGTAGCCTTGGCCGCAGCGGCTTGCGCCCCGGAGACCGCGGGGCCTGGGCCTGCCTCCGGCGTTGACGTGGGCCAACCCTGCGGGACCGACAACATCCCGGCCTTACCGGCCTGGCCCACACCAGCTGACACCGGTCCGCCGCCTTGGCCGAACCACCCATATTGCGGCGTCGGATACCATGCGCCGCCGCCCGCCGTCGTTCCCCCGGGCCCGTAAACCAGTTGCTGTCCCATCTGCCACGAGGATGGCGCAACCCCGTATGCGTTATAGATCTGAAACAGGTTGTGGAATTCCGTCGTGTAGTCCGCTTGAGTAAGTTGCCACCACGGGGTATTGGGGTTAGGCAGCAACGACAGCGGCCACGGCAACCCGCTGCTCGACGATGAGTCAGAGCTCAATGTCGTTGTCGCCGTTGTTGTCGCCGAAAGTGGATGCAGCGCTTCGGGCACCGCGGTGGACGAGACCAGCTGTGGAGCGGTTGCCACAGTAGCCTGCGAAGTGTTACCAGCCGGTGTGGCGACGGCTTGAGCAACCGCCGCGGTCTGGCTGGCTACGCCGTTCGACGAGGTGGTAGTCGGCGGCGACGTGAACGGTGTCAAGTTCGAGGCGGTCGCCGAGGAGCCGGCATACCCGTACATGGCGGCGGCGTCCTGCGCCCACATCTCCATGTACTCGGCCTCGGTCGCCGCGATCGCCGGGCTGTTTTGCCCAAAGAAATTGGTCGCGATCAGCGTCATCAACAACACCCGGTTGGCCGCGACTATAAAGGGCGGCACAGTCATCACGAACGCGGCTTCGAAGGCCCCAGCGGCCGCCCGAGCCCGGTTGGCGCTCTCCTCGGCCAGATTGCCCGCAGCACCCAGCCAGCTCACATATGGCGCGACGGCGGCCACCATCGACGCCGACGAAGAGCCCACCCACGGCGCGCTGGTCAACTCGGAAATCACCGAGCCGTAGCTGGTAGTCGCCGTGCCCAATTCTGCCGCCAACGCGTCCCAGGCCGTCGCAGCAACTAACATCGGTGCCGAACCCGGACCCGCATACATGCGACCGGAATTTATTTCTGGCGGCAACAGGCCGAAGTCGATCATTCCACCCCTTCACGGCTGATCGCGATAGCTTTGGGCTTCTCGGCTATCGCGTTGGCGTTCAACGTAATCCGTAGTGCTGCGACCAACTCGCACTCATTCGCCGGCGTTCATTCCTGGCTGTGCTCCGGTGGCTTAAACCAAATGCATTGGCTCCCGGGCCCAAATCTGGGGAAGCCAACCCGTGTCGGGATCGATCGCCGCCTCCGTTGCCCAGCTCTGCGGTACCGACAACGTCCCGATCGACTTCGCGATGCCGAAACCAGCGGTAAAAGCCGCGCCGCTGGGACGACCCTGCTTCGGTGAGGAGAACATCAACGTCGCGGTCTTATGCAGTACCGCAGCCCTGTTGAGATAGTTCAACTTGCTAATCGCGCTGTCGGGTCGTTCGGACAGTGAACTCATTTGCGACAGCGACGTTGTCACCGACGACAGATATTCATCCAAGGATGTCCGCGGTGATGACAGCAGTCCTTGCAACGCTTTTGGGATCGCTGCCATCACTTGCTCGCCAGACGATATGACATCGGATGCCGATTCCAGAGCCCAGGATGGCCTCGAGACACCGGCACCGTTGCCCGCGAGCCCAATCGGGTCGGTAGCGGAAGGCGGTGAGCCGAACGGTGTCAGCCTCGACGCGCCGGCCGAGGCGCGAGCGTACGCATACATGGCATCGGCGTCGTCGGCCCACATCTTTTCGTACTCGGCATCGGTGTCCGCGATCGTCGCGGTGGCTTGGGCCAGACAATTCGTAATGGCCAGCGATGTTCGTTTCGCGCGGTTGGTGTTGATCACCTCTGGGGGCACCATCGCGGCACGCGCCAATTCATGGGCGCACGCCGCCGCCGCTGCCTGGGCGCCCGCGTGCGCGGCCTCCGTGGCAGCAGCGTCGAGCCATGATATGTACGGCATCGCAGCCTGGACGGCAGCCGTCGTCAGGTTCGAGGTCACCGCACGCCACTGTGCCACTTCCTGATTCAGGCAGGCGGCCTGCTCGTCCCAGGCCACCGCGGCCTCGACCATCGATCCCGCGCCGGGACCGCAGTACATTCGCCCGGAGTTTATCTCCGGCGGCGCCATCCCGAAATCCATTGCTTAGCTCCCAGTCCCGTCGGTCGACGTCTCCTCGAAGCGCCGCTTCAAGCCGCGCCGGCCGACGAAAACGACTGTGGCGGCGCTGCCTTGAATGGGCGCCCACGCGGCATCGAAGCTCCGACGACGGATCATGGTTTTATCCTTCGGCTCTGACCGAACTGCCAGTAGGCACTTTTATGTTGTGAGGTCACACGGTTTGGTTGTGTCCAGCTACCCGCGCGGCCAGATGATCCGGGGGTCGGTAGCTCGGCAAATTCGGTGCACACGCGCTAGTCGGGCAACGTGGACACTTTTCTAACTTGAACCAAATTCCCAGCTACCCACAAGCCAAATGTGTTTCGATCCAGTCACCATGGCACTCAGCTCTCGCATGCCGGACCTCGAGTCGTTCGAGGTCTTTCTTGCGATCGCTGAGACGGGCAGCCTCGGTAGCGCTGCACGCGAACTGGGGTTGACCCAACAGGCCGTGTCAAGGCGGCTGGCATCGATGGAAGCCAAAGCCGGTGTGACGTTGGCCGCTCGAACAACGCGTGGCTCAACGCTGACTTCGGCCGGAAGTGTTATGGCGCAGTGGGCATCCCGCTTGCTTGAGGTCGCCCACGATATCGACGCGGGCATGGGCTCGCTCCGAGAGGAAGGTTGCCAGCGGATCAAAGTGGTAGCCAGCCAGACGATTGCCGAGCACCTGATGCCGCACTGGCTGTTGTCCCTGCGGGCAGCCAACTCTCAGCAGACTGGCAGCGTCCCCGAAGTAAATTTGACTGCAGCCAATAGCGAGCACGCGATCGCCTCGGTTCGCGGCGGCGCCGCTGATCTTGGGTTCGTCGAAAAACCTGGCGCCCCTACGGGATTGGGCAGCTGCGTGGTGGGACACGACGAACTGGTCGTCGTGGTGTCACCGAGCCACAAGTGGGCGCGGAATTCACGAGTGGTGAGCGCACGCGAGTTGGCGCAAACGCCGCTGGTTACTCGCGAACCCCGGGCAGGTATTCGCAATTCACTGGCTGTAGCGCTCCGTCGGAGTTTGGGCGACGACGTGCAACAGGCACCACCGGTGCTCGAGTTGCCAACGGCGGCGGCCATGCGCGCCGCGGTCCTCGCTGGCGCGGGGCCCGCAGCCATGAGCCGCCTCGCGGTGGCCGACGACTTGGCCGTGGGCCGGCTGAGCGCGATCACCGTCTCCCACTTGGACTTACGGCGCGAGCTTCGAGCAATCTGGGTGGGCGGCCGCGCCCCACCGCCCGGGGCGATAAGAAGCTTCCTAACCCACATCAGCATCCGGACCAAACCAGTCAGGAGATGAACCCTTCGGCCGGTGTTCACGATCGGCCTCGGGTACAGAATGTAATTATCCAGGTCCTAAACCGGAAGCTCTGTCGCACGGTAACTCCCAGTGCCGCGTGACGAATCTCGTTGCACCACAAGCGCCTCGTATTCAGGAGTTCTCCAGCAACTCCTCAGCAGTTTCAGGCGACGCAATAACCGCTATTCCCCTGAAATCCTGGCACGCTGGTTATTTGGTGCCATCTCAACGGCAGCGACATTTGAGGAGTGCGATGGAGCAGCTGCGGCAAACCGAGGAGTCGCCACACGGCGCGGGTGGCTTTTCGATGTCAACGGCCACGCTTCCGCGAGCGCTCCACACCAACGGCAGAGAGTTGGTGCGCCGCTCGCGTCACATCGCAGATTGGGACCCCGAGGATCTGAGCGCCTGGGAAGCGGGCAACAACCGCATCGCCCGGCGCAATCTGATCTTCTCGGTCATGACCGTGCACCTCGGTTACTCGGTGTGGTCACTGTGGTCGGTAATGGCGCTTTTCATGCCCGAGAATGTGTACGGGTTCTCCGCAGAAGACAAACTGCTGCTCGGTACCACCGCAACCCTCGCCGGCGCGTGCCTACGCATCCCTTACGCTTTGGGCACTGCGATCTTCGGTGGCCGCGCCGGGACGATTTTCTCCGCATTCGCGCTGCTCATTCCCACAGTTGGCACCATGGTGCTGTTGGCCCATCCGGGCTTGCCGCTGTGGCCATACGTGGTGTGCGCAGCGCTGACCGGATTGGGTGGCGGCAATTTCGCAGCGTCGATGTCTAACACTAACGCCTTCTACCCACATCGACTCAAGGGCCAGGCTCTGGGTCTCACTGGCGGGATCGGCAATCTCGGAGTTGCGGCGATTCAGATGGTCGGGCTGCTGGTCATCGCCACTGTCGGCAACCGACAGCCGTACTGGGTGTGCGCGGTATACCTAGTGCTGCTGGCGATCACCGGCATCGGAGCGACGCTGGTCATGAACAATCTCGAACAGCATCGGGTCGAGTTGCCTCACCTCGGATCAATCCTGCGCTCGGTCTTGCTCACCCGACACACCTGGAATCTGGCGCTGCTTTATCTCGGCACTTTCGGCTCGTTCATCGGCTTCTCGTTCGCGTTCGGCGAAGTCCTGCAAATCGATTTCATGGCCGACGGGAACAGCCCCGCACAAGCCTCATTGCACGCCGCCGAACTCGGCTTCGTCGGACCACTGCTGGCGGCGCTGGCACGGATTTACGGCGGCCGGCTCGCAGATCGGCTCGGCGGGAGCCGTGTGGTCCTCGCGGTCTTTATCGCCATGGTGTTCGCCACCGGGCTGGTGATTGCCGCGAGCACTTCCGACGACCACCATGCCGGTCGCGCCGACTCCAAAATGGTCGGTTATATCGCCGGCTTCATCGCCTTGTTCATCCTGTCCGGGTTGGGCAACGGGGCGGTATACAAGATGATCCCGACGCTTTTCGAGGCACGCACCCAACCGGTGGATCTTGGCAATGCGGGACGCCACTCGTCACGAGTCATCTCGGGGGTGGCAATCGGTTTCGTCGCCGGGTTGGGCTCCCTCGGCGGCGTCGGAATCAACGCGGCGCTACGACAATCCTACCTGAGCACCGGCTCGGGAACCTGGGCGTTCTGGATCTTCATGTCCTACTACGCTGCTGCCGCGTTACTGACCTGGACCTCATACGCACGCCAGCACGCCCAGTAAATCGAGTTCGCATTCAAAGCCCACAAAAACGGCCCCCAGATTGTCCTCTGGGGCCGTTTGTTAGTCGCGGGACAGTGTGTGATGCGCCAAGCGCCGCCGCCCGCTTGACACGCGTAGGTACAAACATCGACCAGGGTCGCGGACGCGACCGCCACCAATTCCGCGCGTGGCGTTGGCTGGATAGCGAATTGTCCGCGCGCGTGATGCCAGAGATATCTCAGCTCGGAGGCAAGTTCTGAAGCATGCCCGGTTGGGTCAGCGCAATTTTGTTTGTTCGAGCCATTGCTGTTCCTGACCTGGTTCGGGGAGGATCACGCCGGCTTCGATTGCGTTTTCGGCTTTGACTTCCCGCAGCGCGATGAGAAGCTCCTCCTCTGGCTGGTCAGTAAGCCGTGTCCACATTTGCGACAAATCTCGAAGCATCGCCTGCCGTGTCGCGACATCCCGGCCGGCGCGGATGTCGCCGAATAATATCGAGTGGGTAGACCGGCTGGCGCCGGTGAAGACCCTGCCGTTTTGCATGTCATGGAAAAGGACATTGACGAACGAGCGCGGAGCACCGGTCGCGTCGCAGTGAATGCGAGTGATCTCTCCAGCGATGTTCTTCCGGGGCTGATGCACTGGTAGATGGGCATGATGCCTCCTGATTTCGTGAGTTATCCGGCTAGTCATGGTAGGTACCCGCCGCCCGTTACTGTGTGGTCAGGCTTTGCAAATGAGCGCTCAGGAGCACAACCCATGCAACGGCAACGACTGATCATCGGCGTCACCGGCTCCAGCGCGCCACAACTGGGTTGGGCGACCCTCCGCGCGCTGCACCACCACCCGGACATTGAAACCCACCTGGTCATCTCCCGGGGCGCCGACAAGACCATTCAGCTCGAAATGGGGCTAGTTAGAAGCGATTTCGAAAGCCTCGCCGACGTCTGTTATGACCCCGAGGACCTGAGTGCGGCCATCTCCTCGGGATCGTTTCACACCGTCGGTATGGTGGTGGTGCCCTGCTCGATGAAAACCCTGGCTGCGATCGCCGCGGGCAGCAGCTCCGACCTGCTCACCCGCGCCGCCGACGTGTGCCTCAAAGAACGCCGCAAGCTCGTAGTCGTCGCACGCGAAACCCCGCTGAGCCTGATCCACATCCGGAACATGGAAACCGTCACCCTCGCCGGCGCGATCGTGCTCCCACCAACCCCAGCCTTCTACCATCAACCCAAGACAATCGACGATCTCCTCAACCAGACCGCCGGCAAAATCCTGGATCAATTTGGCATCACCCATGAACTATTTCGACGCTGGGACGGCGTGCCAGGCGGTCGGGTGACATCTGTGCCGGAGCAGACCGCGGCGGGAAATGATGGATGAAACCGGCACTGCGGGCTGCTTCAAACAGTTTGCGCTGAAGCTCTATGGCAGCGAAGGCGTGGCCGCCGCGTGCCTGTATTTGCAGAACCGACACGCGCTCGACGTCAACCTAGTGTTATTCGCCGCGTTCATCGGTGCTAGGCGACGGCAGACGCTAACCACCTCTTGCCTGGATGCGGCCCGATCCCGGGTAGACGCGTGGCATCGCGAGGTTGTGCGGCCGCTGCGTGCCGTGCGCCAACGGCTCAAGACGGGTCCCGAACCCGCACCCAACGAACTCACCACGCGGCTGCGTGGCAAGCTCCAGCAAGTCGAGATTGACGCCGAGTTGATCGAGCTGGACCAACTGGCAGCGTTGATCCCGCTCGGTGGCACCGACCCGGTTCCAGGGAGCCCTACCGAATGCGCCACGGCGGCAATAGAAGCCGTCGTTCGGACATACTCCACTAGCGCACCTGACGACAGCGACCAGCGTGCGATCGAAACAATCGCGGCGGCAGCCGGTGCGACCAGTGGATCCTGATCGCTCACCATCACGCGCGGCGCCCTGTATCCCCACTAATCCTCGGTGACCACACCACAGAACGTGTCGATGTATTGATGCGGGCCTGCTAACCGCGTACAGCCGAGACGAACGCTTCGAGTTCGCGTGCGATGTCGGGGCCTGAGGGCTCATACATGACCTCGGCGCCACCTGCTTGGGCCATTGCGGCCACGGCCGTTCCGACCGTGTCGGCGGACCCGGTCAGCGTGGCTGACGGAAGCGTGACGTGGCCTCCGGCACGCCAGGCCGCCAGGTCAGCGTCGTTCATTTCCACCATGTGGCCCTGGTGAACGTGCAGGTGGCGCACGCGTTGGGGGACCTTCTCGATCACATCGAGCCAGGCGGACCCACCGGGCATCTCGCGCACCCGCGTCGGCGCCCTGGGCCGTATAGACGAAGTGATACGTTGCCGCCCACGGGGCACCGACCGCCAAACGAACCCGTTCGCCGGCAAGGTCTTCCCCTTCGTCGACGACGGTGCCCACTGTGGCTACCGCAGCACGCTTAAAGTTGCGCTGCGCGGGCACGACCTCAAACATAGATATCAGTCCATCCGCGCCGACCCGCTGCGCGACGCCAAAACCTTTGGGCCCGTTCGCGGCGATTAACAGCGGGATTCGCAGGGACAGAGCATCCGCTTGCGCAGAGGTGAGCATCAACTTGATGGCCGCGCCCTCCCAGTCGACGACCTCTCCGGCCAATAGTGCCTTGTAGGCGCGGATATAGGCCTCCATGTACGACCAACGGATCGGCGGCTGTCCGATGGCTGCGCGGCTGGAGAACCCGGTGCCGAAAGCGGTAAGAATTCGTCCGGGCGCGAGTCCATGCAGTGACACGGCCGGTGCGGCGTTCACCAACGGATGGCGCAGCGTCGGAATCAGCACTGCTGGACCCAGCTCAATCGTCGTAGTCAGCTCGGCGGCGCGGTGCAAGCCTAGCCAAACGTCATCACCTTCGAACGGCGTGTCGTAGAGGTAGGCCCGGCGATAGCCCAGTTTCTCCGCGGTGGCAATGTGCTGGGCTGACTCGAATGACGGTGGTAGCGCGACACTTACATCAATGTCAGTCATCGCCTGGTCCCTTCTGATCGCGCTCGCTGACCTAACGCATCTCGGGCAACGCGCTGAAATTCCGACGCGGGCTGGAGCCCGGCAATCAACCGCCCGCCGAGCAGCCAGGCGGGTGTTCCGTCGACGCCGTACCGACGGCCGACCTTTTCGGCCCGATCGACTTCGGCGTAGGCGCTGCCGTCGGCGAGAGCGGTGTGCAGCGCGCCCAGGTCGACACCGGCGTTCGCGCCGTGCCGGTCGATGACTGCTTGATTGTCGATGTCTTCACCGAGAGCGAAGTGTGCTTCGAACAGCTTGTGGTGGACCTCGGCGAAGGCGCTGGGCTGATTGCGGCGGACCCATTCGGCAGCGGCTAAAGCTTTCCTGCCCTTGGGGATTCGCGCCGGCCAGTGCAGCTCCAGTCCCGCGGCTGCGGCCTGCTGTTCGAGCATCGGATACATCGGCCCGTGGCGCGGCCCGACGAGAATACCGCCAGCTGGAATGTCGGGGTGCGCCACGAAAGGCAACGAGATGACCTCAAGGCCAGCCTCCACAAGGAGGGCGGTCCTGGCCTGCCCGACGTAACAGAACGGACAGACAAAGTCATACCAGTGCAGCGCCGAGCTCGCCGCGTCGACTTCACCGGCGTCACTCACGAGTTCCCCCTTGGCGGGGACGATTTCAGAGCCTGGCGCAGCACGTCGATTGCTTGTGTGAAAACGGCCCCCGGAGACATCTCCGGGGGCCGTTTCGACTGGTAGCGGGGACAGGATTCGAACCTGCGACCTCTGGGTTATGAGCCAACCGGTCGCGGTCTCCCCCGGTGCGGTCGGTCTCATAGCTGCACGTCAGCGACGTCGAGCCGTCCAGCTTGTTGCACTGTGTCGCGGTTGTTCTTATGGATTTCGCCGTGTTCTGTGCCCAAATTCGTGACCAACAGGCCGCGTGGTTTATGCCCGTGGTAAGCCGCCCGCCAAGTCTGAGTTGAACATTTCGGTCCAGTGATCGTTTAGTTCCGGGTGGTGCCATGGGTGGCAGGTCGCCGGTAGTGACGGCACGAGATCTGTCAGTGTGTGGGTTTCGCCGGGAAATAACTAGCCGGAGCTGACGGGATCCAACTGCCGACCTTCCGGTTTTCAGGCGGAGTTCCGGCCTACACCAATGTATTTCGACTGGTCAGAGTGGGTTAGAGGAGGCGAACCGGACGGACTGGAGCACCTAGTCCGCGTGTTTGGCCCCATATTGGCCCCATAAGTCAGCGGCGGCCCCAGGATGGCGCACGTAGGCCCTAAGCGGACGGATTTACAGTCCGCAAGACGGGGTGTGTCTTAGGGTGTCGCTACGCGCCTAGGAGGCCTCTGAACGCGTCGAAGCGGACCGTCGCCGTTTCCCGAAGGTGTGGTGTCAGATCAGGCTGGTGAGCGTGTCGTAGAGCAGGAAGAGGTTCAGTGTGGTGATGACGACGGTGATCAGGAGCATCAAGGCACTGGTCAGGCGGCGGTTGACCATGTCGGTCATGGTCTCGCGGGTGCGGGTAATCAGTAGTAGTGGGATGAGGGCCAACGGGATGCCGAAGGACAGCACGATTTGGGAGTAGATCAATGCCTGTGTGGTGTTGACGGCTAAGCCGATGACGATCAGTGCGGGCAGCATCGTCAGGGCGCGGCGCGCAAACAGGGGGACGCGCCAGTTCATGAATCCGGCCATGACGACTTGTCCGGCGTAGGTGCCCACGCTGGAAGAGGACAGACCGGAGGCGATCAGGGCGATCCCGAACGCCAGTGCGGCGCCGCCTCCGATGAGGGTGGCGAGGTGATCGTGGATGGGTCCGAGGTCACTGATGTCGGTCAGTCCGGGTTTGTGGAACAGGGCTGCGGCGATGCAGAGCATGGTGAGGTTGACCAGCCCTGCGAAGCCGAGGCCGATGATGCAGTCCCATTTGTTGAACGTGAGCAGGGTGCGGCGTTCGTGCTGGTTGGCCGCGGAGACCCGGTTCTTCTGCAGGGCGGAGTGCAGGTAGACCACGTGCGGCATGACGGTCGCGCCAATGATGCCGACGGTCAGGCTCAGGGTGTCGCCGCCGAGGCGCGGCACCAGTCCGGCGGCGAGCTGCACGTAGTCCTGGCCCCCAATAGTGAAAAACAGGTAGATGAATCCCGCTCCGACCAGCGCCAGGAGTGCGAGGATGGCGAGTTCGAAGCGGCGATAGCCACGCTGCTCGAGTGCCAGGATCACGAACGCGACGACCGCCGTGATTAGCCCCGCTAGTAGCAAGGGCATACCGAAGACGAGGTTGAGGCCGAGCGCGGCGCCGACGAACTCGGCAAGGTCTGTGGCCATCGCGACGACCTCGGCCTGCAGCCACAACACGATGTTCACCCGGCGGCCGTATCGCTGCCGGCACAGTTCGGGCAGGCTCTGGCCGGTGGCCAGCCCGGTCTTCGAGGTGAGGTACTGAACGAGGATGGCCATCAGGTTGGCCATCACGACGACCCATACGAGTTCGTAGCCGTGCTCGGCGCCGCCGGCAAAGTTGGTGGCGAAGTTGCCGGGGTCGACGTAGGCAACCGAGGCGACGAACGCCGGACCCAACAGTGCGAGCACCATGCGGCCACGGCCGCGTGACTTCACCTCCTGCAGGGTGACCTGGCCGTGTGGTGCTACCTCGACAAGGGTCACGGCGCCACTGTGTCGGACACCGCAGAGCTGACTGCGACAGCGACCGTGTGGCGGTGCATATCGATCCCGGTCATCGCTCGCCGGCGGAGTGGGTAAACGGTCCTGGGACCCCGATCCTCGGCCCCGACAAAGTTAATTCAGGTGTCACGAATACTATTATTCGTCGACCCGAACTCTGATGTTGTCAATACATGGGGGATCGGTGATTTCAGGCGACCTCCGATCCCGCGTTCTGCGGCTCGGCGTTTGATGTGTCGGGCGTGATGTCGATGGGTCGTTCAAGGAGCTTGCCCTTGTGGAAGACCGCGCCAGCACGCACGAGGGCGACCAGGTGCGGCGCATTGACCGCACGCCAGTGGGCCTGTGCGGCGTCGATCAGCTTGGCCTGCCGCACGAGGCGCGGGGATTGCCATGGCTTAGACGCCCGGTATCGCTAACTCTCCTAGAGCCGCAGTGCATCGTCAGGGGTCGGCACGGCCGCCAGAACAGTGAGCGCTGCCTCATGTTTGAGATTGAAAACCGCCTGCGACGCTTGCGATACGAGGACGTCGCGGAGTCCGATTTCCGCCCGGCCTAGCCGTGCCCGAGCCTGTCACGATTGGTATCACAGCCTGCAGTGATGTGCACCATGCAATAGCGGTCGTCCTAGTTTCCTACCGGTAGTTACTACATGGAACTATCTTCCAACATCGCCGCGCGGGCCTGAGGCACGACTATCAGCTTTGCCAGGCTTATTGAAAACTATTATCATTAAGGAGTCAGTACTACGACCGAGGGTGCCTCACCCGCTCCCCGATAGGGACCACCTAATGGACCGTGCCGCCTTAATGGAACGTGCCGCGACCGCAGCTCGGCTCACAGCCCTGCTGTCACTTCGCAACCCGCCGATCGCGCTCGCTTTCGTTGACCGGCCGCCGAAAGACATCGTGCAGGTCAGCAAACCCGTTCCATCGGCCTGCGCGTTCTGGCGGCGGGCAGAGCAAGGTACCTTCTACGCTTCCGCTGACCAGCACTACAACTGTCCGATCGGATCGATGGTGATGGGCTTCGACCTCCCAGCGACTGTGAGCGAGCAGCTCGGCGGGCTGGTGCAGTCGATGTGCGACGCACGCTATCTGAGCATGGACGAGGCGGCCAAGATCCCCAACGTAGGTCGGAACAGCGTAGGCATCGTCTACGGCCCCTTGTGGGCATTCCCGATAGACGCGGAACTGGTGCTGATCTGGGTGAACGTAGCCCAGGCCATGCTCTACAGCGAGGCCGCTGGACGTGCCGCCTGGACAGGCGCCCAAATGGACATAACGGGACGTCCGGGCTGTGCTGCCCTCCCGCGGGCACTACACAACAACCAGCCAGGCATGTCCCTGGGCTGCGTAGGCATGCGCACCTTCACGGAGATCAGCGATGACATGAACCTGGCGGTGATCCCCGGTAGTGCTTTGGCCGGATTCGTCGACGCCCTAGAGGGAACAGTGGATTCGAACGCCACGATGCGTTCGTACTACTCAGCGCGCAAAGCCGCCATTGCCTAACTGAACTTCCCCTGGTTTCCGGGAGACCTTTCGAGGTCCGGGAACGAGGGCCCATGCAAGTAGGCGTAACTGGTGGGAGACCGCGGACTGTTCTATCTCTACCGATCCGGGATCATAGATGATAATGAAAACCATGCCCATGCTGACCTGGGAAACGGTCGATCCTAAAGCGATCTACCCGTTCGAGCGCTACCGTGCGGTCAGCCGCAACCATGAATACCGCATCTTCTACGGCCCCAAGGCAGCAAGCGAAGCCAACCCGTGGATTCTGGTGAATCTGGTGATCCAGGAGATCGGTGGCGTGCCCGCGCACGTCTTCCACGGCACCTACAGCACCGATGACGACGCGAAGAAAGCCGCCGAGCAATGGGAAGGCCCGCCGCCGTAGTGACGGGCCGGCCCCGAGGAGAGGATCAGGGGCGGCCCGCCGCTCCGGTGCGGCGGGCGCAGTGGCGACGGGTGGCATTGCCGGGTGCCGTTCCCGACGTGGAGCGGGTGGTTTCCTTTTGCGTTGCGGTGGTTCCCTTTTGACTGGCGACCACGGCGTGAGCGGCAGCGGCGTCGTGCCTGGTTCTAGCCGCTCATTTGCCCGTGCCGCGTCGAAAAGCGTTGGGGCGGTTGAATGTACCCCCGAAACGGCTCAGACGTTCTCACGGCTGCCCGTATTCGCAAGTGCCGTTCTTGTGTCCAAGATGGACCGTATAGGCGACACGAGAGTTAGCCGCCGTACGCAACGGATTATCCGAGCACTTGAGCGGGACGTTCGCAGGATTGATGGGATGCGGGACACCTTGAGGCTTCGGCTTGAGATTCTAAAGCATTGGGGCTTGATAGCAGTAGGGAAAGTTCTCACACAGGTTCGTGTGCGCCAGTGGATTTGGTCCCCGGAAGGGGTGACTCCACTCTTCGCGCCTGCTCGTCTCGACCTATTGCGTCGGTCGGCTGGCCAGCCCACCTTCTGCCTTCGCGTGCCTGCTTATTGGCCGTTCAGATGCGGGGGAATCGGGCGGTTAGTGCCCTGAGCATCCTTTCGGCCTCCGTGATGCGCTCTCGGGCTGTTGTGAGACGTTTCGGTGGATCAAGGTAGCCCTCGGCCTCGCACCGGAGATGCCATTCGACTTCTGCGGCGATGACCTTTTCGCTCATCTCGGCGACTTCGCGGCGCAGCATCTTCGCGAAGCGTTTGGCCTGGGCACGTTCAGAGGGTTGTGTCAGGGCTGCCCCGGCATCGGCGTGACTGTGGTGTGACCGATCACGGTTTTCGTCGCTGGCTGTCATCGCCGACGTCTACTCCGAATTTCCGAAGGCGTCGTTCACCGGCCAGCCGACTGCGGCCAGTCGTTGCTTAACCCGCTCGGTGTCTGCTGGCGACGGCATCTCGTTGGTGAGCTTGGTAATCGCAACCCGCACATCGGTGCCGTCAACTGGCGTGCCCCGGTCGGCCATCAATTCGGTCGCGACGGCGATGACCTCGTCGTCGGAAAGGCGGCGGCGAAGGAGCGCCGGCAGTGGAATGTAATCATGCGCTGGAACGCCCCGACACAATCAGACAACGCTTCGATCGTCTCGCAGCGGCCGCAGGACTCTCGCGGATCACCTTCCACGATCTGCGCCACTCCTACGCCACCGGTGCGCTCAAAGCCGGCATCAGCCCGAAGGTGATCAGCGAGCGGATCGGCCACGCCAACGTCGGCTTCTTTCTGCAGACCTACGCCCATGTCCTTCGAAACGATGACCGCGGCGCCGCAGAACAAGCGGCGGCCTTCCTTATCGGCGACACGTGGGGTCCAACCGACGAGGACGAAAGTTAGATGATGAGCAAGGCTAACGTGACCAAACACGTGACCATCGGGCATGAAAACGGCCCCCGGAGACATCTCCGGGGGCCGTTTCGACTGGTAGCGGGGACAGGATTCGAACCTGCGACCTCTGGGTTATGAGCCCAGCGAGCTACCGAGCTGCTCCACCCCGCGACGGGTAAATACCAGGTTACCGAACGCCGGCGAGGCCGCCAAATCGCGGGCTCAGCGCGGTCGACGGGCCTAAATCGCCCGTCAGCTGCAGATCCGCACACCGCTGCCTGGCAAGAGCGATTACTTGGTGTTGTCGAACTTGGTAATCGCGTCGTCGAGCCGCTGCAGTGCCGTTCCATAGGCGGCGAAGTCGCCGCTCTTTTGCGCGTCGCGCGCCGCGCCTAGTGCCGCCTCAACATCCTTGAGCGCGGCGGCCTTGGCCGGAGACAGGGTGACGGCCCCGTTCGGCGAGGGCGGGACGGCAGCAGCCGGCGGCGGCGGCGGCGAACCATCGGCCGGCGGCGCAGCGCCCGGCGGCGGGTTCGCGGGTGCGGCCGGCTCGGTCGGCGCGATCCCGGCCGCAGTCGCGCCGGCGCCGGGCCCGAACAGCCCGGTCAGCGCGTCACTGACGGTGGGGCCGTATCCGATTTTGTCGTTGTACATCATCGCCACCCGGATCAAGCGGGGATACGACGAAGCGGCATCGCTGGAGCCGGGTGAGGCATAAACCGGCTCGACATACAGCAGCCCGCCCTGGGCGACCGGCAGCGTGAGCAGATTGCCCCACTTGATCCGGTTCTGGTTGTCACGCCCGATCACGCCAAGGTCCTGGGACACCGCGGTGTCGGTGGTGATCGCGTTGTTGGCCAGCTTCGGCCCGTTGACTTGGCCGGGAATGGTCAGCACGGTGATCTTGCCGTAGGTCGCCGGATCGGAGCTGGCGCTGATGTAGGCGGCCAGGTAGTCCCGCTTGAACCTGTTCATCGCACTGGTCAACTGGAATGACGCCGAATTGTCACCTTTGGCAATGTCTTTCGCGACGATGTAGTACGGCGGCTGATAGCTGCTGGCGGTTGGGTTCGGGTCCAGCGGCACGTCCCAGAAATCCGACGTGGAGAAGAACGTCACCGGGTCGTTGACGTGGTATTTGGCCAGCAGCATCCGCTGCACCTTGAACAGGTCCTCCGGATAGCGCAGATGGGCAGCCAATTCGGAGGTGATATCGCTCTTGGGCTTGACGGTCCCGGGGAAGACCCTCATCCAGGCTTTTAGCACCGGGTCGCGCTCGTCCTGCTGATAAAGCGTGACCGTCCCGTCGTAGGCATCGACGGTAGCCTTCACCGAGTTGCGGATGTAGGACACCTGCTTGTCGGGGACCAGCCGGTTGAATGCGACTTCGGTGGAGTCGGCGGTGGCCGACGACAACGAGGTGAGCTCGGAATACGGGTAATTGTCGAGCGTGGTGTAGGCGTCGATGATCCACACCAGCCGCTTATTGACAATCGCCGGGTACACGTTGCTGTCGGTCGTCAACCACGGCGCCACCGCCTCCACCCGCTGCGCCGGATCGCGGTTGAACAAGATTTTGCTGTTGGATCCAATCACGCTGGAGAACAGGAAGTTTCGCTCCGCGAACTTCGCGGCGAAGACGCTGCGCGAAACCCAGCTGCCGATCGGCACTCCGCCGCTTCCGGTGTAGGTGTAGTTCTTGGTCTCGGTGTTGGTCTCGTAGTCGTATTCCCGGTCTGCGCCGTTCTTGCCGACGATTGCGTAGTCGGCGGGTGTGTTGGAGATGACCGGCCCGAAGTAGACCCGCGGCTGGTCCAGCCGCGCCGGTCCGTCGGAGAGCACTCCGCCGTTGGCGCCGACGACGTTGGCCAGAAACTCCGGGTATCCGCCGTTCTGGTTGGGGTCGTTGGCTATACCGCGCACGGTGTTGGCCGGCGAGGCGATGAAGCCGTTGCCGTGGGTGTAGACGGTGTGCCGGTTGATCCAGTCCCGCTGGTTGTCGATCAGGTGGTCCGGGTTGAGCTCGCGGGCGGCAACGACGTAGTCGCGCAGGTTACCGTCGCGGCCGGGATAGCGGTCGATGGACAGCTGGTCGGGGAAGTAGTAAAAGTTCTTGCCCTGTTGGAATTGCGTGAACGCCGGACTGACGATCGTCGGGTCAAGCAGCCGGATGTTGGAGGTGGTGGCACGGTCGGAGGCAACTTGCTCGGCGGTGGCCTGCCCGCCGCCGCTGTAATCGCGGTAGCTCACAACGTCATTGGTGAGGCCGTAGGCTTGCCTGGTTGCGGTGATGTTTCGGCTGATGTACTCGCGTTCCTTCTGCGCGGCATTGGGTTTGACGCTGATCTGCTCGACGATCAGCGGCCAACCGGCACCGACGATCAACGACGACAGCAGCAGTAGCACCAGTCCGATAGCCGGAATTCGCAAGTCCCGCAACACAATCGCCGTAAAGACTGCGGCTGCGCAGATCAACGCGATCGCCAGCAGAATCAGCTTGGCGGGCAACACCGCGTTGATATCGGTGTACCCGGCCCCGGTGAAGGGCTTCCCACCGCGGGTGTGGGAAAGCAGCTCGTAACGGTCCAGCCAGTAGGCAACTGCCTTGAGCAACACCAGGGTACCGACCAGGCTGATCAACTGGACACGTGCCGATCGGCTCAGCGCGCCGGTGCGCCCGGACAGCCGGATACCGCCGAACACGTAGTGCGCCAGCAGATTCGCCACGAAAGCCAAGAACAGCGCCACGAAGAAGAAGCTGAGGATCAGCCGGTAGAACGGCAGGTCGAATGCGTAGAAGCCGAGGTCCTTGCCGAACTGCGGATCCTTGATGCCGAAGTCACCGCCGTGCAAGAACAACTGAACACGGACCCAGTAGGTCTGCGCGACGATCCCGGCGAGCAGGCCGATCGCAACCGGAATCCCGGTTCCGAGCACGCGCAGCCTCGACATCACCACGGCGCGATACCGGGCCACCGGATCGTTGCCGTTGCTCGGGACGAACACCGGACGGGTGCGGTAGGGCAGCGCCAGCCCGGCGAACACGATGCCGCCGACCAGCAGTCCCACCACCAGGAACACCACCAGCCGGGTCAGCAGCACGGTGGTGAACACTGCTCGGTAGCCCAGCTCGCCGAACCAGAGCCAGTCGACGTAGCCGTCGATGAAGCGCGGGCCAACCAGCAGCAGCAAGATCACCGCCAGGGCGATCGTGATGAGAATCCGGCTGCGCTGAGTCAACTTCGGCATTCTCGCGGCGGGCCGCATCCCCACTAGCTACGCTCCCTGGTCCATGTCGGCAGTGGCCGTCGGTGTTTCTCCTCGACGTATCACAACTGTACGCACAGTTAGCAGCCGGGCGGCTGCCCGCCGGAAGTGACGGCATGCAGCGCATCCACCGCCCCATCGAGCTTGGAAACCTTCACCAATTGCAGCCCGGATAGCTTTCCGGAGGTTGCCTCGTAGCAGTTTTCGGCCGGCACTAGAAACACCGTCGCGCCGGCGGCCCGGGCGGCAGTCATCTTGTGCACGATCCCGCCGATACGGCCCACGCTGCCGTCGGCCGTAATCGTGCCGGTGCCCGCGACGAACTTCGAGCCGGCAAGATTGCCGGTGGTGAGTTTGTCGACGACGGCCAGGCTGAACATCAAGCCTGCCGAGGGGCCGCCCACGTTGGCGAGGTTGAAATCAACCACGAACGGCGCCCAAGGTGCATCCATCACCGAGACACCCGCGAAGCCGTAATCGCGACCCGGATGGCTGCCCAACGTGATCTGAGCCACGCCCGGGGGCGCATTCTTACGGCGAAAGCCGACCGCGACCGGCTGGCCGGGTTTGGTGTGCTTCAGCAAGGACGTGAACTGCCCGACGTTGGCGACCGGCGTGCCGTTCAGCGCCTGCACGGCGTCACCCACCTGCAGCTTGCCCTCCGAAGGCCCGGGATCGGTGACCGCCACGACGGTGATGGCCTGCGGGTACTTCAGATATCCCAGGGCCGCGAACTCGGCATTGTGCTCGGAGTCCTTGAAATCGGCGTCGTTGTCCTTATCGATTTCCTCCCGCGACTTGCCCGGCGGGTAGATCAGGTCGCGCGGCATCAGCTGTTCCTGCCCGGAAAGCCACAGTGTCAGCGCCTCGGCCAGGCTGAGATCGTCCCGCTGGGACACCGTCGTCATGTCCAGGTGACCCGACGTTGGGTGCGTCTGCGTGCCTTCGATGTCGACGACCTGCTTGCCGTCGACCTCGCCGAGCGTGTCGAACGCGGGGCCCGGGCCAAGTGACACAAAAGGCACCGTCACCACCGCCAGCAGCACGCCGAAGACCACGATCGGCACCAGCGCCACAATCAGCGTCAGAATCCGCCTGTTCACCTGGCTAACACTAGACGGACTGGTCAGCGGCAATAGGAAGCCGGTTCACTCAGAGCGTGACGGCGGATCGCGCGTCGTGCGCCGCCGGTGAGTACCGTTGAGGGCATGGCTGACCTGCCTTTCGGCTTCTCCGGCGGGGACGACCCCGACCGCGACAAGCGCCGGGAAAACGACTCCAACTCCGGCTCGGGATCTGCGGACCCGTTTGGTCTCGGCGGCCTCGGCGGCGAATTCGACATGGCCGACCTCGGCCAGATCTTCACCCGTCTCGGGCAGATGTTCAGTGGCGCCGGCTCCGCCATGGCCGGCGGCCAGGCCTCCGGGCCGGTGAACTACGAGCTGGCCCGGCAGCTGGCGTCAAGTTCGATCGGGTTCGTGGCGCCGATTCCGGCCGCCACCAACCAGGCCATCAGCGACGCCGTCCACCTCGCCGAGACCTGGCTCGACGGGGTGACCGCGCTGCCGGCGGGCACCAGCAAGGCCGTCGCCTGGACCCCCACCGATTGGGTGGACAACACCCTGGAGATTTGGAAGCGGCTATGCGATCCGATGGCCCAGCAGATCGCGACGGTGTGGGCCGAGGCGCTGCCCGACGAGGCCAAGAACATGGCCGGTCCACTGCTGTCGATGATGTCGCAGATGGGCGGCATGGCATTCGGCTCGCAGCTGGGCCAGGCGCTGGCCCGGTTGTCCGGCGAAGTTTTGACGTCCACTGATATCGGTTTACCGTTGGGGCCCAAGGGAATCGCCGCGCTGCTGCCGGACGCCATCGAATCGTTCGCCGCCGGGCTCGAGCAGTCCCGCAGCGAGATTGTCACCTTCCTGGCGGCTCGCGAGGCCGCCCATCACCGGTTGTTCAGTCATGTGCCATGGCTGGCCAGTCAGCTGCTCGGCGCCGTTGAGGCCTACGCCAAGGGCATGAAGATCGACATGCACGGAATCGAGGAGCTGGCCCGCGATTTCAACCCGGCCTCGCTGAACGATCCGGCCGCCGTCGAGCAGCTGTTGACCCAGGGGGCGTTCGAGCCCAAGGCCACGCCGGAGCAGACCCAGGCGCTGGAACGACTCGAGACACTGCTGGCGCTGATCGAGGGCTGGGTACAGACGGTGGTGACCGCCGCACTCGGCGATCGCATCCCCGGCGCGGCCGCACTCGGTGAGACGCTGCGCCGCCGTCGGGCCACCGGCGGCCCGGCCGAGCAGACCTTCGCCACGCTGGTCGGCCTTGAGTTGCGGCCACGCAAGCTGCGGGAGGCCGCCGTGCTCTGGGACCGGTTGACCCAGGCCGCCGGTGTCGACGCCCGCGACGCGGTGTGGCAGCACCCCGATCTGCTGCCCGAGACGGAGGACCTCGACGACCCGGCCGCGTTCATCGACCGGGTGATCGGCGGCGACACCAGCGGAATCGATGAGGCGATCGCCGAGTTCGAGCGGGGCACAGATGCTGGCCCCGCCGACCCCGACGGCGGCGCTGGCTCTGTGGATAGCTGACCCAGCCGTTCCGCCCAGCCGTGGCACACAGTGTGTGGATGGCGCGGTCTAAGCCGCCTATCCCGCCCCTGTATGCGCTGGACCCGGCCCTGCCGGTGCTGCTGCGCCCCGACGGCGCCGTCCAGGTGGGGTGGAGTCCGCGCCGCGCGGGCACGGCCACAGCGGTTAGGGGTGAACGGGCCGGCCGTCGTCGATGTGTTGGCGCCGCGTCAACCGGCCTTTGTGAGCGTGAAGGACGTCGGTGTGCCGGTGTCGTCTGCCTGCCCGCAAGCAGGCCCCGGCAATGGTTGTATCTGGCCCTGTAGCGTGTTCGGGTCGATAATGTCAGCCTTTATTCCGGGTGCTGTTGAACCGTCGGGGCAATAGAACACACCTTGGTCGTACCTGACGGTAACCCAGGTTCCATGGATCAACTGAGCATCCACATTCCACCCGGTTGAACTTGTGACGTGCGCGCACCCTGGACCGCACGGGGTGACCGTCCAAGTAGCGGTAACAGCTGGCGTAGAACCGCTCGCTGGAGCGGAATAGGTGTAGGTGCCGCTGAAATTGTCTGCGACTGCTGGCGCAGAAGGCGGCGGAGATGCTTGTGGGGGCGCGGCGACGGTGGCTGGCTTAGTCTCCGTCGGCACGGGCGCCGAGGGCCGGCTACCGCACGCGGCGAGACACGCTACGGCAATCAGCGGCACGAGCAGCATCGTGAACCGCGCTTTTGACACAGTCATTTAGGTGCCCTATTCACAGCTCAGCACAGTAGTGGCGTCATGCCGTCCGCGCAGTCAATTTATAGTTGTGAGTCCCCTGCGCGCGTTCGCTAGCCGCGCCTCGCGCGCACAAGAAACTCACATCCGGTGCGGGATCTCGCTGGCTGACAACCTGATGCGGGGAGGTTCACTGTATTAGGGGCACACTGTTGTCCCGACGTGGCGACAACCAGATGGGTGTGCCGCCACCTACATCGATCTTCATCATTCCCGGGGCCGCCGCGCTCGCGGAGACGCTGCGCCGGCGCCGGGCCACCGGCGGGCCCGCCGAGCCCGACGGCGGCGCTGGCTCTGTGGATAGCTGACCCGGCCGTTCCGCCCAGCCGTGGCACAGTGCGTGGATGGCGCAGTCGACGACGCCGTTGTATGCGCTGGACCCGGCTCTGCCGGTGCTGCTGCGCCCCGACGGCGCCGTTCAGGTGGGGTGGAGTCCGCGCCGCGCCGTGCTGATCCACCCGCCGCGCGGCGTTACGCCCGCGGGGTTGGCCACGCTGCTGCGGATGATGCATTCACCGGTACCGATGAGCGAGCTGCGGCGGCAGGCGGACCGGCAGGGCGGCGCGGCCGCCGTTGAGCTGGACGATCTGGTCGCGCAGCTGGTAACGGCCGGGGTCGCCACGCGTGGCCGCCGCCAGCGGCCCGTCCGGTCGGCGTCGATCCGCGTGCACGGACGCGGCCCGCTATCAGAACTGCTGATCGAGTCGCTGCGCTGTTCGGGTGCCCGGGTCAAGCAGAGCAGCCAACCCCATGCCGCGGTAACTTCCGCCGAAGCCGACCTGGTGGTGTTGTCCGACAACCTGGTCGCAGACCCGCGGATGCTGCGCGACCTGCACAATCAAGGCGTCGCGCACCTTGCGGTTCGGGTGCGCGACGGCACCGGGCTGGTCGGTCCGCTGGTCATACCCGGTGTCACCAGCTGTCTGGGCTGTGCGGATCTGCATCGCAGGGACCGCGATGCGGCCTGGCCTGCCGTCGCCGCGCAGCTGCGCGACACCGTCGGCGTCGCCGACCGCGCGACCCTGCTCGCCACGGCGGCGCTGGCGCTCAGCCAGGTCAACCTGGTGATCGGCGCGGTCCGCGGGTCGGATTCACAGCCGCCCTCGGCGTTGAACGCCACGCTGGAGTTCGATGTCCATGCCGGCTCGATCGTGGCGCGGCACTGGCCCAAGCATCCGCTGTGTTCATGCTGAAGCGCTTGTGGCCAGATCGATGAAGCACCACTCAATAACCACACGCATTGACATGCGGATTTTGAGGCAAATTTTGCGACAGTTCCACGTGGGATTTCTTCTGTCGCAGTAGGACCTGCGGCGACTGTCTCTGAACTTTGGTATTGAGAATGTGTCGCTCGCTCGGACGCGCGTCTCTTGCTGCGCCATGCAACCCTCACGCGCGCCGCTTGTCGGGTGCTCCAGTTCGGCAACAACTTTCGAGAAACTGAGAACGTTAGTATTGAGACCCCTTGGTTGCCGCGAGGGTTGCCGCTTGTCCAGGATAAAGCGGTAACCAAAGACTGCCTATTCCACAGCGCTTTGTCAGGTTGGTGCTCGGCCCGCGTGAACACGACAAAATGCTGCGGCTTGAGTGACAAACTTAGCTGCGCGCGAAGTGCGGGCTGCGGCTCGCACAGAAGCGGATTTGTTTGTAGGTGGAATATGGCCGAGGTAGCACAGGCCGTCGAGCCCCCGGTTCCTGGACCGGGCAAGCCGATGGAGTACGACGCGTTCCTGTCCTACGCCCATCGCGATCAGCAAGTCGCTGTCGGCGATTCAACAAAGCCTGCACCGCATCGGGCGGCGAGTGGGTCAACTGCGCGCTCTTCGAGTGTTTCGAGACACCACCAACCTTGAAGCCAACCCCGATTTGTGGGCCAAAATCACCGACGCCCTGAACGCGTCCCGCTACCTGATCGTGGTGCTCTCCCCGCAAGCCGCCGCATCGCACTGGGTCAACGAAGAGGTTAGCTACTGGCTCGAACACTGTGGGCGCGAGCACCTGATGTTCGTTTTAGCTGAAGGCCACCTGGAGTGGGACCGGCTAGAAGTTCGGTTCGACTCTGGTCACTCGGACGCCGCTCCACCAGTGCTGACCGAGCAGGGAGCACTCCCGGCAGAGCCGTTGTATATCGACGTCAGCGACGATGCCCCATGGGACTTTCGGTCACCGACATTCCGCGACAAAGTCACCGCGTTGGCCGCCCCAATCCACGGCAAACCCAAAGATCAATTAACCAGCGACGATCTTCGCGAGCAGCGGCGGTTCCGCCGGCTACGGAGAGCCGCTGTTGCTGGGCTGGTTGTGCTGACCGTCATCGCCGTCGTCGCGGCATTAGACGCTGTCGCAAAGCAGCGGGAAGCCATAAGGCAGCGCGACGGGGCTACCGCGTTGAAATTGACGTCGCAGGGACAGGCCATCCTCGCCGGTGTCCAGGGGGGAGGAGATGTGCGGGCGCTTCAGGAGATCCTCGCCGCCCCCCGTATCGCGCCGCGCGCCGACACCGGTGCCCTGTTCACCGGCGTAGTCGAGCGGCGGGGCACCCTCAAGATCATCCCAACATCAGGCGCGGTGTTGAGTGTGGCGTTTAGCCCGGACGGGCACCGCGTCGCCTCCGGCAGCGCCGACAACACCCTGCGGCTGTGGAACGCCAACACCGGCCAACCCCTCGGCGCCCCGCTCACCGGCCACACCGACGCGGTAAACAGTGTGGCGTTCAGCCCCGACGGGCGCCGCGTCGTCTCCGGCAGCGACGACCACACGCTGCGGCTGTGGAACGCCGACACCGGCCAACCCCTCGGCGCCCCACTCACCGGCCACACCGACGCGGTAAACAGTGTGGCGTTCAGCCCCGACGGGCACCGCATCGTCTCCGGCAGCGCCGACCACACCCTGCGGCTGTGGAACGCCGACACCAGCCATCCCCTCGGCGCCCCGCTCACCGGCCACACCAAAGCGGTGACCAGTGTGGCGTTTAGCCCGGACGGGCGCCGCATCGTCTCCGGCAGCAACGACAACACCCTGCGGCTGTGGGACCCCGACACCGGCCAACCCCTCGGCGCCCCGCTCACCGGCCACACCAAAGCGGTGAACAGTGTGGCGTTCAGCCCCGACGGGCGCCGCATCGTCTCCGGCAGCAACGACAACACCCTGCGGCGGTGGAACGCCGACACCGGCCAACCCCTCGGCGCCCCGCTCACCGGCCACACCGACAGGGTGTACAGGGTCGCCGTTAGTCCCGACGGGCGACGCATCGTCTCCGGCGGTCAAGACAACAGTCTGCGGCTGTGGAACGCCGACACCGGCCAACCCCTCGATGCCCCGCTGGCCGGCCACCAGGGCGCGGTGTACGGTTTGGCGTTTAGCCCCGACGGGCGACGCATCGTTTCCGCCAGTCTTGACGACACCATGCGGGTGTGGGACCCCGACACCGGCCAACCCCTCACCGGCCACACCGGCGCGGTGAACAGTGTGGCGTTCAGCCCCGACGGGCGGCGCATCGTTTCCGGCAGCGAAGACAACACCCTGCGACTGTGGAACCCCGACACCGGCCAACCCATCGGGCCGCCGCTCCACACCGACGGGGTGACCAGTGTGGCGTTCAGCCCCGACGGGCACCGCATCGTCTCCGGCCAACTCAACAACACCCTGCGGCAATGGAACGCCGACACCGGCCAACCCCTCGGCGGCCCGCTCACCGGGCACACCGACGCGGTGACCAGTGTGGCGTTCAGCCCCGACGGGCAGCGCATCGTCTCCGGCAGCGAAGACGACACCGTGCGGCTGTGGAACGCCGACACCGGCCAACAAATCGGGCAGCCGCTCACCGGCCACGAGGACTCTGTGTGGAGTGTGGCGTTTGGGCCCGACGGACACCGCATCGTCTCCGGCAGCGCCGATCACACGCTGCGGCTGTGGAACGCCGACACCGGCCAACCCATCGGCGCCCCGCTCACCGGCCACACCAGCGCGGTGAACAGTGTGGCGTTCAGCCCCGACGGGCAGCGCATCGTCTCCGGCAGCGCCGACAACACCCTGCGGCTGTGGAACGCCGACACCGGCCAACCCGTTGGGCAGCCGCTGACCGGCCACACCGCTGAGGTGTGGAGTGTGGCGTTCAGCCCCGACGGAAAGCGCGTCGTCTCCGGCAGCAACGACAACACGCTGCGGCTGTGGGACGCCGACACCGGCCAACCCATCGGGCAGCCGCTCACCGGCAACAAGAATCACGTGTCCAGCGTGGCGTTTAGCCCCGACGGGCAGCGCATCGTCTCCGGCAGCGAAGACGACACCGTGCGGCTGTGGCCCGCGCCCCCCCAGGCGGCGTGGTCACAAATCCTGTGCAATAAGTTGACCGACAACATGAGCCACATCCAGTGGCACGACTGGGTGTCACCACACATCGACTACATCCCTTTGTGCCCGGGACTTCCCATCGCACCCGACTGATCACACGTTGCACTGCGGTGAATACCGGGACGGCAAGCCCGCGTTTATCGATCCCCGTCGGCCCTTCACCATTCCCCCTGACAGCGCTCGTTGCCAGATCTGTGGGGCAAGTTCAACCCGTCATGGATGATGGTGCTGTGGCAGACATCAAACGCGGGGGCGCTGCGCGCAACGCGAAGCTGGCCAGCATTCCGGTCGGCTTCGCCGGTCGGGCAGCGCTCGGGTTCGGCAAGCGGCTGACCGGCAAGTCGAAAGACGAGGTCAACGCCGAACTGATGGAGAAGGCAGCCAACCAGCTGTTCACCGTCCTCGGCGAGCTCAAGGGCGGCGCGATGAAGGTCGGCCAGGCACTGTCGGTGATGGAGGCCGCGATCCCCGAGGAGTTCGGCGAACCGTACCGGGAAGCCCTGACGAAACTGCAAAAAGACGCGCCGCCGCTGCCCGCCGAGAAAGTGCACCGGGTGCTCGACGCCCAGCTCGGTACCAAATGGCGCCAACGGTTCTCCGACTTCAACGACACACCGGTGGCATCGGCCAGCATCGGGCAGGTGCACAAGGCGGTGTGGTCGGACGGTCGCGAGGTGGCCGTCAAAATCCAGTACCCGGGTGCCGACGAGGCGCTGCGAGCCGACCTGAAGACCATGCAGCGCATGATCGGAGTGGTCAAACAGCTCGCTCCGGGCGCCGACGTGCAGGGTGTCGTCGACGAGTTGATCGAGCGCACCGAGATGGAACTGGACTACCGGCTGGAGGCTGACAACCAGCGCGCATTCGCCAAGGCGTATGAGGGCGATCCGCACTTCCTGGTGCCGCACATCGTCGCCAGCGCCCCCAAAGTCGTGATTCAAGAATGGATCGACGGCACGCCGATGGCGGAGATCATCCGCGACGGCACCGTCGAACAACGCGACCTGATTGGCTTTCGCCTGCTCGAGCTCACCTTCGACGCGCCGCGGCGGCTGGAGATGATGCACGGCGACGCCCACCCGGGCAACTTCATGTTGCTGCCCGACGGTCGGATGGGTGTCATCGACTTCGGCGCGGTGGCACCGCTCCCCGGTGGCTTCCCGATCGAGCTCGGAATGACGATCCGGCTGGCCCGCGAAAAGAACTACGACCTGCTGCTGCCGACGATGGAAAAAGCCGGCTTCATTCAGAAGGGCCAGCAGGTGTCGGTGCGCGACATCGACGAGATGCTGCGTCAGTATGTCCAACCCGTCGAGGTCGAGGTCTTCCACTACACCCGCAAGTGGCTGCAAAGGATGACGACAAGTCACATCGATCGGTCCGTGTCGCAGATCAAGACAGCCCGACAAATGGACTTGCCGCCCAAGCTGGCAATCCCGATGCGCGTGATCGCGTCGGTGGCCGCGATTCTGTGCCAGCTGGACGCGCACGTGCCGATCAAGGCGTTGTCCGAGGAGCTGATTCCCGGCTTCGCCGAACCCGACGCGGCGGTCGTCTAGAAGCACCAGCGGTGGCTGGACGCCGAGATCGACGCGAGCGCGCGAAAGCGCTTGCGCTAACGTCAATCTCGACGTAGAGGTTTGATCTAAGCGGCGACCGAATCTTTGCGCGGACGTCCGCGCGGCCGCTTGCGGTTTACGATGCTGCCACGGTCGAGGATCTCCCCACCCCACACGCCCCACGGCTCTGCGCGTTGTAATGCCGCGGCCAGGCACTGGCTTCGAATCGGGCAGTCGGCGCATAACGCCTTGGCGTGCTCCAGATCAGACGGGCTGTCAGCGAACCACAGGTCGGGGTCGCCGATGTAACAAGGCAACTCCGGCTGCTGCTCGTCGGGGACTGTCGGGGTCGACATGTCCGGTTCACCTGCTTCCTGGTCTAGCGGCGGTCTTGCGGGGGATCCGGACCAGGTGTTGGGCTGTCGACCCAAAAACTGTGGCCACGGATCCTTTTGACTTCGGGTCCGTGGCCATTTGGCGAGATAGTGGGCTGTTACCTAGGTAGAGCCCCGATCCACGGACACTTCGGTCGCGGCGGCGGCACGGCGCTTGCGCGCCGCGGCCAAGGCGGCCGTCGCGGCGGCATGGGCAGCATGGTGGGAGCCAGTGTCGCCAGCCGAAACGACCGGGCATACACCGAACGCGTTCATGGTGATCATCGTGGCTCCCTCCTCTCGTCTAGTAGCTGCCGCCGGGCGCGAAGATTGCGGTTCGAGGTTAAAGCTTAACAGCCTGACCCGGCAAGCGATTTTCTGACCTGGGGTTTTGGTGGCGACCCGCTGCGCTCGGCTTCGCCGCGCTAGCGATCGCCACGGGGCTTTAGCCGCGGCTGCGGACCAGCTCCAAGACGTCCGAGCCGAACTGCTCCAGCTTGCGGGCGCCGATACCCGGGATCGCGACCAGCGCGGCGTCGTCGGCGGGCAGTAGCTCGGCGATCGCGATCAGCGTGTTATCGGTGAACACAACATATGCGGGCACTTTCATTTCCTTGGCGGTGCGCAGCCGCCAATCCTTGAGCTGTAGCAATAGCTCGTCGTCGATGTCGGCGGCGCATGTCTCACAACGGCGCAGCATGATCGCCGCCGGTGTGGTCAGCTGGTTGTTGCAGATCCGGCAGCGCGACGTGGCGCCACGATTGCGGCGGGGTCGGCTCGCACTGGTATCGGGCTGAGTCTGCGGGGCGAGGCCGTTGAGGAACCGGGACGGCTTGCGACTCTGCCGCCCGCCCGGGTTTCGGGACAACGACCAGCTGAGCGCCAAATGCATTCGGGCCCTGGTGATTCCGACGTAGAGCAGTCGACGCTCTTCTTCGACGGCTTCGCTCTCGGCGCCGTGGGTTAATGCGTGCGAGATCGGCAGGGTGCCATCGGTCAATCCGACCAGGAACACCGCATCCCACTCCAGCCCTTTGGCGGCGTGCAGCGAGGCCAACGTGACACCCTGCACCACCGGCGGGTGGCGCGCGTCGGCGCGGGTCCGCAGCTCGGCGAACAGATCGGGCAAATCCAACTGCGGGCGGTGCGCCACCTCTTCGTCGACCAGCTCGGCTAACGCGGAAAGCGCCTCCCAGCGCTCCCGGGCCCGGGTTCCCGTCGGCGCTTCGGCCGTCAAACCGAGCGGTTCGAGCAGCCCGCGCACGATGTCGGGCAGTGTGCCTTCGCCTTGAGCGCCGCGGTTGGCGCCCCGCTGTAAGACCAGCAGGGCCTGACGGATCTCTTGGCGGCTGAAGAAGCCCTCACCGCCGCGGACCTGGTAGGCAATGCCGGCTTCGGTCAACGCTTCTTCGTAGACCTCGGACTGCGCGTTGATCCGGTACAGCACCGCGATCTCGGCCGGCGGCGTGCCGGACTCGACGAGCCGTGAGATCGACGCTGACACCGCGGCGGCTTCGGCGACCTCGTCGGGATGTTCACAAAACGTCGGAACCGGTCCCGCCTCACGCTGACCGACCAGGTGCAGCTTGCTGCCGGCCACCCGGCCGCGGGCGGCGGCGATCACCCGGTTGGCCAGCGACACCACCTGCGGTGTCGATCGGTAGTCCCGTTCGAGGCGCACCACCGTCGCCTCCGGAAACCGCCGCGAGAAGTCCAACAGGTAACGCGGTGAGGCCCCGGTGAACGAATAGATGGTTTGGTTGGCGTCGCCGACGACGGTCAAGTCGTCGCGATCCCCCAGCCACGCCGACAACACCCGCTGCTGCAGCGGCGTCACATCCTGGTATTCGTCGACCACGAAGCAGCGGTAGCGGTCCCGGAACTCTTCGGCAATCGCGGCGTCGTCCTCGATCGCCGCCGCGGTGTGCAGCAACAGGTCGTCGAAGTCGAGCAGCGCAACATCCGGACATCATTGCCGCGAGATTTGAGCGACTCGTAGGCCGCATACACCGCAGCGACCCGCGCGGCGTCCAGCGGAATGTCGCGGCCGGCGGCAGCGACTGCGTCCGGATACTGCTCGGGGGAGATCAGCGACGCCTTGGCCCACTCGATTTCGCCGGCCACGTCCCGGACGTCGTCGGTGCTCAGCTGCAACCGGGCGCTGCTCGCGCCGCGGGCGACGACGGCGAACTTGCTCTCCAACAATTGCCAGCGGGTGTCACCGACGACTCGCGGCCAGAAATAACGCAGCTGCCGGTGCGCCGCCGCGTGAAAGGTCAACGCCTGCACCGCGCCGACGCCGGTTTGCGCCGCGGCACCCAATGCCCGCAACCGGGACCGCATTTCGCCGGCTGCACGCTGGGTGAATGTCACCGCCAACACCTGACCCGCGGCCACGTGGCCGGTGGCGACGAGCTGGGCGATGCGGTGGGTGATCGTCCGGGTCTTACCGGTTCCCGCCCCGGCCAGCACGCAGACCGGTCCGCGCGGAGCCAGCACGGCCTCGCGCTGCTCGTCATCGAGGTCGGCAATCCATGGGTCCGCGATCACCGGCATGGCGTCCATCTTGGCAGTGATCGCCGACAAACCCGGCGCAGCGCCACGCCGCGGCATAACTAGAACGCACGTTATGTTTGACCAACTATGAGCAATGCTTCGCTGACCATGTACACCACGCCCTGGTGTGGCTACTGCCATCGGCTCAAGACCATGTTGAAGGCCTCCGGGATCAGCTACGACGAGGTCGACATCGAACAGGACACCGCGGCAGCGGAATTTGTCGGCGCGGTCAACGGAGGTAATCACACGGTTCCGACAGTCAAGTTCGCCGACGGGTCGACGCTGACCAACCCGGCCGCCAACGAGATCAAGGCGAAACTCGCTGAGCTGGCTGGATAACTTCAGTCCAGCGCGGCCCAGGATTCGATGATCACCCGCGCGATCGATACCGATCCGGGCAGCAGCAGTTTGGCGTCCTCCGCGCTGCTCCAATCACCGAGGGCCAGCGCGGCGCGCACCTCGTCGCGGGTGAACCACGCCGCCTCGGCGATCTCCCCGTCGTTGAAGGAGAATTCCTGATCGGGATCGCCGATCGCATGGAAGCCGATCATCAGGGAACGCGGGAACGGCCATGGCTGGCTGCCGAGATAGCGCACATCGCGGACGGTCAGCCCGATTTCTTCGCGGATCTCTCGCACGACACAGGTTTCGAACGACTCGCCGGCTTCGACGAATCCGGCCAGCAGCGAGAACATCCGCTCCGGCCACACCGTCTGGCGAGCCAGTACCGCGCGGTCGCCGCCGTCATGCACCAGGCAGATCACGGCAGGGTCGATGCGCGGAAATTCCTCGTGACCGGTGACTGGGTTGACCCGTGCCCAGCCAGCTCGGATCGGTTTGGTGGGCGAGCCGTCCACCGAGCTGAACCGGGCGCTGGCATGCCAGTTCAGCAGCGCTGCGGCCGACGACACCAGCTGCGCACCGACGTCGTCGAAGAGCTGGCCCGCCCGGCGTAGGTCGGCCACCTCGGTTTTCACGTCGGGATCCTCGGGTGCTTCCAGCGCACCCCGGACCGCCCACACATGTCGACCATCTTCGATGCGGCCGAGGAACACCGCGTCCGGCGGCGGCTTGTCGGCCAACGCCTTCGCGCTGCCCAGCACCACCCGGCCGGCGGCGACCAACACCTGATTGCGCGAGTCCAGCCGCAGCAGGGCCGCTTCCGCCCAGCCCGCGGTGGCCGCATCGACGTCGGTTCGCACCTGGTCGGCGCGGTCGGCGCCGATCCGCGACAGCAGCGGCACGCTTCGTAACTGGAAGTCCACGTCACTACACCTCCTGGTGGAGACCCGCCGCGCCCGGCTTCGCCGCGCCTGCGATCGCCACGTCACTTCCCTGCACTGCGGACATAGAGCAGCCGGTCGCCGGCCTCGATGGCGTCGACCTCGGGTGCGTCGACCCGCAGCAACTGGCCGTCGCGAACCACGCCGAGCACGATGTCGGACAGATGCCGCGGCGAACCGCCGACCTCGGCCTGCTCAACATCGCGCTCGGCGATGGCGAATCCCTCGGCCGGCGTCAGCAGGTCTTCGATCATCGCCACGACGCTGGGTGTCGTGGTGGCCACGCCAAGTAGCCGGCCGGCCGTCTCGGAGGAGACGACCACCGAGTCCGCGCCGGATTGCTTGAGCAGATGCTGGTTTTCGGCTTCCCGAATGGAGGCCACGATCTTGACGTTGGGCGCGATTTCGCGGGCGGTCAGGGTGACCAGCACCGCGGTGTCGTCGCGGCTGGTGGCGATGATAATCGCCGACGCGTGCTGAACGGCCGCCAGACGCAGCACATCGGACCTGGTGGCGTCGCCGTGCACGGTGACCAGACCGGCGTTCGATGCGTGGTCGAGCGCGGCCTGGTCGGTGTCGACGACAATGACGTCCTTGCCGGCGGTCTCGTCATCGAGGATCGCGGCGACGGCGGTTTTCCCTTTGGTGCCGTAGCCGACCACGACGGTGTGGTTACGCACTCTGCTCCTCCAACGTTGAATCTTCCACGCTTGCCGCGACCGTTCGGTGAGCACCTGAAGCGTCGTGCCAACCAACACGACGATGAACAGGATCCGCAGCGGGGTGATGATCAAGATGTTGGTCAGCCGCGCGGCTTCCGAGTACGGGGTGACGTCGCCGTAGCCGGTGGTGGTCAGTGACACCGTCGCGAAGTACAAACAGTCCAAGAACGACATTCGACTGGCGCGGACGTCTATGTACCCGTCGCGGGTGATGTAGACGGTGATCACCGCGAACAACAACGCAAGCAGCGCGATCAGGACCCGCCGCCAGATGGCGCGAACCGGGCCGATATGGATATCCGGGATGCGCAGCACGCCGACCAGCGCATACGCGGGCAGCGTGGTCAGCGTCTCGTCGAGATCGCTTCGCCGCCGACTAGCTTTGGCCACAATTCATCGGCTCGACCTGGCGCACGACACAATGTAACCATGACCGCCAACGCACCATTAGCTCAACGTGACACCAGCCAAAAAGGCGCATACCGGATCGCGGCGCTGTTGCTCGGGGTCGGAACCGTCCACTTTCTGGCGCCGAAACAGTTCGATGACATCATCCCCGCCGAGCTGCCCGGGAGTCCGCGGCTCTATACCTATGCGTCCGGCGTAGCCGAGGTCGTCATCGGCGCACTGCTGCTAGTGCCACGCACTCGGCGGTCGGCCGCGCTGGCGGCCGCCGCGCTGTTCATCGCGGTCTTCCCGGGCAACCTCAACATGGTCCGGTTGTGGTGGGACAAGCCGTGGCCGATGCGCATCGTCGCTTTGGCCCGGCTGCCGCTGCAGATTCCGATGATCACCGCGGCGCTCAAGGTCCGGCGCAACGCCGCGCGGTGACGATGCGGCCCGCGAAGCGGGCCGAGGAGAAGCCGCGCAATCAGATCTAGCGGTGACGATGCGGCCCGCGAAGCGGGCCGAGGAGAAGCCGCGCAATCAGATCTAGCGGTGACGATGCGGCCCGCGAAGCGGGCCGAGGAGAAGCCGCGCAATCAGATCTAGCGGTGACGATGCGGCCCGCGAAGCGGGCCGATGAGAAGCCGCGCAATCAGATCTAGCGCGACGACTCGGTCAGCAGCGCGGCCAGCTCGTCCGGATCCGGCAGCACATCGGGGACGACGGTGACTCCGGTCCGCACGTAATGAAAAGCGGTGCGCACCAACGATTCCGGACACCCGCGTAGTGCAGCCCAGGCCAGCCGGTAGACACCGAGCTGGATGGCGGCCTGTCGGGTGGCCTCCGGACCATGCGGCGGCTCGCCGGTCTTCCAGTCCACCACTGTGGCGCCACCGTCCGGGTCGGCGAACACCGCGTCGATGCGGCCCCGCACCACAGTGCCGCCGATGGCCATCTCGAATGGCACCTCGACGTCCACCGGCGTTCGGGCCGCCCACGGTGACGCGAGGAAGGCCGCCTGCAACGTGGCCAGCTCCTCGGCGTCGCGCTGCGCGGTGTCGGTGTCCGCCGCACCTGGCAGGTCGCCGAGGTCGAACAGCCGCTCGGCGCCGTAGAACCGCTGGACCCACTCGTGAAACGCATTGCCCAGCAACGCATGCGGGTCCGGGCGCGTCGGCAGCCGACGCATCAGTCGCTGCACGGCGTGCTCCGGCTCGCGCGCCAAGTCCACCAGGCTGCTGACCGACACTTGGCTGGGCAGCGTTTGCGCCGGCGGGCGCGCGGCGCGGGCACGCTCGTTGAGCAGCGCATCGACATCGGCTGCCCAACCTTCGGTGTCGGCGTCGGGCGTCGGGGGCGGTGCGTCGACCGACATCGCCGCGGCTACCAGCGCCGCGCCGCGCCGCACGTTGGCGCTGCGCCCGCCCAGTCCCCCGCAAGCGGGAGGTGCCCCCAGGTCGGCGGGCCACACCGCCTCATGAACGTTGTCGCGCAACGGATTTCGGTCGCCGTCGGCCGGCGCTGGCACCCACTGCTGGATTACACCGCATGATTCGCCGGCGGCGGCGGACCGGTCAATGATGTCTTTGAGCTCGGTCAGGAAATCCGAAGGACCGCGCGGCTTGATCCCGGTAGCGCCCCAATGGTGGCCGGAGAGCAGGAGGGTGTCTTCGGCACGGGTGATGGCCACGTAGAGCAGCCTGCGCTCCTCGTCGAGGCGACGTTGCTCCAGCTGGCGACGGTGCGCGAATATCTTGTCGGACAGCTGCTTTCGATCGGTCACATCCGAGGTATCCAGAACCGGGACGCCGTGCACACCCGCGGACGCACGATCGCCGCGCAGCAGCGGCGGAAGGTCGGCGGCGTCGGTCAGCCAGCTGCGCGCCTGTGCGGTCGACGGGAACACCCCTGCCGACAGGTGGGGCACGGCGACCAGCTGCCATTCCAAGCCCTTGGCGGAGTGCACGGTCAGCACCTGCACCCGATTTTGGGCGACGACGATCTGCGCCGGCGACAAGCCGTTTTCGACGACTGTGGCCGCGTCCAGGTAGGCCAGCAGACCGCCGACTGACGCCGGGGTCGTTGCGGTGGCGGCCCGCTCGGCGTAGCCGCTGACCACGTCGGCGAAGGCGTCCAGCTGTTCGGCGCCCGACCACCCCGACGCGGCGGGCATCGCCGCCCGGACCTCACAGTCGACGCCCAGCAGCCGGCGCACCTCGCCGACCAGGTCGGGAAGTGGATGGCCGAGGTGGCCGCGCAGCACGCTCAATTCCTCGGCCAGTGCGACGATGCGCCGATATCCGGCCGCCGAATAGTCGCTCGCCGGTCCGGGGTCAGCGACCGCGTCGGCCAGGCCCGCGGTGTCGGCCTCCGGTCCGGCCGCCTCGGCGATCCGCTCGGCGGTTTCACCGGTGCGCGCCGCCTGCCCGCCGTCGAGGGCTACCGCGCGGCGCCACAGCGCCGCGATGTCGCGGGCTGCGAGGCGCCACCGGGGACCGGTGAGCACCCGCATCGCGGCCGCACCGGCAGTCGGGTCCGCTGCCACCCGGAGCATCGCGACCACGTCCGCGACCTCGGGCACCGACAGCAACCCGGCCAGTCCGACGACCTCAACCGGGACGCCGAGGGCGCGCAGCGCCGCGGCCATCGGTGCGGCGTCGGCGTTGCGCCGCACTAAGATCGCAGCGGTCGGGGGCGCGACGCCATCGTCGGCGGCCTGCCGATAACGCCGGTAAAGATGATCGGCGACCCACTCCCGTTCGGCCTGCACGTCGGCCAGCAGCGCGCAGCGGACCATGCCGGGCTCAGCGTCGGGGCGAGAGCGAAGCGCGCGCACCGCCACTGATCGTCGCCGCGCGTCCGCCGACACGGCGTTGGCCAAGTGCAGCGCCCGCGGCGGGTTGCGCCAGCTGGTTCGCAGTTCGAGGACCGGCGCCGGGCCGCCGTCGGGTCGCGGGAAGTCGGTAGTGAACCGGGGCAGATTGGTCGCCGAGGCACCACGCCACCCATAGATCGACTGGATTGGGTCACCGACGGCGGTCAACGCCAAGTCATCGTCGACTCCCCCGCCGAACAGCGACGACAACAGGATGCGCTGGGCGTATCCGGTGTCCTGGTATTCGTCGAGCAGCACCACCCGGTAGCGACCGCGCAGTTGCTCACCGACCTGCGGGATCGCCTTCGCCAGCCGCGCGGCGTAGGCCATCTGCATGCCGAAGTCCATCACCTTCTCGGCCCGCATCCGCCGGTGCAAGGCGTCGATGACCGGCACCAGCTCGGCGCGCTCGGCCTGGGTGGCCAGCATCCGCAGCAGCCACTGGCTGGGCCCGCGGTCCCGTTGGTAGCGGCCCGCAGGCAGGGTGTGCACCAGCCGTTCGAGCTCGAGGTGGGTATCGCGCAGCTGATCGGTGTCGACCAAGTGCTCTGCGAGTTGACCCGACAGCCGCAGCACCATCGAGGTGACCGTGGCCGGAGTCTTGTCGGTGTGCAGCTCCCCGGGATATCCGTTGACGACGTCGAACGCCAGCTGCCACAGTTCGGTCTCGCTGAGCAGCCGGGTGTCAGGCTCGACGGGCTGTGCGCGCTCGCCCGCGTCCGGTGACAACAGACCGTATTCGCGCAGCAACTGGCCGGCGAAAGCATGATAGGTGCTGATGACCGGCGTGCCGGCGGGCTCACCGGGTGGCGGGCCCGGCTGGCTGCCGATTGTCAATCCGGTGCCGCCCAGTCGGGCCAGCCGGGAGCGGACCCGTCGCAGCAGCTGACCGGCAGCCTTGCGGGTGAAGGTCAGCCCCAGTACCTGGCCGGGTTCGGCGTAGCCGTTGGCGACCAGCCACACCACCCGCGCCGCCATTGTCTCGGTTTTCCCGGCGCCGGCCCCCGCGATGACCACCAGTGGCCCGGGCGGCGCGGCGATGACCGCCGCCTGCTCCGCAGTCGGCTCGAAAAGTCCCAAGGCACATGCCAATTCGGCGGGACTGTAGCGCGCCGCAACTGGTGTCGTCATACCGCCCCCTCGGCGCCGGCATGGGCCGGGCAGCTCGGCCGCAGCGGACAGTGCGCGCAGCCGTCGTTGATCCGGGCGATGAATTGCGGGCCGGCCGTCGCCTTAGCCGCCTCCCGGACCAGGTTGCGCCACTCGACGCGCGCCTCGGGTGTCAACGGGTCCTGCTCGCGTTCGGTCGCGCCTCCCTGCCCGGTCCTGCCCAGGTAGACCAGCCGCGCGCCGCCCGGCTCGTCGCCGTGAGCTACCAGACCCTCGGCCACCGCCAGCTGGTAGGCGGCCAGCTGGGCATGCCGCTGCGCGTCGTCCTTGCTGACGGGTGTCTTGCCGGTCTTGACGTCGACGATGACCAACCGGCCGGCTCCGTCGCGTTCGATCCGATCAACCCGGCCGCGCAGCCGCACGCTGGCGCCGCCACGGCCGTCGAGCACCCCGTCGACGTCGACTTCGACGCCGACCTCCGTCAACTCGCTACGGGTCTGGGCCCGCCACCCTAAGAACGCCTGGATCATCGCGCGATGCCGGGCCAGCTCGTTGGCTGAATACCAACGGGATTCGAAGGGCAGTTGCTGCCAGGCCCGCTCCAGGGCGGCCAGCAGCTGCGACTCGCTGCCTGCCGGTTCGGCGATCACCGCGTGCAGCACCGAGCCGATCGTGGAGCGCAGGTCGCGGGCGTCGCTTCCGCCGTGGCGTTCGGCCAGCCAGCGCAGCGGACAGTCGGTCAGCGTCTGCAGGCTCGACGGAGTCAGCGTGACCACGTGATCTGTGTGATCTTCCCTACTCCACAACGGTTCGGTGCTGCTGACCGGCGTCATGCCGTACCACCCGGCCGGGTCGGCACCCGGCACGCCTGCTGTGGCCAGCCGCGCCAATTGCGTTGCCGCGCAGGCACGCACCGCATCACTCACCGCGCCCTGCGGTGCGCACACCACCCCGCGCAGCCGGCCCACCACCGCGGCCGCCGACAGCACCCGCGGCGCCGTGACCGGTTGCAGCGACGATCGCCAGCGCGGCGAAGCCGGGCGCAGCGGGTCGCCGCCATCGGGTGAAGCGATATCGGCGCTGCCGGTGTCCCAGTGCGCGATCTCGGAGAAGAATGGCGACGGTAAAGCCGCCTCACCGCCGTCGCTTGCTTCACCGTCTACGGCCGTCACCAGCAACCGATTCCGCGCCCGGCCCATCGCCGCAGCCAGCAGTCGCCGTTCCTCGGCCAGCAGCGGTGCCCGCATCGACGCGTTCTCGGCGACCCCGTCCAGGACGTCCAGCAGCCGCTGGGTGCCGAGCACACCGCCGCGCGGAATCGTATTGGGCCACAACCCTTCCTGTAGGCCGGCGATGACCACCAGGTCCCACTCGTGGCCCAGCGCCGCGTGCGCGCTGAGCACGGTGACCTGCTGAGCGGCGGCCGTAGATTCGGGACCGACTGCGGGCATTTGCAGTGCACCCAGGTGGTCGATCAGGCCAGGCAGCGACGCGCCGGCAGTGCGCGACAAATATTGGTCGGTGGCGTCGAACAGCGCCGTCACCGCGGCGAGGTCCCGGCCGGCCTGAGCGCCGGACGGGCCGCCGCGCTCACACGCCGCCAGCCAGCGTCGTTGTAGGCCCGAACGGTGCCATGCCGCCCAGAGGGTGTAGCGCGGGTCTCCCCCGCGCGCATGACTGCGAACAGCGGCGTCCAGCACGGCGCGGACCCGTCGCAGCGGCCGCGCCTGGGTTGGGGTCAGCCGGGAGAATTTCCCGCTGTTGAGGGCATCCACCAGTAGGTCGGCGAATTCCCCTGGCGGCCCGTCTATTTCGTGGCGTCGCAGCGCGCGTCGCAGCTGGCGCAGCGAAACCGGGTCGACCCGCCCGATCGCCCCGGTCAGCAGCGTCAGCGCACGCTTGCCGTCCAGCCCGTCGGCGGCGGCGGCCAACACCGTCAGCAGCGCCTGTGCTGCGGGCTGCTCGACCAGCGACCCCGAGACCGTCGGCGCTGCGACCGGAACTCCGGCTCGCGCCAACGCGAACGACAACCCTGCGGCGGCACGCGGAACCGACCTGACGATGACCGCCATCTGCGACCACGGCACCCCGTCAACGAGGTGCGCGCGCCGCAAGAAATCGGCGATCAGCGCCGCCTCCGCGCCCCCGGACGCGGCCAGCCTCACTTCTACCGATCCGGAATCGGCTCCGGTGCCTTCGATTTCGCAGCCACCGGGAAGTCGGCCGGCGATGCTTGAGATAGCCCTGGCCACCGCTGGGGCGCAACGGTGTGATGTCGTCAGCGTCACCGACGGCGTGTCATCGCCCAGCAAGGCCGCCGGCTCCGCGCCGCGGAAGCCGAACACCGCCTGCGCAGGGTCACCGGCGAGCAGGGTCACGTCAGCGCCGGCAGCCAGCACCCGCACCAGGAGAGCGGCCTGCGGGTCGAGTTGCTGGGCGTCGTCGACCAGCAGCACGCGGATCCGGGCGCGTTCGGCGGCCAGCAACTCCGGGTCCACCGCGAACGCCTCGAGAGCGGCCCCAACCAACTCAGCGGCCCCAACCGCCGGCGTGGTCGCCTGTGGGGCAGCCGTTCCGACAGTGGCGCGCAGCAGCATCACTTGCTCGTATGTGCGCGCGAACTGACCTGCGGCCGCCCATTCCGGGCGGGCGTGCAGCCGGCCCAGCCGCTGCAGCTGCTGCGGGTCCACGCCGCGTTCGGCGCATCGGGTCAGCAGCTCGCGCAGCTCGGCGGCGAAGCCCGCGGTGGCCAGCGCTGCCCGCAGCTCGGCCGGCCACGCCGTCGTCGCGTCGGGGCCGTCCTCGATCTCGCCGGCGAGCAGCTCGGCGATGATCGCGTCTTGTTCGGCAGAGGTGACCAACCGAGGCGGTGGACCGCCGGCGCGCTGCGCCGCCAGCCGCAGCACGGCGAACGCATAGCTGTGCACGCTGCGCACCAGTGGTTCTCGGATCACGGCGCGGCAGGGACCGACTTCCTGCGAACGCAGCAACGTCGTCGTCAATGCACTGCGTGCCCGCGCTCCCATCCGGCCCGAACCAGTCAGCAGCAGCACCGATTCCGGATCGGCGCCTGCGGCGATGCGCGCAGCCGCGGCGTCGATCAACAGGCGGCTCTTACCGGTTCCCGGACCGCCCAGCACTCGCACCACGCCGCGCAGACCGGGATCCAACACGGCGCGCGCCTCGGGACCCCAGCGGTAAGACATAGCGGCATGACACCACGGGGGTCCGACAAGTCCGCCCGGGCGGCAGCGACGGGACCCCGAACTGGCACCATCATCGCGTGACCCGGCTGCATGTGCACCGCTATGGCCCCGCCGGGCCCGTGCGACTGCTGGCGATCCACGGGCTGACCGGACACGGGAAACGCTGGCAACCCCTGGCGACCCAGCATCTGGCCGAGATCACCGTTGCCGCACCCGATCTGATTGGGCACGGCAGATCGTCGTGGGCGGCACCGTGGACCATCGATGCCAATGTCGCCGCGCTGGCCGCGCTGCTCGAGCATCAGGCCGAAGGCCCGGTGGTGGTGGTTGCGCATTCGTTCGGCAGCGCAGTCGCGCTGCACCTGGCCGCCGCGCATCCCCACCGGGTAGCAGCACTGCTGCTGCTTGACCCGGCGATCGGTCTGGACGGCGGGTGGATGCGTGAAATCGCAGACGCCATGCTGGCCTTTCCCGACTACCCGGATGCCGCGGAAGCCCGCGCTGAGAAGGCCACCGGCTCGTGGGCGGATGTGGACCCGGCCGTGCTCGACGCCGAACTCGACGATCACCTCGTCGCACTGCCGGGCGGGCGGTACGGTTGGCGTCTCAGCATGCCCGCGATGATGTCCTATTGGAGTGAGTTGGCCCGCGAAATCGCATTGCCGCCCAACGGGATTAAAACGACGTTGGTGCGGGCAGCGTGGACGTCACCACCGTATGTCACCGACCGGCTCATCGCCGCCCTGCGCGACCGACTGGGCGCCGATTTTCAGCTGATCAATTTCGAATGCGACCACATGGTGGCGGAAGCCAAGCCGGCCGAGGTCGCCGCGCTGATCCGAGAGCGGATGTCCTGATGGCCCCAGTGACCGACGAGCAGGTCGAGCGAGTGCGCGCTCTGGTTGCTTCGATACCGGTCGGCAGAGTCGCTACCTACGGTGATATCGCCGCTGCTGCAAAGCTTTCCAGCCCGCGCATTGTCGGATGGATCATGCGCACGGACTCCTCGGACCTGCCCTGGCACCGAGTTATCACGGCATCCGGCCGTCCCGCAAGGCATCTGACCACCAAGCAGTTGGAACTGCTTCGGGCAGAAGGAGTTCTCGCCGTCGACGGCAGGGTCGCACTGGACGAGATCCGCCACGAGTTCTAGCCGTCCGAGTGTGGGCTTGTGTCACGTTTTTTCGCCAAAAGCGTGCATCAAGCCCACACTCGGCGGGTTCTAGAGTTCTAAAGGATCAGACGCACCAGGGCAGCCGTGCGGGCCAGACCCGGGAAGGCGGCCGCCGTCGAGCGCGGGTGCAGCGCATGGACGGCAAGCCGGAACATCAACGCGCGCAACAACATCTGCGGCCATTCCGGCAAGGCGTTCCAGCGTTCGATGAGCCCTTCGTCGGCCTCGCCCCAGGACAACGCGTCGACGACGACGACTCCTGCCGCCCACGACGCAGGCCGCCAGTACGGCGTGATGTCGGTTATCCCGGGAGCAGCGGCACCCGCGAACAGCACGGTGCCATAGAGATCCCCGTCCACCAGCTGGTTAGGGCTCTTGGTTGGCCGCCGCAGTCCGGCAAGCTGGTTGATCAACTCGATCGACCGCTGCCCGTCCGCGGTCGGTGATGCCGCCCGCGCCGCGGCCGGCACCGACTGCAGCGGCCGGTCCTCCCACGCCGCGCGGTCGGCGGCGATGAAGACGTCGACATCGGCCCAGGGCGCCGAGGGCGCCTGGGTCAGGAATCGGGGCCGTTCCAGCTTGCCGGTGGCCTCGTGCAGCCGCACCGCCGCCGACACCACCTCGTCGTGCCGGGGCTCGGGTTCACCGGCCACGAAGGTGTCTGCTCGCCAGCCGGAAACCACGTAGCGCCCATCGGTCGACCGGACCGGCCGGGCCAACCGCACGCCGTCGACAAACAGCGTCTCCCGCACCCGCGCGGACCAGGCGGCGCGGGCGTTGTCGGCGACCATCGACAGCACCACTTCACCGCACCGCCAGCCGCCTTCCCAGCTGGCTCCCAACGGTATGGGCTGCACACCACTTAAACCGAACGCCGCCAGCACGTGCTCAGGAGGCGGCTCGATAGTCACGCGATTAGCCTAATCGGGGCCAGCGAACTGTCGGGACTAGACACGATGAGCCGGCTACGCCCCAATGTGGTCGCGAACTCCAGCGGAACCTGCCGCCCGCCGCGCCAGGGCAGCCAGCGTCATCACCGGGTCAGTACATCACCATGTCGGGCTGCATCTGTTTGGCCCATGCCACGATCCCGCCCTGCAGGTGCACCGCGTCGGCAAACCCGGCTTTCTTCAACGCGGCCAGGGCCTCCGCTGAGCGCACACCTGTCTTGCAATACAGCACGGGCATCCGGTCTTGCGGCAGTTTGGCCAGCCCCTCGCCGGAATTGATCGACGACTTCGGGAATTAGCTGGGCGCCGTCGATGTGGTTGATGTCCCACTCCACCGGCTCACGCACGTCGATCAGGGCCACCTTCTTGCCGGAATCCAGTAGCTCCTGCAGCTCGCGCGGGGTGATCGCGGAGTCGGCGGCCGCCTCGGCCGCGTCGTCGGACACCACCCCGCAAAATTCCTCGTAGTCGATCAGCTCGGTGATCTCGCGCGTGGACGGGTCCTTGCGGATCGTGATCGTGCGATAGCTCATCTCCAACGCGTCATACACCATCAGCCGGCCGAGCAGCGGCTCGCCGATCCCGGTGATCAGCTTGATCGCCTCGGTGCCCATCACCGACGCGATCGATGCGCACAGAATGCCCAGCACACCGCCTTCGGCGCAGGACGGCACCATGCCCGGCGGGGGCGCTTCCGGGTACAAGTCGCGGTAGTTGAGGCCGCGCCCGTCGGGGGCATCCTCCCAAAACACCGAGACCTGGCCTTCGAACCGATAGATCGACCCCCATACGTAGGGCTTATGCGCCAGCACCGCGGCGTCGTTGACCAAGTACCTGGTCGCGAAGTTGTCGGTGCCGTCGAGGATCAGGTCGTATTGCTCAAAGAGGTTGACGGCGTTGTGCGGTTCCAGCCGCTCCTCGTGCAGGCGCACTTCCACCAGCGGATTGACCTCGGCGATCGAGTCGCGGGCGGACTTCGCTTTGGATCGGCCGACGTCGGACACGCCGTGGATGATCTGGCGTTGCAAATTGGACTCGTCCACGACGTCGTAGTCGACGATCCCGATCGTGCCGACGCCCGCCGCCGCCAGGTAAAGGAGTGTCGGTGCTCCGAGCCCGCCAGCGCCGATCACCAGCACCCGGGCGTTTTTCAGCCGCTTCTGCCCGTCGACACCGAAGTCCGGAATGATGAGATGACGGCTGTAGCGCGCGACCTCATCCCGCGTCAGCTCGGCAGCCGGCTGGACCAGCGGTGGCAGCGACGTCGACAACGAAATCTCCTCAGCTTCGCGTAAGGCTGTTGTCTCTTTTCATCACAGCAGTTGCCGCGGTCAACGGCAAATAGCCGACAAAGCTTCCCGACGGGCTAGGTTCGATTGCCCGCCTCTCCTCAGACCGCTACGCGGTCTGCATCGTCGGCGCGCTAGGCGATCGGGTAAGGCCAGGGATTGAACCGGCAGGTCTTGCCGTCGGCCTTGACCCATTCCGGGTCGAACTTCGAGGCGTCGTCGTTGGAGGTGGAAAAGGTCTGCTGCATCATGATCGGCGCCAAACCGCCCTGCTGATCGCAGGGTTCGTGGCGCAGATACCCAATGGCGTGGCCGACCTCATGGTTGATCACGTATTGCCGGTACGAACCGACGTCGCCCTCAAAGGGCACCGCTCCGCGCACCCACCGCGCCTCGTTGACGAAGACCCGCGGTTCGCCAGCTCCGTAGGACGGGTTGTAGCAGGACGTCTCCAGCGGAAATTCGTAGCCGCAGCCGTCTCGCACCGTCATCGGGGAGCTCAACGAGATCCGGAAGTCCGGCTTGCTCTTGTCAGCCCCGTCGATCTTGACGAACGCGAACTGCGCGTTGTGTGTCCAGCTCTTGGGGTTGGCCACCGTCTGGTCGACCATTGCCGCGAACGCGTCGTCGCCGCCGAACGCGGTGGGATCCAGGCCGTTTTCGACTTCGACGGTGTATTTGAAGACTTTGGCCGTGCCCTGGCCGATCTGGGGCGTGCTACCGGGGACGACGTGCCAGGTCTTATCGCCGGCTTCGGTGAATGGACCGCCGTTGGGCAGCATCCCGGTGGGCAGGCTGGCGTCGAACTGGGTCAGACCCCGCGGCGGTGCGTCGAAGATCGACGTGCCCACCGCCCCGATCTTCGGCGGGCCCTGGACGGGGTCCCCCGAGGCCGGTGCGGGCGCGCTGGTCCCTGTCACGGTCTGATAGATCACCACCGCGGTGACGGCCATCAGCGCCGGCAGCGCGTACGCGCGCCAGCCGTAAGTCGACACAAAGCGTCCTAGCCAGCTCTGTTTGCGCCAGCGGCCGCTATCCCGATTCGACCGGACCCGCCCCGAGCCCCACGCGAGAGGATCCCGCTGCGCGCGCAGCGGTTCTCGCCAGTCGTCGCGGAGCACCGGTACCCGGTTCCCCCCGCGCCGATCCGGGTCAAAGGTCACTTTCCAAGAATGGCACAACCGTCGCTAGCTGCGACTCTCGCCGCGCCCGCAGGTAACGGTGCAACGTTGATCTACCGACATTCGGGGCATGGATGGCGACCCCAAAAGCGAGTCGGTAGTAATGTCGTTGCGATTAGCCGCGCATCGCTACACCGAACGCTAGACAACCAGATTGAGGACTTGATGAGCGATCTCGCCAATGCCGCCGAAGGGGGTGCGGTCAAGCTGGGCGGCAGCAATCGGGCAGCGGAGAAGCCCGGCACGCCCACTCGGCGCGGCAACCGGCTGCCCCGTGACGAGCGTCGCGGCCAACTGCTCATCGCAGCGAGCGAGATTTTCGTCGACCGCGGCTACCACGCCGCCGGTATGGACGAGATCGCCGAACGGGCCGGAGTCAGCAAACCCGTTCTCTACCAACACTTTTCCAGCAAGCTGGAGTTGTACCTGGCGGTCCTGGCTCGACACGTCGAGAATCTGGTGTCCGGTGTGCGACAGGCGCTGCGCAAGACCACCGACAACCGGCTACGGTTGCGCTCGGCGGTGCAGGCGTTCTTCGATTTCATCGAGCACGATGGCCAGGGCTACCGGTTGATCTTCGAGAACGACTATGTCACCGAGCCCCAGGTTGCCGCACAGGTGCGGGTGGCCACCGAATCGTGCATCGACGCGGTCTTCGATCTGATCAGCGCCGATTCCGGGTTGGACCCGCACCGCGCCCGGATGATCGCGGTGGCCCTGGTCGCACTTAGCGTCGACTGCGCCAGGTACTGGTTGGACACCGATCGGCCGATTTCGAAAGAAGATGCCGTCGACGGCACCGTGCTGTTCGCCTGGGGCGGGCTGTCACACGTGCCGCTCACCCGTTCCTAGCCGCGCTGCTACCCAGTCCGAACCCGACCCGGCGAGCGTCCGCGACGCCGAGTTCGACGTAGGCGATCTTGGCGGCGTGGACCAGGAAGCGACGGCCCTTCTCGTCGGTCAGGCTCAGCAGGTTGGAATCCTTACCCAGTGCGGTGGCGACTAGTTCTTCGACTTCGCTTTGCGTTTGCGCACTGCTGAAGACCAACTCGCGCGGGCTGTCCGAGATACCGATCTTGACCTCCACGTCGGCCCCTTCCCGTTCTTTCCCTGGTGATCGTTGGAAATCGTTCTCCCGCAAGCAGGCTAGTGGAAGCCCGCCCGGCGATGATGCGGGCCGCCCGGCCGCCGTTGGCAAATCGTGACCTGACACGCCCGCACGGCACGTCGCCCGGCCTCCCGGCATCGATAACATCTGCACCATCAGCACCATGAATTACTTGGATAGCGATATCCAGGACTACCCAGATGACGCGGTCGACGACGTCTACGCCGACGGCGATGAGTTCGCGCCCATCGATCAGCGCTGGCGCCTTATCGCGGCAATCGCCGGTATCGTCTTCGTGCTCGCGGTGATCGCCACGGTCGTGATCGTCAACGGCGGCGACAGCGCCTCGACCTCGGCGACTGTGGTGATGCCACCGTCTCGCAGCGTGACCTCACCGCGGCTCAGCGCCCCGCCGGCCCCGTCGCTACCTCCCGAGACGGTCACCACCGTGACACCGTCACCGAAAACACCCAGCCCATCACCCACAGCGGGTCCCACCGACGCGCCGACGGTGATCCCGCCGCCGGCGGCTGTCCCGTCCGTACCGCCGGATGTGGCCGCCCGCACCTTCGTCTACCGGGTGACCGGGACCAAGCAGCTCTTAGATCTGGTGACCGTCATCTACACCGACGCGCAGGGCGCTCCCCAGACGGACCTCAACGTGTCGCTGCCGTGGTCGCGAACAGTGGTCGTGAATCCGGGGGTGCAGATCAGGTCCGTCGTGGCGACGAGCCTGACCGGTCATCTCAACTGCTCGATCACCGACGGCGCAGGTCAGCCCGTCGCTGTCTCGACGAGCAACGCGATGATCGCGACCTGCACCCGTTAGCCGATTGCCCGCCTCTCCCCCTCGCCGCTGCGCGGCTGGGAGGTACCCCCACCTCACGCCGCTCCGCGCGCGCATCGTCACCGGGCTAGGCGAGGCCCAGTTCACCCATCCGGTCGTCGTGCGTGCGCTGAAGCCGGTCGAAGAACCCCGCCACCTGCATCAAGCCCTCGGTCCTCGACACCACCAAGTCGACCAGCTCATCGTGTTCGGCCAACACGTACTGGGCCTGCGTGATCGCTTCGCCGAGCAGACGACGTGACCACAACGCAAGCCGGCTGCGCTGTCTGCTGCTCTTGGTTACCGCAGCCCGCACCTCGGCGACGACGAACTGGGAATGTCCGGTCTCCGACATCGTCGCGCGCACCACGTCGGCGACCTCGTCGGGCAACCCGTCGGCGATCTGCAGATAGAAGTCGGCGGCCAGCGCGTCACCGACATAGGCCTTGACCAGCGCCTCCAGCCAGGTGCTCGGCGTGGTGAGCCGGTGGTAGCCGTCGAGTGCGGAGGCGTACTTCGAAATCGTCGGCACCACGTCGACGCCGCGGCTCTCCAGGGTGTCGTGCAGCAGCTCATAGTGCCCCATCTCGGCTGCCGCCATGCTGGCCATCGAAATCCGCCCCCGCAGATCTGGCGCCATGCGCGCCTCATCGGTGAGCCGATAGAAGGCCGCGACCTCGCCGTAGGCCAATACTGCGAACAATTCGTTGACGCCAGGATGGTCCGCCGGCACCCGTGCCGGGGGCGGATCGGACAGCTTGTCGGCGCCCGAAAGCGAGGTCATGGCAACACTCTAGGCGTCGAGGCGTCGGTGGCGACCCGCTGCGCCCGGCTTCGCCGCGCTGGCGATCGCCACGAGGCGTCGGTGGCGACCCGCTGCGCCCGGCTTCGCCGCGCTGGCGATCGCCACGAGGCGTCGGTGGCGACCCGCTGCGCCCGGCTTCGCCGCGCTGGCGATCGCCACGAGGCGTCGGGAGGGACCGTGATCCCCGGTCGCGGCGGCCCACCAGCTATGATCTATGCAGGTATTGGCAGTAGATCCTTACCGCCGCTACCGGCGAAATGAGCGTGCATGCAGTTGGCCCGCCTAGTGAGCGCAGGGCCCCCGGATCGGCAACGTATTCGACAGTCAACTGGTGCGCGCGTGACCGCAACGATTGACTAACCGAATACGACCCGAAAGGCATCGCGTTTCACGCATGACCCCACTAATCACACCCACCCGAACCACATCCGAATCCACCTTTGCCGAACTCGGCGTCCGCGCTGAAATAGTGCAGGCACTGACAGAGGACGGCATCAAGCATCCCTTTGCCATCCAAGAGCTAACCCTGCCGCTCGCACTCGCCGGCGACGACTTGATCGGCCAGGCCCGCACCGGAATGGGCAAAACCCTCGCGTTCGGGGTGCCGTTGCTGCAGCGGATCACCACCTCAGGCACCCAACGCCCGCTCACCGGCATCCCGCGGGCGCTGATCGTGGTGCCCACCCGCGAGCTGTGCCTGCAGGTCTCCGGTGACTTGGCCACCGCCGCCAAGCACCTGACCACCGACGACGACCGACGGCTGTCGGTGGTGTCCATCTACGGCGGCCGGCCCTACGAGCCGCAGATCGAGGCGCTGCGCGCCGGCGCCGACGTGGTGGTGGGTACCCCCGGCCGGCTGCTCGACCTGGCCCAGCAGGGGCACTTGCAGCTGGGCGGTCTTTCGGTGCTGGTGCTCGACGAGGCCGACGAAATGCTCGACCTGGGCTTCTTGCCCGATATCGAACGGATTTTGCGGCAGATCCCCGACGAGCGGCAGTCGATGTTGTTCTCGGCGACGATGCCGGATCCGATCATCACGCTGGCCCGCACGTTCATGAACCAGCCCACTCACATCCGGGCCGAGGCGCCGCACTCCTCGGCGGTGCACGACCTCACCAAGCAGTACGTTTATCGCGCCCACGCGCTAGACAAGGTCGAGCTGGTCAGCAGGGTGCTGCAGGTCCGCGGACGCGGCGCCACCATGATCTTCACCCGGACCAAGCGCACCGCCCAGAAGGTGGCCGATGAGCTGGCCGAACGCGGTTTCGCCGTCGGCGCCGTGCACGGCGACCTGGGCCAAGTGGCCCGGGAGAAGGCGCTCAAAGCGTTCCGCAGCGGCGGTATCGACGTCCTGGTCGCTACCGACGTGGCGGCCCGCGGAATTGACGTCGACGACGTCACCCACGTCATCAACTACCAGATCCCTGAGGACGAACAGGCCTACGTGCACCGCATCGGCCGGACCGGCCGCGCCGGCAAGACCGGTGTCGCGGTCACGCTGGTGGACTGGGACGAGCTGGCCCGCTGGACGATGATCAACAAGACGCTTGGCCTGGGCTGCCCGGATCCCTCCGAGACCTACTCCAGTTCGCCGCACCTCTACACCGAACTCGACATCCCGGCCGACGCCCGCGGCACCGTGGGTACGCCGCGCAAATCGCAGGCCAAACGTGCCACATCGGGTCAGCGCGACGGCGACCGATCCGAGCCGCGGTCACGCAACAGCAGCCGGCAACGGCAGCGCACCCGCGGAGGCAAATCGGTGACAGGCCACCCCGTTGGTGGCCAAGCCGCCGGTGCCACCAACGGCGAGGCCACAGCTTCAGCGCCTTCGCCCGCCGGCACCACGACAGCGAACTCCGGCGACGGCGCACACAACGGGCGGCGCCGCCGTCGGCGCCCGCGCAAGTCGGCGGGCGTGGCCGCGAATGCCAACTGAACCGGTGTCGCCTGCCCCCTGATGGTCAAACCGGAACGCCGCACCAAGGCCGATGTGTTGGCCGCGGCAGCGATCGTGGCGGTGGTCGCCGTGGCGGCGGCGTTGATCTGGTGGACCAGCGATGCCCGGGCAACGATCAGCCGGCCCGCGGCAGGGCCCTCGCCCAGCCCGAGGTTGGCCCACGAGGTGCCGGCCTCGCTCAAGCAGCTCTGGACCGCCCCCAACGCACCGACCGACCAGCCTGTCGCGGTCGCCGGAACCGTGGTAACCGCCGACGGGCGTGCCGTCCAAGGGCGTGATCCGGTCACCGGCCAGGTGCGGTGGAGCTACTCGCGCGGCAGCGATCTGTGCGGGGTCGCCGGGGTCTACCGCTTTGCGGTCGCGGTCTACCGAGACGACCGGGGCTGCGGTCAGGTCAGCACGATCGACGGATCGACCGGTAGCCGCGGACCCGCCCGAAGCAGCTACGCCGACCATCGTGTCAACCTGTCCTCCGACGGCACCACGGTTTTGTCGGCCGGGGACACCAGGTTGGAACTGTGGCGCTCCGACATGGTCCGGATGCTCTCGTACGGCGAGATCGACGCCCGCGTGAAGCCCTCCTCGAAGGGACTGCACACCGGATGCCGCTTGGTTTCGGCGGCGGCCAGCTCGGCGGCGGTCTCGGTGCTCGGCGCGTGCGGCAGCCAAGCGGATCTGCGGCTCACCCTGCTGCGCCCCAGCAAGGAAGAAGACGAGCCCGAGCTGCGCGACGTCCCCGAGCCGGGGATCACCGTGGGCTCCGGAGCCCGGGTGCTGACGGTGTCGGAGACCAAGACCCTGGTGTATCTGCCGGCTCCGCAGCCCAAGGTCGTTGTGGTCGACGAGGCCGGGGTGACCGTGGCCAGCACGCCGCTGCCCAAGCCGCCGTCGACGTCGAGCGTGGTGTCACGGCCCGGCAATCTGGTCACCTGGTGGACCGGCGACAAGGTGATGGTCTTCGACGGGGCAACGCTGACCTACCGCTTTTCCATTGGGGCCGCTGGGCCTTCGGTTCCGGTGGGGCCCGCGGCGATGATGGCGGGCAAGTTGCTCGTCCCCGTGACCGGTGGCATCGCCGTTTGTGATCCGATCACCGGTGAAGGCGAAGGCTATCTGCCGGTGACCCGGCCGCCGGGCAACGCCCCGGTGATCCCCGCCGTTTCCGGTTCGCAGCTGCTCGAGCAGCGCGGCAACACCCTCGTCGTGCTGGGCTGACCTCAGGCGTCGATGGTGAACGTCGGCAGTGCTTTACCCGACTTCCAGTGTTTGAGCAGCGTCTCCGCCAACTCACGGTAGGCGGACGCGCCCTTGTTCTTGCGCGCGGCCATCACCGACGAGCCAGACGCGCTGGCCTCGGCGAAACGCACCGTGCGCGGAATCGGCGGCGCCAGCACCGGCATGTCGTAGCGGTCGGCGACGTCGAGCAGCACGTCACGGGTGTGGGTGGTGCGCGGGTCGTACAGCGTCGGCAGCGCGCCGAGTAACCGCAGGCCCGGATTGGTGATCTGCTGGACATCGGCGACCGTGCGCAGGAACTGCCCGACGCCGCGATGCGCCAACGTTTCGCATTGCAGCGGCACGATGACCTCGTCGGCGGCCGTCAGCCCGTTGAGGGTGAGCACGCCCAGCGACGGCGGGCAGTCGATGAGGACCACGTCGAACTGGTCGCCGAGTTTGTCCAGCGCGCGTTTGAGCGCATACTCGCGGCCGGCGCGCATCAGCAGCATCGCCTCGGCGCCGGCCAGGTCGATGTTGGCCGGCAGCAGCGTCATGCCCTCGTCGGTATCGACCAGGGCAACGTCGGGCTCCACCTCACCGAGCAAGACCTCATGCACCGACACCGCTAACTTGTCCGGGTCTTGGCCCAGCGAGAAGGTCAGACAGCCCTGCGGGTCCAGGTCGACGAGCAGCACTCGCCGTCCCGCGTCCATCATCGCCGCGCCCAGCGAGGCCACCGTCGTCGTTTTGGCCACCCCGCCCTTCTGGTTGGCCACTGCCAGCACCCGAGTCGTCATGAAGCGTCGCTCCTCCTTATTGCAGGCGGGTGATCAATGCCCATCCTGGCATCAAACCCTTGGTGCCCGCGCGCGGATGGCCATGTGTGTCAGGCAGAATCGTTCAGCATGGGCGTCGAGAGCCATCGGCTGGTGTTGCTGCGCCACGGGGAGACCGAGTGGTCCAAGTCCGGCCAGCACACCGGGCGCACCGATCTCGACCTCACCGACCACGGCCGCGCGCAGGCCGCGGCCGCCGCCCCGGCAGTCGCCGACCTGCACCTCGACAACCCGAAGGTGATCAGCAGCCCGCTCCGGCGCGCGGTGTTGACCGCCGAGCTCGCCGGCCTGACCGTCGAGGAAAAGTCGTCGCTGCTCGCCGAATGGGATTACGGCTCCTACGAGGGCGTGACGACCGCCGAGATTCGTAAATCGCGGCCCGATTGGACGATCTGGACGCACGGCTGCCCGGACGGCGAAACCGTCGCGCAGGTCAGCGACCGTGCGGACCGGGCCGTCGCGCTGGCGCTCGAGCAGATGGCATCGCGTGATGTGGTGTTCGTGGGTCACGGCCACTTTTCCCGCGCCGTGATCACCCGTTGGGTGGAGTTGCCGTTGGTGGAGGGCAGCCGATTCGGGATGGGCCCGGCGTCCATAGCGATCTGCGGCTTCGAGCACGGGATCCGCCAGCTGAGCGCACTGGGCTACCCGCATCCGAATGACGACTGAACCACCGTTCGTGCTGTGCGGGCCGACCGGCGCCCTCGTCGCCGACGGCGCGCAAGCTTGCTATTCCGACGTGGCCGGCGCCCAAACGGCGTTGCGGTCGGGAGCGGTGCCAATAGTTTTGGGCGCGTTAGCTTTTGACAGTCGCAATCCCGCCGCGTTGATGGCGCCGCGTTCCGTACGGCGAACTGCCAAACTGCCTGACTGGCCGACTGACCCGCTGCCGGCAGTGCACGTGGCCGGCGCGGTTCCCGCGCCCGACGAGCACCGGGCCCGGGTTCGACGTGCCCGCGAACGGCTGACCGCTCCGGGCAGCGCCCTGCAGAAGGTGGTGCTGGCCCGCGCTTTACGGCTGGCCGCCGATGCTCCGCTGGACGCCAGGGTCGTCCTGCGTCGGCTGGTCGCGGACGACCCCGCCGCCTACGGCTATCTGGTCGATCTGTCCGCGGCGGGCGGCCAGTATTCGGGGATGGCTTTGGTGGGCGCCAGCCCCGAGCTGCTGGTTGTGCGCGACGGCGATCGGGTGACGTGTCGGCCGTTCGCCGGTTCCGCGCCGCGCGCCGCCGACCCCGAGCGCGACGCCGCTGCCGGGGCCGCACTGGCCGCTTCCGCCAAGAATCGCCACGAGCACCAACTGGTCATCGATACCATGGCCGACGCCCTGCGTCCGTTGTGCAGCGAACTGATGATCGCGCCCACACCCGAGCTCAGCCGCACCACCGCGCTCTGGCATCTCAGCACGCCGATCAGCGGACGACTGCGCGATACATCAACGACCGCAATGGATTTGACATTAGCGCTGCACCCCACCCCCGCGGTCGGGGGTGTGCCCGCCGACGCCGCCGCCGCACTGATCAGCGAACTGGAGGGTGACCGCGGCTTCTACGCTGGCGCTGTCGGCTGGTGCGACATGCGCGGTGACGGGCGGTGGGTGGTGTCCATCCGCTGCGCGCAGCTCGCGGCCGACCGCCGTTCTGCACTCGCCCACGCCGGCGGCGGGATCGTCGCCGAGTCCGATCCTGATGACGAAGTTGCCGAGACGACAACGAAATTCGTCACTATTTTGACCGCGCTGGGAGTTGATCTGTGACCGCGCACATCCGCCGAGCCATAGCCACCGATGCCGCAGCGATCACCGCGATGATCCACGAACTGGCCCGCTTCGAACGCGCCGCCGACCAGTGCACTGTGATCGAAAGACAAATCAGCGCAGCACTTTTCGATGAACCCATAACGCTACGAGCACACGTCGCCGAGGTAGACGGTGAAGTCGCTGCGATGGCACTGTGGTTCCTCAACTTCTCGACCTGGGACGGCGTCGAGGGTGTGTATCTGGAGGACCTATTCGTGCTTCCACGATTTCGCCGTCTCGGGCTGGCACGCGAGCTGCTGACGGCCCTGGCCCGGGAATGCGTGGACAACGGCTACACCCGGCTGTGCTGGGCGGTGTTGAACTGGAACACCGATGCGATTGCCCTCTATGAGACCGCCGGTGCTCAGCCGCAGAACGAGTGGACCACCTATCGACTGTCCGGTCCGGAGTTGGCGGAGCTGGCCGGACCCCGCTGATCCGCGCCGGCGACGATACCGAGCAAAAGAGCGATGTGGGGGCACCTTCCGCTTGCGGGGGAGAGGAGCGGCGCTTATGACCCGCCGGCGACCCAGCGCACTGCGGCCGGACTGAACAGCAACGTCAACACGGTCAGCGCCATGATGCCCACCGCGACCCCGATCAGCACCCGATGAGAACCGACGGCCAAATACCACGCGAGTGGCAGCAGCAATAACTCGGCGAACACCGCCAGCCCGCGACCCCACCGCCTGCCGACCAGCATTGCGCCGCCGGCGGCCAGAACGGCACCACCAATGAGGGCGAACCACGCTGCGGTGCCGAAGCCGTTGACCACCCGCTGATCCGCACCGCCAAGTCCCCGGATTAGCAGAACAGCCGCCAGAACCAGACCGATCGCGCCCTGCACAGCAACGATCACTCCGGCGCCACGCACACTCAGCGGTGCCGGTGGCTGACTACCCACAGCGTCAGCGTAACCATCCCGTGGAGCCCGATAGTCGCTCTCGCCCCCGCAAGCGGGGGGCCGCGCCGCGGCCGGCATCGTCGCCGCTCCCGTAGGCTTTGGCGTCATGCGCGCCGTGCTGATCGTCAACCCCACAGCGACTTCGACCACCACGGCGGGGCGCGACCTGCTGGCGCACGCGCTCAAAAGCCGCCTGGAGCTGACCGTCGAGCACACCCGACACCGCGGCCATGCCGGCGAAATCGCGCAGGCTGCCGTCCAGGACGGGGTTGATCTGGTTGTCGTGCATGGCGGCGACGGGACGGTCAGCAACGTGGTCAACGGCCTGCTTGGCCGCCCCGGTCAATTGCCAACCGGGCATATTCCGGCGCTGGCGATAGTCCCGGGTGGCTCGGCGAATGTGATGGCCCGGTCGCTGGGCATCCCGCCAGGCCCGATCGACGCCACCAACCAGCTCATCTGGCTGCTCGACAGGTACGCCCAGGAGACGAAGTGGCGACGGATCGGGCTGATCGACTGCGGCGAGCGGTGGGCGGTGCTGAACGCCGGTATGGGCGTCGACGCCGAGGCGGTGGCCAAAGTGGAAGCGCAACGGGAAAAGGGCGTCAAGGTCACGCCGACGCGCTATATCACCGCGGCGGTGCGCGCCACGGTGGCCTACTCCCGTCGTGAACCGAGGCTGACCGTCGAGCTGCCCGGGCGCGAGCCGATCTCCGGGGTCCACTTTGTCTTCGTGTCCAACTCCAGCCCGTGGACCTACGCCAACGACCGGCCAATGTGCACCAATCCCGGCACCACCTTCGAGACGGGGCTCGGAGTGTTCGGCGTCACCCGCTTAACGGTGGTGCCGAGCCTGAGACTGGTCGGGCAGATGTTCTCCAAGCAGCCGAAGATCGAGGGCAACCAGGTCGTCCGCGATGACAATGCGGCCTGCGTGCGGGTCAGCTGCGCTGGCACGCCAGTGGCCAGCCAGTTTGACGGTGACTACCTCGGCGTACGGGAGCAGATGACGTTCCGGGCCGTTCCGAACGCGCTGGACGTCGTAGCCCCACCCGCCAAAATAAGACGGAAATAAGGCCTCTGACCTGCGGTAAGTACGGGGCAGGCACAAAAAGGCTGGTCAGACCGGTCGGACTGTAGTACAAACGGTTAAGGGATTTGGTAACAAATCGCCAAAGTGAGATAGCCCACGGACCAACGAGCTCTCTTGACATCTGTTGAGCCTGTGAAACGATCGAATGAACACTTGCAACGGTACGGAAACATTTCTTGTGCCTGCGTTAACAGCCGAAGAAAAATACTCGTGCGCCCTGCTGCGCACACAGTGAGGAGTAACGACTTATGGATTGGCGCCACAACGCGGTGTGTCGCGATGAGGACCCGGAGCTGTTCTTCCCCGTCGGGAACAGCGGGCCGGCGCTCGCGCAGATCGCTGACGCGAAACTGGTCTGTAACCGCTGTCCGGTGACCACCGAGTGCCTCTCGTGGGCACTAAACACCGGCCAAGACTCCGGCGTGTGGGGCGGAATGAGCGAAGACGAGCGGCGCGCGCTGAAGCGTCGCAACGCTCGGACGAAGGCCCGCACCGGGGTCTGACCCGGGCTGAAGTCGCGTCAACGGTGCGGCCCCGACGAGATGTCGGGGCCGCACCGTTGTGTGCAGCGCTATTGCGCGGCGCGGACGCGACGACCGATCGGCACGCGTAGCACCACGTCGGTTCCGCCTTCGGGGGCGTCCTGCATGTGCAGCGAGCCGTCCAGCTCCGCGGACACCAGTGTCCGCACGATCTGCAGACCCAGCCGGTCGGACTTCTCGACGCTGAACCCCTCGGGCAGACCGCGGCCGTTGTCGTGGACCACCACGTCGAGCCAACGCGCCGACCGCTCGGCCCGTATCGTCACTGAGCCGCCGGCGGGTTCCCGGGCTGCCGGGTCAAACGCATGCTCGATGGCGTTTTGCACGAGTTCGGTGATCACCATGATCAGCGCCGTCGCACGATCGGAGTCCAGGACGCCGAGCATGCCCGCGCGATTGATTCGGATCGGTGTGTCCACCGTGGCCACGTCGTTCATGATCGGCAGGATCCGGTCGATCACCTCGTCGAGGTTGACCTCCTCGTCCACCGACATCGACAGCGCGTCGTGGACCAAGGCGATCGACGACACTCGCCGTACGGACTCGATGAGCGCCTCTCGGCCCTCGGCGTTGGTCGTCCGGCGGGCCTGCAGGCGCAGCAGCGCCGCCACGGTCTGCAGGTTGTTCTTCACCCGGTGGTGGATTTCCCGGATCGTGGCGTCCTTGGAGATCAACGCGCGGTCGCGGCGCTTGACTTCGGTGACGTCGCGAACCAGCACCGCGGCGCCGGCTGCTGAGCCGTGAACCACCAGCGGCAGCGTCCGCAGCAGCACCGTGGCGCCGCCGGCGTCGACCTCGATGCGCATGCTGGCACCACCGGCCAGCGAGTCGCGCACATGCGTAGCGAGTTCTTGGGCCTCGAACGGGTCGGAGATCAGCGGACGGGTCACCTCGATGAGGTTGTGGCCGTCCAGCTCCAAGGTCAAACCCATCCGGTGGTAGGCCGACAGCGCGTTCGGGCTGGCGTAGGAGACCACTCCGTTGACGTCGAGTCGAATGAAGCCGTCACCTGCGCGCGGGCTGGAGCGCGACATCGCCACGTCCCCAACGTTCGGAAAGGTGCCCTCGGAGAGCATGTGGACGAGGTCGGCGGCGCAGTCCAGGTATGCGGTCTCCAGCGGGCTGGATTTGTGGGTGTCGGCGACGGCCGTCTGATGGGTCAACACCGCGACCACCTTGTCGCCGCACCGCACCGGCACCGCCTCGATGTTCAGTCCCGTTTGTTGCCACGAATATGATTGGCCCGCATCGCTTTCCAGACCGATGGTGCCGGATTCGAACGCCGCAGCGATCAGCGGCACTCGATCGGCGGCCAGCACGGTACCGACCGCGTCTCGCAGCAGAACGGTGGGGGCGGTATTCGGCCGGCACTGCGCGACACATACCAGCGAACCGTCGTCGCGGCCAACCCACATCAGGTAATCGGCGAACGAAAGATCGGCGAGCAGCTGCCATTCGCCGACCACCGCGTGCAGGTGGTCGACGGCGTTACCCGGCAGAACGGTGTGTTCGGCGAGCAGGTCACCGAGAGTGGACATCGGCGACTCCCGCCAAGAGGTATGGACGAGCCAATGGCTAGCTGATTACGGCGATAAGGTCGCCGGCCTGGATGACGTCTCCCACCGAAACACTGACCTTGCTGACTGTGCCGGCGACCTCGGCCAGTACCGGGATCTCCATCTTCATCGATTCCAGCAGCACCAGGGTGTCACCCTCGCCGATCTGGTCGCCCTCGCTGACCACGACTTCGAGCACGCTGGCCACGATCTCTGCGCGGACGTCCTCGGCCATCATCACCCCGTTCGTTACCCAGCCGGTGCTTGCCCAAATTCTGTTGCTCCATCGAACCACAGTCAGTTGACCTGGGCGCCAGGGAGTGAGTCCCCGCCGGGTTGTGTCGGCGTCGACAGCGCAGGTCACCCACCGTTGCGCGGGAAAGAGAGGCGCTCGCTGATATCGCGCGGATATCGGTAAGCAAACTCCAAGATTACTAAGCGAACCTATAGAGTTCGTCCTGTGATCGTGTCGTGCTGTAAATGTGACAATTGAGCAGCATTGTTTCCAGAGTGATTGGAGTGTCTGATGCGCACTTAGTGCCTCAGCCGAATTTGAGGGGAATTCCGTTGTCCGAGAATATGTTTACAAATCCGATAGCTCGACGCCCATTGAACCGAGTGAAGGCCGGCATCGGGGTTGCGCTGGCAGCAATCGCCACCATTGGGCTCGGCGCAGGGGTCGCCGCGGCCGCTCCCCAGCAACCATTCCTTGCCGACGACCCATTGCCCGTTCCAGGCCTCGGCGGGGCCGACGCCGGCGCCGGCAGCGCCGTGAACATCGCGAATTCGCTGTTCGGCTCGCTGAGCGGTTTGATGAATAACATCATCCCCGGCAGCGGGGACCTGTTGATGCCCGCCAGCAGCGCACTGTCGCCCGGTGGTCTCCCGGGAGGAATGCCCGGCGGTCTCCCGGGAGGAATCCCCGGCGGCTACCCGGGTGCGCTGCCTGGACAGCTGCCCGGTGGTCTGCCTGGCTACCCCGGCGGGCTCCCTGGCCAGATGCCCGGCTACCCCGGCGGGCTCCCTGGACAGACACCCGGCTTCCTGCCCGGACAGACGCCCGGTGGCCTACCGGGACAGACGCCCGGCTTCATGCCAGGACAGACGCCAGGCGTAGCCGGGCAGACATCTGGGGTTCCCGGGCAGCCGGCCGCGGGCGTGCCGGTCGGCACTGGGTCGATTGCGTAGCCCCCGGGCTACGCAACACCCGACGCATGAAAGACTGACCTGCAGAAACATCTGCGAGGAGGATCAGTTATGGCCAAGCGTGGCCGCAAGAAGAAAGACCGCAAGTACAGCAAGGCCAATCACGGTAAGCGCCCCAACTGCTAGACGGGGCGGTACGGGAATCACCCGCTTGCGGGGGCGTTGGGGGACGCCCCCGCTTCCCGTGCGTTAGGCCGTTCGACGCTATCGGCGGATGATCGTGGTCCGGCTGATCTCGAGCCGTAGCCGCTCACGAAGACCCTCGGGAGCTTTCTCGCCGCGGCACTTGGTACCGATCAAGATCTTGAGACGCTCCTCTAGCTCGTGCAAGTGTTCACACGGCGGGCATTCGTCGAGATGCTTGCGGAGCTTCTCTCGGACCTCGGGGTTGCATTCACCGTCGATGAACTCCCATACCATCGCAACCAGTTCGGCGCACTCGGCCTTGATGCGGGGGTCAGCACCTGCCGGGAGGTCACCGGGCGAGAACTCAGTCACGACGACACCTCCTCGGGCGCTTGATCGCCGCGGATGAAACCCCGATCCTTGGCCACATCGGTCAGCAAGGTGCGCAGTTGGCGTCTGCCGCGATGCAGTCGCGACATCACCGTCCCGATCGGTGTATCCATGATCTCGGCGATCTCCTTATACGGGAAACCCTCTACGTCTGCGTAGTACACCGCCATCCGAAACTCTTCGGGTAATGCCTGCAGCGCTTCTTTGATTTCGGTGTCCGGCAACGACTCGAGCGCCTCAACCTCGGCAGAGCGCAAGCCGGTCGAAGAGTGCTCGGCGCGTGGCCGCCAATTGCCAGTCGGTGATCTCGTCGGTCGGATACTGCGCCGGCTGCCGCTGCTTCTTGCGGTAGCTGTTGATGTAGGTGTTGGTCAGGATGCGGTAGAGCCACGCCTTGAGATTTGTGCCCTCCTTGAACGAGCGAAATCCCGCGTAGGCCTTGACCATGGTTTCTTGGAGTAAATCCTCGGCATCGGCCGGATTCCGGGTCATCCGCAGCGCGCCGCCGTATAGCTGATCAAGCAGCGGAATCGCGTCGCGCTCGAAGCGCGCGGTCAGCTCCGCGTCAGTTCCGTTCGAGCGGCTGCGCCCAGGGGTGTCCGAGACCTCTGCGGCCTCTAGGGCCGCTGGAGTCCCAGCTGTCTCCGACTCGGTCGCGCCATCGATGTCGGCCATGTTGAGTAACGCAGTCCCTTCTGTCGCGATGCCGGTGAACAGGTCCATCAACACCGGACCCGTCTGGCACCCGGCCAACTGCTCTTCGCCAATAAGGCTCGTCGCCGTTGACACCCGACTCCCCCTTCCCCAATCTAAAGGCTGCGACCGACAGTGTCTGCTCCGCATCACTCAACAGCAATAATCGCCGCGCTATTTCCGGTTCATTTCCGCCGCCGGCGGCGACGCAATCCGGGCCGCCGATTCAGGCTGATTGTGAGCAGCGTTACTGTGACGCTCATGTCGCTGAAAGCCAAGACCATGTTCATCTCGGGTGCCAGCCGCGGAATCGGCCTGGCCATCGCCAAGCGGGCCGCCCAGGACGGCGCCAACATCGCGCTGATCGCCAAGACCGCCGAGCCGCATCCCAAGCTGCCGGGCACGGTGTTCACCGCGGCGAAAGAGCTCGAAGAGGCCGGCGGGCAGGCGCTGCCGATCGTCGGGGACGTCCGCGACCCGGATTCGGTCGAGGCCGCGGTGGCCAAGGCCGTCGAGCAGTTCGGCGGTATCGACATCTGCGTGAACAACGCGTCGGCAATCAACCTGGGGTCCATCACCGAGGTGCCGATGAAGCGGTTCGACCTGATGAACGGCATCCAGGTGCGCGGCACGTACGCGGTGTCTCAGGCGTGTATCCCCCACCTGAAGGGCCGGGAGAACCCGCACATCCTGACGCTGTCGCCGCCGGTGCTGCTCGGAAAAGAGTGGTTGAAGCCGACGGCCTACATGATGGCCAAGTTCGGTATGACGCTGTGCGCGCTGGGCATGGCCGAGGAGTTGCGCGACGAGGGCATCGCGTCGAACACCCTGTGGCCGCGGACGCTGGTGGCCACCGCCGCCGTGCAGAACCTGCTCGGCGGTGAAGAGGCGATGGGCCGCGCCCGCAAGCCCGAGGTGTACTCCGACGCCGCGTACGTCATCCTCAACAAGCCCTCCCGCGAGTGCACCGGCAACACGTTGTTGTGCGAAGACGTGCTGGTGGAATCCGGCGTCACCGACTTGTCGGCGTATGACTGCGTGCCGGGCGGCAAACTCGGCGTCGACTTCTGGGTGGACGGCGTCAACCCGCCGGGGTATAAGCAGGCTTAACATGCCGGCCGCTGCGACACCGGCTCTTGCGGCTCTGACCGCTGCCGGTGTGCGGCATGAGGTCGTCAAATTCGGTCACGATCCCCGAGAACGCTCGTTCGGTGTCGAAGCGGTCCACGCGCTGACCAAGGCCGGCGGCATCGCTGCTGAACAGATCTATAAGACCTTGATCATCGCGGTGCCCGATGGGCTCGCCGTCGCGATACTGCCCGCGTCGTCGAAGTTGTCGCTGAAGGCGGCTGCCGCTGCGCTGGGGGTGCCCAAAGCCAGCATGGCCGAACCCGTTGCGGCCCAACGAGCCACGGGCTATGTGGTCGGCGCTGTTTCGCCGTTCGGGCAGCGCGCGCCGCTACCGACGGTCGTCGACTCCGGCGCGCTGGCCTGGGACCGGATCTATTGCAGCGCGGGCCGGCGCGGGTGGGACGTCGCGGTCGCGCCCGAAGATCTGGTTCGGCTCACCGGCGCGGTGACGGCGAAGATTCAGGCTTAACGGCTGCGACCGGTTCTTGTCGGACCGGGGTGGCATACTCGAACACATGTTCGAGGAAGTGTCGGGGCGTAAGCCCTCGCCGGAGGCGATTGCCCGGCTTGATGACCTGTTTGAGCGTCGTCATCCCTCGACCACACCGGTATCGGCGGCGCTGCTGGATCGGGTCTGCGCGGCGACGCGGGCGGAGAACCGGGCGGCAGCCGCACAGCTGGCCGCGATCGGGGAGCTGTTCGGCCACCGGCTCTCGCGCTGCTCGGACACCCAAGACTGGGCGGTGGACACCGAGGAGGCGGTGGCCGCCGAGGTGGCCGCGGCGCTGCGGATCAGCCAAGCCCTCGCCGCTAGCCGGCTGCGCTATGCCCGGGCCATGCGCGAGCGCCTGCCCAAAGTCGGCGAGGTGTTTGCCGATGGCGACATTGACTTTCGGATGTTCGCAACCATCGTGTATCGCACCGATCTGATCACCGACCCTGACGTGTTGCCGGCGGTGGACGCCCAGCTGGCCGTCGCGGTGCCGCGTTGGCCATCCATGACGCGGGCCCGGTTGGCCAGTCAGATCGACAAAGTCGTGGCCACCGCCGACGCCGATGCGGTGCGACGGCGCAACGAACGCTTGCCCCAGCGCGAGGTGTGGTTCACCGATCTGGCCGGCGGTATTACCGAGATCCACGCCAGCCTGTTCACTCCCGACGCCCACGCCCTGGACAAGCGGTTAACCGCGTTGGCGGCCACCGTCTGTGAGCACGATCCCCGCAACCGTGAGCAGCGCCGCGCCGATGGGTTGGGCGCGCTGGCCGCCGGGGCGGATCGGCTGGGCTGTCGCTGCGGGCGCCGCGACTGCGTCGCCGCAAAGCGGCCCGCCGCCTCCCCGGTGGTGATCCATGTAATCGCCGAGCACGCCACCCTCACCGGCAGCGGCGTGGCGCCGGCATCCGAGGTGGGCGCCGACGGGCTCATCCCACCCGAACTCCTCACGGAGTTGGCCGCCTCAGCCAAGCTGATACCGCTGGTCCACCCCGGCGACGCCCCACCCGAACCCCGCTACAGCCCATCGCAAACCCTGGCCGCCTTTGTGCGCTGCCGGGACTTGACCTGCCGCTGGCCCGGCTGCGACCAACCCGCCCACCGATGCGATCTGGACCACACCATCCCCTACGCCGACGGCGGGCCCACCCACGCCTCAAACCTCAAGTGTTACTGCCGCACCCATCATTTGGTAAAAACCTTCTGGGGCTGGCGTGATCAGCAATTGCCCGACGGCACAATCATTCTCACCTCGCCGGCCGGGCACACGTATGTCACCACACCCGGCAGCGCCCTGCTGTTTCCCAGCCTGTGCCAATCCACCGGCGGTCTGCCCTCACCAGAAACTGAGCCGCCGCTCGACTACTGCGGCGAGCGCACCGCGATGATGCCCAAACGCCGCCGCACCCGCGACCAAAACCGCGCCCACCGCATCAATACCGAACGCCGACAGAATCGCAACGCCCGGGCAGGCCGCCGAGCCAAATCCGCCAGCTACTTCGGGCCGGCCCCACCCGACACCGATCACGACCCACCACCCTTCTGACCGACCGCAGGACGCGCAGCCAGCATGGTGTGCACGCTGTTGGCGAACGCGGCGGTGGTGAAGCAGGTGGGTTCGGCGAATTCCTCCAGGGTCAGCGCGTCGTTCCAGTCGGCGTCGGCCACGGCCCGCAGCAGCGGCTTGGTCATCGCCACCGCGTGTGCCGGCATCGCGGCCACCCGTGAGCACCATTCGTCGGCAGTAGCGAGCAGCTTGGCGTGCTCGACGACCTGCTGCACAAGCCCCAGCCGTTGCGCAGTCTGGGCGTCGATGTGCTCACCGCGCAGGTAGTACGCAAACGCACCCTGGTAGCCGAGCCGACGAGTCAACGCCCAGCTGGTGCCGACCTCCGGAATCAGGCCCAGCCGCCCGAACGCCGGCACGATCACCGCACGCTCGCTGGCGATGGTGAGGTCGCAAGTCAGCGCCCACGCCAGACCGACTCCTGCCGCGGGGCCGTTGAGCGCGGCCACGAAGATGGTGTCCGACCCGGCGATCAGCCGGGCGATTCCGCCGAACTCGCGGCGGATCCAGCGCCAGACGTCGGCCACGCCCTCGGGTTGGCTCAGCTGCTCGGTCGCCGCACGCATCATCTTCAAGTCGCCACCCGCGCTGAAGCCCGGGTCGGCACCGGTGAGCACCACACTGCGAATGTCGGTGTCTGCAACGAGCGCATCGAGCGCGCGCCGTAACTGCCGCACCAACGGCGCGGAAAGCACGTTGAGCCGGTCGGGTTCGTCGAGGGTAATGACCGCCCGGTCCCCGCGATGCTCGACACGGACCCGGGTCGGCGCTCGGGGGTCATCGCCGTCTGCGACCATGCCGTTGTATAGCGATTCTGCTGCGCTCATCACTCGTCCTCCTCGATATCGTTGGCCCGCAATGCCTTCCACGCGGCATCGGCGAAGGTCTTGGCCACCCCCCGTGGCATTCTGGGTTCGTCGTCGGCAATCCAGTACCGGCTGAATTCCTGGGCCGGGCCGAACCACAATGCCGCCGTGATGCCGGCCTGCATCGGCCGCAGCACGCCGTAGCTGTGGTGCGGACGCCACCAGTCCCGCACGGCGGCGAAAAACTCCCGGTTGGCGTCGCGCAGCTCGGCGCTGTCCAGCCGATCCCCTAGCAGCAACGCCGCTTCGCTGCGGTTAGCGGCCACCCACTGCAGGTGATGCGCGACGCCGCCGCGGATCCCACTCTCTGCGGTGGCGTGTCTGCGCAACATCGCGACGAAGCCCGCCTGGTATTCGCTCATGACTTGGGCGTAGACGGCAGCGGCCAGCGCTGGTTTGTCCGGGAAGTGGTGATACAGCGCCCCGACGCTGACGTCGGCGTCGCGCCGGATCTCGTCGAGCGTCGCCGCGATGGCGCCGTCGGCGGCAAACCGCCGCCGGGCGGTCTGCATCAGTCGGCCTCGCGCGTCGGAAGCCACGAGGAATACTCTACTGCTACCGAGGAATCCTCGGTCAACGATCAGGCGAACGCGCTCTGCCCAGTGATGTGACGGCCGACGATGAGGGACTGGATTTCAGCAGTTCCTTCGTAGGTGACCAGGGCTTCCATGTCGCACAGGTGGCGCATGACATGGAAGTCGAGCAAGACACCGTTGCCGCCTAATACGTCGCGGGCCAGTCGACACACGTTTCGGCCCTTGACTGTGCAGTAGTACTTGGCGAGCGCGGCCATCGTTTCTTCGACCTTGCCCTCATCGATGAGCCGGGCCATTCGGATGGCGTACAGCTGCATCGAGGTGAGATCGCCGAGCATCTCCACCAGCATCGACTGGATGACCTGGTTCCTGGCGATTGGCCTGCCGAACTGCTTTCGCCGCAGGGCGTAGTTCAGGGCGATGTCGTAGGCCGCGACTGCGTGTCCGGCCGACCCCCACGCGACGGAATTGCGGGTGCCCGCGAGCACCTTGCCCACATCTTTGAAGCTGTTGCAGTTCTGCAGTCGGGCGTCTTCGGACACGCGGCAGTCGGTGAGGGTGATGTCCGCGTTCTGTACCATCCGCAGCGACATCTTGCCGCCGATCTTGGTCGCCGCGTATCCAGGGTTGTCCTTCTCCACGACGAACGCCTTGACTTGGTTGTCCGCGGTGTCGCGGGCGTATACGACGATGTAGTCGCACCACACGGCGTTGCCCGGCCAGCGCTTGCGGCCGTTGAGCACCCATTCATCGCCTTGCCGCTCGGCGGTGGCCTCGAGGATGACGGCGTCCGAACCGTGCTCGGGCTCGGTCAGCGCGAACGCGCCGATCTTTTCCAGGCGCGCCATCGCCGGCAGGTAGCGTTGCCGCTGTTCCTCGGAGCCCAGGATGTTGATCGATTGCATCGCCAACCCGACGTGTACGGCGAAGAACGTGGCTATGCTCCCGTCGATGCGGGACAGCTCGTAGGTGACGAGGCCGGCGGCCACCGCGCTCATCGATGTGCACCCGTGGTCGCCCAGGTTGTAGTCGCCGACAATGTTCAGCGCGGCAAGTTTCGGTATCAGGTCGAATGGGAACTCGCCGCGTTCCCAATACTCATTGACGATCGGCAGGATCTCGGCCTCGCCGAACGCCCGGACCTCGGCAAAAATCTCCTTTTCCCGGTCGGTCAGCTGATCCTTCATCAGGAAGTAGTCGGTCTCCCGGGCAAGGCCGATGTCCTCGACGAGCGAGGCGGTGGCTGGATCGGCGTCCTTGGCGCCTCGTGTCTCAAACGAGCTGAGCGGTTTTGGCGTCGTTGTCATGGTTGTTCCCGGGTGTGTGTAGGAATTTCTCGATGACGGGTGCGAGTTCGGCCGCGTTGTGCACGAGATCGATGTGGCCGCCGCTATGTTTATGCAGTCGCGAATGGGGCAGCAACGCGTTCATGATGTGCGCGTTGACTATTGGGATGATCGGATCATCGGTGCCCGCCACGATCAACGTCTGCTGCCGCACCGCGGGCAGCGCGAACAGGCTGGTCCACACCGAGCCCGCGAGAAGCTGGTGCAGGTAGCCCATCTTCGATCCGGCATGCAACTGCTGAAGAAACAGTCGCGCCACATCCTCCCCGTGAGCGCGGACAGTGCCGCCG
>CAVRER010000034.1:0-319824 GCA_963720085.1 uncultured Actinomycetota bacterium
GTCGGCGGGCACTTCGGTGACTGCGACCGAAGCCGAGCCCAGCCGGAATGTCTCGCCTTTGCGGTGACCGACACCGGGCCCGACCTGCACACCGTTGGGGTTGGCGGACAGTGTCTTTAGTGGTTTCGCGACGGCGTCTTTCAAGGCACCACCCAGCGCGGCACTGCTCTTGTCTGCGCCGAACAGCAGAACTGGACCTGATGCCGTGGACGCAGAAGTCCGAATCATCGGGGCCGCGGTCGCGACGCCGGGAACGGCGGCGACATCGGCCGTTATCGTGTCGGGAAATCCCGCGTCGGTAATGCCCGACACCTCGAGCGCCGCGATTCCCGCGATCCCATCGGCCAGCCGGTTGACCGATCCGGTGATCGACCCGAAAATGCCGAATACCGCGACTAGATACATTGCGGACACTGCCATTACGGCGATCGAGGCCGTCGTGCGCCGACGATGCACAACGAGTTCGCGGAGGCTGAATACACGTAGCCGGCTCGCCGTAGCCGCGATGGCCGAGCCCGGTCTCATCGCGCGACCGATGACAACTCGTCGGAACCGACCTGTCCGTCTTGGAGTGTGATCACCCGATCCGTCGCCGCCGCAGCATCCGAGTTGTGAGTCACCATCACCACCAGCCGACTGCCGCCGTCCTCGTGCGCCACCTCGGCAAGCAGCGCCAAGATCGAAGCGCCCGTTGTGGAATCGAGGTTCCCGGTCGGTTCGTCGGCGAGAATCAGCGATGGGTCCATCATCAACGCCCGCGCCACCGCGACCCGCTGCATTTGACCGCCCGACAGTTCCGCCGGCCGGTGCTGGGTCCGGTTACCGAGCCCAACCCGGTCCAACAGCCGAACCGCATCCGACTTGACCTTGCCCAGCCGGACACCGTCAAGCAGCTTCGGGACCGCCACGTTTTCCCACGCCGACAGGGTCGGCAACAGGTTGAAGAACTGAAAGACGAACCCCACGCGATGATGGCGAAATTCCGACTGCTGTTCGTCGCTAAGGTGGCCAATCTCGTCGCCGTCGAATTTGATCGAGCCGGAATCAGGCGAGTCCAATGCGCCGAGCAGGTGCAGCAACGTGCTCTTGCCCGCCCCCGACGGCCCGACTACCGACACAAACTGCCCGCCGCCGAACCGCAGGCTGATCTCGTCGAGCGCGCGCACGCACTGACCACCAACCCGGTACTCGCGCACTACGTCGCGAAGTTCAATCGTCAGCTCGGGCCTTGGCGTATCGCAGGTATCGAGTCGTCCGATCATGCTCCTCCCGCGAGACCGCAGCATTCAACCGGCCGCGGCGACCTGTACGCGACCGACTGCCATGCCCATGCGAGCGTCATGTCGCAAAGGCACTGGTATGAGATATAACGAGCCCGAGCCTCAATCGGTTCGATCGAGTCGGCCAAGAAATAGCACGCATAAAGTCAGCGTCCACAGATTTACAATACGTGTATAGTGCGAACGATAATACCGGCGAAATCCCCGTGTTTACAACGTTTTTGACAGGAGCCGCTCCCCCCATCACCTGCGCCAAAAGCCGTGAACTCAATCGTCGTTCGCATACGAAGGAGGCCGATCCGATGCCGCTGCCCGCGCTTGAAGATATCGCCGCCCACACCGGCAGCACCAATCCGATCGAGGGTTTGACCCGCATCGAGACTAGCCCGCGGGAGAAGGCCACCCCGGTCATTATGGAGATGATGCACTCGGTGTACCCGCACGATGAGGTATTCGGCCAGTACATCACCATCAACGACTACATTGACTGCCCGCCCGATGAGCTGTTCGCCTACATGGCCGATACCCGCTGTTTAGAGGAATGGACCTATAGCCTGCGCGGGTTCATCGAGACCGATGAACCCGGGTTGTGGCTGGCCTATGACCGGCTGGGGTCGGATACCAGGATCTATACCCGCACGCGGGCGAACCAGCAGGCGCGCACTGTGGACTATCAGTGCGCGTGGGATCAGGGAAAGCACCTTTGGATGGTCTATCTCATGCGTGTCATCGACGCGCAGGAGGTCCTCGACAAGCCCGGCTCGGTGGTGCTGTGGACCAACTGCCACCATCCGTTCTACGACCACAACCCCTATCCCGACGCCGCCCCGCCGAAACGGCCGGTCTGGGTGGGCGACTTCTGGGACATGTTCGGCGCCGGCCACCTGCTGGAGCTCAAAAACCTCAAGGCCATCGCCGAATATCGTCACCGCAATGGGCTGCCGGTGACACCGGACTGGATGCGATAAGCCTCCGCATAACCACGCCAGGCGATGAAACGTCGCCAGGCTAAATGGGTTCTAGGCCAGTCAGATAGCGCTGGGCCAGGTCCTGATAGGCCTGCGGGTTCACATTCACCCACATTTCGGCGCCGGTGCCAGCGATCGGGCCCCTGACCGTGGCCGGCGCCCCGACCACCAAAACCTCGTCGGGAATCTTGGTGCCACCGATGACCACTGCGCCCGCAGCGATCAAGCTGCGCGCGCCGATCACCGCGCCGTCGAGGACGGTGGCGTGGTTGGCGATCAGCGCCTCGGCCCCGACGTGGGCGCCGTGGATGAGGCACATGTGCGCCACCGTTGCTCCCGGGCCGATGTCGACCGGGATACCGGGCGGCGCGTGCAACACCGATCCGTCCTGCACATTGGCCCCCTCGCGCACGATGACGGGCGCATAGTCGGCGCGCAGCACGGTGTTGAACCACACCGACGCCCCGGCCTGGATGGTGACGTCGCCGATCAAAGTCGCGGTTGGTGCGACGAAGGCAGTGGGATCGACCTTCGGCGATCGACCTTCGAAGGAAAACAGCGGCATCGTTCACATATACCGCAGGCCGGGTACTCCGGCGGGTATCCGCCAGCTTCGTTGCGCTGTGATTGCGCTACCGCGCAGTAAAACTGTAACGTGTTCTAGTTAGAAGCTGACAAAGTTGGAGGCGTCATGACTACCGAGACTGCCGGTATTCGCGAGATCGACGCCGGCACCCTGCCCGACCGCTACGCGCGCGGCTGGCATTGCCTTGGCCCGGTCAAGGATTACCTGGACGGCGAGCCCCATGGGGTCGAGGCGTTCGGCACCCATCTCGTCGTGTTCGCCGACTCGCACGGCGACGTGCACGTCCTCGATGGCTACTGCCGGCACATGGGCGGCAACCTGTCGCAGGGCACCGTCAAGGGCGACGAAGTCGCTTGCCCGTTCCACGACTGGCGCTGGGGCGGCGACGGCAAATGCAAGCTGGTGCCCTACGCCAAGCGCACGCCGCGACTGGCTCGCACCCGCTCCTGGCACACCGACGTGCGCGGCGGCCTGCTGTTCGTCTGGCACGACCACGAAGGCAACCCGCCGCAGCCCGAGGTGCAGATCCCGGAGATCCCCGAGGCGGCCAGCGACGAGTGGACCGAGTGGCGGTGGAACTCGATCCTGATCGAGGGCTCCAATTGCCGCGACATCATCGACAACGTCACCGACATGGCGCACTTCTTCTACATTCACTTCAGGTCTGCCGACGTACTTCAAGAATGTTTTCGAGGGCCACGTCGCCTCGCAGTATTTGCACAATGTCGGGCGGCCCGACGTCGACGATCTGGGTACCTCATACGGTGAGGCGCACCTGGATTCGGAGGCGTCCTACTTCGGCCCGTCGTTCATGATCAACTGGCTGCACAACAAGTACGGCGACTACAAGGCCGAGTCGATCCTGATCAACTGCCACTACCCGGTAACCCAGGATTCGTTCGTGCTGCAGTGGGGTGTCATCGTCGAAAAGCCCAAGGGCATGGACGAGGCGATGACGGAGAAGCTGTCCAAAGTGTTCACCGAGGGTGTCAGCAAGGGCTTCCTGCAGGACGTCGAGATCTGGAAGCACAAGACCCGCATCGACAATCCGCTGTTGGTCGAGGAGGACGGCGCCGTCTACCAGATGCGACGGTGGTATCAGCAGTTCTACGTCGACGTCGCCGACGTCACGCCGGACATGACCGACCGCTTCGAGATCGAGGTGGACACCACCATCGCCAACGAGAAGTGGCACGTCGAGGTCGAGGAGAATTTGCAACGGCGGGCCGAGCGAAGAAGAAGCAAAGGCGGAGCAGCCAGCGACATGACTCCGCGCGAGGAGCCGCCCGACGTCGATCGGTTGGCTCGGTCGATGCTGATGCTTCATGGCGATCACGACAGCCATGACGAGCCGGCACCGGCCGCTCGTGGGAGGCACGGCGGATCCTGGTCTAAGGCACCGGCTTTCGCCGATGATCCGGAACGCGCCGCCGCGGTGCGTGAGGCCACCCAGGCCGATCGCACCCGTTACCTGACGTCGGGTCTGCAGCCGGTGGATTGCCGGTTCTGCCATGCCACGGTCAACGTCAAACGGATGGGACCGGGACACACCGCGGTGCAGTGGAACACCGAGGCGTCGCAGCGCTGCGCCTATTTCGCCGAGCTACGCGCTGCCGGTGAGCACAGCGCACGCACCCGGTCCTGCCCGAAGCTGGCCGACAGCATCGAACACGCCGTTGCCGAAGGTTGTTTGGAGGCGGAGTCCACCCTCCCTCCCGCCGGCGACGGCTAACGGGGTATCAGAGCCCCGTGAAGCGCTCCTTGACCTCTTCGGCGGTCAGCCCATAGTCGGCCAGCGAGTACTTGTGTTTGGGCGCGCGTTCGCCGGATTGGCTTTCGGCATGGCTCTTTTCCATGGCCTGCCGGGCCTCGTCGGTTAGCGGGATATCGAATTGGCGGTAGACGTCGGCCACTGTGCCGATCGGATCGGCGATCAATTCGCGGTAGTCGACGTCGTAGAACTGAGCCGGATCATATTTCGCGCGCGCGGTATTGAACCGCTCCAGACCACGTGACCAGGTTTCCATTGCGTCAGCGCCAATTTGGGAGCCAACGAAGGTCGTCGACCACCCTTCGGCAGTATGCTGCGCCAGCGAGCACATCGAGGCCATGATCGTCTCGACTGGCCGATGCGTCTGGATCACGAGCGCGTCGGGATAGGTCGACATCAGCGCGTCCAGGGCGAACAGGTGACTGGGGTTTTTCAGCACCCACCGCTTGTCGGCATCGTTGAGCCCGATCAGCTGAAGGTTCTTACGGTGCCGCTGGTATGCCGGCGTCCAATCCTGCTGCGACAGCCACTTTGAATAGCTGGGTAGGTGTGCCAGCGTCTCGTAGGACACCGAGTGCAGCGACTGCCGCAGCAGCTGCCAGCATTCCTCCAACTCGTATGCGGCCATGAAATGTAGGCCGGTGTAGCCGGGGTTGTCCTGGTGGTGCTGGGTGAACTGCGCGTCGAGTTGCCGATACAGCGGGTTGGATTCCCAGCTGTCACGCGGCGGACGCGGCTGGGGGAACTCGGCCAGCCACATGTGCAGGCCCTGGTGAGTTGGGTCGGCGCCGAGTAGCCGGTGCAGCGCCGTGGTGCCGGTGCGCACCAGCCCGGTGACGAAGATGGGCCGCGTGATGGGCACGTCGGCATGTTGCGGGTATTGCTTCCAAGCAGATTCGGACAGCAGCCTGGCCACCAGCGCGCCGCGCAGGAAGAAGCGGTTCATCTTGCTGCCGAACACAGTGAGCCCGGCGTCCCGCTGGTAAGAGTCCAGCAGCACGCCCAGCGCTTCGCGGTAGCTGTCGTCGTCGGCGCCGAAGTCGTCGAGGCCGACCATCTTGGTGGCCGAGGCATGCAGTTCGTCGACGGTAGCGATGTCGGTGCGTTCGGCCATTATTGCGCCGCCTCCTCCTCATCGCTCCGCTCTGCATCGTCGGCGCCGGTCATCAGGTGTGGTACTCGCCGCAGTTGACGTCGAGCGTCTGGCCGGTGATGCCGCTGGACAGCTCGCTGGCCATGAAGAGAATCGCCGACGCCACCTCGTCCTCGGTGGGCAGCCGCTTGAGGTCGGAGTTCGCCGCGGTGGCCTGATAGATTTGCTCTGCCGTGGTGCCGTACTTGCCGGCCTGATGGTTGAAGTAGCTCTGCAAAGTGTCACCCCAGATATAGCCGGGTGCAACGGAATTGACGCGGATGCCCTTCTCGCCCAGCTCGGTGGCCAGCGACTGTGACATGGCCAGCAACGCGGACTTCGCCATCTTGTAGGCACCATACTTCGCCTGCGAGTGCCGGATCACCATCGAGTTGACGTTGACGACCGAGCCTTGCGACTCGGCCAGCGCCGGCGTGAAGCCCTGAATAAGCCGCAACGCCCCGAGCGCACTCAGCTCGATGGCATCGCGTATGTGCTGAAATGTGGTGCCGGCCAACGGCTTCATCGACGGCACCCGGAACGCGTTGTTGATCAGCACGTCGACCTTGCCGTAGGCCTCGATGGTGGCGTCGACGAGGTTGGCGACCTGATCGTCGTCGGTGATGTCGGTGCGCACCGTCACCGCCCGGCCTCCGGCGTCGGCGATCTGCTTGGCGACGTCGTCGAGGCGCTCCGGGGTGCGGGCGGCGAGCACTAGGTCGGCCCCCTCCCGTGTGCATCGTTGCGCCAGCGTCGTGCCCAAACCCGGGCCGACGCCACTGATCACCACTACCTTGCCGTCGAGCATTTTTGTCATCCCAGCATCCTTGCCGCAATTTGTAGTTGGCGCTGCGCAATTCGTGCACGCCAGCCGTCTTCGGAAATCTTGTTGTCCTGGTAATACGGCAGCTTGGCCGGGGCAGCGTCGAAGTCAACCAGCTCGACGCTTGGCCCGTCGGCCTCGGTGAGCGGACGGGATACCCGCTGCCAGCGGAACTGCAGGAATCCGCGGCGATGCCCCAGCGTTTCGACCCAGTTGGTCACGCCGGGGTTCTGGTCGGCGACGACGATGCGGATCTTGCCGTCCGGATCCGCTTGAGCCTGAACGGAATTCAGCGAGGTCTGGTGGTTGATGTAGTCCAGCGAGATGTACCACATACTGCCCAGCTGAAAGCCGAGGTAGGGCGCGTCGGTGACCGGCAGCGTGATGATCAGAGCCTGATCGGGTCGTAGCTCGAAATGCCCGACCGAGGAGTACTGCGTCGCCAGACCGCCGGGTGTCAGGCGCGGTGCGACCATGGTGTTGACCGGGATGTCGAGATAGAACCACTGCGGGAACTGCAGCCAGGTTTTGATTCGGTTGACGAGTTGTTTTCCGGCTGTGGCGTAACGCTTCTCGATTGCAGCGCGGGTCAGTGGCGGCGGAGCGGTGCCAGCGGTGTCAAGGCGTTCGATCGCCACCGTGCCGCGCCGTTGCGACCAATCGCCGTAGACCTCGCGGATCACCAGCTGGCCGGGGCTGGTGGGTCGCACCTGCCATTGGAAGGTGCCGTCCGCGGCAATCTCGAGTTCACGGTCGTCGAATGCAGCCTGGCTGGCGGGCACGTTGTCGTCGGTGTACTCACCGCCGAGCAGTTGGAAGCTCAGGTCCGTGGTGGTACCGCGGACGCCGGTGACAACGTAATCGTGGTTTGGTTGGACCCGGCAGCCGAAGTACAGGGTGTCCGGGTTGTCCAGACCCATTTTGGTGAACGGTCCGGTGCCGGACAGCAGCATCGGGTGATCGCGCTCGTAGTCGAACACCATGTGCGTGCATGCGGCCACGCAACCGGCCAGGTATTGCAGCCCCTCGAGCAGGTCGGCTTCGGTCTCGATATGCGGTGCGGCGGCGACCAGTTTTTCGGACTCGGCGATTGCGGAGGCTAGCGGCTCAGAAAAGGAAGGAGCGAACACGCCTCGACGCTAGAACGTGTTCTAATTTTCGTCAATGGGCGAACATTCCCCGTGTTCCCCGGGGGGCTCACCGACGAGGCTTGCTCACTCCCCGGCTACGGCGCGCACTGTTGCGACAGGTCGATCAGGTGCTGCCGCACATCCGGATGCCGATTCAGGTAATCGATGACGTTGCCGTTGCCACCCTCCGCAAACGACCTGGCCTCCAGCTGCTGGTGCAGGTCGGGATGCCGCTTTAGGTACGAGTCGATGGAATTACCGACGGTCTGATTGCATGAGGGGTCGGCGATCGCGGTATTCGCCACAGGCAACGCAATGAGCGTCGCGGCCGAGGCACTCAACAGGCCAGCAGCGAGCAGACCATACAGTCCGCGGCGACGGGACCTCGGGGTTCCGGAAGTCATGGTCATCGATTAGCTCCTTCAGGCACTGGCTATTGCTTCGATGTAGTAATCGAGAGTACCCACCGACGCGTTACCGCAGCCTTTGCTGAACCTGTGAGGCTAATGTGTAACGGTTTCCTGCCGGTTCGCGGCTTGTTCGCGCTTGATCTCCAGCGCGATATCGATGAGCTGGTCTTCCTGACCGCCGATGAGTTTGCGCTGGCCGGCCCGGTGCAACAGTTGGTGGGCCGGGACGTCGTAGCGCTCAGCCTGCCGAACGGCGTGCTTGAGGAAGCTGGAGTAGACCCCCGAGTACCCCATGATCAGGGCATTGCGGTCGAGCAAGCATTCGGCCGGCATCGCCGGGCGAACGACGTCCTCCGCAGCGTCGGCGATGTCGAAGAAGTCGATGCCGGTCTTGACGCCGATCTTGTCGAACACTCCGACCAAAGCCTCGACGGGCGCGTTGCCGGCGCCGGCGCCAAACCGGCGGCAGGAGCCGTCGATCTGCTTGGCGCCTGCTCGCACGGCCTCGACCGAGTTCGCGACGCCCAGCCCGAGGTTTTCGTGGCCGTGAAAGCCGACCTGGGCGTCGTCACCCAGTTCGGCGACGAGCGCCGATACCCGGTCTGCAACGCCGTCCAGCACCAGCGCCCCGGCGGAGTCCACCACGTAGACGCACTGGCACCCCGCGTCGGCCATGATGCGGGCCTGCGCGGCCAATTTCTCCGGCGGAATGGTGTGCGCCATCATCAGGAACCCGACGGTTTCCAGGCCCAGCTCGCGGGCCAGGCCGAAGTGCTGGATCGACACGTCGGCCTCGGTGCAGTGGGTGGCGATTCGGCAGATCGAGCCGCCGTTGTTCTGGGCCTCCTTGATGTCCTCCTTGGTGCCCACCCCGGGCAGCATCAAGAAGGCGATCTTGGCCTCTTTGGCGGTCTCCGCGGCCAGCTTGATCAGCTCCTGCTCGGGCGTCTTGGAGAACCCGTAGTTGAAGCTCGAGCCGCCCAGCCCGTCACCGTGAGTCACCTCGATGACCGGCACACCCGCGGCGTCCAAGGCGGCCACGATGGCGCCGACCTCGTCCTTGGTGAACTGGTGACGCTTGTGGTGCGAGCCGTCCCGCAGCGACGTGTCGGTCATCCGGACGTCCCATATCGGGTTGAAGAAGACTTCACTCATTGGCGCCACTTCTCCTCATCGCTTCGCTCTGCATCGTCGACGGCGCGGCTCATGCCTGTGCTCCTCCCGCCGTCGCGGACAGGGATTCTTTCGCGATTTCCTCGCCGACCTTGGTGGCCGCGGCGGTCATGATGTCGAGGTTGCCCGCATACGGGGGCAGGTAATCGCCGGCGCCCTCGACCTCGACGAACGTGGTGACCAACGCCTGGCCGCCGGAGTGCATCGACGGCTCGTCGAACTGCGGCTCGTTGAGCAGCCGGTATCCCGGCACGTAGGTCTGCACCTCGGCCACCACGTCGTGGATGGATTTGGCGATCGCGTCGCGGTCGGCGTCCTCGGGAATCGCGCAGAAGATGGTGTCGCGCATGATCATCGGCGGGTCGGCCGGGTTGAGGATGATGATCGCCTTGCCGCGCTTGGCGCCGCCGATGGTCTCGACGCCCTTGCTGGTGGTCTTGGTGAACTCGTCGATGTTCGGCGCGGGTGCCCGGGCCGGCGGACACCGACGCCACCGACGCCACGATCTCTGCGTACGGCACGTCCACGACCCGCGACACGGCGTACACGATCGGGATGGTCGCCTGTCCGCCGCAGGTGATCATGTTGACGTTGGGCGCGTCGAGGTGCTCGCGCAGGTTCGCCGGCGGGATCACCGCCGGACCGACCGCGGCCGGCGTCAGGTCGATGGCCCGGATGCCGGCTTCGGCGTACTTCGGCGCCGCGTCCCGGTGCACATAGGCGCTGGTCGCCTCGAACACCAGGTCGGGCTTCTCGGGCTGGGCCAGCAGCCAGTCGACCCCCTCGTGGGTGGTCTCCAAACCCAGCTTGCGCGCCCGTGCCAGCCCTTCGCTCTCCGGGTCGATGCCCACCATCCAGCGCGGTTCGAGCCACTCCGAGCGCAGCAGTTTGTACAGCAGGTCGGTGCTGATATTGCCCGACCCGACAATCGCCACAGTTGCCTTAGACGGCATGGATGCTCCTCTTACTCGAAAGACAACCGGACGGACCCGAGGCCGGCGAACTCGGCGACGAACTTGTCGCCGCGACGGGCGTCGATGGCCCGGGTGCACGAACCGGGTAACACGATGTCACCGGCCCGAAGCCGCACCCCAAAGCTTTCCACCTTGCGGGCCAGCCACGCCACTGCGGTCACCGGATTGCCCAGTACCGCGTCGCTGCGGCCCTTGGCCACCACCTCGCCGTTGCAGGTCAGCTCCGCGTCGATCTGGGTGATGTCGATGTCGGTCGGCGCCACCCGTCCCGCACCCAGCACGAAGCCCGCCGAGGAGGCGTTGTCGGCGATGGTGTCGCACAGCGCGATCTTCCAGTCGGTGATCCTGGTGTCGATCAGCTCGATGGACGGCACCAGCGCTTCGGTCGCCGCTAGCACGTCGTCTTCGGTGCAATTCGCGCCGGGCAGGTCGTGGGCCAGGATGAAGCCGACTTCGACCTCTACCCGCGGGTAGAGGTACTTGTCCGCGTTGACCGGGGTGTCCTCGAATACCTGCATCTCGTCGAGCAGATGCCCGTAGTCCGGCTCGTCGACACCCATCATCTGTTGCATCGCCAGCGACGAGAGGCCCACCTTGTGCCCCACCACCCGGGCTCCCTCGGCGACCCGCTGACGGATGTTGATCAGCTGGATCTCGTAGGCGTCGACGACGTCGATCTCGGGGTGCCCGGCCGTCAACGGGGCGATCGGCTGGCGGCTCCGCTCGGCCTGCGCGAGATCGGCGGCCAGCACATCACGGGTGCCTAGCGGGATCATTTACCGAAGTCCCCTCGTTCGTGTGACCGGGGCAGTAGCGTCCGGCCCCGGCAATTCTATAACGTGTTCTACATGACAGCTCAGGAGTTCGACGTCGTCGTGGTCGGCAGCGGCGGCGCCGGCATGGTTGCTGCCCTTGCGGCCGCCCACCGGGGTCTTTCGACAATAGTCATCGAGAAGGCTGCCCACTACGGCGGCTCAACTGCTCGCTCGGGCGGCGGCGTGTGGATTCCCAACAACGAGGTGCTCAAGCGCGACGGCGTCAAGGACACCGCGGAAGCGGCCCGCACCTACCTGCACGGGATCATCGGCGACATCGTCGAACCGGAACGCATCGACACCTACCTCGAGCGTGGGCCCGAAATGCTGTCGTTCGTGCTGAAGCACACGCCGCTGAAGATGTGCTGGGTGCCTGCGTACTCCGACTATTACCCCGAGGCTCCGGGCGGCCGACCGGCCGGCCGTTCCATCGAGCCGAAGCCGTTCAACGCCAACAAGCTCGGCCCTGATTTGCCCGGGCTGGAGCCCCCGTACGGCAAGGTCCCGCTCAACGTCGTTGTGATGCAACAGGATTACGTGCGACTGAACCAGCTCAGGCGGCATCCGCGAGGCGTGCTGCGCAGCCTCAAGGTGGGCGCGCGCACGATGTGGGCGAAGGCGACCGGCAAGAGCCTTGTCGGCATGGGACGCGCGCTCATCGCGCCGCTACGGATCGGGCTGCGCAAGGCCGGCGTCCCGGTAGAGCTCAACACTGCCCTGACCGACCTCTACGTCGAGGACGGAGCGGTCCGCGGCGTCTACGTGCGCCACACCGAAGCACCTGAATCCGGTGAGCCGCAGCTGATCCGGGCCCGGAAGGGCGTGATTCTCGGCTGCGGCGGGTTCGAACACAACGAGCAAATGCGGGTCAAGTATCAGCGCGCTCCGATCACCACCGAGTGGACAGTCGGCGCCAAGGCCAACACCGGCGACGGCATCCTCGCCGCCGAAAAGCTCGGCGCGGCACTGGAGATCATGGAGGACGCGTGGTGGGGGCCGACGGTCCCGCTGGTGGGCGCGCCGTGGTTCGCATTGTCGGAGCGCAACTCGCCCGGCTCCATCATCGTCAACATGTCCGGCCAGCGATTCATGAACGAATCCATGCCATACGTCGAGGCGTGCCACCACATGTACGGCGGCGAGTACGGGCAGGGTCCCGGTCCGGGGGAGAACATTCCGGCGTGGCTGGTATTCGACCAGCAATACCGTAACCGCTACATCTTCGCCGGATTGCAGCCAGGACAACGTATTCCGACGCAAATGGCTGGAATCCGGCGTGATCGTCCAGGCCGACACGCTCGAGGAGCTGGCCACCAAGGCCGGCCTACCGGTCGACGAGTTCAAGGCGACGGTTGAGCGTTTCAACGGCTTTGCCCGCTCAGGCGTCGACGCCGACTACCACCGCGGCGAGAGCGCCTACGACAGGTACTACGGCGACCCGACCAACAAGCCGAACCCCAACCTCGGCGAGATCAGCCATCCGCCGTATTACGCCGCCAAGATGGTGCCCGGCGACCTGGGCACCAAGGGCGGCATCCGCACCGACAAGCACGGCCGCGCACTGCGCGACGACGGCAGCATCATCGAAGGCTTGTACGCGGCAGGCAATGTCAGCTCACCGGTGATGGGACATACCTATCCCGGCCCGGGCGGCACCATCGGACCCGCGATGACCTTCGGCTACTTGGCAGCTCTGCATCTCGCAGGAGAGAACTGACATGCCCATCAATCCGGACGTCGCACTTGCCGCCGAGCTCGATCCGATCGAATTCTCTTGGAGCAGCAGCGATGTGCAGCTCTACCACCTGGGACTGGGTGCGGGCGCCGACCCGATGGACCCGCGCGAGCTGCGCTACCTGGTCGACGACACCCCGCAGGTGCTGCCGACGTTCGGCAACGTGGCGGCCACCTTCCACGCCACCAAGCCGCCGACCGTGCGGTTTCCCGGCATCGACATCGAGCTGAGCAAGGTCTTGCACGCCAGTGAGCAGGTGACCGCGCCGGCGCCGCTGCCACCGTCCGGTGCCGCGAAAGCCGTCACCCGGTTCACCGACATCTGGGACAAGGGCAAGGCCGCGGTGATCTGGTCCGAGACCAGAGTGACCGCGCCGGACGGGACGCTGCTGTGGACGCAGCGGCGGTCGATCTTCGCCCGCGGCGAAGGCGGGTTCGGCGGCGAGCGCGGGGCCTTCGACGGGCGGGTCGGCGTGCGGCACCGGATCGGGCACCGGATCTGGAGCTGGACATCGCGGTGCTGCCGCAGCAGGCGCTGCTGTACCGGCTCTGCGGCGATCGCAATCCGCTGCACTCCGATCCCGAATTCGCCGCTGCCGCAGGGTTTCCGCGGCCCATCTTGCATGGCTTGTGCACCTACGGCATGACCTGCAAGGCGCTCGTCGACGCGTTACTCGACGCTGACGTCGCCGCCGTCGCGTCCTACGGCGCTCGTTTCACCGGGGTGGCCTACCCGGGCGAGACGCTGAAGGCCGCGGTCTGGAAGGAAGACGGCCGGCTGCTGGCCAGCGTCGTCGCGCCCGCCCGCGAGAACGCTGTGGTGCTCAGCGGCGTGGAGCTGGTTCCGGCCTAAGCGCCGTTGGCGCCGAGTGTGCGGCTAGCCGCACTCTCGGTCTCGACTGTGCGGCTAGCCGCACGCTCGACGGGCCAAGGCCGAACGAACACGGCCAACGATCTCGGCGGGCCGATCCCCTGCCACCACCCGGATGACGATCCACCCGAGTCGCTCGAGCATTTCCAACCGCCTGACGTCCCAGGTGTATTGCCGACGATCGCTGCGGTGTTGCTCGCCGTCGTACTCGACCGCGACTTTGACGTCCTCCCAGCCCATGTCGAGATATGCGATTGCACTGTCCCCGAATTCGTCGAGTACCGGAATCTGTGTCTGCGGTCTCGGTAGGCCCGCCTGGATCAAGACGACGCGCAGCCAGGACTCTTTGGGCGACTGTGCACCCGGGTCGAACAGGTCCACCGCTTGGCGTGCTCGCGCGATGCCCCTGCGTCCGGCATATCTGCGAGCCAGCAGCTCGACATCAGCGGCTTTGATTTCGATTGCTCTGGCGAGGGCGTCGATCCCCGCCACGGCCGTCGTGAGTTGGGTACCAACAGCCGAAGTCCAGTGCCGTCCTGACCGGCGAGGTGACCGGCATACCGGCCACCAGGTCAATCTCGTCCTCCTCGATACGGTCTCGGTGCGTCTGGATCCCAGGTGGACTCCGCCGATTGTCGTGAATCAACTCCACGGCCTGTACATCATCGACCCACTTGCTGCCATGCAGAGCAGCTGCAGCGAAGCCTGCGATAACACCTCGTCGTCCAGTCCAGAGCCACCCTGCCTTCGCACGAATCTCCGCATCGACGTCGACATCGCGTTCCGCATAGACGTCCGGGAACAGTCGGCGGCATCGCGTAGCCAGTTGGGTCTTGGTCAATGCCCCTGCGGCGATGGCCTCGCTGCCGATGAATGGCTCTCGCACGACAGCAGCGTCGCAGGCAGGTGCCAGCACCGTCACTTCAGCTGTCCACACGTCGCCGAGCGTGCGGCTGGCCGCACGCTCGAGCGCGAATGTGCGGCTGGCCGCACACTCGGCGAGGAGCTAGCCCAGGATCAGGCCCGAGGTAGGCACACCGGTGCCGGCGGTGACCAGCACGTGCTCGACGTCGGGCACCGGGTTCACCGAAGTACCCCGCAGTTGGCGGACTCCCTCTGCGATGCCGTTCATGCCGTGGATGTAGGCCTCGCCGAGCTGCCCGCCGTGCGTGTTGATGGGCAGGCGGCCGCCCACTTCGACGGCACCGTCGGCGATGAAGTCCTTGGCTTCACCCTTGCCGCAGAATCCCAACTCCTCCAACTGAATCAGCGTGAACGGGGTGAAGTGGTCGTAGAGCACCGCGGTCTGGATATCGGTCGGCGCCAGCCCGGACTGCTGCCATAGCTGCTGACCCACCAGTCCCATCTCGGGCAGGCCTAGCTCGGGTCGGTAGTAGCTGACCATCGTGTACTGGTCGGGGCTCGAGCCTTGTGCCGCCGCCTCGATGATCGCCGGCCGGTGCTTGAGGTCCTTGGCCCGCTCGACCGAAGTCACCACGATCGCCACCGCGCCATCGGTTTCCTGGCAGCAGTCCAGCAGACGCAACGGCTCGGCGATCCACCGCGAATTCTGGTGGTCCTCAATGGTTATCGGCTTCTCGTAGAAGTAGGCCTTCGGGTTCTTGGCGGCATGCTTGCGGTCGGCCACCGAGATGACGCCGAAGTCGCGACTGGTCGCACCGGACAGGTGCATGTAACGCTGGGCGATCATGGCCACCTGCGCCGCCGGTGTGGAAAGCCCGTGTGGATACGAGAAGGAGTTGTCCGCAGACGTCGAATCCGCCTGTGCGCTGGCGTCTCCCACCAACCGGGTCTGCACCTGGCCCGAATCGCATCCCGGACCGCTCGTTGAAGGCCCGGTACGCGACGACGACGTCGGCCACCCCGGTCGCCACCGCCATCGCGGCATGCTGGACGGTCGCGCACGCGGCACCGCCGCCGTAGTGGGTCTGGGCGAAGAACTTCAGCTCGCCGATGCCGGCGGCCCGCGCGACGGCGATCTCCTTATTGGTGTCCATCGTGAACGTGGTCAGCCCGTCGACGTCGGCGGGGCGTCAGGCCGGCGTCGTCGAGGGCGTCGCGCACGGCCTCGGCGGCCAGCCGCAGCTCGCTGCGACCGGAGTCCTTGGAGAAGTCGGTGGCACCGATGCCGACGATGGCGGCTCGACCCTGAGCAACCCGACGAGCATCAGGCGTCCCCGATCGTGAGCGTGCTGGTGGCGATGACGTGATCGCCAAGGCTGTTGCTGCCCACGACTTTCACCGTGATCAGGCCTCCGTCTACCGCGGTCACTTCACCGGAGAACGTCACCGTGTCGTAGGCATACCACGGCACACCGAGCCGCAGCCCAATCGACTTGATCAACGCCGACGGTCCAGCCCAGTCGGTGACATACCGCTGCACCAGTCCGGTGTCGGTGAGGATGTTGACGAAGATGTCCTTCGAACCTTTGGCCTGCGCCATTGTCGCGGTCGTGGTGCACGTCTTGAAAGTCCCGGGTGGCCAAGGCCGTCGAGATGATGAACGTGGGATCGCCGTACAACGACAGCTCCGGCAGCTTCGTGCCGACCTCTATCGTCGGGGCGCTCATGCGTCAGGCTCCCATGCGTACAGGGTCCACTCCGGCCCGCTATCACCGGCCGGAAAGTCGATATAGGTTGCCCGAACAGGCATTCCGATCTTCACCTCGAGCAGAGTCGACGTTGCGCAGCTCACCGAGCATCCGCACTCCCTCTTCCAGCTCGACGAGCGCGATCACGAACGGCAGCGTGCGGCCGGGCACCTTCGGAGCGTGGTGCACGACGAAGCTGAACACCGTCCCCTTGCCGCTGGCCACCACGTAGTCGATGGGCTTGGCTTTGTCCTGCCAGACGGCCGGCACCGGCGGGTGCTGCAGGCTGCCGTCCTGCAGCCGTTGGATGCGCAACTCGTGCGCCTTGACGCCCTCCCAGAAGAACGCGGTGTCCCGCGACACCGCGGGCCGCATCATGGCGTCGGCGTCCAGGTCCGCGGGCACCGACGCCGGCGCCGCCGAAGCATCCTCGCGCGGCTTGAATTTGAGGATGCGCCACTCCATCTCGGCCACATCCTCGTCACCGACGCGCCAAGTGATGTGCTGGTTGATGAACCAGCCCTCACCCAGAGCGGTCTGCTTCGGGCCGACCACGTCGCGCATCTCGGAGGCGATACTGACCTCCTCGCCCGGTCGCAGATACCGGTGGTAGGTCTGCTCGCAGTTGGTGGCGACCACACCGACATACCCTGCGTCGTCGAACAGCTCCATCATCGGGCCCATGGGATCGTCGGTCGGACGCTCTCCACCCAGGCCGAACATCGTCCACACCTGAATCATTGCCGGTGGTGCAACAATTCCCGGATGCCCGGCATCGCGGGCCGCGGCCTCGTCGGTGTAGATCGGGTTGCGGTCCCCGAGCGCCTCCACCCAGTTGTTGATCGTCGGCTGGTTCACCGGATCCCGGGCCGCGCGCGGCTTGGCGACGACGGTGGCGGTGATCTCTGCGATTTTTGCGTGATTCGCGATGCGTTCGCGTCGGTCATCGAGGCACCCTCGGCACCTTGAGGCCCGAGGCCGCGATCATCTCACGCATCACTTCGTTGACCCCGCCGCCGAAGGTGATGACGAGGTTGCGTTTGGTTTGCAAGTCGAGCCAGTCGAGCAGTTCGGCGGTATCCCGCTCGGCGGGGTTGCCATACTTGCCGACGATCTCTTCGGCGAGCCGACCGACGTACTGAACCCGTTCGGTGCCAAACACTTTCGTCGACGCTGCGTCGGCCACGTTGATGTCCTCACCGGCGGCCGCCACCTGCCAGTTGAGTAGTTCATTGACCCGCCACATCGCGTGAATCTCACCGAGCGCGCGCTTGACGTCGTGGTGATCGATCGGAGTGACGCCGTCACCGCCCGGCTTGGATGCCCATGCGTGCACGCGGTCGTAGATGGCGGCGAATCGACCCGCTGGACCCAGCATCACGCGCTCGTTGTTGAGCTGCGTGGTGATCAGCCGCCATCCGCCGTTCTCCTCACCGACCAGCATGTCGGCGGGCACCCGCACGTCGTTGTAGTAGGTGGCGTTGGTGTGGTGGGCGCCGTCGGACAGGATGATCGGCGTCCAGGAGTAGCCGGGATCCTTGGTGTCGACGATCAGGATCGAAATACCTTTGTGCTTCACGGCTTCCGGGTCGGTGCGGCAGGCGAGCCAGATGTAGTCGGCGTCATGCGCGCCGGTGGTGAAGATCTTCTGGCCGTTGACGATGTACTCGTCACCGTGGCGCACGGCCGTGGTGCGCAATGACGCCAGGTCGGTGCCGGCCTCCGGCTCGGTGTAGCCGATCGCGAAGTGCACCTCACCGGCCAGGATCGCGGGCAGAAACTTCTTCTTCTGCATCTCGCTGCCGAACACCTGCAGGGTGGGGCCGACTGTCTGCAACGTCACGGCGGGCAATGGCACGTCGGCGCGATGCGCCTCGTTGACGAAGATCTGCTGCTCGATCGGACCGAACCCTAGACCGCCGAACTCCTTTGGCCATCCGACGCCAAGCTTGCCGTCCTGGCCCATCCGCCGGATCACCGCGCGGTAAGCGGCGTTGTGGCGGTCTTCCCCCATCGCTTTCATCTCGTCGGCCGAGATGAGGTTCGAAAAGTATTGGCGTAGCTCGGCCTGCAGCTGTCGCTGCTCCGGAGTCAGTTCGATGAACATTGCGCTCCCACCAGATCGAGGCGATGAGAAGGCCCGCCGAGCAGCCGGGTCAGGTCCTTGATCGTGGAGTAGTACCGGTGCATCGGATAGGTGATGTCCATGCCCATCCCGCCGTGCAGGTGATGGCAGATCTGCATCACCGGCGGCGCCTGGGAAGTGACCCAATAACCGAGCACATCGAGGTCGTCGTCAACGTCCCGTCCTTCGGACAGTCGCCAGATCACCGATGTCGAGGCCAAATCGATGGTCCGCGAAGCGATGTAGACCTCGGCGAGCTGCGCGGCGACGGTCTGGAAGGTGGACAGTGGCTTACCAAACTGATGCCGGTTCGCCACATAGTCGGCCGTTAGCCGCAGTGCGCCGGCGACCAGGCCAGCCGCATAGGCGCCGATCGCTGCCAGCGCCAACTGGTTCACCCGCTGAGTCGTCGCACCGATCAGCACGTCCTGTTCGGCCACCGCGACGTCGGTAAACGTGACCACGTACTCGTCGGATCCGTTGGACGTTGGCGTCTTCGCCACGTGCACGCCCTCGGCCTTCGGTGACACCACGACGACCGCGCTGTCGGCGGTGACGATCATCCACTCTGCGTTTTCGGCAAACCCGACACCGACTTTGGTGCCGGACAGTCGACTGTGCACGAAGGTCGTCGCAGGCCGCTCCGGCAGCGCCGTGCCGGGTTCATTGAGCGCTGCGGTCAGCAGTGAGCCCTTGGCCAGGCCGGCGAGGTAGCGGTCCTGCTGCTCGTCGATGGTCAAATCCAGCAGCGGCACAGCACCCAACCCGAGGGTCGCCAGCGCCGGGCCGACCAGGCCGTGGCGACCGATCTCGGTCAGCGCCGTCGCGATCTCGGGCAGGCCGACGCCGTCGCCGCCCAGCCGCTCGGGCACCGGCAGCGCCGTCACGCCGCCCGCTACCAACGCTTCCCAGGTGTTGTCCCGGTCCAGTACCGACGTGACGACGTCGGCGACAGCCTGCTGCTCCGGATCCGGCGTGAAGTCCATTAGTGCGCCACCGGGCTGGGGGTACCTCCCGCTTGCGGGGGATTGCCGGTGTAGTCGACCTGCCAGTGCTTGATGCCGTTGAGCCAGCCCGACCGCAGCCGCTCGGGCGCCGAAATCGGTTTGAGGTCCGGCATATTGTCGGCGACCGCGTTGAAGATCAGGTTGATCGTCATCTTCGCCAGGTTGGCGCCGATGCAGTAATGCGCACCGGTGCCGCCGAATCCGACGTGTGGATTGGGATCGCGCAGGATGTTGAACGTGTACGGGTCGTCGAAGACCTCTTCGTCGAAGTTGGCCGATCGGTAGAACATGATCACTCGCTGGCCCTTCTTGATCGGCACGCCGGACAACTCGTAGTCCTCCAACGCGGTGCGCTGGAACGAGGTGACCGGGGTGGCCCACCGCACGATCTCGTCGGCGGCGGTTTCCGGGCGCTCCTTCTTGTAGAGCTCCCACTGGTCGGGGTGGTCGGCGAAGGCCATCATGCCCTGGGTGATGGAGTTCCGCGTGGTCTCGTTGCCTGCGACCGCGAGCATGACCACGAAGAAGCCGAACTCGTCGTCGGTGAGCTTCTCTCCGTCGATGTCGGCTTCGATCAACTGCGTCACGATGTCATCGCCGGGGTTCTTGGCCTTCTCCTCGGCCATCTTCATCGCGTACATGATCAACTCGGCCGAAGACATCTTGGGATCGATGTCGGCGTACTCCGGGTCGTCGTTGCCGGTCATTTCGTTGGACCAGCGGAACAGCTTGTCGCGGTCTTCCTGCGGCACGCCGAGCAGACCCGCGATCGCCTGCAGCGGCAGCTCGCAGGACACCTGCTCGACGAAGTCGCCGGAGCCGGCGGCGGCCGCCGCCTTCGCGATCTTCTGGGCACGCTCGTGCAGCTCATCGTGCAGGCGCCCGACGGCGCGGGGCGTGAAACCGCGGGAGATGATCTTGCGCAGCCGCGTGTGCTGCGGAGCGTCCATGTTCAGCATCACAGCCCGTTGGACGTCGATGTCCTCACGAGCGATGTCGTTGTTGAACCTCGGGATCACCCCGTTCTCGGAACTAGAGAAGACGTCGCTGCGCCGCGACACCTCCTTGACGTCGTCCAGCTTCGTGATGGCCCAGAAGCCACCGTCGTGGAAGCCGCCGCCGTTGTCCGGGGCCTGCTCGTTCCACCAGATCGGCGCGGAGGACCGCAGCTCGGCGAACTCCTCCATCGGCAGCCGCTCGGTATAGATGTCCGGGTCGGTGAAATCGAAGCCGGGTGGCAGATTGGGGGTAGGCATCAGTGCGCTCCTCAATACAACGTGTTCTAGTGCCAGTAAAACATGCCTTCACCGCAGACCAAAAGGCGTCAGGGCATCGTCGCTTGTCAGGGTAATGAAACGTGTTCTAGCCTGACCTCATGGGTAACCCGGTAATTGTTGAAGCCACTCGCAGCCCCATCGGCAAGCGCGCCGGATGGTTGTCGGGGCTGCACGCCACCGAACTGCTGGGCTCGGTGCAGAAGGCGCTTGTGGAGAAGGCCGGTATCGACGCCGGCGACGTCGAGCAGCTCATCGGCGGCTGCGTGACGCAGTACGCGGAGCAGTCCAACAACATCACCCGGACCGCGTGGCTGACCCTGGGTTTGCCCGAGCACGTCGGCGCCACCACCGTCGACTGCCAGTGCGGCAGCGGCCAGCAGGCCAACCATCTGATCGCCGGGCTGATCGCGGGCGGCGCCATCGATATCGGCATCGCCTGCGGGATCGAGGCGATGAGCCGCGTCGGGCTGGGCGCCAACGCCGGTCCCGACCGCAACTGGCGCGCGGAGTCCTGGGACATCGATCTGCCCGACCAGTTCACCGCCGCCGAGCGCATCGCCAAGCGCCGCGGCATCACCCGCGAGGACATCGACGAGTTCGGCTTGGCCTCCCAGCAGCACGCCAAGCAGGCCTGGGACGAGGGCCGCTTCGACCGGGAGATCTCACCGATCGAGGCGCCAGTCCTCGACGAGCAGAAGCAACCCACCAGCGAGCGCCATATGGTCAGCCGCGACCAGGGTCTGCGGGACACCACGCTGGAGGGATTGAGCCAGCTCAAGCCGGTGCTTGACGGCGGCATCCACACCGCGGGCACGTCCTCGCAAATCTCCGACGGCGCGGCGGCGGTGTTGTGGATGGACGAGGCGAAAGCAAAAGCGCAAGGCTTAACCCCGCGGGCGCGGATCGTCAGCCAGGCGCTGGTCGGCGCCGAGCCCTACTACCACCTGGACGGCCCGGTGCAGTCCACGGCGAAGGTGCTCGAGAAGGCCGGCATGAAGATGGGCGACATCGACATCGTCGAGATCAACGAGGCGTTCGCATCCGTAGTGCTGTCCTGGGCGCGGGTGCACAACGCCGACATGGCTCGGGTCAACGTCAACGGTGGCGCGATCGCGCTGGGGCATCCGGTGGGTTGCACCGGCAGCCGCCTGTTCACCACCGCCCTGCACGAGCTGGAGCGCTCCGACCAGAGCACGGCGCTGATCACCATGTGCGCCGGCGGCGCGCTGTCGACGGGCACCATCATCGAGCGCATCTAGTGGGCGTTTCCGACGACGACCGCATCGCCGCAGCCCAGTCCTATATCGACGCACTGGTCAGCCACAACGGCGACGCGGTCCCGTTCGCGCCGGACTGCATCCGGATCGAGCAGGGCGTCAAGACCGGGCTTTCCGGAAATCACTTGCGGCGCAGCCTCAATCGCGGACCGCAGTATCGGATCATCACGGCGACCACCAAGCCGGAATACACCATCGACGGTGATGAGGTGCGAGCGGTGTACGACGTGCTGACCAAGGCGTCGTTCGGTGGACGGCGGATGGCGGCGCGGGTCGACGAGACCTTCGTCATCCCTGCGGACGACGGCAAGATCCAGCACATCCGGGTGCGGTTCCATCCGTTCATCCAGCGAACCTAGAATCACTGGCATGCCGAAATCACCACCGCGGTTTTTGAATTCACCGTTCACCGATTTCTTCATCAAATGGATGTCCCGCCTCAACACCTTTATGTACCGCCGTGGCGGCGGGGAAGGACTGGGCAGCACATTCCAGAACATCCCGGTCGCGCTGCTGACCACCACCGGCCGTAAGAGCGGGCAGCCTCGGGTCAGCCCGTTGTATTTCCTGCGCGACGGCGACCGGGTGATCGTCGCCGCATCGAAGGGCGGTTCGGCGAAAAACCCGATGTGGTACCTCAACCTCAAGGCCAATCCCGAGGTTTCGGTACAGATCAAAAGAGAAGTGCTCGACCTGACCGCGCGGGATGCCACCGACGAGGAGCGCGCCAACTACTGGCCGCAGCTGGTGAAGATGTATCCCTCCTACGACGACTACCAGTCCTGGACCGATCGGACCATCCCCATCGTCGTCTGCGACCCCGCACGCTGACGGCCGCGCCATAGCGCACCGAGACTTAAACCCCTGCGGCCGTCATCGGCGAGTCGTCGCAATGGGTTAAGTGTCGCGGAAACCCACACCCTGCCTACGCTTAGGGCATGACGCAGCAGCGGTGGATCCGCAATTCGCGGTTCCTCGCTGCCGTGCTCAAATACTTTGCCCGCGCGCATATCTGGGTCTACCGGCATACTGACGGCCGGCTTGGCGCCCGATTGCTGTGGTTTCCGGCCGCTCTGCTGACTACGACCGGACGCAAGTCGGGTGAGCCGCGAACCACGCCCACGTTGTATCTGCGCGACGGCGACCGGGTGATCTTGCCGGCGTCGTTCGGCGGTCGCGCCGAGAACCCAACCTGGTATCCCAACCTCAAGGAGAACCCGTCGGTTGAAGTGCAGATTCGTGCCGAGCGGCTACGGCTTTCGGCCCGGGATGCTACGGACGAGGAACGGGCTCGCTACTGGCCGACGCTGATGAGGATTTATCCGCCCTATCGCGGATACCGCCACGCCCTTGACCGGGTCATCCCGTTGGTGGTTTGCGAACCGGCCTAACTCTTTAGGCGGATTTCGCCGGACAGCGAGGTCGGCTGGGGTAAATTGCCTTTGCGACGCAACGCGGCGAATGGGGGAAGTGATGAGCAATCGGCTCCGCTTTGTTACCGTCGGCCTGCTCTCGACCGCCCTGATGTCCGTCGGATCGGCGCTGGCCTGGGCCGACGACGGGACGATAATTCTGGACTTCATCCGGCACGGGCAATCGATAGACAACGCCGCGGGCATCATCGACACGACGCCGCCCGGAACCGGACTCACCCAGACCGGGTTCGACCAGGCGCAAACCGTCGGCAACGCAATCGCCACGGAGTATGGCAAAAGCATCGCCGGGATTTTCGCGTCCGATGAGCTCAGATCCCAGGAGACCGCAGCGCAGTTGGCTCAAGATTTGGAAGGCAACCTCACCGTTCAGATATTGCCCGGTCTCAACGAGATCCCTGCCGGCACGTTCGACGGTGCCCCGACGAGCAGCCTCGAGGGCATCTTGTACTTGCTGGCCCCGCTTTCCTGGGCGTTCGGCGATGTATTGGTGCCGGATCTGGGCGATCCCAGCGTCAACGGGGTCACGTTCGACGAAAGCTTTGGTGGCGCCGTTCAAACGATCTACGACGGGACCGCTGGGAGTGGTTCCGGCACCCCGTTCGACGCGGCATTCTCCAGCGAAGGGGCGATCGCCGTCTGGACGATGATGAACGTCAACAACCCCGATTTCTCCGTCCTGCTGCAGGAGCTGGTCAGCAATGGACAGTTCCTGCCCAACGTCGGCCAAGTCGTCATCGAGGGCAGTCCCGGGGATTGGACGCTGGTCAGTTACGACGGGACAGCGGTGCCGCAGGATCCGGGATTGCCGACTGAGCTGTTCGTCGACTTCCGTAACCTGATCGAGGCGCCGCAGTTCGCCGGCTACGACATTTACCAGGCTCTGCTCGGCGGCAATTCGGCGGCGATTGACAGTGCGATTCAGGCCGGCGTCAGCCAAGTCGACACCGCGCTCGCGCAATTCCCCGTCGCGGTGTTTGACGATATTGTCACCGCTTTAGGTGGCAGCATCTGAGCCGAGCATTGCTAACTGCGACGACTGCTCAGCCAATCCCGTTGCCGGCGGACGAATTCCGCATCGACGACACTGCCGTGACCCGGTACGTAAATGGCGTGGGGTCCACCAACCACAAGTAAACGATCAAGCGTGGCCGGCCATGCCGCCACATCGGAATCAGCATCGATCGCAGGGTCGCCGGATTCCTCCACGAGATCACCAGTGAAGATCACGACCCGGTCGCTGTCATCGTCCGGCACAACCACGACCAGGTCCGAGGTGGTGTGGCCACGACCCAGGTAGGCGATCGTCACGCGAAAGTTCCCGAGGTCGACGACAGCGTTGTCGATGGCGTGTTGGGGCGGCTGCAGGGCCGCGATCGCGCGGTCGATTTCCTCAACGTCCGCGCCGTAACGCAACGCGTCGTCGCGAAGCTGATCGGTGCGCGACGAGAGATATTCGACAACGTCGGGCGCACAGTAGGTTTCGGCATCAGCGAACACTGAGGAGCCCAGGACATGATCGAAGTGTTTGTGGGTCAACACCACGTGTGTTACCCGGTGCCCGGCAAGTTGGCGCACGTCGGCGTCGATCGCCGCGGCTTCAGCCAGCGTGGTACCGGTGTCGATCAGCAATGTCGCGGTACGGCCCTGCACCAAACCGACTGTCACGTCGAGGAATGGCAGCCGACAACGATGCACACTGTCGGTTAACCGCTCCCAGTCGAAGTGCACCCTCGGCCTAGGACGGCTGTTGGGCTAGGCGCCGTACACCGGCACCGGAGGCCGAGCCTTGGCGAGCAGATCGCTGACTACCGGGCCCAATTCCGCCGGATCCCATTTGGCGCCCTTGTCGATCTGGGGGCCGTGTGCCCAGCCTTCAGCGATGCGGATCTTGCCGCCCTCGACCTCGAACACCTTCCCGGTGACATCACGGGACTGCGCGCTGCCCAGCCAGACCACCAGTGGCGAGATGTTCTCCGGGGCCATGGAATCGAAATCGTCGTCCTGCGTTGCCATCATGTCTGCAAAGACCGTTTCGGTCATCCGGGTACGGGCGGACGGGGCGATCGCGTTGACGGTGACGCCGTACCGACCCATTTCCGCAGCGCCGACGAGGGTCAGTGCCGCGATGCCGGCCTTGGCGGCACTGTAGTTACCCTGCCCGACGCTGCCCTGCAGGCCCGCACCGGAACTGGTGTTGATGATCCGTGCGTCAACGGCTTTGCCCTCTTTCGACAGTCCCCGCCAATACGACGCGGCGTGCCGCATCGCGGCGAAGTGGCCCTTGAGGTGCACCGCGATGACAGCGTCGAACTCTTCCTCGCTGGTGTTGGCCATCATCCGGTCGCGCACGATGCCGGCGTTGTTCACCAGGCCGTCCAGGCCACCGAACGTGTCGACGGCGGTCTGGACCAGGGCTGCCGCTTGATCCCAGTCGGCGATGTTGGAGCCGTTGGCGACGGCTTCGCCTCCGGCCGCGGTGATCTCGTCGACCACGCTCTGTGCAGCGCTGCCGCCGCTTGCCGGCGACCCGTCCAGGCCCACACCGATGTCGTTGACCACGACGCGCGCGCCCTCGGCGGCGAAGGCCAGCGCGTGCGCGCGTCCGATACCGCCGCCCGCACCGGTGACGATGACGACCCGGCCGTCGACTAGCCCCATTTTCTACCCATATTTCTCGTCTCCTTTATTTGATCGCGCTCGCGTTCGTTGTGGCCAGATAGTGCGGCGGCTCGCCACCGCCGTGCACCTCTAACGAGGCACCGCTGATGTAGGGCGCCGCATCCGAGGCCAGAAACGCTGCGGCCCAACCGACATCGGCAGGTGTGGCCAGCCGACCGAGCGGCACGTTCTTCGAAATCGCGGCGATCGATTCGGCGTCACCGTAAAACAGTTCCGATTGTTCCGTTTCGACCATGCCGACCACGCAGGCATTCACTCGGACCTTCGGACCCCACTCCACCGCCAGCGTCTGAGTGAGGCTTTCCAGGCCGGCCTTGGCTGCCCCGTACGCGCCGGTGCCTGGGGACGGCCGTCGGCCGCTGAGACTGCAGATGTTGACTATCGACCCGCCACCCGGCTGGACTTGCATCTTGTCGTTGGCGTGCTGGGAAACCGAGAGCGCACCAATCAGATTGAGCTCGATGATCTTACGGTTGAACTTCGCGCTGGAATCCGCGGTCAGCACGTAGGGCGAGCCGCCGGCGTTGTTGACGACGACGTCGAGGCGGCCGTGCCGGTCGACGATCGCGTCGATCATCGCCTTGACGGCATCGTCGTCGCGGACGTCGCAGGAGTGAAACTCGTACGGCAGGCCCTCGACCGCGCGCCGGGCACAGGTCACCACGGTGGCGCCCTGTCCGGCGAAGACTGAGCTGATGCCGGCGCCGACCCCCCGAACGCCGCCGGTCACCAGAATGACCCGGCCGGCGAGGCCCAAGCTGATCGCGGGGACTCCTTCGGCGTCGGTCACTGTGCTAGCGTACCAAGCAAGTGCTTGCTTAGGTAAATCGTCTCCCAGGAAGTGGCCGAGGATCTCGATGACAATCACGTCACGCACCGCCGAACCGGGGATCGTCGCGGTCACCGTCGACTTCCCCCCTGTCAACGCCATCCCTTCGCGCGGCTGGTTCGAACTCGCCGATGCGCTCACCGCGGCCGGCGCCAACCCGGACACGCACGCGGTGATCCTGCGGGCCGAGGGCCGCGGCTTCAACGCCGGGGTGGACATCAAGGAGATGCAGCGCACCGAAGGATTCACCGCACTGATCGACGCCAACCGCGGCTGCTTCGCCGCCTTCCGAGCGGTCTACGAGTGCGCGGTGCCGGTGATCGCCGCAGTCAATGGCTTCTGCGTCGGCGGCGGCATCGGCTTGGTGGGCAACGCCGACGTGATCGTGGCCTCAGAGGACGCGACTTTCGGGCTGCCCGAGGTCGAGCGCGGCGCGCTGGGCGCGGCCACCCACCTGTCCCGGTTGGTGCCACAACACTGATGCGGCGACTGTTCTTCACCGCGGCCACCGTGGACGCCGCCACCCTGCACCACTTCGGCTCGGTGCATGAGGTGGTGCCGCGGGAGGAACTCGACGAAGCCGCGCTGCGGGTGGCGCGCGACATCGCTGCCAAGGACACCCGGGTTATCCGCGCGGCCAAGGAGGCGCTGAACCTCATCGACGTCCAGCGCGTCAACTCCAGTTACCGTATGGAGCAAGGCTTTACCTTCGAACTCAATCTCGCCGGGGTTTCCGACGAGCACCGCGACGCGTTTGCCGGTACGGCGAAGGGCAAGAAGTAGTGCCGCCGGCGACGATGCAGAGCGAAGCGATGAGGAGGAGCGGCGCATAGTGCCCGACAAGAGAACCACTCTCGACGACGCTGTCGCGCAACTGCGCAGCGGTATGACGATTGGCATCGGCGGCTGGGGATCGCGGCGCAAACCGATGGCGTTCGTCCGGGCCATGCTGCGCACCGACATCAAAGACCTGACCGTGGTCAGCTACGGCGGTCCGGATTTGGGACTGTTGTGCTCGGCGGGCAAGGTGAAGCGGGTCTACTACGGCTTCGTCTCGTTGGACTCGCCGCCGTTCTACGACCCCTGGTTCGCCAAGGCCCGCACCACCGGATCCATCGAGGCCCGGGAAATGGACGAAGGCATGCTGCGCTGCGGGCTGCAGGCCGCGGCGCAACGGCTGCCGTTCCTGCCGATCCGCGCCGGGCTGGGCAGCTCGGTCCCGGACTTCTGGGAGGGCGAATTGCAAACGGTAACCAGCCCTTACCCGACGCCGGACGGCGGACACGAAACGCTGATCGCGATGCCGGGGCTGCGCCTGGACGCCGCCTTTGTGCACCTCAATCTCGGTGACGCCCAAGGCAATGCCGCATATACCGGCATCGATCCCTACTTCGACGATCTGTTCTTGATGGCCGCCGAGAACCGCTACCTGTCGGTTGAGCGCGCCGTCTCGACCGAGGAACTGGTCAAAGCGGTGCCGCCGCAGGCCCTGCTGGTGAACCGGATGATGGTCGACGCCGTGGTGGAAGCGCCCTTCGGTGCACATTTCACAACGGCAGCACCGGATTACGGCCGAGACGAGAAGTTCCAGCGCCACTATGCCGAGGCAGCCTCAACGGACGAGGGTTGGCAGAAATTCGTGCAGACCTATCTGTCGGGCGGCGAAGCCGAATACCAGGCGGCCGTGCGCGCGTTCGCAGAGGAGGCGTCTTCGTGACTGGCACCGTGAGCACACGAGCCGAAGTCTGTGCGGTGGCCTGCGCCGAGTTGTTCAGAGACGCAGGCGAAATCATGGTCAGCCCGATGACCAACATGGCCTCGGTCGGCGCGCGGCTGGCGCGATTGACCTTCTCCCCCGACATCCTGCTGACCGACGGTGAGGCGCAACTGCTGGCAGACACCCCGGCATTGGGCGCATCCGGAGCCGTCGAGGGGTGGATGCCGTTCGGCCGGGTGTTCGAGACGCTGGCCTGGGGACGGCGCCATGTGGTGATGGGTGCCAATCAGGTTGACCGCTACGGCAATCAGAACCTGTCCGCGTTCGGGCCGCTGCAGCACCCGACCCGACAGATGTTCGGTCTTCGCGGCGCCCCTGGCAACGCCATCAACCACGCCACCAGCTATTGGGTCGGCAACCACTCGAAGCGGGTGTTCTGCGACGCCGTCGATGTGGTCTGCGGTATCGGCTGGGACAAGGTGGACAAAGACAACCCGGCGTTCCGGTTCGCCAACACCTACCGAGTGGTGTCCAATCTCGGGGTGTTCGACTTCGGCGGCCCGGACCACACGATGCGGGCGCTCTCACTGCACCCGGGTGTTTTACCCGACGACGTCCGGGAGGCCACCTCGTTCGAGGTGCACGGTCTCGATGAGGCGGACGAGACGAGGCTGCCCACCGACGACGAACTCCGCCTGATTCGCGAGGTCGTCGACCCTAAAGCATTGCGCGACCGAGAAATACGTTCATGAGGTTACGCACGCCGCTGACCGAGCTAATCGGTATCGAGCACCCAGTGGTGCAAACCGGAATGGGATGGGTGGCCGGCGCCCGGCTGGTCTCGGCGACCGCCAACGCGGGCGGACTGGGCATCTTGGCCTCGGCCACCATGACTCTGGACGAACTGGCCACCGCAATCGGGAAGGTCAAGGCGGCCACCGACAAGCCCTTCGGCGTCAACATCCGCGCCGACGCCGGCGACGCCGACGACCGGGTGGATCTGATGATCCGCGAAGGCGTCAAGGTCGCGTCATTCGCATTGGCGCCCAACAAAGAATTGATCACCAAGCTGAAAGGCGCCGGCGCGGTGGTGATTCCGTCGGTCGGTCTTGCTAAGCATGCACGCAAGGTCGCCTCCTGGGGTGCTGACGCGGTGATCGTTCAGGGCGGCGAGGGTGGTGGACACACCGGCCCGGTCGCCACGACGCTGCTGTTACCGTCGGTGCTTGATGCCGTTAGCATCCCGGTTATCGCGGCGGGCGGGTTCTTCGACGGTCGCGGGCTGGCCGCAGCGTTGTCCTACGGCGCCGCCGGGGTTGCCATGGGTACCCGGTTTCTGCTCACGTCGGATTCGACCGTGCCTGACGCGGTCAAGCAACGCTATCTGCAGGCCGGACTGGACGGGACCGTCGTCACCACCCGCGTCGACGGCATGCCGCACCGCGTATTGCGCACCGGCTTGGTGGAAAAGCTGGAAAGCGGCTCGCGGGCAAGAGGGCTCACCGCGGCAGTGCGGAACGCCGCGAAGTTCAAGAAGATGTCACAGATGACCTGGGCGTCGATGGTTCGGGATGGTCTGGCCATGCGGCACGGCAAGGAACTCAGCTGGTCGCAAGTGGTGATGGCCGCCAACACCCCGATGTTGCTCAAAGCCGGCCTGGTCGAGGGCAATACCGACGCCGGCGTGCTGGCTTCCGGCCAGGTCGCCGGCATCGTCGAGGACCTGCCGTCGTGCGCGGAGCTGATCCAGACGATCGTCGCCGAGGCCGTCAAACATCTACAGTCGGCGTCCGCGTTCATCCAGGACTGACAGCTCACGCCTCGACACCGTACGCCCGGGCAATCTCCTCTGATCCGGCCCATCGGCTGTAGGTGGGATGCTGAGGCCAACCGTCCGGTGAGTCCTGCCACTCTTCCTGGCGCCCGTACGGCAGTACGTCGATCAATGCAAATGAGTGACTCAGCTGTTCGGTGCCGCGTCCGTTGGTGTGCCAAGTGCGGTACACCTTATCGCCGTGGCGCAGAAAGACATTCACGGCGAACCCGCCGCCCGGTGGAGCGCCGACGTCAGCCCCGAACGAGCTATTAGCGGTCGAGTACCAGGTCATCCGGTTCCCCACCCGCCGCTTGTAGACAAGTGCTTCGTCGATAGGTCCCTGCGTGACGATGACAAATCGGGCGTCGTAGTTGTTCAGAAACTCGAGGCGGGTGAACTGTGCGGTGAACCCGGTGCAACCCGGACACTGCCATTTCTCACCCGGGAACCACATGTGGTTGTAGACGATCAACTGCTGTTTGCCGTCGAACAACTCGACTAGACGCACCGGTCCGTTCTCGCCTTCCAGTACGTAATCTGGCATCTCAACCATCGGCAGCCGACGGCGCTGCGCGGCGACCGCGTCAAGCTCGCGGGTGGCCGCCTTCTCTCGGACACGCAAGGCGTCTACCTCGCGCTGCCAGGTCTCCTTGTCCACGATGGGCGGTAATCCTGCGGTTGTCACCACAAATCCTCCGTTACTATGTTCACGCCGTCAACATTGGTAATGTTCACACCGTACACTTCGGCCCAAAGGAGGGTCAAGGGTTGGGCGATGTGAAGACCGGTTACCACCATGGGGATCTGCGCACGGCATTGATCGATGCCGGCCTCGAACTCACCCGGGCCGGCGGGCCAGACGCGCTCACCATTCGGGAAGCGACTCGGCGAGTTGGGGTTTCGCCTAATGCCGCATACCGTCACTTCGCCGACCGCGAAGCATTGCTCCGGGCGGTTGCAGCGGCCATCCAGCACCGGATGGCCGCGCGAATGAACAACTCGATGCGCCGGCGCGGCTCAACGGATCTGCAAGCGCGCGATCGGCTGCGCGCGGTCGGGCTTGGCTACATCAGGTTCGCGCTGGACGAGCCGGGCTGGTTCACGGCGGCTTTCTTCGAAGCCGATCTTGTCGACCACCCGAACGGAACTGCGATTGCCCCGCCGTATGTCGCACTGGTCGAGGCGCTCGACGCCATGGTGAATGCAGGAGCGCTGCCACCCGAACGGCGCGACGGCGCCGAGTGGCCCTGCTGGTCCGCCGTGCACGGGTTCGCCGAACTGGCCCTGCACGGGCCACTGCGGGGCACGAGCCGCCGTGAGGTGGAGTCGCTGGCGGGCCGTACGGTCGACGACATCATCGCCGGTCTTTTCACGCCGAGCGTGAAGTCACCGCGAAGAATCGGCGAAAAAATCGCAACCAGTTCACACTCGGCGCAAGCGCAATGAGTTATAGCCGTTCGATGATCGTGACGTTGGCGGTGCCGCCGCCCTCGCACATCGTCTGCAGGCCGTAGCGGCCACCGGTGCGCTCCAGCTCATTGAGCATGGTGGTGAAAAGCTTTGCCCCGGTTGCCCCTAACGGATGACCCAGCGCGATCGCACCGCCGTTGGGGTTGACCTTTTCCGGGTCGGCCTTGATCTCCTTGAGCCAGGCCAACACGACCGGCGCGAACGCCTCGTTGATCTCGACCGTGTCGATGTCGTTGATGGACAGCCCGGTCTTCTCCAGTGCATAGCGGGTGGCCGGGATAGGCCCGGTAAGCATGAACACCGGGTCGGCGCCGCGGGCACTGATGTGATGGATACGAGCTCGCGGTGTGAGTTTGTGGTCCTTGACGGCTTGCTCGGACGCCAGCAACACCGCACTGGCGCCGTCGGAAATTTGGCTGGCCACCGCCGCGGTCAGCCGGCCACCCTCCGACAGCGTCTTGAGCGCAGCCATCTTCTCCAACGAAGTCTCCCGCGGCCCTTCGTCGATCCGGAAGCCGTCCACGGCAATGATTTCGTTGTCAAAGTGTCCGCCCCGGATCGCGGCCAGCGCCCGCTCGTGACTGGTCAGCGCGAACTGCTCCATCTCCTCGCGGGACAGGTTCCACCGTTCGGCGATCAACTCCGCGCCGCGGAACTGCGAGATCTCCTGATCGCCGTAGCGGTGCAGCCAATTCTTCGACTCGTTAGTCGGCGAGGTGAACCCGAGCTCCTTGCCGACCACCATCGCCGACGCGATCGGGATCTGGCTCATGTTCTGCATGCCGCCGGCCAGGATCAGATCGGCGGTGTGGGCCATGATCGCTTGCGCGCCAAAGGAAATCGCCTGCTGGCTAGAACCGCATTGCCGGTCGACGGTTACCCCGGGCACCTCTTCGGGATAGCCCGCGGCCAGCCAGGCGTTGCGACCGATGTTGCCGGCCTGCCCGCCGATCGCGTCGACGCATCCGACCACCACATCGTCAACGGCCGCCGGGTCGACGTCGACCCGCTCGAACAGCCCGTGAAATGCGGCCACACCCAGGTCGATCGGATGCACACCGGCAAGCGATCCGTTGCGCTTACCAACGGCGGTACGCACCGCCTCGACGACGTATGCCTCTGTCATGAGCGCCACTCCTCCTCATCGCTTCGCTCTGCATCGTCGCCGACGCAGGCCATTTCAACTTCCTTCTTTGGTGATTCCGCCTAGGACAATAGCGAGATACTGCTTACCCACCTGTTCGGCGGTGAGCGGTCCGCCGGGCTGATACCAGCGCACCGACACCCACGTGGTGTCGCGAATGAAGCGGTAAACCAGGTCGACGTCGAGATCCGGTCGGAAATAACCTTCCTCGATGCCCTGGTGCAGCACGTCGACCCACATCTTGCGCTGCTGTTTGTTCATGTCCTCGATGTAGGAGAACCGGGGCTGGGGCAACAACCGCTTGGCCTCATCCTGATAGATGACGACTTGGGCATGCCGGTGCTCGATCGCGTCGAACGACGCCATGAACAGCCCCTTGAGCCGCTCCAGCGGATTGGACTGGGTGTCGATGATCTCCTGATACCGGCAGAACAGCCAGTCCAAGAAGCTGTGCAGCAGCTCGTCGACCATCTCTTCCTTGGACGCGAAGTGGTGATACAGGCTGCCCGACAATATGCCGGCACCGTCAGCGATGTCGCGCACCGTGGTCGCGCGCAGGCCGCGTTCGGCGAACATCCTCGCCGCCAGTTCCAACAGCTCGTCGCGCCGATTCATGGGTGTTGACTCGATACCGAAATCACTTCTCCAGTCAAGTAACTGGAGTAGTCGCTGGCTAGAAACGCGATCGTCGCCGCTATTTCCCACGGCTCGGCCGCCCGTCCGAACGCCTCCCCGGCTGATAACCGGTCGAGCAGATCTGCTGAGGTGGTCTTGTCCAAGAACTTGTGCCGGGCGATGCTCGGCGATACCGCGTTGATTCGCACTCCGTATTCCACGGCCTCGATTGCGCTGCACCGGGTCAATGCCATCACCCCGGCTTTGGCTGCCGCATAGTGGGATTGCGAGTGCTGGGCACGCCAGCCAAGCACGCTGGCGTTGTTGACGATCACCCCGCCGTGGTCGGCGTCGCGGAAGTAGCGCAGCGCGGCCCGGGTGGCGCGAAAGACCGACGTCAGCGTGACGTCGAGCACGCGGTCCCATTCCTCGTCGGTCATATCGGCCACCGGCGTTTGTCCACCCAGGCCGGCGTTGTTGACCAGCACGTCGATTCGGCCCATCCGCGCGTGGGCCGACGCGATCAGCGCGTCGACTTGTGTCGAGGACGTGACATCGCAGAGCACGTGCTCGACGCGGCCGAGGCCCAGCGCCGACAGTTCCTGAGCCGTATCGCCAAGGCGTCGCTCGTGGTGGTCGGAGACGACGACGTCAGCGCCTTCGGCCAGTGCCCGCCGAGCGGTGGCCGATCCGATGCCGGTGCCGGCTGCCGCCGTGACGATCACGACCTTGCCGGTTAGAAGCCCGTGTCCGGCAACCTCTTTCGGCGCGACCGCTAACGTCATCTAGCCTCCCGGGGTAAGCCGAGCACGCGCTCGGCGATGATGTTTCGCTGAATCTCGTTCGAGCCGCCGTAGATGGTGTCCGCGCGGGTGAACAGATAAAGGCGCTGCCACTCGTCGAAATCCCCGCTGTCCAACACCAGGCTCGCTTTACCCTGCACGTCCATCGCGATCTCGCCGAGCTCACGATGCCAATTGGCCCACAACAGCTTTGAGACGTTGTCCTGTCCGGGCTGCTCGACGTCCATGGTCGCCAGCGCATATGAGCGCATCGCCCGCAGGCCGGCCCAAGAACGGGTCAGGCGTTCACGGATCAGTGGATCGTCGGCGGCGCCAGTGCGTTTGGCAAGTTCCACCACGCCATTCAGCTCGCGCGCGTAGGCGATCTGTTGACCCAGTGTGGAAACACCGCGCTCGAAGGTCAGCGTTCCCATCGCGACCCGCCAGCCGTCACCGGGTGCACCGACCACTAGGTCGGCATCGGTTCGGGCGTCATCGAAGAACACCTCGTTGAATTCCGAGTCGCCCGTCAGCTGCACGATCGGGCGGATCTGCACCCCGGGCTGGTCCAGCGGCACCAGCAGATACGACAACCCGGCGTGGCGCTTGGAGCCCTTCTCGGTGCGTGCCACCACAAAACACCACTGCGCCCAGTGCGCCAGCGACGTCCACACCTTCTGCCCGTTGATCACCCACTCGTCGTCGTCGCGCACCGCGGTGGTGGACACGTTGGCCAGATCGCTGCCGGCACCGGGCTCGGAGTACCCCTGACACCACAGCTCGGTCACGTCCAGGATTCGGGGCAGAAACCGCTGCTGCTGCTCGGGTGTGCCGAAGGCAATCAGCGTGGGCCCAAGCAGTTCCTCGCCGAAGTGGTTGACCTTCGCCGGCGCGTTGGCAATCGCGTACTCCTCATAAAACGCGACCCGATGCGCGACGGACAGGCCCCGGCCGCCGTGCTCGACCGGCCAGCCCAAACAGGTCAGGCCCGCTTCCGCAAGATGCCGGTTCCAGGCCCGCCGCTCTGCGAACGCCTCGTGCTCCCGACCCGGCCCACCGAGTCCCTTGAGCGCGGCGAATTCACCGACCAGGTTCTCGGCCAGCCAGTCGCGTACCTCAGCCCGGAACTCCTCGACGCCCTGCACCCCTGTAGGCTAACCTACCAAGCACTTGCTTTGTTAGTCCGGCGACGATGCGTGCCACGCGGGGCACGAGGAGCAGCCGGACAATCAAGCACAGAGGAGTTCGATGTCGAGCGATCCGCAGACCATTCCTGCGGTGTTGGACCGCATCGCGCGTGAGCTCCCCGACCACAATGCGCTGGTCACCCAGGATCGCGCCCTCACCTTCGCCGTGCTGCGCGACGAGGTGCGCCGGGCCGCCGCGGCGATGATTCAGCTCGGCGTGAGCGCGGGCGAGCGGGTGGCGATCTGGTCGCCAAACACCTGGCATTGGGTGGTTGCCTGCCTGGCCACTCACTACGCCGGCGCCACCGTGGTACCGCTGAATACCCGCTACACCGCGGCCGAAGCCACCGACATCCTGGCCCGCACCGGCGCGCCACTGCTGGTGGCGATGGGTGAGTTCCTCGGCAGGGACAAGACCGCCGATCTCGACCGGGCTGCGCTGCCCGATCTGCGTCACATCGTGCGGGTGCCCGTAGAAAGCAGCGCGCGTTTCGACGATGGGACGTGGGAGGAGTTCATAGCGGGCGGCGCCGACCTCGCGGCGGCCGATGCCCGCGCCGCCGCGGTCCGCCCCGACGACGTCTCCGACATCCTGTTCACCTCCGGCACCACCGGCCGCAGCAAAGGCGTGCTGTGCGCGCACCGGCAATCGCTGTCCGGTTCGGCGGCGTGGGCGGCCTGCGGCAAGATCACCAGCGACGACCGCTACCTGTGCATCAACCCGTTCTTCCACAACTTCGGCTACAAGGCCGGAATCCTGGCCTGCCTGCAGACCGGCGCCACGCTGATCCCGCAGCTGACCTTCGATCCCGAGCAGGCGATGCGCGCGGTCGCCGAGCACCGGATCACCGTGCTGCCCGGACCGCCGACCATCTATCAGACGCTGCTCGACCATCCCGCCCGCGGCGGCTACGACCTGACCTCGCTGCGGTTCGGGGTCACCGGCGCGGCCACCGTGCCGGTCGTGCTGATCGAGCGGATGCAGACCGAACTGGACATCGACATCGTGTTGACCGCCTACGGCCTGACCGAATGCAATGGGTTTGGCACCATGTGCCGCGCCGACGACGACGCCGTCACGGTGGCCACCACGTGCGGACGGCCGATCGCCGACTTCGAGCTGCGCATTGGGGATCAGGGCGAGGTGTTGCTGCGTGGACCCAACGTGATGCTCGGTTACCTCGACGACCCGCAAGCCACCGCGGCGACCGTGGACGCGGACGGCTGGCTGCACACCGGCGACATCGGAAAGCTCGATGCCGCAGGCAATCTCCAGATCACCGATCGGCTCAAGGACATGTACATCTGCGGCGGTTTCAACGTCTACCCGGCCGAGGTGGAGCAGGTGCTCGCCCGCCTAGACGGTGTGCTGGACTGTGCGGTGATCGGCGTGCCCGACGAGCGGCTCGGTGAGGTCGGCCGGGCATTCCTGGTGACGCGGCCCGGATCCGGGCTCGACGAGCAAACGGTGATCGCGTACACCCGGGAGTACTTGGCGAACTTCAAAGCCCCCCGTTCGGTGAGGTTTGTCGACACGCTGCCACGCAACGCGGGCGGCAAGGTGGTCAAGCCGCTACTGCGAGAGATGGCGTAAATGGATCTTGATTTCGACGACGAAACGCGTGACTTCCAACGCGAGGTACGTGAGTTCCTGACCGCTCATCGCGAGTCGTTTCCAACAAAGTCCTACGACACCGCCGAGGGTTTCGAGCAACACCGGCGTTGGGACAAGGTGCTTTTCGATGCGGGTTTGTCGGTCATCACCTGGCCACGCAAGTACGGCGGCCGCGACGCGACCCTGCTGCAGTGGGTGGTCTTCGAGGAGGAGTACTTCCGCGCCGGCGCCCCCGGGCGAGCCAGCGCCAACGGCACCTCGATGCTGGCGCCGACGTTGTTCGCACACGGCACCGAGGAGCAGCTGGATCGCATTCTGCCCAAGATGGCCAGCGGCGAGGAGATCTGGGCGCAGGCCTGGTCGGAACCCGAGTCCGGTAGCGACCTCGCCTCGCTGCGCTCGACGGCCACCGGCACCGACGGCGGCTGGCTACTCAACGGCCAGAAGATCTGGAGCTCGCGAGCGCCGTTCGGCGACAGAGCTTTTGGATTGTTCCGCTCTGACCCCGAAGCGGAGCGCCACCGCGGGCTGACGTATTTCATGTTCGACCTCAAAGCGGACGGGATCACCGTGCGGCCGATCGCCCAGCTGGGCGGCGACACCGGGTTCGGCGAGATCTTCCTCGACGACGTGTTCGTGCCCGACGCCGACGTGATCGGCGAGGCGCACGACGGATGGCGGGCCGCGATGAGCACGTCGAGCAACGAACGCGGCATGTCGCTGCGCAGCCCGGCGCGCTTCCTGGCCGCCGCCGAGCGCCTGGTTCAGAACTGTGGAAGGCAAACGGCGACAGCGCTTTCGGTGATCAGGTCGCCGATGCGTGGATCAAGGCGCAGGCCTACCGGCTGCACACCTTCGGTACCGTGACCCGGCTGGCCAACGGTGGCGAGCTGGGCGCCGAGTCCTCGGTGACCAAGGTGTTCTGGTCCGACCTGGACGTCGCGGTGCACCAGACCGCGCTGGACATCCGCGGCGCCGACGCCGAGCTGGCCGGCTCCTGGACCGACGGGTTGCTGTTCGCGCTCGGCGGTCCGATTTACGCCGGCACCAACGAGATTCAGCGCAACATCATCGCCGAGCGGTTGTTGGGGCTGCCCCGGGAGAAAAGGTGAGATGCTGTGTTTTTTGACGTTGACGCGCAACAGCGCGATTTCGCGGCCAGTATCGACGCGGCGCTCGCGGCGGCCGATGTGCCGAGCGCAGTGCGCGCCTGGGCCGGCGGTGACACCGCGCCCGGCCGCAAGGTCTGGGCGCAGCTGGCCGACCTGGGAGTCACCGCGCTGGCGGTGCCGGAACGGTTCGACGGCCTCGACGCGCACCCGGTCGACCTGGTCGTCGCGGTGGAGCGGCTGGGACGCTGGTGTGTGCCCGGCCCGGTCACCGAATCCATTGCGGTAGCGCCGGTTTTACTGGCCGAAGATGATCGGTGCGCCGCGCTGGCGAGCGGTGAACTGATCGCCACCGTGGTGCTTCCGCCGCAGGTGCCGCGAGCGGTGGACGCCGATGCGGCCGGGCTGGTCCTGGCGGCCGAAGCGGACGGCTGGGTCAGCGAAGCGCACGTGGGCGACCGGCACGAGTCCGTCGACCCAAGCCGCCACCTGTTCGACGCTGATGCCGTCTGCGAAGCGTGGCAGGCCGACGTCGCCCGCGCCTACGAGTTCGGCGCACTGGCCACCGCCGCCCAACTGGTCGGGGCCGGCCAGGCACTGCTGGACGCCGCGGTCGACTACGCCAAGCAGCGCGCCCAATTCGGCCGGGTCATCGGCTCATACCAGGCGATCAAGCACAAGCTCGCCGATGTGCACATCGCGCTTGAGCTGGCCCGGCCCTTGGTCTACGGCGCGGCACTGTCGCTGGCGGATCGGTCCCCGGACACTGCCCGCGACGTCAGTGCGGCCAAAGCTGCAGCTTCCGACGCCGCGTTGCTGGCCGCCCGGTCGGCGCTGCAGACCCACGGCGCCATCGGTTTCACCGCCGAGCACGACTTGTCGCTGTGGCTGTTGCGGGTGCAGGCGCTGCGGTCGGCCTGGGGCGACCCGGCCGCGCATCGGCGACGGGTACTGGAGGCGCTGACATGACCACGACCGCGCCGGCGACGATGCAGAGCAAGGAAGCGATGTGGGGCACCTCCCGCTTGCGGGGGAGAGGAGCGGCGCCGATGAGCGACGAACGAGAGCTGCTGCGCGAGACCGTGGCGGCGCTGGTGGCCAAGCATGCCGCGCCCGCGGCAGTGCGCGAGGCGATGGAATCGGAACGCGGCTACGACGAGTCGCTCTGGCTGCTGCTGTGCGAGCAGGTCGGCGCCGCCGCGCTGGTGGTGCCCGATGAATACGGCGGGGCCGGTGGCACTCTCGGCGATGCGGCCGTCGTCCTTGAGGAACTCGGCAAGGGGCTGGTGCCCAGCCCACTGCTCGGCACCACGCTGGCCGAGCTGGCGCTGCTGGCCGCCGACGATCTCGACGCCGACGCGCTGGGGTCGCTGGCAGAGGGCGCGGCGATCGGCGCAGTGGTGTTCGATCCCGACTACGTGGTCAACGGCGACATCGCCGACATCGTCATCGCCACCAACGACGGCAAACTCGACCGATGGACGGCGTTTACCGCCCAGCCGGTCACCACCATGGACCCCACCCGGCGGCTCGCTCGTGTTACGCCGCAGAGCACCGCACCGCTGGGCGCCGATCCCGGCATCGCTGATGTCGCCGCGATCCTGCTGGCCGCCGAACAGATCGGCGCCGCCGCCCGCTGCCTGGAGCTGACTGTCGATTACAGCAAGGAACGGGTGCAGTTCGGCCGGCCGATCGGCAGCTTCCAGGCGCTCAAACACCGGATGGCCGATCTCCACGTGGCGGTGCAGGCCGCCCGTGCGGTGGTGAACGACGCCTTAGAAGTGCCGTCGGCCGCGTCGGCGGCGCTGGCCCGTGTCGCGGCGACCGAGGCGTTCAACACGGTGGCCGCCGAGGGCATTCAGCTGCACGGCGGTATCGCGATCACCTGGGAACACGACATGCAGCTGTATTTCAAACGGGCGCATGGCAGTTCGCAGCTGCTCGGCCCGGCGCGCGAACACCTGCGCCGGCTGGAATCTGAAGTGTTCTAACGTTGACCGCATGAGCGATCACGTCGCGCTGCGCGCCGGGGTGCCACCGTTCTACGTGATGGACGTCTGGCTGGCCGCAGCAGAGCGCCAGCGTAGCCACGGCGATCTGGTGAACTTGTCGGCGGGGCAGCCGAGTGCCGGGGCTCCTGAGCCGGTGCGCGCTGCCGCGGCGGCGGCGCTGCATGTCAACCAGCTCGGCTATACGGTGGCGCTGGGTATTCCCGAGCTGCGCGCGGCTATTGCGGCGTCGTACCTGGATCGGCATGGCTTGCAGGTCGATGTCGACGATGTCGTGGTGACGACGGGCTCATCGGGGGGTTTTCTGCTTACCTTCCTGTCCTGCTTCGACGTCGGTGACCGGGTGGCGGTCAGCAGTCCCGGCTACCCGTGTTACCGGAACATCTTGGCTGCGCTGGGATGCGAGGTCGTAGTGATGGAATGCGGGCCGGAGACCCGGTTCCAGCCCACCGTGCAGATGCTCGCCGAGCTCGACCCGCCGGTGCAGGGCGTAGTAGTGGCCAGCCCGGCCAACCCGACCGGAACGGTCATCCCTCCCGCGGAGCTCGCGGCGATCGCTTCCTGGTGTGATGACGCTGGCGTGCGGCTGATCAGCGACGAGGTCTACCACGGATTGGTCTACCCGGGCGCGCCGCAGACCAGCTGCGCCTGGAGTACGTCGCGAAATGCGATGGTGGTCAACAGCTTTTCCAAGTATTTCGCGATGACGGGATGGCGGCTGGGCTGGCTGCTGGTGCCAGCCGAGCTGCGCCGGGCGGTGGACCGACTGACCGGGAACTTCACCATCTGCCCGCCCGTGCTGTCGCAGCGCGCTGCCGTCGCGGCGTTCACCCCCGAAGCCGTCGAAGAGGCCGACGGCCATCTGCACCAGTACGCCGTCAATCGCACGATGCTGCTCGACGGCCTGCGCGAAGTCGGCATCGACCGGTTGGCGCCCACCGACGGCGCGTTCTACGTCTACGCCGACGTCTCCAACTTCACCGCGGACTCGATGGTGTTCTGCTCAAAGCTGTTGGTCGACACCGGGGTAGCGATCGCGCCCGGCATTGACTTCGACCCGGAGCGCGGCGGTTCGTTCGTCCGGCTGTCCTTTGCCGGGCCGACGAGCGACATTGAAGAGGCGTTGCGCCGGATGGGTTCGTGGCTGCCGGGGCAATAGGGCGGCGGACTACGTCTCGCACAACTGACGATGAAGTCCAAGTCGTCCAAAATGGCCATCACAGTTGAGCGAAACCGATCGCCGCGGCCGTGATCGAGGTCGAACGTTTACCGCACCGTGCTCTAGATGTGACGGCGATCACTCACTGTTGCTTGACGTGACTTGAGGGCCGTGTGCGCACCCCAGACAGATGAGGAGTGGGATGTCGGCGCTGAAAGATCGTCGCGGCTGGATTGCGCGGGCGCCGATGTGGCGGCCGCGGCGCATGCTTGTCGCCGCGGGGGCGTGCGTGCTTGTCGCGGGGGGCGTGAGCGTGGCGCGTGCTGCTCCATCCGCGGTCCTGCTCGTCGGCAGCTATCAAGGGATGCCCGGGCAATTCTCAAGCATCCAGGCAGCGGTCGATGCCGCCCGGCCCGGGGACTGGGTGCTAATCGGGCCGGGCGACTACCACGAGACCGGCAATCGCGTTCCGCCGGGGGCCGTCGGGGATATCACCGCAGGGGCCGCGGTGCTCGTGACCACGCCCAATATCTGGATCCGCGGCATGGACCGCAACGGGGTCGTGCTTGACGGCACCAAGCCGGGGGCGTCTCCGTGCAGCTCCGCGCCGGCCGACCAGAACCTCGGCCCGATCGATACCAACGGCCTCCCGACGGGGCGAAACGGCCTGGTCGTGTTCAAGGCCTCTGGTGTCAGCGTCGAGAACCTGACCGCCTGCAACTTCATCGCGGGCGACCTCACCCCCGCCGATGAGATCTGGTTCGACGGCGGCGGCTCGACCGGTGTCCAGAAGATCGGAAGCTGGCGCGGCGCGTACCTGTCGGCGACCTCGACCTACAACGGCGGCCCGGACCAGTCCACCCAGTACGGGATCTACGCCTCCAACACCTACGGGCCGGGTCTGTTCACCCAGGTGTACGCCAACAACATGGCCGACGCTGCGTTCTACATCGGCGCATGCCCGGACTGCAACACGGTCCTCGACCACGCCCACGGCCAGAACTCGGCGGAAGGATACTCGGGAACCAACTCCGGCGGCCGCCTGATCATCCAGAACTCCGAGTTCGACCACAACCACACCGGGTTCTCCACCAACAGCCAGAACAACGACGACCAACCATCGCCCCAGTCCGGCCACTGCCCCCTTAACGAGACCGGTCCGACCGGGACCCATTCGTGCTGGGTGCTCACACACAACTCGATACATGACAACAACAACCCAAACACGCCCTTCGGCACGAGCCTCGCCGCGGACAGTCCGATCGGGACCGGCGTCCTGATCGCGGGCGGCCGGTTCGACACCGTCGCTGACAACGACATCCACGACAACGGCGCGTGGGGCGTGCTGCTGGTCCCCGAGGTCGACACCGCGACCCCGCCGCCGATCGCCCACTGCAAAGGCGGCTTTGGCCTGTCGGCGTTGTCATTCTGCTACTTCGACGACTGGGGCAACGAGATCGAGAACAACACGCTGAGCCACAACGGCTTCTTCGGCAACTCGAGCAACGTCGACCTCGCGGAGATATCAAACCTCGAGTTTCCCGGCAACTGCTGGCACGGCAATGTCGACACCTCGGGCACGGGCATCCGCCACAAGCACTTTCAGCTCGGCCGCCCAGGACGGGTCACGAGCGACCCGCTCTTTATCCAGTACTTCCCCCACAACCTCTGCGGAATCCCGGACGCGGGCAATGGGATCATCAGCATCCTCAGCCTGCAACTCGTCTGCAACACACAGATCTTCGGCCCCTGCCCGGACAGCACCTCCTACGCGAACTACCCGCAGCGGACGGGGGTTCAGATGCTGCCGCTACCCCCGCAGCCGAGCATGCCCAATCCCTGCCTGGGTGTGCCGCGCAACCCGTGGTGCCGCGCCAACCCGATCAGCCAACCCCCGTATCCCGTGCCGGGGTCCAACGTGATGTGATGTGGTGATGGTTATGGCCCGACATGGCTATGCGACTCGGGCCTCCACGAGGCTAAGCGGCGAAGCGGTCTGCACCACCCGCGTCATCCGGAATCCGGCTTGGCTGAGCAGGTTTCGGTACTCGGCTGCAGTGCGCTCGCGGGCCGCCAAATTCAGCAGCATCTCCAGATCGGCCCATTTTCCAGGGAAGTCACGGTCATGGTCGGGGATCACCAATTCGACCAGCAGCACCGTGGCGCGCGGGCCGGCAGCGGCGCGAACATTACGCAGGATCTGCACCGCCTTCTCGTCGGGCCAGTCGTGGATGATGTTCTTCAAGACGTAGGCGTCGCCGCCGCCCGGAACGCTGTCGAAAAATGATCCCGCCTCGATACGCACGCGATCAGCCACATCGTGCTTGCACAAGAGGTTCAGCGCGGCCGACACGACCACCGGCAGGTCGTACAGAACGCCCTGCGAGGCCGGCGCCGACCTCAGGATGGTGGCCAGCAGTGGGCCGCGCCCGCCGCCGACATCGACGATAGTGGGGTAGGCGCTGAAGTCGTAGCCAGCGACCACGGAAGCATCGGTCAACTCCGAAATACTCGTCATGGTGCGGTGGAAGAGTTCAGCATGTTGGGGATACTCGTCGAAATAGTCGAAGCTCTCCTTGCCGTGCAATACCGGGACGACAGATCGTCCGCTTCGGATAGAGTCCACCAGCAGAGTCCATCGTTCGCGCTGCTCACGCGACCCGTAGAACCGGGCTGCCCAGGCCATCGACACCGCTGCGTCCGAACGCAGCGTGTCGGCAAGGGAATTCAACTCGTATCGGCCGTCCTGCCGATGACGAAAAACGCCCCGCCCGATCAACGCCCGCAAGAGCCGGCCCAGTGCGTCCGGGTCCGCGCCCACTCGGTGCGCCAATTGGTCGATCGTCAATGGCCCGTCGGCGAGCGCGTCGGCGACGCCTAGTTCGGCGGCCACCGCGATCGCCTGAGATGCCCAGGTGGCGATGATCATCTCCATCATTGCCGCGGGTGCGGGTGTCAGCCGCTGATTGAGTCGATACAGGTGGTGGCGAACCCACTCGACAATGCGGGCCGCTTTGGCGGGCGGCACTTTTGCGGTGGTCGACATCACCGCACCTCGGCAAGAGAAGCTCGGCTGGTCTCAGCCGAGATTCCGCGATGACTGACCCAACCGAGGAACCTCGTCAGCGCCCACGTCATGAACCGGTCCGAGATTAGCGCCGCCGGTCGCAGCACGTACTCGGGGCGAGATACCTGCTGGGTGGTTAACCAGGACACGGCCTTGACCTTGGGCCGCCTGGTGTCCTCGTACCAGCGCAGCGCGCTGCAGAGCTCACTGTTGCTGCGGTTCATGCCGTTTCGGAAATCTGACAGCGCCTTGCGCAAAATCATCGTGTCCAGCAGCGCCTGATTGGTGCCCTGCGCAAGTGTGGGCGGCATCGTGTGCGCGGCATCGCCGAGCAGTGTCACTGCGCCGGCGCCGGCGCGGAAAATCGGATGCCGAAAGTGCGGGAAAGGTGACGGGGCCAGATCGTCGTCGGTCAAGGTCGCGAGTACTCGGTCGACCAGGTCGGACCAGCCAGTGAAATGCGATCGGATCATCTCGATCGGGTGTTGTGGTCTGACGAAGTCAGGCGACCAGGGCAGATCGAACCACCACTGCAGATCAGACCCCCCAGCCGGCCACATGCCGAGGCTTCCGTGCTCGCCGATCATCATCGTTGCGACGCGCCGGTCGGCGATCCCCGGAAGAGTGACCAGTCCCTGCCAACTGCACCAGCCGGTCGGCTTCGCGGGTTGCGCGCCGACGATACTGCGAACCCTCGAGTGCAGGCCGTCCGCACCGATCAGCAAATCTCCGTCCGCCGAGCTGCCGTCTTCGAAGTCGACCCGCACGCCGTCGCGGGTCCTGACCACCCCGACCGCACGGGAGTTGCATCGGACGCGATCGATCGGAAAGCCCTTGAGCAGCCGTTCCAGCAGGATTCGACGTGGCACCATCCGAACGGGTGCGCCCAGCCGGTTCACCATCGCGTTGAGGTCCATGGTGGCCAGCGAGCGACCCGTGGATGTCATGACCCGCACGGCGGACAGCAGCTGCCCGGCACCGTCCATATCGACACCGAGCTGCTGGAGAACCGTCGCGCCGTTGGACCAAATGGTGACGGCACCACCGCCTACCGTCACGTTCGGCCGCTGGTCGAAGACGGTGACGTCGTGTCCGTCGCGCAATAATCCGCGGGCGACCGAAATGCCGCTCACACCCGCGCCGACAACCAGGATCCGAAGTTTCAATCGACTCCCGCCTTAGTCCTCGGCGTGGCGTTGGTAGTCCCACCGCTCGAGCCGCGCCTGCAGCTTCAACAGGCCGAAACCGGCGAAGGGCGTGCCTACCGAGAAGTAGACCATCAGCAGCGGACTCATCTCACAAACCTTTCTCAAATCTTTCTTTCAACCGCCTGCTGCTACCACGCGATACTTCGACGAAAGGTTCACCGCGCCGCCTAACATCCGGTCATGACCGCGTTCTCGGACCTGGCGCCCGACGACCAGCAAGCGATCGGCAAGACGCTGCTGACCTTGCTGGCACGGTTCAGCGACCGCGATACGGAGGCGATTCAGGCGGCGTATTCCGATGACGCCGACTGGGTCAACGCCTTCGGCACGGTCAACCGCGGACGCGAGGAAATCGTCGACTACCTGCGGGAACTGTTTGCCGATGACAACTTCAACCGCGGCGAACCCGTTCTCGTGTCAGCACACCTGCGAATCAAAGGTCAGGGACTCGTTGGCGGCGGAACGCTCGACCGGGACAACTTCTCGCTTCGCGCATTGCAGCGTCAGACCGACGGCTCGTGGCTGATCGTCTCGGAAATGTTCCAGGATGCGAACACCGAAACGACCTGCGCACAATGAGAAGATCAGCCGTGTGAGCCTGGCTATCTCCGACCAAGAGCGGACCGCGCTGGCCGAACTTGAACGCTTCCCACTGTTCGCCGCAATGACCGGGCGACGGTCGCGCCGATTCCCGGTCGGCGGCCGGATCCCCGCCGGAGCGCTGGCCTATACCAGTCGTCGGCCAGTGCAGCCGTTATCGGAAGTCGAACGGGCACTGCTGGTTTCGGCCACCGGCGGCGTCACCGGCTGGAACTTCGGCATCACCCACAACCCCAGCTACGCGCCGTTGTTTCCTAACTACTCGGGCAGCGCGACGGGTCGAACGTTCCCGTCTGCCGCAGGCTTCCACACCAGCCAGCTGTTCTTCACCGACGACACCGGAACCTATCTGCTGCCCAGCCGCGATGAGCATCCGCGCGAGTTCGACAGCATCGAAGAGTGGATCAGTCACACCGCCGAGTCCTATGTGCGTATCTCGGACACCCGCCTCGAACTGCCTCGCGAAGAACCGCACATGGAAGGTCACAACATCTGGATTGGCAACCATCCCGGCAGCCTGCTGGCGTTCCCGGTAGCCGATCTCGCCGAACACTTGATGGAAAACCTGTGGTTCTTCGCGGCCAACGGCTACCTGATCGTCGATGACATCAATGGCCGCAACATCCCTGGCCTTGAACGGTTTTCCGCGCTCCCGCATGCCGACGACCCGATCCCGTTGTCGTTCGTCGAGCAGTACACGCTCACTGAGACGAGCGCAGAACTCGCGATCGCCACCAACAATGGGGTGCTGGCGTTGCAGGCGACGGGTCTGGGCGGCTGGACCTACGACGGGCTCAATCGGTTGTCGGTATTGGGTGGCTCCGGCGACCCGAGCGCACCCGGGCTGGGCTTCGTCGCCGACGACGACGAGCGCTGGCCGTTCCCCAACGTCACCGGGCTGCCCGGATACTTCGAGACGCTCAGCCCGCCGCATGTGCCGTCGGTGGCGGCGGGGGTGGACAAGCTGGTTGCGCGAAAATACGGCCCCGGCGGGCCGTTTCACCCCGATACCCACGGGCCATGGTCGGATACGCCGAAGGTGCGCGCCTCCGCGCTGCCGCCGGACGGCATTCAGGAACTCGTCACGGTCGAAGCGTCCTACATCTACGATGCTTTCGGAAAGCTGCCTGGCACCGTGCCGACTGTGCACGTGCTGATGTATCTACAGGCGCAACATCTCGACGTCGACTTCTACGACGAGTTCTTCGGCCCGGGCGCATACCTGCCCACCCACGCCGATCACCAGGCCCGCTGGCATTAACGCGCACGCCGTGCGTCAAGCAGAAACCGGCACATACACCCTCGCTCCTGGGCCGTTGACTCGAGAGCGTCATAAGCGATCCACACGAATCCGTTTTCGCCCCAACCTGTCCCAAAGCTGTTCTAAACCCGAACCGCGCCGGTCGTCGTCGTGTATGCATCGTTGTAGCCGACGATGAGCATGACGTGCGCGCTGTTAGGTGCCGGTGAGGGCGGATCGTCGCTCATCGTCTCGGGGGTGTTCCAGGACGCCAACACCGAAATCACCTACCAGCGCTGAGCCCGTGGCCGATGGGGGTGAACGAGTCCGGGTCGGCGACTTCCCAATCCGACCGCCACGTAGCCGGCGCATGGTCGAGCAGCGCTCCCGGCGGCAGCCATTCGTAAAGCTCCGCGTACGAACGTTGTTCGGTGGGCGATAGGCGCTTGCGCAGCATGTACGGGTTGAGCATCGACGGGTCAGAGACACCCATCGAGGCCATGAGGCGCATCGCCTGGGCGACGGTGGCCCGCTGGTAGTGGTAGACGCGTTCGCTCTTGTCGGCGACATCGAGAGCTCGTGCGCGATAGGGATCCTGGGTTGCGACGCCGACCGGGCAGTGGTTGGTGTGACACCGCTGAGATTGGATGCAGCCCACCGCCATCATCATCGATCGGGCCGAGTTGGTGTAATCGGCGCCCTGGATCAGGCGCTTGACGATGTCGTTTCCGGAGGCGACCTTGCCGCTCGCCCCGATCCGTACCCTGTCCCGCAGACCCGTACCCACCAAGGCGTTGTGGACGGTCATCAATCCATCGGTGAGCGGAAGGCCAACGTTGTCTTCGTATTCCAGCGGCGCGGCAGCGGTCCCGCCTTCGGCACCGTCGACGATGACGAAGTCGGGCGTCACCCCTTCGGCCAGCATCGCCTTGCAAACCGCCAGCACGTCTACCCGGGAGCCGACACACAGCTTGAAGCCCACCGGTTTTCCGCCAGCCAATTCGCGTAGCCGCGCCACGAACCTGATCAGTTCACGCGGGGTGTGAAACGCCGAATGCGCCGCCGGGCTGACACACTTCTCGCCGACCGGCACGCCTCGATAGCTGGCGATCTCCTTGCTGACCTTTGCGGCGGGCAGCACGCCACCGATGCCGGGCTTGGCGCCTTGGCTCAACTTGATCGAGACGCACTTCACCAGATCGTGAGCCGCCTTGTCCGCGAACTGATCCGGATCGAACACGCCGTCTTTGGTGCGAGCACCGAAGTAGCCGGAGCCGATCTCCCAAACCACGTCGGCGCCACCGAGATGATACGCAGTCAGCCCACCTTCGCCCGTGTCGTGGGCGAACCCGCCCTTGCGGGCGCCGTTATTCAGCGCGCGCAGCGCGTTGCCCGACAGCGCACCGAAGCTCATTGCCGAGACGTTCATCAGCGCCATGTCGTATGGTTGCGCACAATCGGGCCCGCCGATCCGCACCCGGAATGGCTCGTCGGGCGGTTCAATCGGGCGCGCCGAATGCACCAGATACTCGTAGCCGACCTGGTCGATGTCGCGCTCGGTCCCGAACGCCATTTCGGCGGCAGTGCCCTTCGCCCGCTCGTAGATCAGCGAGCGGACGTCGCGGTCGAAGGGGCGGCCGTCGAAGTTGGGCTCGATGAAGTACTGCTGAATTTCGGGGCGCAGCGCCTCCAACAGGAACCGCATGTGCCCCAGCACCGGGTAGTTCCGCAGCACAGAGTGCTTACGCTGAATCAGGTCGTGGATGCCAACGGCCGCAACCACCGCGACAACCGCTGCGGGAATCCACCAGCCCCACGGCCCCACCACGGCCAAGGACAGCAATGCCGCCGCAAGAGCCGTCAAGAATGCGACAAAGCCAAACCGGATCAACGCAGCCCGCCTCCCGCGACAGAATGTTCATCGCGAGCGTAGCGTCAGCGCGAAATACCACGCAGGAAGTCGTACGGCGTCAGTAGTGGACGCGAAAGCCGCCAATGAGCCAGACCTTGTTCCCGTCAGGATCGGTAAGCGCTGACAAACGCACGCCACCCCTTCGATGGGCCTCAAAAGGCAGACCTACCAGTCGGGCCAAACTCATCGCGGACGAACCGCCGTCGTCCTCGCGCCGCCAGATGGCATATCAGCCGGCGTCGTCGGGGAACTCGCTCAGTTGCGTCAGCCGCACGCTGTTGCCGGACGGGTCGCGAAAACCGGAATCAATGCCGTATGGCATTTGATGCGGCGCCTCGGTGAACTCCACGCCGCGAGCCTTGAGCTGCTCGTAGGTGGCCTGGCAGTTGTCGGTGGTGAGAAATAGGGTGCCGGCGAAGCCCTTCGCGACGACCTCCATCACCTGATCGCGGGTGGCCTCATCCATCAGCGGCGGGCCGGGGACCGCCATCAGCACGATCGACACGGCGTCTTGGCCGGGCGGCCCGACGGTCAGCCAGCGGAAGCCCAATTCGGGCAGCTTGACGTCTTGGCGGACCTCCATACCCACTTTTTCGGTCCAGTACTTCAACGCGACTTCTTGGTCATGCACCCACAACTGGGCGCTGGCAATATTCAACATGGGACCGACGCTACGGTCGACCGCCCCCGCCCGTCTTCTCCCCATGTGCTGTCTTGACGCGGCTGTCCGGCACCGGCCGCGTGTCGCGCTGCAGAATGCAGCTCGGCACTCGGGCGTGCACAGAGGCAGGCGGCATGCTCGCCCGGTATGCCGCCGGCGGCTTGCCGAACACCCGCGCGAAGCTAGTCGTGAACGATCCGATGCTCTGCAGCCCGACCATCACGCAGATGTCAGCCACCGAGCGATCGGTGTAGCGCAGCAACGCCGCCGCCCGCTCCAGCCGCCGGCTCTGAAGATACGCATGAGGCGACTCGCCAAAGGTCTTGGTGAACATCCGGCTGAAATGCGCTCGCGACAATCCCGCCACCGCGGCCAGGTCCTCCACCGTGATCGGCTCCGCGTAGCGCGCGTCGACCAAATCCTTCGCCCTCAGTAGGTAACGGGCGGGGGGCACCTGCGGCATGAAATCAGTATCACCTCTCGCGGGAGGTAGGCCATTAAGAGAGTGCCGTCGAACATTCGGTGCGAATCCGCTACAGCCAGGTGTCCTGGGTGGTCGTCGTCAGGAAGGCTTCCAGGTCATCACGCCACTGCGCCGGTGTGGTCTTGTCCGGCTCGATGCCGGTGTAGTCGCCGCGGTAGAACAGCAACGGCCGCGGCTTGATCTTGGGCACCTCCGAGAGGGACTGAACCGCGCCGAACACCACGAAATGGTCGCCGCCGTCGTGCACCGAGGCCACCTTGCAGTCGATGTAGGCCAGCGATCCGTCGATAACAGGCGAACCCAAAGGTGAAGCGCTCCAGTCGATACTGGCGAACTTGTCCGGCTCCTTGGAGCCGAACCGCGCCGACACGTCCTTCTGGCTTTCGGTCAACACGTTGACGCAGAACTTTCCGGTGGCCTCGATGGCTTTCCATGAGCGCGACACCTTGGTCGGGCAGAACAGCACCAGCGGCGGCTCCAGCGACAGCGCCGCAAACGACTGACATGCGAAGCCGATCGGTACGTCGTCGTGGACAGTGGTGATGATCGTGATCCCGGTGCAGAACTGACCCAGCACCTGCCGGAAGGTCCGTGAATCGAGCTGCTCCGACATCTTCAGTACTAGCCGCGGAAGCCGACGGTGAAGTCGTGGCCCCACAGGCTCACCGCGGTGCTTTCCCTGGCGATCCAGTCGCCATCATCGACTTTCCTGCCCTCGCAACCGAATTCGATATCGAACCCACCTGGTGTCTTCATGTAGAAGGACAACATCAGGTCGTTGACATGGCGGCCCAGCGTGGCCGACATGGGCACCTTGCGGCGCAACGCCCGGTCCAGGCACAGACCCACATCGTCGGCCTCCCCCACTTCCATCATCAGGTGCACGATGCCGCTGGGTGTCGGCGCCGGCATGAAGGCCAGGCTGTGATGGCGTGGGTTGCAACCGAAGAACCGCAGCCACGCCGGCGGCCCGTCGGCGGGCCGGCCCACCAACTGCGGCGGCAGCCGCATCGAGTCACGCAGCTTGAAGCCGAGCACATCGCGATAGAAGTGCAGGGCTTCGGCGTCGTCGCGGGTGGACAGCACCACATGCCCCAGGCCCTGTTCACCGGTGACGAAGGTGTGCCCATACGGGCTGACGACGCGACGGTGCTCCAGCGCGGCGCCGTGGAACACCTCCAGGCAGTTACCGGAGGGATCGGAGAATCGGATCATCTCGTCCACCCGCCGGTCGGCCAGCTCGGCGGCGGTGGCCTCCTTATAGGGTGTGCCCTCGATGTCGAGCCGATCCCTAATCTCTTGCAGACCTTCGGCATTCGCGCATTCCCAACCGGCCTCTGATAGCCGGTCGTGCTCGCCCGGCACGATTACCAAGCGGGCCGGGAAATCGTCCATCCGCAGATACAGCGCACCGTCGCATGCTCCGCTGCCCTCGATCATGCCGAGGACTTTCAGGCCGTATTCCCGCCACGCCGCCACATCGGTGGCCTCGATGCGCAGGTAGCCCAGCGACCGAATGCTCATCACGCACCTCCCAGGAAATCAATGGTCAGCTTGTTGAACTCGTCGAACTTTTCCACCTGCGCCCAGTGTCCACACTGCCCGAACACATGCAGTTGCGCTCGCGGAATGGTCTTCAGCGCGACCAGCGCGCCGTCGATCGGATTGACCCGATCTTCGCGGCCCCAGATCAACAACACCGGCTGACGCAGCCGGTAGACCTCGCGCCACATCATGCCGAGTTCGAAATCGGCTCCGGCGAACGACTTTCCCATCGCGATCGTCGCGGTCAGTGATTCCGGCGTGCTGGCCAACGCGTAACGCTCGTCGACAAGCTCCGGGGTGATCAGCTTCTGGTCATAGACCATCACCCGCAGGAACGCCTCGAGATTTTCTCGGGTGGGCTCGACGGAGAATTTCCCGAGCCGTTTGACCCCTTCGGTCGGATCGGGCGCAAAGAGGTTGACGCTCAGGCCGCCGGGACCCATCAGCACCAAGCGCCCGGCCCGGTCGGGGTAATCCAGCGCGAAGCGGACGGCGGTGCCTCCGCCCAATGAATTACCCACCAGCGGAACGCGTCCCAGACTGAGTTGGTCGAAGAGGCCTTTGAGCGCTCTGGCCGCGTAGTGATTGAACTGGCCATGTTCGGCGCGTTTGTCGGAGTGGCCGTAGCCGGGCTGATCAACGGCCAATACGTGAAACCGCTCGACTAGTACCGGGATGTTGCGCGAGAAGTTCGTCCAGCTCGCCGCTCCCGGGCCGCCGCCGTGCAGCAGTACCACCGTTTGGTCGTGGCCGACGCCCGCTTCGTGGTAGTGCAGCTTCAACGGTCCGTCAACGTCTACCTCGACAAATCGTGAGGTCGACTCGAAGGTGAGCTCTTCCGTCGCCGTCATTTAGCGCCGCCCTTCTCAAGCGGGTGGGGGTCCCGCTCTGGGGGCGTACCCCCACCCCATCGCTACCCCTCTCTTTGTCGCCGGCGCGCATCGGCTAGACCATGGTGTCGCCGGGCGGCAGCCCGAACTCGTAGTTACCGAAGATCTGGTAGGCCCGCTCGGGGTCGTTGGCGGCGTGCACCCGCCCGGCGTGAGCGTCGCGCCAGAAGCGTTGCACCGGTTGATCATTGCCCAGTGCCGTGGCGCCGGACGCCTCAAACAGCCGGTCGATCGAAGCGATCGCGCGCCCGGTGGCACGCACCTGGTCGCGGCGGGCGCGGGCCCGCAGGTCGAACGGGATCTCCTTGCCGGCGGACAGCAGCGCGTACTCGTCGGCAACATTGCCACTCAACTGGCGCCAGGCGGCGTCGATGTCGCTGGCCGCCTCGGCGATACGCACCTTGGCGAACGGGTCGTCCTTCGCCTTCTCCCCGGCGAACGCCGCGCGCACCCGCTTGCCCTGGTGCTCGACGTGCGCGTCGTAGGCGCCGTAAGCCATGCCGACGATCGGTGCCGAAATGGTAGTGGGATGCATTGTGCCCCAGGGCATTTTGTAAACCGGAGCGGCGTTGGTTTGGTAGCCACCCGCGGTGCCGTCGTTCATCGCCTTGTAGGACAAGAACCGGTGCCGAGGGACGAACACGTCCTTGACGACGACGGTGTTGCTGCCGGTGCCACGCAGGCCGACGACATGCCAGACGTCGTCGATGCGGTATTCGCTGCGCGGGATCAGGAAGCTGCCGAAGTCCACCGGCCGGCCGTCCTTGATAACTGGGCCGCCGAGGAATGCCCACGTCGCATGGTCGCAGCCCGACGACCAGTTCCACGAGCCGCTGACCAGATAGCCGCCGTCGACCACCACGCCGGCACCCATCGGGGCATACGACGACGAAATCCGCACGTTCGTGTCCTGGCCCCAGACCTCCTCCTGGGCCTGCTGGTCGAACAGCGCCAGATGCCAGTTGTGCACGCCGATGATCGAGCCGACCCAGCCGGTCGACCCGCAAGCGCTGGCCAGCCGGCGAGCGGCCTCGTAGAACAGCGCGGGGTCGCATTCCAGACCGTCCCACTGCTTGGGCTGCAGCAGCCGGAAGAAACCGATTTCCTGAAGCTCGCTCACCGTGTCGTCCGGCAACCGGCGCAGGTCTTCGGTCTCCTGGGCCCGCTGCCGCAATTTGGGCAGCAGTTCGTCGATGCCGTCTAGGACCGACTGGGCGTCACGTTGTTCAATGGACGTCACGGGTTCCTCCATAGGTGGCTTACGTAAACAGAGACTAGAACACGTTCCGATTTGTGTCGAGCAGGCTGTTCCTGCGACTGGTAGCGCCACCAATCGAGTTTTCTGTAACCTGTTCTAGTTATGACAGAGGAGAGGACTTCGCAGTGCCAGAAGTCGTGACCGATGAGGTTCCCGACGAGCCGCTCGGCCGCCACGTCCTTGAACTGGAGATCGCCGAGGTGCTCGCCGAGACCGACGAAGCGCGGTCGCTGGTGTTTGCCGTCCCTGCGGGTGCCGGGATCCCTGCTGACCGGCTGCGGTATGCACCCGGCCAGTTTCTGACGCTGCGGGTCCCCAGCGATCGCACCGGATCGGTCGCGCGCTGCTATTCGCTGTGCAGCTCGCCGTTCACCGACGATGCGCTCACGGTCACCGTCAAGCGGACCGCCGACGGATACGCGTCGAACTGGCTGTGCGACCACGCCCATCCCGGCATGCGGATTCACGTGCTGGCTCCGTCGGGCACCTTCGTGCCCAAGACGCTCGACGACGACTTCCTGCTACTCGCCGCCGGCAGCGGGATCACGCCGGTCATGTCGATCTGCAAATCGGCACTGTCCGAGGGCAGCGGACAGGTGATGTTGCTCTACGCCAACCGCGACGACCGCTCGGTGATCTTCGGCGACGCGCTGCGCGAGCTCGCCGCCAAATACCCCGACCGGCTGACCGTGGTGCACTGGCTGGAGTCATTGCAGGGATTGCCGTCCGCCACCGCGCTGGCCCAACTGGCCTCCCCGCTCACCAACCGGCAGGCGTTCATCTGCGGGCCCGGGCCATTCATGGCGGCCGCACGAGAAGCCCTCGAAAGTCTGAATGTGCCTGCCCAGCAAGTACATATCGAGGTGTTCCGGTCGCTGGACACCGATCCGTTCGCCGCGGTGAGGATCGAGGATGACGGCTCTGATGATCGGGAGCCGCCCGCCACTGCGGTAGTCGAGCTGGACGGGCAAACCCACACCGTGTCGTGGCCGCGCGGGGCCAAGCTGCTCGACGTGCTTCTGGATGCCGGCCTGGACGCGCCGTTCTCCTGTCGCGAAGGCCACTGCGGCGCCTGCGCCACCACCCTGCGCAGCGGCAAAGTGAGCATGGAGGTCAACGACGTCCTGGAGCAGCAGGACCTCGACGACGGGCTGATCCTGGCCTGCCAGTCTCACCCGGAGACCGATTCGGTCGAAGTTACCTACGACGAATAGCCGCAGCGTAAGTTCTGCTCAGGCCGTAAGCGAGAGGACGCACGATGAAGCGGCTGGTGACGGCACTAGCAGACGTCGGTCTGATGCTGGCATTGGCACCGCCCGCGGTCTCCGCGGCCGCCAGGAACAACGCCACCTCGCTGATTCCGCTCCCCGACGGTACCCAGCTGGAGACGTGTGCCCGGCTCGACTGCCATCACGCGAACGGCAGCTGCGACTTCACCGTGGGGCCGACCGGAAGACAGCCGACGGCGTGACCGGGTTCCCAAACGATCTGTGGTCGCGGCAGAGCACCACGATCCGCCCCACCGACCGGCTGGCGTACCTGGACGTGCACGCCACCGCCCAATACGACCGGGTGAACAAAGACGGCGGTTCCGACGAAGTCACCACGATCTACCTGGGTGAAGGCCCGCTGGAGAAGTATCAAACCGTCGGCCGGATCGACTCGACGGACTGGCGCACCGGCCAACCGCGCCTTGACGTCAGCGTCTACAGCGGGGTCAACCTCACCTCACCGAGCACCTGCGCACAAGCCAACTTCTCCTGAGCGACCGTTACGTGGCGTTGTCACCGGGACTCGAGAAAAGTGATCACCGCTCGAACGCGGCGGTGATCGTCGGCGGTCTCGGGCAGGTTCAGCTTGTTCAGGATGCTTCGCACATGCTTCTCGACGGTGCCTTCGGTGAGCCACAGTCGACGGGCGATGCCCGCGTTGGTGCGCCCCTCCGCCATCAGAGCCAACACCTCATGTTCGCGCGGACTGAGAACAGCGAGCGGATCTTCGCGTCGGCGTCCGGAGACCAACTCTTGGATGAGCGCCGGATCGACTACTGAGCCGCCGTTGGCGATCCGTTGTAGTGAATCGACAAATTCCGCCACATCGGTCACCCGACTCTTGAGGAGATAACCGATGCCATGACCGCTGGACAAAAGCTCCACCGCGTGCTCGACCTCGACATGCGCCGACAAAACCAAAATGCCGATTTCGGGCAGTTCACCCCGGATGACTCCTGCTACGTCAAGACCCTCGGTGGTGTTGGTTGGCGGCATACGGATGTCGACGACAAGCAAGTCCGGGTTTTCCGCACGGACTAGGGCAAGGGTTTCGGTGGCATTGCCGGCCCGGCCGACAACGTCGAACCCGGAGCGCCCGAGTAAGCTCGCCAGCCCTTCACGAAGAAGGACGTCGTCGTCAGCCACGATCACGCGTAGAGCGCTACTCCGCGAAATTGCATCTTGTCCTGGCACACTGTGCGTGTTGCTGGAGTCCACTCCCATGCGGCGACGTCCTCTCGGCCATTCGACCGATCACATCTTGCTACGGACGCACCCGGAAAGTCACTGACCGCACTATTGACCCTCAGGCCGGCACCCCGATGAGTCGCGCGGCATTGTCGACTGCTGCCTGGTCGACGCGGCGGGCGTCATCCAGCCCGGCAAGATCACGCCATGAGCGGATGGCGCGACGGGTGAGCTGCATGACGCGGTTTTCCATGGTGTCTCCGGTCGCCAACGCGTGGGCACGCAGAGCGCAGCCGATCACGGCATCCAGCGCGACCTGGTGGTGAGTGTCGACGAGTGCGGTCGACTCGTATGCGGCCTGCAGCGCATGCCGCCCCGCGACGTTCGCGTTCGGGCTGATGGCGCGCGCCGCGGCGCGGGCAGCGCCATCAGCAGCATTCCAGGCCGCGATTGGTGGCATATCGCCAGACGCGATCCTGCGGTGTAGCTCGGCAATGTCGATGATCGCCTTGATCGCGGTCAGTTTGGCGTAGCGAACGACACCCCAGGTGGGATTGGCTAGCAGCTCTGCGATCCAAGCGTGGATGGCGGTCCTGGGAACATCTGCGGTCCCGACTGTCTGCCAGCCAAGATCGAGGGCGATCACGCTGTTTTCGGGTGACAGGTAGCCGTCGGGTCGGGCCAGAAGGTCGTTGCACGATTGGACCAGAGCGGCCAGCGGGCGGGCCGAGCACGGCGGGAAGTCGGTGATCCGCGCGTCGCCGTTGATATAAGAAATAACGTTCATGGCACACCCTTTGCCTGATCCCGGTTGGTGGGATCCCTTGGCTAACCTCAGCGGGTGAGTTATGCGGTCGATGTCCATTTCTATTGTCTCCCTTGCACTTTGGCGTTATGACGAAGTTGTAGCCGAGGTTGACTGCTCGGCTGGATTAGTGCGCGCTGCGCTATGTGCGTACGCGCCCGGCGCAAGCCCGATCAGGGACAGCCAGACAATGACGGTGATAACGGCCAATACAACGGTGGCGATCAGGTGCCGAAACAGCTGCCTGCTGTAGGGGTTTTCGGTTTGATGGCGCAATGACGGCTGCCAGCATTCGACATCGTCACCGCATCCCCCTAGCGGAATTTCGGCTATCTTCGGTTGCCGAACCGCGTAACCCAGCTGCGATGAAGGTATTTCGTACGGGTAGCTCTTCATAGCTGTCAGCGTCGCGCGGTATGCACAAAAAGTCTTCGCGGCTAACGCCCATTGACCATCCCCGTTAGCGGCAGTTGGCCACTACCAGCTAGCTGCAATGAGCCCGGGGCTGTGCAGGAGCGCGCATCACAAAAAGACGGCGCGCGTTGTGAAAGGCGCGACGATCCGCGGGACTATTTGCTTTCACCCAGGCGACCGAGGGCTGTAATGATCGCACAAGCGGACAGGGCAGACTTGGCAAGGAAAGCTATGGCGGGGCTGGCGGCGAGCATGTCCGTCAGGTCGGGCTCGGCGTGTGTAGAGATCAGTATGACCGGGGCCGTTGGCGCGCCTTCGATCTCGTGAAGCGCCTCCGCGAGATCGAAGCCGCTCTCGTCTCCGAGATTTACATCGACCAGTGTTACGTCGGGTCGCAATTCTTGGACGGACCGCAGCGCTTCGGCATTGGTTGATGCCATGCCGACGACGCGGGCCCCCTGGTGTTCAAGCAGCCGTCTGGCCGAGTCGAGGAACTCCGGGTTGTCGTCGACGATGACAACCCGGATCGGCTTAACCGGTGACTCCACAGCGCCATTGTGACCACGCAAGCGGCCAGTCGGCATTCCCGCTAGCACCAAAACTCACGTCTCGCGCGGACCAAGTTCGCTGGACTACCCACCGGGCGGCCCGTCAAGTTCCAGCGGAATCCTCACCACCAGCGATGTACCGTCGCCGAGGCGACTCGTAATGCCGACCTGACCACCCAGGGCCTCAACCCGGTCCACCAAGCCTATGAGTCCAGACCCGTTGCGGGCGTCGGCTCCCCCAACCCCGTCGTCGCGAATCGAAAGGTAAAGGTTCTCATCCTCGGCCTTGACGGCCAGCTGCACCCGCGAGGCCTGTGAATGCTTAGCCACATTTGTAAGCGCCTCTGCCACAACGTAATACCCGGCCACCTCCACGTAGTCAGGCAAGCGCCGAGGTACAGCTACATCCAGTTCTACCGGGACCGCGCAGCGGCGTGCGAGTGTCTTCAGCGTCGGTCCGAGCCCTCCTTTTGACAGGATCGCCGGATGAATACCGCGGGCAATCTCCAGTAGTTCGTCCGAGACACCGACCAAACCAGTAACGACGTCCGAAATTTGTGCCCGCAGCGTCGTCTGCTCGGGCGAGACAGACTCCTCTGCCAGGCGCAGCTTGAGTCCCAACGAGACCAGCCGCTGTTGAGCACCGTCATGCAAATCCCGTTCGAAACGGCGGCGGGTGTCATCGGCGGCCGTGACGATCCGCGCCCGTGAGGTAGTCAGTTCCGCTCGTGCCTGAACGTTGGCAATCGCAATCGCGATGAGGTCTGCGAAGTCGCTCACGCGTTGCTCCGCGTCAGGTGGAAACGCGTTCGTTCGTGATGAACCCGCGATGGCCACCCCCCACACCCGGCCGTCGACCATGATCGGTGCCCCGACACCTGAGCGCAAACCCAACGCACGTATGCGCGCCGCTGCCGACCCGGCCGCGTAGTCGTGGCTGTCCATTCGTGCCGCTCGGCCGGCTCGCCACACCGCCGCTGCAACACTCGCGCCGTTGAGCGAAAAGCGTTCGCCCACAGGCATCTTCCGCAATCCTGGTTCATCGGCCGCTGCAAGCAGCAGGGCCGTGCCGTCAGGCTCGTATCGGAGCAACGCCGCGTTGTGGACATCGAGACAATTGGCTAACTCCGCGACCACGGCTGAGAACACCTCCGATGGCGGAACGTTACGCGCCACTAACGTCGCGACCCGTCGCAGCGCGGTCTGCTGCCGTGCGGCGAGATCGGCTTCGTGTCGGCGGCGATCGGCTTCGATCGCGCTGGCTCGGGCCAATCCAGCCAGACTGTTGCACAACAGCGCCACGACGAAGAAGACGCCAACCACGACCCAGTTCTGAAGCTGGCCGAGAACAAAGCCGTCCGGCCAGCTTCGGCAATAGTCGAACGCGACAGCGCTCACCAATGCGGTAATCACCGCTAATCCGAACCCCCAGGACATTCCGACCAGCAGTACCCCAAGCAGGTACACCGTGCCGAAAGCCATGGTCGGAGCCAAATGTTTGAGCAGAACAACGACACCGGTCTCGACGCCTATCAATGCCGTAGCGGCGACGAGCCCTTGCCAGAGCGGCGGAGGGGTCGGCCGCACCAACAGTCGCATGATCCGCCCGCCCGGATGTTCCCGCCGGCCGCTCTTGACCTGAGCGATCCCGTGCTCTGTCACATGATCGGCGTAGCACGCGCGATGGTCTGCCGCAATATCGCCAGCGAGGTGCCGACACTGCTGCCGGCTAGCCGGTAGCCAAAGATTCCGGTTAGCTGCAACCTCATGTTGGTGTCAGCCGCACAGACATAGGTTCCTCTGGCCGGAATCATCGAGGCATGACTACAACAGCCCAACACCCGACAGCACAGACAAATGGCGGTGGCCGGCGGCGAGAGGACGAGGTACACGGCTTCCAGCCGTCACAGCAGCTTGTCCAGAACCTCCAGCGGATCCTCGTCGACCTCATCGAACTGCATTTGCAGGGCAAGCAGGCCCACTGGAACGTTGTCGGTACGAATTTCCGCGACTTACATCTACAACTCGACGAGCTGGTCGACTTCGCGCGCGAGGGCAGCGACATCATCGCCGAGCGCATGCGCGCGCTTGACGCGGTGCCGGACGGCCGGTCCGACACGGTGGTCGCCACGACCAGCCTGCCCCGATTCCCGGCGAACGAGCACAACACTACGGAGGTCGTAGACCAGATCACGACTCGCATCTATGCAACTGTCGAGACGCTTCGCACGGTGCATGACGCGGTTGACGCCGAAGACCCCAGCACAGCGGACATCCTGCATGAGCAGATCGACGGGCTGGAGAAGCTCGCGTGGCTGATCAAATCGGAAAACCGTAAGATCTAACGCGATCAACCCCGTCCCGTGCGCGTCGTCAAAGCTTCTGCGACAACACCTTTGCGAAAGTGTGGGTATCGCCCGGCCAGCGCGCCGACACGTAGCTGCCGTCGTCGACGACGAATGCCGGCCGCGACTCGGTTGCGGTGTCGCGCACCATTCCGGAGGTCTTGAGCCGCCAGTGCGGCGACCCCGTTCGACATCGCAAAAGTCCGTCGGGTTTTTCAGCGCACGGGTGACTTCCGACTGCACGGACATGTAGCCGGCGGCCTGCCCAGGCTCCTCGGTGTAAGTGCGGTAGTAGTCGGGGTTCCAGAAGCGGGTGATCCGGGTAAGACGCCAGGCGGTACGCTCCAGCGCCCACGTCAACGCCGTGGTCCGGCGGCCGTAGAGCACCGAATGACCGGTCGTGGGATCAACGCTACGGGCGGCGAGCAGCACACCGTGACAGATCGCGGCCACGGTCACCCCGCGGGCGAAGGCGTCGACGACCAGGCGGTGCAGCGTGTCGCTGTCGATGTAGGAGCGCATCCCGCGGGCGCGATGGCCGCCGGGCAGCAGCAGCGCGTCAACGCCGTCGAGAGTGGTTTCAGCCCAACGGGACGGGTGCTGATATTCCGCGGACTGCAGCATGTCCTGATATGCGCGGCGCGCGTCCTTGTTGGCCCGCAGCACTCGCCCCACGAGCGTGATGGCGCCCAACACCGGTAGCGCAGACCAGAAGTCCAAGCCGCGGCCGCTGACCATGATGTCGTCGGCCGCCCCGGGTGCGCCGCTTTCAGTGGCGAAGACGACGCGGTGGCCGTCGGCGCGCAGCACCTGCCAACTCACCGCGACTTCGGTGGGGTCGAAGTCGCGATCGGGAATCGGGATCAGCACAGTACCCATCGGTGACGTCTGAGCTTACGGCCCAGAAGTTCCCGATTAACCGGACTAACGCGCGACACTCCAAACTGCCACTGCTGGGTTATCGCACCTCTGGGGTAGGTGTCATGCCATGGAGCAGGACAGCGACAAATTCTCGGCGAGATCGTGCTGCCCCAGTGGGTTCGGGTGGAGCCTTCTGACGGTCCGGTCCCCTGGACGGTGGTGACCGACGAAGGCGTCAACCTCATCGTCGTTCAGCAGTTCGATCAGGATTCACTTGATTTCGCAGCGGCAACCAGGACGGGACGCTTCGTGGTGTGCCACAACCCGGACGATGATCGAGGGCTCCGACGCCCGGACCGACCGCAGGCGCAACGAGCTGCTCTCCTCCGTCGAACACCAAGCCGGGGCTGCGGCGACTGTTGCGGCGCACCAAGGCTGGGCGACTGGGCATCGACCACGCGCTATCGAATGCGAGTCCCACTACGACGGCAAGTGGTTGCTGCGCACCTCTGACGGGACAGCCGTTCGCGGCGCCGTCCGGTGACGGGATCGTGCACGCCCGCTTCGGCCAGCCTCGCTTACGGTCGCAGCGTGTAATGATCACTTTGTGTATGGATCTCGATCCGGCCGGCGTGGGAAAATTGATCGAACCACTCCAAGAGGGGCTGTTGGGGCATCTGTGCAAGGTGATCCGCCAGGAGAAAGCGGATGACCTGCATCCGATTCTCGTCCGAATCGGGAAACGACAACTCATAAGGAACCTGGTGCTTCTCATAATTCGCGTTCAACGCTTGCAGTGCGATCTCGACGTCTTCCGACGAGTTATAGGGCACTTCGCGGCCCAATAGTTTGAAGCCGGCGACCACGAATTCGTCGAGCACGTTCGTCCGCGCGTCGAGGGCGGCGAGAAAGACGCCCGTCGGGGCCAGGGCAGAAATGAGCTGACTCAAAGTACTTTGAAGATCGGGCACGTAGTATAAGACGTGGTTGGCCAGCACGATGTCGAAGCGTCTGTCGAGGGTGATCGGCAATGCCGACGATTCGATGAGGGGCGAAGCCGTAAAGCGGGCCAGGCGGGCGACTGCTTCGCGCCGCACGGATTCCGCCGGTTCCACGAGCATCAGGCGCAATCGCTCGGGTGGCCAGCCGGTGTGTTCGAGAAATCGCACTGTGAAGGCCCCCGAACCGCAGCCGAAATCAAGCAAATTCACGATTCGATCCGCCGGCTTGATGGTCGCGACGTGTTCCTGGTACGCACGAGCGTCTTCCTGTAGGGAGGTCGAGTGCTGCTGGCAGAACGCGAAGTCGCTGGCAATCTCGTCGAAATCTTTCGCCGGGTTCTTCCTCATCGGGAGTGTGCCTCCGTTTTTCATCCATCCAAACCACACGATAAACTGAGACGCACGGCGCAGACGCGGCGCGGGGCCACCGCGGTAAAACTGGTGGCGCACTCTCCTAGTTCCAGGGCGCAGGGTTGACGCAGAGTCAGACTTGTCGCTCGATCTGATCAGCGGCGCTCGCGGGATCCTCGTGCTCCCATACCCGAAGCACTATCCGACAGCGTCGCGAAGCACCGAATCGACTTCGATGTCACGGCGGACATTGCGGTCGACTTCCGCAGCCCGAGTACTCGACGTTGCTGCCGGCTGCCGATAGTGTGCCGGACATTGATGCCAAAACAACCGTCGATGAACACTGCCCCCTGGCTCGTGTGACGGTCTTAGTCCGGTGAAACTTGTCGAGCTCGATCATCGGCAACCCCGTGAAAATGCCGAGCTGCACGGCAACACTGGACTTGCCCGCGCCGCCGCATACCAGGACGACGACTCGGTTCACCGCGGTCAGCGAGGCAGGCCGAGCAGCCGCTCGGCGGCCACCGTGAGCAGGATCTGCTCGGTGCCACCGGCAATCGTCAGGCAGCGGGTGTTCAGGAAATCGTGCACGATCTTGTCCTCGACCGCGCCCGCTCCCTCGGCCAGATCCATCCGGTATTCGGCCAGCGCCTGTCGGTAACGCACCCCGATCAGCTTGCGCACACTGGATTCCGATCCGGGGTCCTGGCCGCCCACCGCGAGCTGGGCAATGCGCTGGTCGAGCAGCGAGCCGACTTGCGCGGTGATGATCAACCGCGCCAGCCGATCCTGTTGCGCGACATCAAGATTGATCTTTGCCACCGCCGCGAGCAGCTGTTCCATCGGGTTGCCCAGCGCGGTGCCCTGCGCCATCGCGACCCGCTCGTTGGCCAGCGTGGTACGGGCCAGCCGCCAGCCGTCGTTCACCGTGCCGACCACCATCTCGTCGGGGACAAACACGCCCGTCCAGAAATACCTCGTTGAACAGCGCGTCGCCGGTGATTTCGCGCAGCGGCCGGATCAAGATGCCCGGCGAGCTCATGTCGATCAGGAAGTAGGTGATCCCTTTGTGTTTCGGCGCATCGGGATCGGTACGGGCAAGGCAGACACCCCACTGCGCTTTGTGCGCCGAAGACGTCCACACCTTCTGCCCGGTCAGCTCCCAGCCTCCGTCGACGCGCACCGCTTTGGTCCGCAGCGACGCCAGATCCGAGCCGGCTTCCGGCTCGGAAAACAGCTGGCACCAGAAGATTTCGCCGCGCAGGGTAGCCGGCACGAATCGCTGCACCTGCTCGGGCGTGCCGTGTTCGAGAATGGTCGGCGCCGCCCACCAGCCGATCACCAGGTCGGGGCGCGGCACACCGGCCGACGACATTTCCTGATCGATCAGCAACTGCTCGGCCGGCCCGGCGCCGCGACCGTACGGCGCCGGCCAGTGCGGCGCCAACAGCGCCGCTTCGGCCAGCGCCGCTTGGCGCTTGTCCGCGGGCAGCGCGGCGACACCGGCGACCGCTTCAGCGATCTGGGGTCGCAGGTCGGCGACCTCGCTCAGGTCGATGCTGAGGCGACGACGCACACCGCCCTGGGTCAGCTCGGCGGTTCGGCGCAGCCAGCGGGCCGGCCCGCCGAGGAACTGCCCGATCCCGTAGGCCCGACGCAGGTACAGGTGCGCGTCGTGCTCCCAGGTGATGCCGATGCCGCCGAGCACCTGGATGCAATCTCTGACGTTGGCCTTCACGGCGTCGATCCCGATGCTTGCGGCGATAGCGGCGGCAATGGACAACTGGCGGTCATCGTCATCGCCCGCCGCACGGGCGGCGTCGGCGGCGGCCACCGCCACCTGCTCGGCACGGCACAGCATTTCGGCGCATAGGTGCTTGATCGCCTGGAAACTGCCGATCGGCTTGCCGAACTGCTCGCGCACCTTTGCATAGGCGACGGCGGTATCGAGCGCCCAACGGGCAATTCCCGCCGCTTCGGCGGACAGCACGATCACAGCCAGGTCTCTCACCCGGTCCGCCGCGGCGTCCAAGACCGTGGCCGGCGCCGACGTCAACACCACCCGGGCCAAGGGCCGGGAAAAGTCGGTCGCTTTCAGCGGCTCGACCGCTACAGTGCCGGCCGAGCCGGCGGCGGCTGGATCGACGAGCAGCCATTTCCCGTCAGCCGGAACCAAAAGCAGACCGTCGCGCACCGTCCCCGTGGCGCCCAGCACCCGGGGCACGGTGCCCGAGACCCGCGAGCTGGCTTCGTTGAACTCCAAGTCGAACTCGACGTCACCGCCGAGCGCCACCCCGGCGGTGCGTTCGCCCGAGGCCAGCGCGGCGCGCAGCTCCGGATCGGCGACCACCAGCGTGGCCAGCGCCGTCGTCGCCACCGGGCCCGGCACCAGGGCTTTGGCGGCCTCTTCGACCATTGCGCACAGATCCTCGATGCTGCCGCCGGCCCCGCCGCAGTCCTCGGGGACCGCGACACCGAACAATCCCAGATCGGACAGGCCGCCGAAAACCGGCCGCCAGGCGTCAGGCTCGCCCTGTTCGGTGGCCCGGACCGCAGCCGTCGCGCCGGAGGATGCGGCCCAATCACGCACCAACTCACGCGCCGCGAACTGTTCGTCGGTGATGGTCTTGCTGAACGTCGCAGCCACCTGGACTCCTCGGTCGACTTAGAAGCCGCTGCCCGAGACGCCCCGCGCAGCACTAGAACGTGTTCTAATAGTGCCAGCGATCGACCGTCAAGTCGAATGCCATCGCAGCAGGACATCCGGGTGTCCCGGCGGCACGGAGGTGAGAAATTCACGCTCGGCATACGTATCGTTTCGAGCGAGGACGCAAGAAAAGGAGCTGTCCGTCAAATGTCCTCTTCTGTTCCGGGGCCAGCCCACACCGATTCGGGTCAACCCTCGAGTACGTCTACTGCGCAGCCTCGCGAGGTGATGAACGTGGCGGTATTGGCCGAGTCCGAACTCGGGTCTGAGGCGCAGCGCGAGCGGCGCAAACGCATCCTGGACGCGACGATGGCGATCGCCTCCAAAGGCGGCTACGAGGCAGTTCAGATGCGTGCGGTTGCCGACCGCGCCGACGTTGCGGTGGGCACGCTCTACCGGTATTTCCCGTCGAAGGTGCATTTGCTGGTCTCCGCGCTGGGCCGGGAATTCGAGCGGATCGACGCCAAGACCGACCGCTCCAGCCTGGCCGGCGGAACGCCCTACCAGCGGCTGAGCTTCATGGTCAGCAAGCTCAATCGCGCCATGCAGCGCAATCCGCTGCTCACCGAGGCCATGACGCGCGCCTACGTCTTCGCCGACGCGTCGGCGGCCGGTGAGGTTGATCACGCCGAGAAGATCATCGACTCGATGTTCGCCCGCGCGATGAGCGACGGCGAACCGACCGAGGAGCAGTACCACATCGCCCGGGTTATCTCGAATGTGTGGACATCGAATCTGCTGGCCTGGTTGACCCGGCGAGCATCCGCCACCGACGTGAGCAAACGGCTCGATCTCGCGGTGCGGCTGCTGATCGGCGACGGGGAGAACTCCACAGTGTGACTCTCCGGCCGAGCCGACCGGTCAGGCTGGCGGCCCGGCAGTACGTCCGCGGATCAGTTCGGTGTCGAGCACCTCGACCGTCGGTTGGATATTGCCTTCATGCAAGAGCTCGCCGGCTCGGCGGCCCTTCTGCAGGCTCGGCTGCGCCACCGTGGTCAGACCCCGGCTGATGGCCTCGGGTATGCCGTCGAAGCCGGTGACGGTCATTTGGCCCGGCGCGTACGTGCCGCGGCCGCGCAGGTAGTCCATTGCCGATAAGGCCAGCACGTCGGCGGTGCACAACAGCGCGGTGATCCGCGGATTGGCCGCTAGCGCAACCTTGGCGGCATCGCCGCCGGACGCCGGTGTGTGCTCGTAGCTTTCCACCACGGTCAACGACTCCGGGTTGACGCCCGCCGCGGCCATCGCGTCGCGGACACCGCCGATGCGTTCGCTCTGCACGTGAAACGTCGACGAGCGAAGGCGTTGGGAGTCGACCAGGCCCCGGCGACGGTCACGGCGTAGCCGCATCGTCAAAAGTCCGATCTCCCGATGGCCCAAACCGAGCACGTAATCTCCGAGCTTGCGCATCGCCGCCCGATCGTCAATGCCCACCGTGGATGCACCGGGAACTTCTTTGGGCTGGTCGACCACCACCAGCGGCAGTCGCCGTTGCTGCACGACCTCCAGGTAGGGATCGTCTCCGGCTGCCGAGTAGACCACGAACCCGTCTACCCCCGCCGCGAGTACCGACGCTGTCCCATCGGCGACACTGCGGCTTGGGCCGACCGCCACCAGCATCAGCCCCTGACCCAGCTCTTCGCACGACTGGGCAAGTCCCGCAACAAAATCCAGCGCGGCCGGGTCGCTGAACGAATAGGTGAGCGGTTCGGTGATCATCAGGCCCACTGCCCCGGCCCTGCGGGTGCGCAGCGATCGCGCCACCGGATCGGGTCCGGGATAGCCGATGCGCTTGGCCGTGGCGAGCACTTTTTCGCGCAGCTCCGGGGAGAGTTGATCGGGCCGGTTGTACGCATTCGAGATGGTGGTCCGCGATACCTTGAGCTCAGCCGCCAACGATGCTAGGGTCGCCCGCCGTCCCGGCGTGGGGCTCATGCCGTCTGAGGCTACCGGGCATCGCCCGGCGACGATGCAGGATGCGCAGCATCCCGAGGTGGGGTACCTCCCGCTTGCGGGGGAGAGCCGGGCATTTGAACTCACCGGATTGCATGAGTTGGCGTCCGCTCGTCCGTGCCTGATGCCTCACGCCTGGGCGGTGGGCCGCACAACGACCTCGCCGATGTCGACGCCGGGCGGCTGCTCGATCGCGAAGGCGATCGCTCGGGCCACCGCATCGGGCGGCATCGCGATGACGTCGCGGCGCTGCTCCAGCTCTGCCCGGGCCGCTGGATCGGTTACGGACTCCGCGAAGTTCGTCGATGTCATGCCGGGCGAGATGATGGTGACCCGCAGATTCTCGCCGGCTTCCTGACGTAGTCCCTCGGATATCGCGCGAACCGCCATCTTGGTGCCCGCATACACCGACTGACCGGGGGTGACCCGAAATGCCGCGGTGGAGGCGACGTTGACGAAATGTCCAAAGCCCTGACGACGAAACGCCGGGAGCGCCGCCGCGATGCCGAAGAGCACACCCTTGAGATTGACGTCGACCATCGCCTCCCAGTCATCGACGCGAAGCTCGTCGAACAGCGAGACCGGCATGATGCCGGCATTGCTGACCAGAACATCGAGCTGGCCGTAGGCTTCAGCGGCCAGCAAGACAAACTCCATCAGGTCACCGCGCGATCTGACGTCGGTCGCCTTGGCAACTGCCTCGCCGCCGGCTGCCGACAGCCGCGCGGCCGTTGCGTTCAGCTTGTCAGGATTGCGCGCGCCCAATACCAGCTTGGCCCCGCGTGCGGCGAGCAGCGACGCGGTTGCCTCACCAATCCCACTGCTGGCGCCCGTGATCGCTACTACCTTGCCGTCAATCGTCACGGTCCAGAAGCTACGCGTGCGGACCCGTCCTAAGCTAGCGGTCGTGGCCTCTATCGACCTCAACGCCGACTTGGGCGAGGGCTTCGGCGTCTGGCGACTCGGCGACGACGACGCCATGCTTGGCATCGTCACCAGCGCCAACGTGGCCTGCGGGTTTCACGCGGGTGACCCGGCCGGGCTGTTGCGGGTGTGCCGGCTGGCCGCCGAGCGCGGTGTGCGCATCGGCGCACAGGTCAGCTATCGCGACATGGCCGGATTCGGCCGGCGGTTCATCGACGTCACGGCGGAGGATCTGCTCGCCGACGTCGTCTATCAGATCGGTGCGTTGCGCGGACTCGCCCACGCGGCTGGCGCAGCGGTGTCCTACGTCAAACCCCATGGCGCGCTGTACAACACGATCATGACCAACCGTGAGCAGGCCGCAGCCGTCGCGCAGGCGGTGCAGATGGTGGACGCCGGCCTGCCGGTGCTGGGCCTGGCGGGTTCGGCGTTCTTCGAGGAGGCGCAAAGCCGTGGCTTGCGCACCGTGCCGGAGGCATTCGCCGATCGCGCCTACCGACCGGACGGCGGACTGGTGTCCCGCCGGGAGCCCGACGCGGTGCTGCACGATCCGGCGGCCATCGCCGAACGGGTGATGGCCATGGTGACCACCGGACACGTCACCGCGGTCGACGGGTCAGCGCTCGATGTGCACGTGAAATCGGTTTGTGTGCATGGTGATTCACCCGGTGCAGTGCAGATCGCGACGGCGGTGCGGGATCGATTGAAGGCCGACGGGATTGACCTGAAGGCGTTTTGCTGATGCGGCTGCGGCCCGGGCGTCCGGACATCGAGCGCTATGCGCACCGGTTCAGCGTGCCGGTCGCCGAATCCAGCGCGCCGCTGACCGTGACGTGGCTGGGGGTGTCGACGCTGCTGCTCGACGACGGGGCTTCGACGTTGCTGACCGATGGCTACTTCTCCAGGCCGAGCCTGGCGCGGGTGGCGTTGGGCAAGGTATCACCGTCGCCGGCCCGGGTCGACGGGTGCCTGGCCCGCCTGAAGGTGACGCGGCTGGAGGCGGTCGTCCCGGTGCACACGCATATCGACCACGCGCTGGATTCCGCGCTGGTCGCCGATCGCACCGGCGCGCGATTGGTTGGGGGCGAATCGGCGGCCAACGTCGGCCGTGGCTACGGCCTTGCCGCAGACCGCCTCGTCGTCGCAGTGTCCGGCGAACCAATTCGATTGGGCGCCTTCGACATTACGCTGATCAAGTCGCGGCACAGCCCACCCGACCGCTTCCCTGGAGAGATCACCGCGCCGGTGATACCGCCGGTGAAGGTATCGGCCTACCGGTGCGGCGAGGCCTGGTCGACGCTGGTGCATCACCGACCATCGGACCGGCGGCTGTTGATTCAAGGCAGTGCCGGTTTCGTCAAGGGCTCGCTGGCCGGCCAACGCGCCGATGTCGTCTATCTAGGCGTTGGCCAGCTGGGGCTGCAGGCCGAGCCGTATCTCGTCGACTACTGGACCGAGACGGTGCGCGCCGTGGGTGCGCACCGCGTGGTGTTGATCCATTGGGATGATTTCTTTCGCCCGCTGTCAAAACCGTTGCGCGCGTTGCCTTATGCAGCCGACGACTTGGACGTTTCGCTGCGCGTCCTGAGCAAGCTGGCCGAGCAGGACGGTATCGCGCTGGATATGCCGACGGTGTGGCAGCGCGAAGACCCGTGGGCCTGAGTTTGACGCTGGTTCTGGCTCTGCTGTCGCTGGCGGTGGTTTTGGCGTTCGCGGTTGCCCGTCCACGGGGTTGGCCCGAGGCGTTCGCCGCCGTCCCGGCGGTCGTCGTCCTGATAGCCGTCGGCGCGATCTCAACGCACGACGCGGCTGCAGAGGCGGCCCGGCTGTCGCGCGTCGTCGCTTTCCTGGGCGCGGTGCTGGTGTTGGCCAAAATGTGCGACGACGAAGGCCTGTTCGAGGCGGCCGGGGCGGCAATGGCACGCGCCCGCTTCGGGTCCCAACGCCTGCTGCGGCAAGTGTTCGTTATTGCCGCCACGATCACCGCGGTGCTGAGCCTGGACGCCACCGTTGTGCTGCTGACGCCGGTGGTGCTAACCACCGTGCGACGGCTGCGGGCACCGGTGCGGCCGCACGCCTACGCGACGGCACACCTGGCCAACGCGGCGTCGCTACTGCTTCCGGTGTCAAACCTGACCAACCTGCTCGCGTTTCACGTCGCCAACGTGTCGTTCACCGAGTTCGCCGCGGTGATGGCGCTGCCCTGGCTGGCCGCGGTGGGCACCGTTTACCTCGTCTTCCGGGTGTTCTTCCGGCGGGATCTCAGCGTGCAGCCCGATCCTCCTGAGAATGAACCAGCACCGCAGATACCGCTGTTCGCGTTGGTGGTGGTGGCGCTGACACTGGCCGGGTTCGTGATCGCCGAGGCGGTCGGGGTGGCGCCGGCCTGGGCGGCACTCGCCGGGGCCGCGGTGATGGCGGTACGAAGCCTGGCGCGACGGCACACCACGGCGGTGGCGATCGTGCGCGCGGTGAACATACCGTTTCTGGTGTTCGTGCTGGCGTTGGGCGTCGTGGTGCAGGCGGTCATGCAGAACGGTGTGTCCGACCGGATGGGCGCGGTGTTGCCGTCCGGTTCCGGCCTGCCCGCGCTGCTCGGCTTCGCGGTGGTGGCCGCGGTGCTGGCCAACATCGTCAACAACCTGCCCGCGACACTCGTGTTGGTACCGCTGGTGGCACCGAGCGGGCCGGCGGCGGTGCTGGCCGTGCTGATCGGCGTGAACATCGGACCCAACCTGACCTATGTCGGATCGCTGTCAAACCTGCTGTGGCGCAGCGTGTTACGTCGCTACGACGTGCCGGCTAGCGTCGGCGAGTACACCAGGCTCGGGCTGTGCACCGTGCCCACGGCGCTGGTAACGGCAGTGCTGGCGCTGTGGGCCGGTGTGCGACTACTGGGCATCTAGACCTCAGGAGTAGTCAGCAGTCTCAGGAGTCGCTCCGCTGGAGGACAGTGCCTTGTACAACTTGATGGCCCATCTGATATCAACGCCATCACGACTCCGAACGGCTGGCCCGGTGATATCACCTGCGCCATCGTTCCCCAGCATCATGTCCCGACACCTTGAAGGTGCTGACGTGGCCCCGGTGCCTATTGGGCATTAAACGAACGGGATTGGCGGAGTACTACTTTCGCTTATACCCTGGCGGCAACGGCATACCGAGTTCGGACATCACGCCGCGCAGCCGGGCAGGGTAGTTGGTGATGATGCCGTCGACACCGTCGGCGATCTGGGCCCGCATGTCGTTGGCGTCATCGACCGTCCACGGAATGACTTTGAGCCCCAATGAATGTGCCCGGTCAACCAGGGGCTTGTCGACTACAAAGTAAGCGGGTGAAAGGATGTTCGCGCCAACCATCGTGGCGCCAAGCACCGAATCACCGACGATCGCGGGGTTGACGCCGGCCAGCCAGGGCGAATCCGGAACCCACGTGTGCGCATTCCATAAGGCCACCAAAGGAATCGCCGGCTCGGCCTGGTGCACGAGCGGCAATGTTCGCCAGTCGAAACTTTGGATCTCCACCCGGTCGACCTTGCCCGCCGTCCTGACCGCCGCCAGCACCACGTCGACGAACTCCTGCGGATCAGCCGAAATGGCCGGGCGATCGGCGGTGACCTTGGTCTCGATGTTGTAGCGCACATCGGCCCGATACGACTCGGCGAGGGTGAAGACTTCCGGCAAAGTGGCCATTCTGTTGCCCCGCACCACTTCAGCGTTCGGGAACTGGCTGTTCGGCTTGCCGCAGTCCAGCGTGCGGATCTGCGCCAGGGTCAGGTCGTGCACCGGTTTTCCGACGTAGGGATACGACGGGTCGCCGGCGAACGCCGGCCCGGTGTCGGAACACTGTTGCGATTCGATGATCGGGTCATGCCAGACAAGCGGCTGGCGGTCTTTGGTGATGTTGATGTCGAATTCGAGTGTGCTGACGCCGAGTTCGATTGATTTGGCGAAGGCTTGCAGCGATTCTCCGGTCGCCTCGCCGCGGCCACCGGCGTGGGCCTGCAGGTCGAAATCGGGCGACTCCGCGGCCACGGGCGGCGCAAAAGCCAGCACGACGACAGCCACCAGCACCGCGCCAAGGCGCACGGGCCACTGGGCAGCCAATTCGACTAGCGCCCGCGCTGACGGGCGATCTCAGCCAGCACCACCCCGGCGGCGACCGCGGCGTTCAACGATTCGGCGGGGCCGGCCATCGGGATCGACACCACCGCATCGCAGTTCTGACGCACCAGCCGCGACAGCCCCTTTCCTTCCGATCCGACGACAACCACCAGCGGACCCTCGGCGTCCAAATCGTCGAGGACGGTGTCGCCGTCGGCATCCAGCCCGACTAGCTGCAGACCGCGATCGGCCCAATCCTTCAGTGTCCGATTGAGATTGGTGGCCCGCGCGATAGGAATCCGCGCGGCAGCGCCGGCGCTGGTGCGCCAGGCCACCGCTGTCACCGAGGCGGAGCGCCGCTGCGGGATCAACACCCCGTGACCGGCGAACGCCGCGACCGACCGAACGATCGCACCCAGGTTGCGCGGATCGGAGATGTTGTCCAACGCGACCAGCAGTGCGGGCGGGGTATCCAAGGCCACCTCGAGCAACTCGTCGGGATGGAGGTACTCGTAGGGCGGCACCTGTAACGCGATCCCTTGATGCAGGCCGTTGGTCGTCATCCGATCCAGGTCGGTGCGCGGCACTTCGAGGATCGCGATACCGGAATCGGCTGCCAGCGTGACGGATTCGGTGAGCCGCTCGTCGGCCTGGGCTCCGAGCGCAACGTAGAGCGCGGTCGCCGGAACCCCGGCGCGCAGGCATTCCAAGTACCGGGTTTCGCCCCAGGACCGTTTCGACGTCGTCGTCGCTGCGTTTACCGGGCCGGCGCTGCTGGGTTTGAGCCGCTTGGCGGCCGGATGGTACGGCCGCATGTGCGCGGGCGGAGTGGCGCCGCGGCCTTCTAGCCCGCGGCGTCGTTGGCCGCCGGAGCCGACGGTCGGCCCTTTCTTGGTGCCGGCTTTGCGGACCGCTCCGCGGCGCCGCGAATTACCGGCCATCGGCTTGAGTGTCCCAGCGACCACTGCGGGCCATCGGGAGTGTCGGTGACCTCGATGCCGGCGTCCTTGAGCCGATCCCGGATCTCGTCGGCCAGCTTCCAGTCGCGCTGCTCGCGGGCCTGCTCGCGCCGCTGCACCTCGGAGCGCACCAGCACGTCGACCGCTGCCAGCGCGGCCGACGTCTCGTCGTGTGACTCCCAGCGCTCGTCGAGCGGGTCGCAGCCGAGAATGCCCATCATCGCGCGGATGGCGGCGGCGTGGGCCATCGCGCCGTCGTGGTCACCGGCGTCAAGTGCCCGGTTGCCCTCCGCGCGGGCGTGGTGCACCTCGGCCAACGCGACCGGCACCGCCAGGTCGTCGTTGAGTGCTGCGGCGAACCGCGGCGTCCACTGCCCTGGTTCGACGGCGCCGACCCGGTTGCGCACCCGGTGCAGGAAGTCTTCAATCCCGACGTAGGCGTTGACCGCGTCTTGCAACGCGGTCTCGGAGAACTCCAGCATCGAGCGGTAATGCGCGCTGCCGAGGTAATAACGCAGCTCGGCGGGCCGAACACGCTGCAACATGGCGGGGATCGCCAACACGTTGCCCAGCGACTTGCTCATCTTCTCGCCACCCATGGTGACCCAGCCGTTGTGCAACCAGTAGCGGGCGAACCCGTCGCCGGCTGCTCGGCTTTGAGCAATCTCGTTCTCATGATGCGGGAATACCAAATCCATTCCCCCACAATGGATATCGAACTCAGCGCCCAGATATTCGTGTGCCATCGCCACGCATTCGGTGTGCCAGCCAGGACGTCCACGTCCCCACGGCGTGGGCCACGACGGCTCGCCGGGCTTGGCGCCTTTCCACAGCGTGAAGTCGCGCTGATCACGCTTGCCGGTAGCCACTCCCTCGCCTTGGTGGACGTCGTCGATCTTGTGTCCGGACAGCTGGCCGTATTCGGGGTAGCTCAGTACGTCGAAGTAGACATCGCCACAGCCGGTATAGGCGTTGCCAGTCTCAATCAACCGCTCGATCAGCTCCACCATCTGGGTGATGTGACCGGTGGCCCGCGGCTCCGCCGACGGCGGCAAGACGCCCAGGGCGTCGTAGGCGGCGGAAAACGCCCGCTCGTAGGTGGCAGCCCATTCCCACCACGGCCGGCCCGCCGCGGCGGCCTTGTTCAGGATTTTGTCGTCGATGTCGGTGACGTTCCGGATGAATGCGACGTCGCAGCCCCGCGCCATCAGCCAGCGGCGCAGGATGTCGAACGCCACGCCGCTACGCACGTGGCCGATGTGCGGCAGACCTTGCACGGTCGCGCCGCACAGGTAGATGGAGACGTGCCCGGGCCGCAGCGGAACGAAATCGCGCACGGCACCGGTTGCCGTGTCGTATAGCCGCAGGTCGGCGCGATCGGTCACGACGTGCCAGCTTACCGGGCCATGGCGCTGCCGATGACCAGCGCGGGCGCCACGGAGTCGATTCGATCCACAAAGCTCACCGGATACGGCATGTGCGCTCTCCGAACATGGGAAACGATCATTCGGATGCGAAAGCCCGTTGCCATCGAAACGGCTAGCCGACGGTTCCTTCGACCTCGATCAGCAAAGCCGTGGCGATCGCGGCCCGGCCCTCACCACGACCGGTCAGCCCCAGCCCGTCGGTGGTGGTGGCCGACACCGAGACCGGCGCGTCCAGAAGATCTGACAACACTCGCTGCGCCTCCGCGCGGCGCGGGCCGACTCTGGGACGGTTGCCGATGACCTGCACCGCCGCGTTGCCGACCCGGTAGCCCTGCCCGGCGATCAGGTCGGCGACGTGGCGCAGCATGTCGACCCCGCTGACCCCGGCCCAGCGTGGGTCGTCGACACCGAAGACGTCGCCGATGTCGCCCAGTCCGCTCGCCGAGAGCAGCGCGTCGCACAACGCGTGCACGGCCACGTCGCCGTCGGAATGCCCGGCGCACCCGTCGACGTCGGGAAACAACACACCTAGCAGCCAGCACGGCCGACCGGCTTCGATGGCGTGCACGTCGGTGCCCAGACCTATCCGCACGCTCGCTGCTTCACAATCGCTTGCGCCAGCAAGATGTCCAACCGAGTGGTGATCTTGAACGCCAGCGGGTCGCCGTCGACCACCTGTACCTGACCGCCGATGTGCTCGACCATCGACGCGTCGTCGGTGAAGTCCGCCCCAGTAAGGTCAGCGGCTCGCTGGTAGGCACGCAGCAGCAGTTCGGTGGCGAATCCCTGCGGGGTCTGTACGGCGCGCAGGCCGGTCCGATCCGGCGTCCCCAACACCACCCCGTTGGCGTCGACGGCCTTGACGGTGTCGGAAAGCGGCAGCGCAGGCACCACAGCCGAATGCCCGGCTCGCAGCGCCTCGACCACGCGCACCACCAGTCCGGGCGGCGTCAGCGCCCGCGCGGCATCGTGGACCAGCACGAAGTTGGGCTGTTCTGCGTCGGCGACCGCCGCTAACGCCCGGCTCACCGACTCACCGCGATTCGCGCCGCCGGCGACGACGGTCGCCTCGCGACCGAGGATCAACTTGGCCTGCCCGGTGCGGTCGGCCGGCACCGCGACCACGACGCGGTCGACCACACCAGACTCAAGCAGGCCCCTGACGGCGCGTTCAACCAGCGTGCGTCCGTCGAGGTGAAAAAACGCCTTGGGCACACCGGCGCCCAGCCGTTCGCCCGACCCGGCGGCCGGGACGACCGCGACTGTGCCCGTCACCCCGGCCCCTGCGCGTCAGGGATTCAAGACGCGGCGGCCAGAACCTCGTCGAGGATGGTCTCCGCCTTGGCGTCGTCGGTGCTTTCGGCCAGCGCCAGCTCGCCCACCAGGATCTGCCGGGCCTTGGCCAGCATGCGCTTCTCGCCGGCGGAAAGGCCGCGCTCCTGGTCGCGGCGCCACAGGTCGCGCACCACCTCGGCGACCTTGTGGACATCACCGGAGGCCAGCTTCTCGAGATTGGCCTTGTAGCGGCGGGACCAGTTGGTCGGCTCTTCGGTGTGCGGTGCACGCAGCACCTGGAACACCTTGTCGAGGCCTTCCTCTCCGACCACATCGCGGACGCCGACGTACTCGGCGTTGTCAGCGGGCACTCGAACTGTCAGGTCTCCCTGCGCCACTTTCAAGACGAGATATTCCTTTTGTTCCCCTTTAACGGCTCGGGTTTCGATCGCCTCGATTAACGCAGCACCGTGGTGTGGATAGACAACGGTGTCTCCGACCTTGAAAATCATCTGATTCGGGCCCCTTTCGTTACTCCATGCTAACACGCGGCGCCGACACGTGCGGAACAACGATGCAGGTCAGGGGCACCGCACGTGAAGAGAGGGGGTTGACAGACGGGAAAATTCATGCAAGGGACCGGCCTATCGGGAACCCGATGGGCGCCCCCCGGAGGGCTCCAGGTTTGCGCTGTTCGGCACGCTCAAGATCATACTGCGCTGCTCTGAGACCTCAGCTACCGCCCGCCTTATCGACCTACTACTGTGCATAGTCGAACCGCAGTGCCATGAGTCGGCCGAGCAGGAGGCTTTGAGTGAATCGCTTGGACTACCGCGACTCCAAACCCCGCTCAAACCGCCGGTCAACCAGGGTCGCCACGCTCGCGGCGGGTGGCTTAATCGGCGCCGTCGCGCTCGCCGGCTGCAGCGCCGGTCAGCTCTCCCAGACCGCCACCCAGGAATCGGCCGTCGACGGTAGCCAGGCGGTGCTCAAGAACGTCGCACTACGCAACGTCCGGATCCAGGCGCAGCAGAACACCGACTTCCTACGCCCGGGCGCAACGGTGGACTTGGTCCTTGTTGTCATCAACGAGTCGCCGGATGTTGCCGACAAGCTGGTCGGCATCTCCACCGATATCGGCAAGGTGACCGTGACCGGCAATCCCACTTTGCCTGCCGGTGGGACCCTTTTCGTCGGCACTCCGAACGGGCAGAACAGGAAGGCCGTGGACGCCGTGGAGGCCGCCGACACCGCCAAGGCGACGGTGGCACTGGACAAGCCGATCACCAATGGCCCGAACTACAACTTCACCTTCGCTTTCGAGACCGCTGGCAGCGTGAGCTTGGCTGTGCCGATTTCAGCGCCCGAGGGCCCCCCGTCGGCGGCCGAGCATCCGTAGATCTGTCGGACCCGCGGGATAGCGTCACCGCGTGGCCAAGGCACGTTCGCAGTACCGCTGTTCGGAATGTCGCCACATCACCGCCAAGTGGGTAGGACGCTGTCTGGAGTGCGGCACCTGGGGCTCCGTCAACGAAGTGGCGGTACTCAGCGCTGTCCGAAGCGCCACCCGCCACTCGGTGGCCACGTCCTCGGCTGCGGTTCCGATCAGTTCCATCGAGCCCCGCGGCACCCGTCATTGCCCCACCGGTATCGATGAGCTCGACCGTGTGCTGGGCGGCGGCGTGGTACCGGGCTCGGTCACCCTGCTGGCAGGCGATCCGGGGGTGGGCAAGTCGACGCTGCTGCTCAAGGTCGCCCATCAATGGGCCGCGTCCGGGCAGCGCGCGTTGTATGTCTCCGGCGAGGAGTCGCGCGGCCAGATCCGGATGCGCGCCGACCGGACCGGCTGCAGCCATCACGAGCTCTACCTGGCCGCCGAATCCGACCTGCAGGCGGTGCTCAGCCACATCGACACGGTGCAGCCGACGCTGGTCGTCGTCGACTCGGTGCAGACCATGTCCAGCACTGACGCCGACGGCGTCGCCGGTGGTGTCACCCAGGTGCGCGCAGTGACCACCGCGCTGACCGCCGCAGCGAAGACCACCGGTGTGTCGCTCATCCTCGTCGGTCATGTCACCAAGGACGGCGCCATCGCCGGGCCCCGCTCGCTGGAACACCTGGTCGACGTCGTGCTGCATTTCGAGGGTGACCGCAACTCGCTGCTGCGGATGGTCCGCGGTGTAAAGAATCGATTCGGGGCAGCCGATGAAGTCGGTTGTTTTCTATTGCAGGACAACGGGATTGAGGGTGTTGCCGACCCATCCGGGCTTTTTCTGGATCAGCGGCCGCAGCCCGTCGCGGGGACTGCCATCACGGTGACCCTCGACGGTAAGCGGCCTTTGATCGGCGAAGTCCAGGCGTTGCTGGCAACGCCCTCGGGCGGCTCACCGCGACGCGCCGTCAGCGGGATCGATCATGCCCGGGCGGCGATGATCGCCGCGGTGCTGGAAAAGCACGCCCGCCTCAAGATCGCGGTTAACGACGTCTACCTGTCCACCGTGGGCGGTATGCGGCTGACCGATCCGTCATCGGACCTGGCGGTCGCGATCGCGCTGGCTTCGGCCTACGTCAACTTGCCGTTACCGGCCACCGCGGTGATGATCGGTGAAGTCGGTTTGGCGGGCGATCTGCGGAGGGTCAGTGGCATGCAGCGACGGCTGGCCGAAGCCGCCCGGCAAGGGTTCACGACCGCACTGATCCCGGCGGGCTGTGATGCGGTGCCCACGGGTTTGCAGGCTCTGGAGGCGGCCAACATCGTCGCCGCGCTGGAGCACATGCTCGACATCGCCGAGCACCGCGCCAACGTACCGACGCAGCACATCGGTTGGATGTAGCGCAGAATGACTGGCAATGACTGTTGGCAAAGCAATGACAAATGGCGCCGTGCCGGCGCCGCGTCCCACCCTGCGTGAGGCCGTCGCGCGGCTGGCGCCGGGAACCGCGCTGCGCGACGGCCTGGAACGCATCCTGCGCGGCCGGACCGGTGCCCTGATAGTCCTCGGATGCGACGACAGCGTGGAGGCGATCTGCGACGGCGGCTTCTCGCTCGACGTGCGGTATGCGCCGACCAGGTTGCGGGAGCTGTGCAAGATGGACGGTGCGGTGGTGTTGTCCACCGACGGCAGCCGGATTCTCCGGGCCAACGTGCAGCTGGTGCCCGACCCGTCGATACCCACCGACGAGTCCGGGACCCGGCACCGCTCGGCCGAGCGGGCCGCCGTCCAGACCGGCTACCCGGTGATCTCGGTCAGCCACTCGATGAGCATCATCACCGTCTACTCCAGCGGTGAACGACACGTACTGGCCGACTCGGCCACGATCTTGTCGCGAGCGAACCAGGCCATCGCCACGCTGGAGCGGTATAAAACCCGGCTCGACGAGGTCAGTGGACAATTGTCACGAGCCGAGATCGAGGACTTCGTCACGTTGCGCGATGTGATGACGGTCGTGCAGCGGCTCGAGCTGGTTCGCCGGATCGGTCTGGTGATCGATTACGACGCCGTCGAGCTGGGCACCGATGGACGTCAGCTGCGGCTCCAGCTGGAGGAATCGCTCGGCGGCAACGACACCGCGCGCGAACTGATCGTGCGCGACTACCACGCCAACCCCGAACCGTTGTCCAAAGAGGAGATCGGGGCAATCCTCGACAACCTGGATCAGCTGTCCGACACCGAATTGCTCGATTTCACCGCGCTGGCAAAGGTTTTCGGGTATCCGCCGACGGATGAGGCCCAAGACTCGGCGATGAGCTCACGCGGTTATCGGGCGATGGCCGGTATCCCCCGGCTGCAGTTCGCTCACGCCGACCGGCTGGTCCGCGAGTTCGGGTCGCTGCAGGGTCTGCTGGCGGCCAGTGCCAGCGATCTGGAGGCCGTCGAGGGGATCGGCGCGATCTGGGCACGGCAGGTGCGCGAGGGGCTTTCGCATCTGGCCGAGTCGACCATCGCCGACCCGCTCGGGTGACGCGCGGCGACGATGCAGTGGGGGCACCCCCAGCCGCGCAGCGGCGAGGGGGACGCGCAGCGCGATGAGGAGGAGCCGGGCAATCGGAAGGCGCCGCGCGGCGACGGGAGCGGTTAGCCGCCGGGGCCCGGCGGCGGACCAAACGGCGGGCCAACCGGCGCCGGGCCGGGCATTCCGGGCGCGGGCGGAGGCGCGGCGCCCGGTGGTGGCGGCGGCGCCAGGATGAACGGGACCGCAGCCGAGCGCAGGTTTCCCAGCTGCACGACAAGGTTGTAGGTGCCGGGTCCAATCGGCGGCCGTGGCAGCGGGCAGTGCGGGGCCGACCCCATGCCGGTCCAGGTCACGGCGGTGGTCACCTGCTCGCCCGGCGTGAACGTTTTGACCAGTGTCTCGTTGGAGGGCGCACAGTCCAGGTTGGACCACAACCGCTTGTTGTCCAGCGAATAGACATAGGCCGCCAGCACGGCCGCACCGACGTCACGCTTGCAGGCCACCAGCCCGATATTGGTCACGACCATCGTGAATTTCGGCTGGTCACCGATGAAGTACTGGGGCGCGTTGGTCAGGCCCAGAACGGCAAGTGTGGAGTCGGGGCAGTCGTCGCCTTCCTTGAGCACCGGCGGTGGCTGTACGGCTGCCGTCGGCGTCTCGGCCGGCTGGTCGGGGTTCTGTCCGGCCGGCGGCACCACCGGGCTCTTGACCTCTGGGGCTGCTCCGGCTGCGGCCGGGGGCGTCTGCGCGGCCGCGGCGCCAGACTTGCCGCCGGTGGTGTTGGCGCCAGCGCTGCTGCTCAGGACAGCGACGATGATTGCGATCACAATGCCGACCACGACAACCGCAATGCCCAATGCCAATCCCCGGCGTCGCCAGTAGATCTCCGGCGGTAGCGGTCCCCGCGGTTCCAGATCCAGCACATTCACACCGTAAGCCCAGGTCACGTTGATAGGTCCGACCCGACTCGGCGTGTCGCCCAGTTAGCTGAGGTCGCGCTGAACCGCCGGCCGGCTGGACGGCTGGGCAGGCATGGCCACCAGAACCAGCGTCCCAGTAGCGCCACCAGCGACGGCATCAGGAAAGTCCGGACGATCAGGGTGTCTAGCAGCAGCCCGATCCCGACGGTCATACCGACCTGTTCACACCGAAATCGCTGAGGAGCTATGCATTTCCGAGTTGACCGTGGAAAGTCACATCGGGCGCATCTTCGTCAAGCTGGACCTGCGGGACCGAGCCACACCGCGGTATCCGGCTTAGGGCTCTTCTCCGACGTCGCCGATCACCTTGCGCAGCACAACCTCCCCCTCGGCGAGGTGATAGGTGGCGCCGACGATCGCGAGCTCACCGGCGGCCACCTTCTCGGCGATCACCGTCGAGCGGGCCAGCAGCTGAGTGCCGGTCTCGACCACGTGGCGCGCCTCGAATTCGTCTGCCCGGTGCAAACCTTCGCGGCGGCCCAGCAGGATCGACGGTGCCACCCGCTCGACCACGTCGCGCACATAGCCGCCCGGCAGCACGCCGTCGTCGAGCGCCGCGAGCGTCGCTTTCACCGCTCCGCAGCTGTTGTGGCCCAGGATCACGATCAGCGGCACGTCGAGCACCGTCACCGCGAATTCAATTGAGCCCAATACCGCGGAGTCGAGCACGTGCCCTGCCGTCCGGACCACGAACATGTCACCTAGTCCCTGATCGAAGATGATCTCGGCGGCCACCCGGCTGTCCCCGCAGCCGAACACGGCCGCGGTTGGCTTTTGACCGCTGGCCAGGCTGGCCCGGTGCTCTACGCTTTGGCTCGGGTGCTCAGGCTGGCCGGCGACGAACCGCTCGTTACCCTCTTTGAGTGCTTTCCACGCGGTTATCGGACTGGTATTGGGCATGCCGCACATTCTGCCGCAGCCAGCCATGAAGCTCTCACCAACGCCCACTGAACTCCTCGACTGGTACGACCGGTCGCGACGCGACCTGCCGTGGCGGGATCCCAGCGTGACCCCGTGGCAAATCCTGGTCAGCGAGTTCATGTTGCAGCAGACGCCGGTGTCTCGGGTGCTGCCGATCTGGCGCGACTGGGTGGTGCGGTGGCCGACGGCCTCGGCGACGGCGGCGGCCAGCGCGGCAGACATCCTGCGCGCTTGGGGCAAGCTGGGCTATCCACGGCGGGCCAAGCGCCTGCACGAGTGCGCGACCGTGATCGCCCGCGACTACGGTGACGTGGTTCCCGGCGACGTCCAGATCCTGCTGACGCTGCCCGGGGTTGGCAGCTACACCGCCCGCGCGGTGGCGTGCTTCGCCTACCAGCAGCCGGTGCCAGTGGTCGACACCAATGTGCGCCGGGTGGTGGCTCGTGTTGTGCATGGTCGCGCGGACGCTGCCGCGGCGTCGACAGTCCGTGACCATGCTGATGTATCCGCGTTGCTGCCCAATGATGGTTCGGCACACCGGTTTTCAGCGGCGCTGATGGAACTTGGCGCTACCGTGTGCACCGCGCGGACGCCGCGATGTGGGCTGTGCCCGCTGAGTGGCTGCCGATGGCGGCAGGCCGGCTACCCGCCCGCGCAGGGTCCCGCGCGTCGCCCGCAGACCTACGCCGGAACAGACCGACAGGTTCGCGGCCGGCTGTTGGATATCTTGCGCGACAACGAGTTCCCAGTCACCCGTGCCGAGCTGGATGTCGCCTGGCTGACGGATACCGAGCAGCGCGAACGAGCACTGAATTCACTGCTTGCCGATGGCCTGGTGACACAGACGATCGATGGGCGGTTCGCGTTGGTCGGCGAAGCGGGCTGAAATCAGGCTAAGTCGCGGCCAAAAACGATTCCACCGCCTGCCGATAAACCAGGGGCGCCTCGTCGTGAACCAAGTGGCCTGCGCCGGGTACATGCAAATACTCTGCCCGGTGACCGGTTTCGTTCATCGAACGCATCTGGCCTGAAGGAGTGACCGAATTGCCGGCCTCGATCAGCAGTACGGGCGATCGCACCGCTCGCCACTGCGCCCAGTAGTCGCGGGTGCCCCATTCTGCTGCGATCTCGATCCACCGAGAGGTGTGACCGTGCAGCCGCCAACCGGTCGGAGTGCGATCAAACGCCTCCAGGAAGTACTGGCCGGCGACTGAGCCGAACTCGGCGAATACCTGGTCGGCAGAGTCGAATTCGACGGGCAGGTTATGCAGCCACGGCTCCCACGGTCCGGTGGTGCGGCCCTGGAAGTCCGGTGCCATGTCTTCGACCACCAGCGCCGAGACCAGGTCGGGACGCTCGGCGGCCAAACACCACGAGTGCAGGGCGCCCATGGAATGCCCGACCAACTGCGCGGGCGTGCCGAGCGCAACCACAGCATCGCCGAGATCGGCCACAAAGCGTTCGGTGCTGATCGGGTAGGGATCGTCCACGTCACGGCCGCGGTGCCAGGGCGCGTCGTAGGTGTAGACAGCGCCCAGCCCGGTCAGCCACGGCACCTGACGCGGCCAGGTACTGCCGCGGCCCATCAGGCCGTGCACCAAGACCACCGGGTCGCCTCGGCCACCACGATGGGTTAGCAGATCGGCCGCCATGCACCTATCTTGCGTGGCCTGGGGCGGCCATCGGGCGGCACGGTAGCCTAACGGCATGCCAGTGGTGAAGATCAACGCAATCGAGGTGCCCGCGGACGCAGGCCCCGAACTGGAGAAGCGATTCGCTCATCGCGCGCACGCGGTCGAGAACTCGCCGGGCTTTCTCGGCTTTCAGCTGCTTCGCCCGATCAAGGGCGAAGACCGCTACTTCGTGGTGACGCAGTGGGAGTCCGAAGAGGCATTCCAGGCCTGGGCAACGGGGCCGGCTATCGATGCCCACGCCGGCCACCGGGCTAACCCGGTGGCGACCGGCGCGTCACTGCTGGAATTCGAGGTTGTGTTGGACGTTGCCGGATCGGGCCAGTAAGCCCAGCCCGCGCCAGGTCCGGCACCGCGTCGCGGCATTGACGGCTGCCGCCACGCTGGTTAGCGCCCTGGCCCCGGGTTGCGCACCGCCACCGACCCCGTCTGCCAACGCAGCGGGCGCCGGCGCGCGGATCATCAACATCAGAACCCCGCCTGGTCTACGGGCCCAGCAGACCCTCGACATGCTCAACTCGGACTGGCCCATCGGCCCGATCGGAGTTGGCACTCTAGCTACGCCCGACATGGTCAAGCGGGTAGAGGCCAGCATGGAAGCACTCTGGTGGGATCGCCCGTTCACCCTGAGCGGAGTCGACCTCAAGGCGGGCACAGCCACACTGCAGCTGATCACGTCTTACGGTGGGCGGCAAGATATCCGGATACATACCGGCGACGACACATTGGTCGACGGGTTCGAGGTCACCACGCAAGCGCCGACGATCTCCTCCTGGCGTGACATCGATACCGCGTTGGGCAAGACCGACGCCCGCTACTCGTGGCAGGTCGCCAAGGTCAACGACGGGCAATGCGATCGGGTCGCCGGTACCGATACCGCGCGGTCACTCCCGTTGGCGTCGATCTTCAAGCTGTATGTGCTCTATGCAGTCGCGGATGCGGTCAAAGCCGGGACGGTGTCCTGGGACGACCAGCTGACCGTCACCGCGAAGGGCAAGGCGGTCGGTTCAGCAATGGAATTGCCGGTGGGAGCGCATGTTTCGGTGCGAACCGCCGCCGAAAGGATGATCGCCACCAGCGACAACATGGCCACCGACATGCTGATCGCAAAAGTCGGCACCCAGGCCGTCGAGAGTGCGCTGGCCGAGGCAGGCCATCACGACCCGGCCGCCATGACGCCGTTTCCGACCATGTACGAGTTGTTCTCGATCGCTTGGGGGGAGCCGGATCTGCGCGAGCAGTGGAAAGGGGCCACCCAGCAGACACGGGAGCAGTTGCTCGCCCAGGCTAATTCCGGCGTCTATCAACCGGATCCGAAGCGCGCCCACGTTCCGGCTTCGGGTTACGGCGCGGAATGGTATGGCAGCGCCGAGGACATCTGCCGAGTGCATGCGGCACTGCAGGCCGGCGCGGTAGGCAAAGCCGCGCCGGTCAAGCAGATCTTGGCGGCGGCTCCGGGTATCGACCTGGATCGGCGCGAATGGCCGTACATCGGCGCGAAAGCCGGTGGCCTGCCGGGTGACCTGACGTTCAGCTGGTATGCCGTCGACAGGACGGGACAGCCGTGGGCGGTCAGTTTCCAGCTGAATTGGCCGCGCGACCACGGGCCGAGCGTGACCGGCTGGATGCTGCAGATCGCAAAGCAGGTCTTCGCGCTGCTACCCGCGCAGCGCTGAGGGCGCCAATAAAGCGCGAGTGGCCAGCTATGACACGAAGCTTCGGAAAGAAGCGTGCCTTAACTGGCCACTCGCCAAGGCGGCTATTGCGCGGCCGTCCCCGGACCGCCGGCGGCGTGGGCGCCGGCCTTGGCCAGATCCGGCTCGGGCTCGGCCGGCTTACGGGTCCCGGTGAAGGTGAACACCGCATCCTCTCCGGCGCCCTCGCCGTCCCAGTTGTCCACGTCCACGGTGACGATCTGGCCCGGACCGACTTCCTCGAACAGGATCTTCTCGGACAGCTGGTCCTCGATCTCGCGCTGGATGGTGCGCCGCAGCGGACGAGCGCCCAGCACCGGGTCGAAGCCACGCTTGGCCAGCAATGACTTGGCCTTGTCGGTCAGCTCCAGCGCCATGTCCTTGCTCTTGAGCTGGCCCGCTACCCGGGTGATCATCAAGTCGACCATCCGGATGATCTCATCGCGGGTCAGCTGGTGGAAGACGATGACTTCGTCGATGCGGTTGAGGAACTCCGGGCGGAAGTGCTTCTTCAGCTCGTCGTTGACCTTCTGCTTCATCCGCTCGTAGTCGTTCTCGCCGCCACCCTGGGTGAAGCCCAGGCCGACCGGCTTCGAGATGTCGGAGGTGCCGAGGTTCGAGGTGAAGATCAGCACGGTGTTCTTGAAGTCCACCGTGCGGCCCTGACCGTCGGTCAGCCGCCCGTCCTCGAGGACCTGCAGCAGGCTGTTGTAGATCTCCTGATGCGCCTTCTCGATCTCGTCGAACAGCACCACCGAGAACGGCTTGCGCCGCACCTTCTCGGTGAGCTGCCCGCCTTCTTCGTAGCCGACGTATCCAGGTGGGGCACCGAACAGCCGCGACGCGGTGAACCGGTCGTGGAACTCGCCCATGTCGATCTGGATGAGCGCGTCGTCGTCGCCGAACAAGAAGTTGGCCAGCGCCTTGGACAGTTCGGTCTTACCGACGCCGGACGGGCCGGCGAAGATGAACGAACCCGATGGGCGCTTAGGGTCTTTCAGTCCGGCGCGGGTACGACGGATCGCCTTGGAGACGGCCTTGACCGCATCCTCCTGGCCGATGATCCGCTTGTGCACCTCGTCTTCCATGCGCAGCAACCGAGTGGTCTCGGCCTCGGTGAGCTTGAACACCGGGATACCGGTCCAGTTGCCCAGCACCTCGGCGATCTCGTTGTCGTCCACCTCGGCGACCACGTCCATATCGCCTGAACGCCACTGCTTTTCGCGCTCTGCCCGTTGCGCAACGAGTTGCTTTTCGCGGTCGCGCAGGCTGGCCGCCTTCTCGAAGTCCTGGGCGTCGATCGCCGATTCCTTTTCCCGGCGCGCCTCGGCGATCTTCTCGTCGAACTCACGCAGGTCTGGCGGCGCGGTCATCCGGCGGATCCGCATCCGGGCGCCGGCCTCGTCGATCAGGTCGATCGCCTTGTCCGGCAGGAACCGGTCGTTGATGTAGCGGTCGGCCAGGGTGGCGGCGGCCACGATCGCGCCGTCGCTGATCGACACCCGGTGGTGTGCCTCGTAGCGGTCGCGCAGACCCTTGAGGATCTCGATGGTGTGCTCGACCGTCGGCTCGCCGACCTGAACCGGCTGGAAGCGGCGCTCCAGCGCGGCGTCCTTCTCGATGTACTTGCGGTACTCGTCGAGCGTGGTGGCGCCGATGGTCTGCAGCTCACCGCGGGCCAGCTTGGGCTTGAGGATCGACGCCGCGTCGATCGCGCCCTCGGCGGCACCAGCACCCACCAGCGTGTGCAGCTCGTCGATGAACAAGATGATGTCGCCGCGGGTGTTGATCTCCTTGAGCACCTTCTTCAGGCGCTCCTCGAAGTCACCGCGGTAGCGGCTGCCCGCCACCAGCGATCCCAGGTCCAGCGTGTAAAGCTGCTTGTCCTTCAGCGTCTCGGGCACCTCGCCGTGCACGATGGCCTGCGCCAGACCCTCGACCACCGCGGTCTTCCCGACGCCGGGCTCACCGATGAGCACCGGGTTGTTCTTGGTGCGCCGGCTCAGCACCTGCATCACCCGCTCGATTTCCTTCTCGCGGCCGATGACGGGGTCGAGCTTGCCTTCCATCGCCGCGGCGGTCAGATTGCGCCCGAACTGGTCGAGCACCAGCGACGTAGACGGGCTGCCGGACTCGCCGCCGCGGCCGCCAGTACCGGCCTCGGCCGTCTCCTTGCCCTGGTAACCGGACAGCAGCTGGATCACCTGCTGACGCACCCGGGTCAGCTCAGCGCCCAGCTTGACCAACACCTGGGCCGCAACGCCTTCGCCCTCACGGATCAAGCCGAGCAGAATGTGCTCGGTGCCGATGTAGTTGTGGCCCAGCTGCAGCGCCTCACGCAGGCTCAGCTCGAGCACCTTCTTGGCGCGCGGAGTGAACGGGATGTGTCCCGACGGGGCCTGCTGGCCCTGGCCGATGATCTCCTCGACCTGGCTGCGGACGCCCTCCAGCGAGATGCCCAGCGACTCCAGCGACTTTGCGGCTACGCCTTCGCCTTCGTGAATAAGACCCAACAGGATGTGCTCGGTGCCGATGTAGTTGTGGTTGAGCATCCGGGCCTCTTCTTGCGCCAGGACGACGACCCTGCGGGCACGGTCGGTAAATCGTTCGAACATCGGTGGTTACCTGCTCTCCCTCACCATCGGTACTCCGTCATTGTCGGCACAGGGGCCGACACTTGCGTACCTGCCATCCACTGTAATGGGCGGCTCGCCAGGCTTCCCACCTTGCGGTCGTTAATGCCATCGCATATGCCCGGCTACATCAGAGCCGTAATGAAAGCAACGCAGTACAACGGCAAAACGGTTCCCGGCCCAGCGGGTGATCAGTTCGCCACCAGCGAAAGCCGGACCAGCCCTTGTTCGGTGCTGGTCCGACGTCGCGGTGCGCGGTGACGGGTCAGGTCGCAGCGTGGAATGCGTCGATGACGTCGGCCGGGATCCGGCCCCGCGTCGACACGTTATGTCCGTTGCGACGGGCCCATTCCCGGATCGCGGCGCTCTGCTCGCGGTCGATGGCTCCGCGGCCGCGACCGGAGCTGGAACGTCCGCGCCGACGACCGCCGACCCGACGGCCGGCTTGGACCCACTGCTTCAGGTCGTTGCGCAGTTTCGTGGCATTTTTGGTCGAAAGGTCAATCTCGTAGGTCACCCCGTCGAGGCCGAATTCGACAGTTTCATCGGCGGCGCCCTCACCGTCGAAATCATCGACCAAGGTGACGGTCACTTTCTTCGCCATTGGCTGAGCCTCACGCTTTCTTCTTGAGCACTTACTGTGCCAGTTGTGTGGACCGCCCCTGAACATCAATCTGCCATAGGAACGCGCGGTATTCAATACGCCGCCAGAGATGACGTCAGTTGCTATGCGGACGAACAATCGGGAACAATACCGTCTCCCTAATTGACAGACCAGTCAAGGCCATCAACAACCGATCGATACCCATTCCCGTTCCGGTGCACGGCGGCATAGCGTACTCCAGCGCGGCCAGAAAATCCTCGTCGAGCACCATCGCCTCGTCATCGCCGGCCGCGGCCGCTCTCGCCTGTTCAGCGAACCGCTCTCGTTGCACCACCGGGTCGATCAATTCCGAATATCCGGTGGCCAGTTCGACTCCGCGTATATAAAGGTCCCACTTCTCGGTGACACCCGGGATGCTGCGGTGTTGACGTGTCAAAGGCGTTGTCTCCACTGGAAAATCCCGAACAAAGGTGGGTGCGGTCAAGCTGGCGCCGACGGCGTGTTCCCATAATTCTTCGACCAGCTTGCCATGCCCATACCCGCGGTCGGCGGGCACCTCGACACCGAGCGACCCGGCGATCGCACGTAAGCGGTCAACAGTGGTGTTCGGTGTGAGCTCTTCGCCGAGTGCCTCGGATAGCGACGGATACATTTGTATCGACGCCCATTCTCCATCGATGTCATAGACACTGCCGTCAGGTAGTGACAGTTGTCTGGTACCGATCGCCTGGTCAGCCACCTGTTGAATAAGCTCGCGTGTCATGACCGCCGAATCGTCATACGTTCCATACGCCTGGTAGGTCTCCAACATGGAAAATTCGGGGGAATGTGTGGAATCGGCTCCTTCGTTTCGGAACACCCGATTAAGTTCGAAGACCTTGTCGAACCCACCAACGACGCATCGCTTGAGGAACAGTTCCGGTGCGATCCGAAGGTATAGATCGATGTCGAGAGCATTGGACTGCGTGACGAACGGCCGGGCCGCTGCACCCCCCGCCAGAGTTTGCAACATCGGCGTCTCGACTTCGAGAAACCCGCGCTGCTCCAGCGCGGACCGTATCGCGCGAATGACCGCGATCCGCAGCCGGGCAACCGTGCGTGCCTGGGGACGGACGATCAGGTCGACGTAGCGCTGCCGCACCCGCGACTCTTCGTTCAGCTCCTTATGCGCCACCGGCAGCGGGCGCAGCGCCTTGGACGCCATCTGCCAGCTATCGCCGAGGACGGACAGCTCGCCGCGCCGTGAGCTGATCACCTCGCCGTGCACGCAGACGATGTCGCCGATATCCACGTCGGCTTTCCACGCGTCAAGCGCTTCCTCACCAACGCTGGCGAGGCTGAGCATCACCTGCAGCTGGGTGCCGTCGCCTTCTTGGAGTGTCGCAAAACACAATTTCCCCGAATTGCGGGCGAACACCACCCGGCCGGCAACACCGACGATGTCACCGGTTGTCGAATCGGCGGGCAAGTCGGGGTAAGCGGCACGGATCTGCGCCAGCGTATGGGTGCGGCCGACTTCGACGGGGTAAGGGTCGCGGCCCTGCTCCGACAACCGAGCACGCTTGTCCCGGCGGATCCGGAATTGCTCGGGCATGTCCTCAGGAAGGTCCTGCGGATGGTCCTCGTCGCGGGCGTTCACGACGTGCCAGCTTAAGTCATGGGCTTGCCAGCGTAATTGCCGGTCAGCGCGCCGTCTTGAGCCGTCCGCGCTGGTTGTCCCGGTTGCGTTCGAACACCAGCCGCAGCCCCTGCAGGGTCAGGTCCTGGTCGTAGTGATCGACGGAATGCAGTTCAGCCAGCAGCAGCGGCGCGGTGTGGCCAGTCGCCACGACCGTGACCTGATTTCCTGGGCCGCCTGCGAAACCGTCCACATCGTCGCGGATGCGGCCAACCAGACCGTCCACCAGCCCGGCGAAACCGAACACCGCACCCGCCTGCATGCATTCGACGGTGTTCTTGCCGACCACCGAACGCGGCCGGGCCAGCTCGACCCGCCGCAATGCGGCCGAGCGCGCTGCAGCCGCATCGGAGGAAACCTGTATCCCCGGCGCGATAGCACCGCCCAGGAATTCACCTTTGGCGGACACCACGTCCACGCAGATCGATGAGCCGAAGTCAATCACGATGGCCGCGGTTCCGTACTTCTGAAACGCCGCTAGACAGTTGACAATTCGATCGGCGCCGACTTCTTTCGGATTGTCCACCAGCAGCGGGATGCCGGTGCGGACCCCAGGTTCGATCAGCACATGTGGCACCGACGGCCAGTACTGGTCCAGCATCACCCGTACTTCGTGCAGCACCGATGGAACCGTAGACAGAGCGGCTGCACCGGTTAGCCGATCGGAGTCCGCACCAATCAGACCGTCGATGGTCAAGGCCAGTTCGTCGGCGGTGACTTCGGATTCGGTGCGAATCCGCCACTGCTGCACTACCTTCGCGTGCTCCTTCGAACCGGAGAGCAGGCCGACAACGGTGTGTGTGTTGCGGACGTCGATTGCCAGCAGCACGGCTAGGCTGCCTTCCTTGGGGCGAGCCTCATCGCGGCGAGACCAGCTCGCCGGCATCGGCGGGTACGAACGCCGGATCGTGTCCGAGGTCGATCGGCCGGTTGTCGGCGTCGACGAAAACGATCCTCGGCTGGTAGCTGCGCGCCTCGGCGTCCTCCATCGTCCCGTAGGCAATCAGGATCACTAAGTCACCGGGATGGACGAGATGCGCTGCAGCGCCGTTGATTCCGATCACGCCGCTGCCGCGCTCGCCGGTGATCGCGTAGGTGACCAGCCGGGCGCCGTTGTCGATGTCGACGATGGTCACCTGTTCGCCCTCGAGCAGGTCGGCCGCATCCATCAAGTCGGCGTCGATGGTCACCGAGCCGACGTAGTGCAGGTCTGCCTGCGTGACGGTTGCCCGGTGGATCTTCGATTTCAGCATTGTTCGTAACATCAATTCCTCCAGGGTGATTCATGATGCCCAGCCGGGACCGCGGGCTCTCGCCCGTCGACGCCGACGGTAGTACTGATTTCAATCGCGACATTGTCGAGGAGTCTGATGGCACCGAGCCGGGCCGCAACCAGCAGGCGGGCGGGGCCGTGCAGTGGCACCGGTCCAAGTGCAGGATCGCGCACCTGCAGATAATCCACTTCCAGCGCCGGCACCTCCGACAGCACAGCGCGGGCCGCCTGCAGCGCGGCGTCCGCACCACCGGATGCGGCATGCGTCCCGGCCAGCAGCGCCGCCGACAGCACGCCGGCCAGTTCGCGTTGGGCAGGATCGAGGTAGCGGTTGCGCGACGACATCGCCAGGCCATCTAGTTCGCGCACGATCGGCACCCCGACCACCCGCACATCGACATTGAGGTCGGCGACCATCTGCCGGACCAACACCAGCTGCTGATAGTCCTTCTCTCCGAAGAACACTCGATCAGGGTGCACAATCTGCAGCAGCTTCAGCACCACGGTGAGCATGCCGGCGAAATGAGTGGGCCGGGCGGCGCCCTCGAGCTCGGATCCCAGCGGGCCCGGATGTACGGCGGTACGCGGGCCGTCCGGATACATCGCTACAACGCTTGGGATGAAAGCTATTTCAACCCCTTCACCGCGCAGCAGTGCCAAATCGCCTTCGACGATCCGCGGGTAGGCGTCGAGATCTTCGTCGGCGCCGAATTGCAGCGGGTTGACGAAGATGGACACCACTACCACCGATCCGGGCACCCGTTTGGCGGCCCGGACGAGGGACAGATGCCCGTCGTGCAGCGCACCCATGGTCGGCACCAGCATCACCCGTCGACCGGTATGGCGCAGCGCACGGCTGACCTCGCCGACATCACTGGGACTCGAATACACGTTGAGTTCGCCGGCATTGAACTTCGGCGGCCTGTTGACAGTCACCGCGCCGAAACCTCAAGGACCTGGAGGACCTCGTCGGGCGCATGCGCGCGCTGCGCGGTGCGCAGCGCGTTCAGCCGATAGGCCTGAGCCAGTTGCGCGTCGACGGACGCCAGCGCGCTCAGGTGGGAAGCGACTGCGCCCGCATCACCGCGAGCGACCGGCCCGGTGAGCGCCGCCTGCCCTCGTTGCAGGGTGTTCTCCAGCGCGGCGCGGGCCAGCGGCCCGAGTATCCGTTCGGCGATGCCGCCAGGCTGATCGTCGACCAGTTGCTGACCGAGGAGTTCGTTGCCCGACAGCGCGGCCCGCAACGCGTCCAGGGCGTCGGCGAGCACGGTGACGATGTGGTTGCCGGCATGGGCCAGCGCAGCGTGATACAGGGTCCGCGCGTCCTCGCGGACCCGGAACGGCTCTCCGCCGATCTCCAGCACCAGGGATTGCGCGATCGCGTATCCGACCTCGTCCGCCGCGGTGATCCCGAAGCAGGTGTCCGGCAGCCGGGAGATGTCCTCGTCGGAGCCGGTGAACGTCATCGCCGGATGAATGGCTAGCGGAATGCAGTCCTGCCTGCTCAGCGGGGCCAGTACGGTTACACCGTTGACGCCGGAGGTGTGCGCGACGATGGTGCCCGGCCGCACCGCCGATGTGGCGGCCAACCCCGAAACCAGCGCCGCCAGCTCGGTGTCCGGCACGGCCAGCAGCAGCAACTCGGCGTTACCGGCAACGTCGGGTACCGGGAAGACCGGGGTGTCGGGCAGCCAGCGCTCGGCGCGCCGCCGCGACGCCTGGGAAACGGCACTGCACGCCACCACGACATGGTCAACGCGTTCCAGCGCGACCCCTAAAGCCGTTCCTACCCGGCCGGCGGAGATGATCCCCACCTTGAGCCGAGCGGGGCGCAATCCGTCGAACTGCACCATCGCAGACGACCCTCACAAGTCTCTTGGTTCGTTCCAGTCCCACTGTGCGGGTACCGGACGGTCGTTAAGACTCTACCCTGGCAACCACCCGAATCGCGCTGTGGCCTTCGCCTCAGTCCTCGCGGCGCCGGCGCCGGCCGCCGCCGGACGAGCTGGTTTGCAGCCGCGCCAGCAACTCGGCCACCGACTGGCCACCCGATGGCGGTGCATCGGTGTCCAACGGGTCGGTGCTGCGATGCCGGGCCGCTGGTTGGGGTGCCGAGGGTGGCGGCGACATCGCCGGCTCCCGGTCAGTTGGTGACGGCGGCGACGGTGGCATTGGCGGCGGTGGCGGCGACATCGCCGGCGCCGGCGTTGCGGGTCCGCCGGTGTCGGAGTCGGGGTATGCGGAGTCGGAATGCCGGCTTCGCGCGCGCTGCTCCGGCTCGCGCCAGCCGGCGTCGGATTCGCCGACCTGGTCGGCCGGCTCGGCGACGCTGGAATGCCGGCCCCGGCGCTCAACCGGCGGCGGTGGCACCGACGTGGGTTCGCTCACGCTGGCCGAACCGAGCGAAGCGTGGTCGCGTGACGCGGCGTCATACCAGGGCCCGGTGCCGGTGTTGTCGGCCGATTCGGCGATCCAGTTGCCGCCAGGTGCTCCGGGGGGCAGCCATTGTCCTTCGGAGCTGACCGGCCGCCAACCCAGCGGCGTTTCTTCACGGCGGCGCGCCTCGGCAGGCGCCGACCACTCGGGCCGCTGCTGCTCGGGCGGCGGCCCGGGCGGCGTCGCTGGAGGTACAAACCGCGGCTCGGGCTGCGGCGGCGCCTCGTGCCGCCGGTGGGAACGGCGTGCGGGTTGGGGCTCATGCCGCCCTCCCGCGCTCGCGGGTGATGCCCCCGACGACGCAACCCAACCATTGGCCTCCGACGTTTGCGGCTGCGCCCAGCCACGGCCCTCAGGCTGCCGCTCGGCCCCGCTCACCGGTGATGTCCCCGGCGCGGCCCAACCCGTCGGCGGCGTCGAGGTGTCCTGCTGGGCCCGAGCGGCGCGGTTTGCCCTGGAACCCTCGGGAGCGCCGGCGGGCTGGTTGGCGTACGCCGCCGGCTGGTAACTACCCGCGACCGGCTGCCGCGGCGGCGGGACCAGCGGTTCCTCCGGCACGTCGATGATCGAGCTGTCGTCCATCCGCCGAGGCTCTTCGGCCCGCACCGAGGTGACCCGATTGACCCGCTCGCGAGCGCTTTCGTGTTCGCGATCCCAGTCGCTGTAGCCACGCACAGTCCTGCGCTCGGTCTCCAGTGCCGGCCGGTCGCTGAGTTCGGCGTCGAACAAGATCTCCAGATTGGTGCGCAGCGCGGCCAACTCGGCGCGCAATGCCGAGACCTCGTCGGCGGAGTGAGCCCGCAATTCGCTGGCCAGCTCGCGACGCAGCTGAGACTCCACGGTCAGCTCGTATTCGCGGCGGGCCGAGATTTCGCGGTCCAGTTGCAGGTCGTAAACCAGCTTCAGGTCGCGCGCCCGGGCCTGATCCACGTCGCTTTGCCGACGGTAGATCACCGACACGAACGCAGCGACGACGGCGGCCCACAGAGCCAGGATCACGCCGAGCTTGAGAAGCTCCACCCGGTTGGTGAAAACAAGCGCAGAACTGGCGCCGATTGCGAGCACCAGCAACGCCGTGAGCAGTACCCAGCCCGGTCTGCGGCCGCCGCGCCTAACCCGGGCGCCGCGGGACAGATCGGTCATGGCCCGACTGTACCGGCCCGAGGTCACTACGCGTGTCGCCGTGCTCCGGCGATTCTCACCTGGACTAACTGCGCGCACTGAGCCGGGCTAACTTTCCGCGCCCTCGCCGTGCTCGGTCGGATCCGGCGGCGACTTGCAGCAATGTTGCAGCCACAGCGCAGCAACCACCAAAGCCAGTGCGCTGACGACCGCCACCGCCGTGCCGGCGGTGTCTTCGCCAGCCACCCGCAGCCACGACCGCCGCGGCAGCAAGTACACCAGGACACCGACCCACCAACCCAGCGCCAACGCGCCCACCCAGGCCGACGCTTGGGCGATGACCAGGCTGCGGGCCACCGACAGCGGATGTAGCCGGCCGGGCCCGTCGCCGATCTCACCGTCGCTGATCTTGGCCCGGACATAACGCCCCCACGCCGCCTCGGCGACGCCGACCGCAAGCAGCGACAAACCCGTCCAGATGGTAATCGGTGGAAACCATCGGTACAGCAACACGACCAGCAGGTATCCGACCACCGCAGTGCCGATCACCGCGGCCGTCAGGTGACGTTTCCTGGTCGGGCCCATCAAGTTTCCTGCGTCGAGTCGGCTTCCGTGTTGTCGCCTCGCGGTTCGAGCACCAGCCCGGTCAGTTGCACACCGGCGCGGTCGGCCGCATCCAGCTGGGCGAGTAGCTTTGCGACGGACTGCTTTCCGCCGGCCAGCGTCAGCTCCGCGGCCGGGTCGACGGCCAGCCAAGGAATCATCACGAAGGCCCGCAGATGAGCCAGCGGATGCGGCAGGGTCAGACCATCGTCTAAGGAGATCACTTCGGAGTCTCCGGCCGGCGACGTCTCGTGGCAGCTGATCAAGTCAACATCGAGAGTGCGTGGGCCCCAACGCTGTCCGCGAACTCGATCGGCCGCCTGCTCCATCTGCTGGGCGCGGAGCAACCAACCATGCCCGTCGAGCGTCGCATCCTCGGCGATCAGCACCGCGTTGAGGAACGGGCCCTGCTCAACGCCGCCCCAGGCCGCGGTCTCATAAACCGGAGAGACCGCTCGCACCGCCTCGCCCAGCCGGTCGAGCACCGACTGCAGCCGGGCCAACCGGTCGCCGATGTTGGATCCGATCGACAGCACCACCCGAGTCATAAGCCCCCTCCCGCCGGAACTACCGATCCCCGGCCCCCGCGCCGCGACCGTCGGGCCACCACCGCCACATCGCCGAAGGTCTGCGAAATCGGAGCCTGCGGCTTGTGCACCGTCACCTCGACGGCGTGCACCCGCCGGTCTTTCATCACGTCCTCGGCGATCTCCCCGGCGACCGTTTCGATCAAATTGCGGGCCGGCCCGGCGACGATAGCGGCCGCCCGATTAGCCAGGACGCCGTAGTCGTAGGTGTCTGCCAAGTCGTCGCTGGCCGCGGCGTCCACCAGGTCGATCCAGACCGTGATATCGACGACGAAATCCTGACCGTCGGCGCGCTCATGGTCGAAGACACCATGTCGGCCGCGAACTGTTAAGCTGCGCAACTCAATTCGGTCAGCCATCGGTTCCGCCCGCCCCGGCTTGTGTCCACGCGTCAACGACCCGCAGTGCGTCGACCGAGGCCCGTACATCGTGCACACGTACCCCCCAGGCGCCATGCATTGCGGACAACGCCGAAACCACCGCGGTAGCCGTCTCCCGCCCGTCGGGTGGCCGCGGCGCACCATCGGGACCGGCCAACAAGGTGCCGAGGAAGCGTTTCCGCGAAGCCCCCACCAGAACCGGGACGCCGGTGGCCACCAGCTTCGGCAAGGCATGCAGCAACGCCCAATTATGTTGGCCGGTCTTGGCGAATCCGAGACCGGGATCGATGATCAGCTTCGCCGGGTCTACGCCCGCGGCAACCGCGTCGTCGACACTGGCGAGCAGCTCAGCGCGTACTTCGGCTACCACATCGCGGTAGCGGGGTACTTCGTGCGGACGGTCAGCCGATACCGATCGCCAATGCATCAACACCCACGGCACACCGGCTTCGACGAGCAGACCGGCCATTCCCGCATCGGCGCGTCCGCCCGACACGTCATTCACCATCTGGGCACCATTTTCCAGCGCCGCCCGCGCCACGCCCGCGTGCATGGTGTCGATACTGACCGTAATGCCTTGTGACGCCAACTCTTTCACGACAGGCACGACGCGAGCAGTCTCCACCCCAGGGTCGATTCGGACCGCGCCGGGCCGGGTCGACTCTCCCCCGACGTCGATGATCGCAGCGCCGTCGGCGGCCAACGCCAGGCCGTGCTCGACAGCGCGGTCAGCGTCCAGGTAATGCCCGCCATCCGAGAACGAATCGTCGGTGACGTTCACCACCCCCATGACCTGGACGCGCGTCGTGCTCACTTGCGCAAGATCAGTTCGAGCGCCTCAGCTCGAGATGCACTGTCGGACTTGAACTGTCCACGCACTGCTGACGTCGTAGTAATGGCTCCAGGCTTGCGAACCCCCCGCATCGACATGCACAGGTGTTCGGCCTCGATGACCACCATGACACCGCGCGGATCGAGTTTGCGCATCAGGGCGTCGGCGATCTGGGCCGTCAGCCGCTCCTGCAACTGAGGCCGCTTGGCGTACAAGTCGACCAGCCGCGCAATCTTCGACAAGCCGGTGACCCGGCCGTGGTGACCGGGGATGTATCCGACGTGCGCCACACCGTGAAACGCCACCAGATGGTGTTCGCAGGTGGAATACAGCGGGATCTCCTTGATCATCACCAACTCGTCATGCTGCTCGTCGAACGTGGTGTCCAGCACGGCGTCGGGATCGGTGTACAGCCCGGCGAACATCTCCCGGTAGCTACGCGCGACGCGGGCCGGGGTGTCTAGCAGACCGTGTCGATCCGGGTCCTCTCCGATCGCGTACAGCAGCTCTCGGACCGCGGCCTCGGCACGTGCCTGGTCGAAGACCGAAGCGCTCAGGGTCACGGTTCGGGAATTCGACTGCGCCATCGGAGCCTCCGTTCGTTTCAGCCGTGTGTCGAAGGGTTGGACGGGCTCGGGTCACCGCCGTGCGGGTCGACGGCCTGACCTGCCTCCGGTGCGGGTGCACCAGGCGGCGGGTACGGCGGATACGGGGGATACGGCGGATAAGGCTGGCCCGGGGAGCCCGGGTAGTTGTGCGGTGGCTGCGGCCAGTGCGGCGGTGGCGGCGGCGAGGATGGCGGCGGATACCAGTAGCCCGGCGGTTGTTGCGGTGGGGGCCAGCCGGGAGCGTGCCAGCCTGCCGGTGCACCGTAATCGGGTTGCGTCGAGGGCTGCGGTGCAGAGCCTGGCGCGCCGCGGCCATCGGGGCCGACCGGTGCACCGTGAGAACCGTTGGCGCCGTTGGTGGCTCGATCGGTCTCGGCCTGTGCCGCATCCCGCGCAGCCGCCGCGATGGCAGCTTTGAAGGCCGGTTCGGGCGCCGGCTTGGGCCACGGCTCGCCGCGCTCGATGGCCAGTTCGCCGGGTGTTTTGATCGGCGGCTTGTCCGACGGAATGCGGCCACCGAAGTCGTCGAACATGGTGAGCCGTGGCCGCTTTTCGACGTCGGCGAAGATCGCCTCCAATTCGGCGCGGTGCAGGGTTTCTTTCTCCAGCAACTCCCCGGCCACAATGTCCAGCACGTCGCGGTACTCGGTGAGGATCTCCCACGCTTCGGTGTGCGCGGTCTCGATGAGCTTGCGTACCTCGTCGTCGATATCGCGCGCGACCTCATGGGAGTAATCGGCTTGGTTCCCCATGGTCCGGCCGAGGAAGGGGTCTCCGTGTTCGGTGCCGTATTTGACCGCACCGAGTTTGGAACTCATCCCGAATTCGGTGACCATCGCGCGCGCGATTTTGGTGGCCTGTTCGATGTCGGACACTGCGCCGGTAGTGGGCTCATGAAATACCAACTCTTCGGCGGCGCGCCCGCCCAGGGCCATGACCAGCCGGGCGATCAGTTCCGAGCGGGTATGCATTCCCTTGTCATCCTCGGGCACCGCCAGCGCGTGGCCCCCAGTGCTACCCCGGGCCAGGATGGTCACCTTGTAGACCGGGTCGACGCCCGGCATCGCCCAGCCGGCCAGCGTGTGTCCGGCTTCGTGGTAGGCGGTGATCTTTTTCTCCTGCTCGCTGATGATCCGGCTCTTGCGCCGCGGCCCGCCGACCACCCGATCGACCGCCTCTTCCAAGGCGGCGCCGGTGATCACGGTGCCGTTCTCGCGCGCCGTCAGCAGCGCCGACTCGTTGATGACGTTGGCCAGATCGGCGCCGGTCATGCCGACGGTCCGCTTGGCCAGCCCGTCGAACTCGACGTCGGGACCGAAGGGCTTGCCCTTGGAGTGCACCCGCAGCACCGCGCGCCGGCCGGCCAGGTCGGGGCTGGACACCGGAATCTGGCGGTCGAAGCGGCCGGGCCGAAGCAGCGCCGGGTCGAGGATGTCAGGCCGGTTGGTGGCCGCGATCAGGATCACACCGGTGCGGTCGCCGAAGCCGTCCATCTCGACCAGCAACTGGTTGAGCGTCTGCTCGCGTTCGTCATGGCCGCCGCCCAGCCCGGCGCCGCGCTGGCGGCCCACCGCGTCGATCTCGTCGACGAAGATGATGCACGGGCTGTTCTGCTTGGCCTGCTCGAACAGGTCACGGACGCGGGATGCGCCGACGCCGACGAACATCTCGACAAATTCCGACCCGGAGATGGTGAAGAACGGGACGCCGGCCTCGCCCGCCACTGCGCGGGCCAACAGCGTCTTACCGGTTCCCGGCGGCCCGTATAGCAGCACGCCCTTGGGAATCTTGGCGCCAAGCGCCTGGTACCGCGACGGGTTCTGCAGGAAATCCTTGATCTCGTAGAGCTCCTCGACCGCCTCGTCGGCGCCCGCGACGTCGGCAAACGTGGTCTTGGGCATGTCTTTGGAGAGCTGCTTGGCCCGCGATTTGCCGAAGCCGAAACCCATCCGCGCGCCGCCCTGCATGCGGGAAAACATCATGAACAGGCCGACCAAGAGCAGCAACGGCAGCACGTAGATCAGCAGTGAGCCCAGGATGTTGCCCTCGTTGACGACGGTGCTGACCTGGGCGTCTTTACTGGTCAACGCATCGAACAGCGGAACCGCGTAACCGGTGGGGTACTTGGTGATGATTTTGTCGGACCCGTCGGTGCCGCTGCTGGCTTTTTTCAGCGTTATCCGCACCTGTTGTTCGCGATCGTCGATCTGCGCACTTTTGACGTTGCCGCCCTTGATTTGGGCCATCGCCACAGAGGTGTCGACCGGCTTATAGCCGCGGGTGTCATCGCCGAAGTAGAAGAATGACCAACCAAGCAGCAGCACGACGGCGATCGCCGTGAGCGTGCGGATCACGTTTTTCCGGTTCATCAATCATCGGCCGTCGCCGGCCAGGTCCTTCCCAATACACGCAGCTGGAATAGTCCAGGTTACCGCCCCGCGGCGATCGCCAGCGCGGCGCTGCCGGGCGCAGCGGGTCGCCACCATGTCGCCCGTGGCGATCGCCAGCTCGGCGCAGCCGGACGCAACGGTCGCCAAGGGCCGGAAATCATGCCGTTTCGATCTGCCGTAAAAGCAACGAATGGCAGTTCCCGACGATTGCCGCCACGGTGCACCCAACTGCCGAACACCTTTCGGGCGGACCGGGGGGTGTGCTTTGGTGAGACGGTGCCCGACAGCGTATCCATCACCGAGCGCAATATTGAGACCAACGGTGTGCGGTTGCACACCGTCGAGGCCGGTGAGCCCGGCGCGCCAGTAGTGGTGCTGGCCCACGGTTTTCCGGAACTCGCCTATTCATGGCGCCACCAGATCCCGGTGCTGGCCGCCGCCGGCTATCACGTGCTGGCCCCGGATCAGCGGGGCTACGGCGGCTCCACCCGGCCCGAGGAGATCTCCGCCTACAACATCGCCGAGCTGTCCGCCGACTTGATCGGCTTGCTCGACGACGTCGGCACCGACCGGGCGGTGCTCATCGGTCACGACTGGGGTGCCCCGGTGGCGTGGAACTCGGCGCAACTGCACCCCGGCCGGGTGGCGGCAGTTGTCGGTTTGAGCGTGCCGCCGGTGCCGCGCGCCCAGGTTCCGCCGACACAGGCGTTCCGCATGCTGTTCGGCGACAACTTTTTCTACATGCTCTATTTCCAAGAGCCCGGGGTAGCCGACGCCGAACTGGGCGCCGACCCCGCGAAGACCATCCGACGGATGATGGCGGGCTTACGCGCGCCGGATGACCATGCGGCCGCGGCGCGGATGCTCCGACCCGGGCCGGAGGGCTTCATCGAGCGGCTACCCGAAGCGGACGGTCTGCCGAGCTGGATCAGCGCCGAGGAACTCGACCACTACATCGCCGAGTTCACCCGCACCGGTTTTACCGGCGGGCTGAACTGGTACCGCAATCTGGACCGCAACTGGGACATCCTGGCCGACCCGCCGGCCGCCACCATCTCGGTGCCGGCATTGTTCGTCGCCGGCACCGACGATCCCGTGGGGGGCTTCATGCGCCGCGACCGAACCCGGGAGGTGGTGACCGGTCCCTACCGTGAGGTGATGATCGACGGCGCTGGGCACTGGCTGCAACAGGAGCGCCCGGATCAGGTCAACGAGGTGGTGCTGGACTTCCTCTCAAGCGTGCAGCTGTGATCAGCCGCCCGCTGAACTTCGGTGTTTTCATCACACCGTTTCACCCGACCGGCCAATCACCCACGGCAGCACTCGAATACGACATGGATCGAGTGGTTGCCCTGGACCGTCTGGGCTTCGACGAAGCGTGGTTCGGAGAGCACCACTCCGGCGGCTACGAGCTGATCGCCTGCCCGGAGGTGTTCATCGCTGCGGCGGCCGAGCGGACCAAGCACATCCAGCTGGGCACCGGTGTGGTATCGCTGCCCTACCACCATCCGCTGATGGCGGCCGACCGCTGGGTGTTGCTGGATCACCTGACCCGCGGGCGGGTGATGTTCGGTACCGGTCCGGGCGCCCTGCCGTCGGACGCCTACATGATGGGTATCGATCCCGTCGAGCAGCGCCGGATGATGCGTGAATCGCTGGAGGCGATCCTGGCATTGTTCCGCGCCGCACCCGGGGAGCGAATCAGCCGCCACTCGGACTGGTTCACGCTGCGCGATGCCCAGCTGCACATCCGCCCTTACACCTGGCCTTATCCGGAAATCTCAACGGCAGCAATGATTTCGCCGTCCGGCCCGCGGCTGGCCGGCGCACTGGGCACGTCGCTGCTGTCGCTGTCGATGTCGGTCCCGGGCGGCTATGCGGCGCTGGAAAACACCTGGGAAGTGGTGTGCGAACAAGCCGGCAAAGCCGGACACGACGAGCCCGACCGGGCCAACTGGCGAGTGCTGGGCATCCTGCATCTGGCCGACAGTCGAGATCAGGCGATCGACGACTGCACCTACGGCCTGCAGGACTTCGCGAAGTACTTCGGCGCGGCCGGGTTCGTGCCGCTGGCCAACCTGGTCGAGGGCGCGCAGGCACCCCGCGAATTCGTCGAAGACTATGCGGGGAGGGGCAATTGCTGCATCGGAACGCCCGAAGCGGCGATCAGCTACATCGAAGATCTGCTGGTCCGGTCGGGCGGATTCGGCGGCTTCCTGTTGCTCGGCCACGACTGGGCGTCGCCGCAGGCGACATATCACTCCTATGATCTGTTCGCCCGCAAGGTGATTCCGCATTTCAAAGGGCAATTGGAGGCACCTCGGGCATCCCATGAATGGGCCCAGGGCATGCGCGAGCAATTGCTTGGCCGCGCCGGCGAGGCGGTGGTCAAGGCTATCACCGAGCACACCGATGAACTCAAGATGAAAAGCGAGGACAGCTGATGCGCGCCGCGGTGTTACGCGAAGGCCGCATGGTCTATCGCGACGACGTGCCCGACCCCGTTCCCGAATCCGGCCAGGTTCTGGTCGCGGTGCGGTCGTGCGGGATCTGTGGGACAGATCTTCATTTCGCCGCCCACGGCGACGAGATGCTGGCGTTGACAGAACAGATGGCAGACAGCATCGGTGCCGGCGGTATGAAGGTCGATCTGAACGATGACGTCTTCATGGGTCACGAGTTCAGCGCCGAAGTCCTCGAAGCAGGACCTGACACAGACACTCATGCTCCGGGCACGCTCGTCACTTCGATTCCGGTTCTGTTGTCGTCCCGGGGCGTTGAGCCAATCTTGTCGAGCAACAGCACTATCGGCGGCTACGCCGAGCGGATGCTGCTCTCGGCGGCGCTGCTACTGTCAATCCCGAATGGACTAGACCCCAAACACGCCGCGCTGACCGAACCCATGGCGGTTGGGCTGCACGCCGTGAATAAATCGAATGTTCAGCGTGGCGAGACGGCACTGGTGCTCGGCTGCGGACCGATTGGCATCGCCATCATCGCTGCGCTTCGGTTCCGTGGTGTCGAAACCATTGTGGCTGCGGACTTTACGCCTAAACGCCGTGAGCTTGCCGCAGCAATGGGCGCGCATCAAACCGTCGACCCAGCACAAAGTTCACCATTCGACACGGCCAAACCTGCTGTGGTGTTCGAGGCGGTTGGGGTACCCGGCATCATCGATGACGTGTTACTGCGCGCCAAGCCCGGTACCCGGCTTGTCGTAGCCGGAGTGTGCATGCAACCCGACACCGTGCATCCGCTCTTTGCCATTGCCAAGGAGATCAACGTCCAGTTCGTTCTCGCCTACGACCCGAACGAGTTCGCCGATTCGTTGCGGGCAATCGCCGAGGGCGACATCGACGTCACCCCGGTGATCACCGGCGATGTCGGCCTCGAGGACGTCGGGGCAGCGTTCGATGATCTCGCCGACCCCGAACGGCACTGCAAGATATTGGTCACGCCGTAATCTGCGCTTCATCGTACGATCTGGCCTTTCGCTGTTATATGTTGGGCCAAGCTGGCTAGCTCACCAAATCCTCCGGAGGAGGCGCCATGCCAACCCCGGGGCCGAGCCTGGCACGGCAGATGTTGCGACGCCGGCCGGTGAGCGGCGCACCGGTCGCCGTCGGGGCCTCGGATCACTTGCAGCGCAGCCTGGGAACCTTCCTGCTGACCATGTTCGGCGTGGGCGAAACGGTCGGTGCGGGCATCTTCATCGTGCTCTCGCAGTCGGTGCCGCAAGCCGGCCCGGGGGTGGTCATCTCGTTCATCATCGCCGGCATCGCGGCGGGTCTGGCCGCGGTCTGCTATGCCGAGATGGCCTCGGCGGTACCGGTTTCCGGATCGGCCTACTCATACTGCTACGCCACCCTCGGCGAGCTGGCGGCAATGGGCGTCGCCGCATGCCTGCTCCTCGAGTACGGCGTTTCCACCGCCGCGGTGGCCGTCGGGTGGAGTCAGTACCTGAACAAGTTGCTCGACAACGTCTTCGGATTTCATCTGCCGCAAGCTATTTCACAGGGGCCGTGGGACGATGTGCCGGGTATGATCAACCTGCCGGCCATCATATTGGTGGCGATGTGTGCGGTTCTGTTAATCCGCGGTGCCAATCAATCCGCTAAGGCCAACGCCGTGATGGTGTTGATCAAGCTCGGCGTGCTGGTGATTTTCGCGGTCATCGCGTTCACCGCGTTCAAAGCGGACCGCTTCGCCGACCTGGCACCGTTCGGCATCTCGGGCATCAGCTTGGCCGCGGGCACAATCTTTTTCGCCTACATCGGCCTTGACGCGGTATCCACCGCTGGCGACGAAGTCAAAGACCCGCAACACACGATGCCACGGGCAATCATTTACGCCCTGCTGATCGTCACGGGTATCCATTTGCTCGTCGCGGTTGCCGCGATGGGCAGCCAGCCGTGGCAGGAATTCAAGGGCGAAGAGGCAGTGCTGGCCGTGATCTTGGATCACATCACCGGGAACACCGCGGGCAGCACGCTGGTATCTGCCGGCGCGGTGATATCCATCTTTTCCGTCACCCTCGTGACGTTGTATGGCCAGACCCGCATCCTGTTCACGATGGGCCGTGACGGCCTGCTGCCGGCGGCATTCGCGAAGGTCAACCCGCGCACGATGACACCCGTCGGAAACACCGTGATCGTTGCCCTCGTGGTGGCAATCCTGGCCGCGCTGGTGCCGTTGGACCGGCTGGCCGAAACGGTCTCCATCGGCACCCTGACCGCATTCATCGTGGTGTCAGGGGGGGTGATTGTGCTGCGTATTCAACAACCGGAATTACCCCGCGGCTTCAAGGTGCCGGGCTATCCGGTGACACCGGTCTTGTCGATCGCGGCGTGCGCCTACATTCTCTTCAGCCTGCACTGGTACACCTGGATTGCGTTCAGTGCCTGGGTAGCGGTAGCGCTGATCTTCTACCTAGTGTGGGGCCGCGGTCACAGCGCACTTAATGGCGGCGGGGACGGAGGCGTCACAACGGCCGTGCCCATCACCGAAGATGTCAGGTAGTCGAGCCGTCGCGCTCAAAACCTCTGCTCCGGCGCTCCGTCTCAGATCGGAAATAGCGTGGCGAGGAAGAAGATAGCCATACCCGCGGCCATCATCGCCTGACCAAGGTCACCCAGCGACCGGCGCCGGGCCATCTCACGGCGCCGCTCGACGAAATACCGGTAAGTCCAAAAACCCGCTGCGAGTGCGAAGCCGACTGCACCGATCCAGCCCACTGCACTGAACCATGTGGGCGATTCGTTGCTTGCCGACATGTCCGTCGCCGACATCTCCATGCCCGGCATCGACATTTCCGGCTGAGCGCTCGATTGGGCCGGCATCAGACGACTGTCCATGATGGCGTACATCCACGCGGTCGCCAGCATCATCAGGCCGTGATAGGCGTACAGCTCCCGTCGGGAGGTCGTGCGGACCGCAAAGATGGCCATGGCCACAAACGTCACGGCCGCGAGCAGGAAAAACACTGCAGGTCCCGTCGTCGGAAGCTTTGCGCTCCACGGCCAGGCCATCACCACCATCGCGACGGCCATGACGAAATGCAGTGCATGGTTGACGGCCGACGTCCACGGCCGGGGTTGGGCGACGACCGCTACCCCATATTCGACAGCGGTGAGCGCAAACAGTCCGATGACCACCCATCGGAGCACGATGTCGTGAATCATTCGATCCCCGGCCGCTCGAAATCGACGGTGGTACAAGCGCCTTTCATGCGTCGCGCCCGAAGCGTCGCAGCCGCAGCGAGTTTGTCACCACACTGACTGAGGAGAGCCCCATTGTTGCGCCCGCCACGATCGGGTTCAGCACGCCCAGCGCGGCAAGGGGGATCGCGGCGGTGTTGTAACCGAAGGCCCAGCCGAGATTCTGATGGATCGTCCGCAGGGTTTGTCTCGACAGCTGGATCGAACGCACGACACCGTCGAGCCGGCCGGACATCAGCGTGATATCGGAGGCCTCGATGGCGACATCGGTGCCCGTGCCAATCGCAATGCCCAGATCGGCTTGCACCAAGGCGGGCGCGTCGTTGATGCCGTCACCAACCATCGCAACCACGCGGCCCTCGCGCTGCAGCCGCTGAATCTCGGTCACTTTGTCCTGCGGCAACACCTCGGGCAGCACCCGATCGATGCCGACCTGCTTCGCGATCGCGGCCGCCGTGCGGGCGTTGTCGCCGGTGATCATGGCGACCTGCAACCCCATCGCGTGCAGTTGGCGGACCACCTCGGCGGCGTCGTCCTTGACCCCGTCGGCCACCGCGAGCACACCCACGGCCTGGTCGTCGCGGCCGACGAAAACCGCTGTGCGGCCCCGCTCTTCCAACTCGAGGGCCGCGAGAGCGAGGTGGTCGGGCACAACCACATTGTGCTCTTCGACGAGCTTGCGCCGCCCCACCAGCACGGATCTCCCATCGACGTCGGCCTGCACCCCGTGCCCGGCGTGGTTGGTGAACTCCTTGGCAGCCGGAATCTGCAATCCCCGCTCGAGCGCACCGGCGACGATCGCCGCGCCGATGGGGTGCTCAGAGCCCGACTCCACTGCCGCCGCGATCCGCAGCACCAGATCAGGCTGGCGCCGCTTGCCGGCAATGACATCGGTGAGCTGCATTTGGGCGCGCGTGAGGGTGCCGGTCTTGTCGAACACGACGGTGTCGATCTTCTTCGAGGCTTCCAGCACGTCGCCGCCTTTGACCAGGATCCCCAAGTCGGCGCCTCGACCGGTGCCGACCGTGATCGCCGTCGGGGTGGCCAGGCCCAACGCACACGGGCACGCAATCATCAGTACCGCGATCGCGGCGGTCATGCCGCCCACCGGGTTGGCGGCCAATAGCGTCCACCCGACAAATGTCGTGGCGGCAACACCAATCACGGCCGGCACGAACACCGCCGATACCCGGTCGACCATCCGCTGTACCGGGGCCTTGCCGCCCTGTGCCTGCTCAACTAGGCGCACGATTTGCGCCAGCGCGGTGTCGGCCCCAACGGCGGTGGCGCGCACGGTCAATAGCCCGTCGAGGTTGACCGTTGCTCCTGCGACACGGTCGCCCGCGGTCTTCCCAACCGGAACGGACTCGCCCGTGAGCATCGACTCATCGACAGCCGCGCGTCCGTCGATGACTTCACCGTCGACCGGGATTTTCTCTCCCGGCCGCACTCGTACCAGATCCCCGACTTGGACCTGATCGATGGGGACGAGAATTTCCTGTTCGCCGACGAGCAGGCAGGCTTCCTTGGCGCCCATCTCCAGCAGCTTGCTGATTGCCTCGGACGCCTTGCCCTGGGCTCTGGCCTCGAAATAGCGGCCCAATACGACCGATGCACTGATGAGTGCGGCGGTGTCGAAATATATGGGTCCGCCGGTGAATAACTGATAGACGGAGTAGGTGAAGGCGGTCATCGTGCCCAGCGCGATCAGCGTGTCCATATTCGCGCTGCCGGCGCGCGCCTGCTGCACCGCCCCTATGAGAACCGGCCAACCGGACACGAATTGCACCGGTATCGTCGCGGCGAAGGCCAACCATTTTGCCCAGGGGTACGGGGCAAGAATGTCGTCAACCCAAACGACAGCAGCGACAACGGCACGGCCAGCCACACCCGCCGCAACCACTTCCGCTGCTGACGCCTGCTCTCCTCGGCCGGCGACACCCCGCATGAGCTCGCGCGGCCCCGGCGCACCGCAACCCGCTGTCTGGCTCGCGTGTCGCCGTCCGGCGAGCGGCCGAACAAGCGACGAATCCCGCCGCTAAACTTCCGCGCCCCAACGGTTTTGCGCACACCAACCGAGTGCGGAACACGCGCGGGCACCGACTCTGCAGGGATGTGCCGCGCATCGGCGATCGCCGACAAGACGGCATCGGTGTCGCGACTCTCGGGCGAGAAGAAGATCACCACTGATGCGGTACGTGGATAGGCATACACAGCGCACACGCCAGTCACCTTGGCGACCGAGTCCTCGATCGCTACGGCCCGAACCTCGTCGAAACGAAACCCGGTGGCGTGCACACGCATTCGTCCCGCCACATCGGAGACAACTTTGAGCGCGATGTCGGCGTCAGCGAGGGTGTCAGTGGGCATCGTTGTTGCCCGAGTCCACCACCACCAGCGGCGTAACGTCCTCCCCGATGCGCTCTTTCGCCTCGGCGATCACATCGGCGGCCGTCAGTCGGGCCTGCTCCGCGCTCTGCTGGGCCTTCCGCTCGGCCTCGCGGGCAAAGCGCATGCCCCACGCGGTCACGGTCACGGTCGCCGCGCGCAGCGGAGCCTTCGCCAACCCCTTGCGAAGCGCCTGATACGCCGCAACACCGACCGCACCGGTCACCACTGTTGGCGCGGCTTTCGCTAAGAGTCCATGCAATACCATCTCGAGCGCTCCCTTTATATCGTTGAACCACAACAAGGTTGGGGACAGTCACAGTCCTGGCCGCCAGGTCTAGCTCTGGACCGTGCTGCCTGCCGTCGCTAGCTGGTCATCAGTCGGTTCGCCGACCGCCGCACCGCTGAACTGTGCCTGCGGACCGGTCAGCGCTGGCGTGAACTTGATCGCATCAACCAGCTCGTCGATGGCCGCTTGGCCGCGGCCATCCAGCACGGCAGAGGAAAAGCACGTTTCGAGGTGGTTGTGCAGCATCACCCGATTGGCCCGCTCCAGCGAGGACTGAACGGCTGAGACCTGCTTCATCACGTCCACGCAGTATGCGTCGGACTCCACCATCCGAATGATGCCGTCAAGGTGACCTCGGACCGTTTTCAGCCGGTTCAGCACCGCCTGCTTCTTCGCGGTCAATTCCTCGCTCATACCTCACTCCATTTCTGCACGGGTCGACTATACCCCACCCCACCCGGGGTGGGGTATAGGCCTGAGCGAATCGCGTCGCGAAAAGGGCTAGGGTGCGATCATGCCGATCCCCGACCGCGCCAGACTGCTGATTCGAATCGCGCTCGCGCTGGGTCTCACGGTCGGCGTCTTGTCCGGCTGTGACAGCCACGCGGGACGGGTCGGGGACAACCCCCGCGAAGTGACTGTCGTCGGCTCGGGTCAGGTGCAAGGCGTCCCGGACACCCTCACCGCCGATGTTGGCATCGAGTTCACCGCGCCGGACGTCACCACGGCGATGAACCAGACCAACGACCGCCAGCAGGCGGTCATCAATGCCCTGACGGGCGCCAGCGTCGACCGCAAGGACATCAGCACCACCGAGGTCAGCCTGCAACCGCGAGTACGACAGTTCCGGCGGCACCATCACCGGGTATCGCGCCGGCAACTCGATCCGGGTCAAGATCCATCCGGCCGACTCGGCGTCGCACGTGCTGGCGGTCATCGTCGGCGCCGGCGGCGACGCCACCCGGATCAACTCGGTCAGCTACTCGATCGCGGACGACTCACAGCTGGTAAAGGACGCGCGTGCGCGCGCTTTTCAGGACGCCAAAAACCGGGCTGAGCAGTACGCGCAGCTGTCCGGCCTCAAGCTCGGCAAGGTCATCTCGATTTCGGAGGCATCGGGTGGAGCGTCCACCATGCCTCCGGCACCGCCACGAGGGGGCACAGCCGAAAACGTTCCGCTGGAGCCCGGTCAGCAGACGGTGAGCTTCTCGGTCACCGCCGTCTGGGAACTGCGCTAACCACTCAGTCCTGGTACACCCTCGGGTCCAGGGTTCCGATGTAGGGCAGGTCGCGGTAGCGCTCGTCGTAGTCGAGGCCATAGCCCACCACGAACTCGTTGGGGATGTCGAAACCCACGTAAGCGATGTCCACGTTGGCGCGCAGCGCGTCGGGCTTGCGCAGCAGCGTGCACACCCGCAGTGAATGCGGATGCCGGGTGGCCAGGTTGCGCGACAGCCACGACAGCGTCAGCCCGGAGTCGACGACGTCCTCGACGATCAGCACATCCCGGTCGTTGATATCGCGGTCGAGGTCTTTGAGGATGCGCACCACGCCCGACGATGACGTCGACGTTCCATAGGAACTGACCGCCATGAACTCGAACTGCGTCGGCAGCGGGATCGCGCGTGCCAGGTCGGTGACGAACATGACCGCGCCCTTGAGCACGGTGATCAACAGCAGGTCCTGGTCGTCGGCACCGGAGAGTCCGCGGTAGTCTGCGCCGATCTGCGCACCGAGCTCAGCGGTGCGGGTCTGGATCTGCTCCTCAGTGAGCAGCACCGATTTGATGTCGCCCGGGTACAGCTCCGGCGATTCTGCTGCCACGACCAGATCGTGCCATGCCATCGGGTTAGGAACCAACGGTGGTCCGGCTAGACGGGCTCTTGACGCAACGTCAAAAGCCCGCCACTTCGGCCGGCGACCAACCGCTGATTGCGCAAACTGGAGCCGACGGCCACCCCGCCCTGGCCACGCCAGGCGGTGACCAGCCTGTCCACACCGCGAATCTGCTTGTCGGTCAGCCCGATCGCGCCGCCGGCAAGCAGCCAGCTGCGGATGACGCCACGACGAACCGGGTCGGGCAGCGCCGTCAACGCCCGGGCGTCGAGTCCCTCGGCGGTCGCGGATGTGGTCATTGCCTGCGCGATCAGGGCGTCGACCAGTTCGGTGTCCTCGCGCAGCGCGGTGGCGGTGCGAGCCAGCGCCTCGGCCACGCCGCCGCCGAGCACCTCTTCCAGCAGCGGCAGCACCTCATGGCGCAGCCGGGTCCGGGTAAAGCGGCGGTCGGTGTTGTGCGGGTCCTGCCAGGCACTCAGGCCCAGCTCTGCGCACGCGACGTGCGTCACGCTGCGCCGCACACCCAGCAAGGGTCGACACCACGGCGGGTCGTAGGGGCGCATTCCGGCGATCGATCGAGCACCCGAACCGCGGCCCAGCCCGAGCAACACCGTCTCGGCCTGATCGTCGAGGGTGTGGGCCAGCAGCACCGGACGACCGCGACGGGCCGCCTCCAGCGCGCGGTAGCGCGCATTGCGCGCGGCGCCCTCCGGACCGCCGTCGCCGCTTACTCGTACGCAAAGTACTTGCGCCTCAACGCATCCCAATTCCTTGGCTTGGCCTTGCGCGGTGGCGGCTACTGCCGCCGACCCGGCTTGCAGACCATGGTCCACGATCAACGCGATGGTCGGCAGCACCGCGGCCGCGACGGCGGTGAGCGCCAACGAGTCCGGGCCCCCGGACAGCGCCACACACCAGCGATCGGCAGTGGCGAGGTATTCCTTGGCGAACACCGCCACAGCCGAGCCGAGCTCGGCTACAGCACCCGGTCGATCCATCGTTGCGGGTGTTCGATCTCAGCCGGCCGGGGCAGGGTGTCCGGACCGGTCCAGACGGTGTTGAACCGCTCCATCCCGACCCGGCGCACCACATGGTCGACGAACGCCTTGCCCCGGGTGTATTGGCTCAGTTTGGCGTCGATGCCCAGTAATGCGCGCAGCAGCCGTTGCAGCGGCGGCTGCTTGCGGTGACGACGCTCGTCGAAGCGGCGCCGGATCGTTGCGACCGATGGCACTACCACGGGCCCAACGGCATCCATCACGTGGTCGGCGTGGCCCTCCAACAGTGTGCCCAGCACCAACAGCTGATCCAGGGCTTCACGCTGCGGTTCGGACTGCACCGCGCGCAGCAACCCCAGCACGCCCTTCGAGTGTGCGTCGGTGCCGGCTGGCGACGACTCGCCGCGGCCGCGGACGAAGTCGGCCAGTCGGCTCACCACCTGGGCCATGTCTTCGCCCCCCTCCTGAGTCAACACACCCAGCGCTTGCGACATGTAGCCGGACAGCCACGGATTGGCAGTGAACTGCACCCGGTGGGTGACCTCGTGCAGGCACACCCACAACCGGAAATCGGAAGGCTCCACCCGCAATTGCCGTTCGACCGCAATGACGTTGGGATACACCAGCAGCAAGGCACCGCCGTCATTGGAGGCGGCGAACGGGTCGTACTGGCCGAGGATCCCCGATGCGACGAACGCCAGCACGGCACCGGTCTGCGCGCCGGTGACCCGTCCGGAGATCACGCTCCGCGGCTTGTCGGTTCCGCCGGTCATTACCCGCATCGACTCAGCAGCCGCCCGGATCCACCCCGGCCGATCGACAATGCGAGCGTCGGGAACAGCGCCGTTGGTCTGCAGACCGGTTACCTCGCGCACCGGCGGTTCAGCCGCCTTGGCGGCACTCGCCAGGTTGTCGATCACCTGGCGACGGGTGTAGTCGGTGGACGGCGGGCCGGGACGGGCCAGCCACTGGCCGACCGTCGCCGCAAATCCCCAGTCGACAGTGCGCCCGACGGTCAACTCCGCCGACGCGGTCACGTTGCGCATCCGCACGACCATAGAGTGGCCGCCACCGCGTCGATCGCCGTGCGGCCGGTCGGGCCGGCGTCGTTGGAAATCAGCGCGAAGGTCAGCACCCGTCCACTGCGGTCGGTCACCACACCAGCTAACGCGTTCGTGGCCGTCAGCGAACCGGTTTTGGCCCGCAACCACCCAGCCGGCCCGGTGTTGGCGGCCGTGTCCAGGAATCGGTCGGACAGCGTGCCGCTGCCACCGGCGATCGGCAGCAGGTCCAGTAGCGGCCGCAGCGCAGGCTCATCGGGCCCGGCCGCCGCTTGCACCACGGCGTCGAGGGTCTTGGCGGTGAGGTGGTCGTCGACCGACAACCCGCTGGAGTCCTGCAATGTCGCGCTGCGGGTGTCGATGTGCGCAGTGTTCAATCGGTTGGTCACCGCGTCGACGGCACCGGCGAAGCTCAGCGACCGATGCATGGACGCTGCCACTTCACGGGCGATGCATTCGGCCATCACGTTGTCGGAGACCCTCATCATCTCGTTCAGCCGCTCGATCAGCGGGGCCGACCGGACAGCGGCCAGCTGTCGCGCACCGGAGGGTGCGGGATGGCTGGCGATGGTCACCTGCTGCGGGTCAACGTTGAGCGCGGTGGCCAGCGCGCGCCCCGCGTCCAGCGCCGGGGTCACCGACCGGCGCGACTCGTCGGTCGCCGGCTGGATACGTCCGGCGTCGAGCATGACCGATTCGATCGGTGCGATATCGCCGCCCTCGATGTCGGCCGGATCCCAGCCGGGCGCAATGCTCGGGCCACTGAACAGCGAGGTGTCCAGCTGCACTGCCGTCGGTGTTACGCCGCTTCGCCGAACCTGATCGGCGAGGTCGCTGATCCGCGCCGCACCGTGATACCAGGTGTCCTGCCCGGGCGGAGCCGCCGACAGCGTCGGGTCGCCGCCGCCCACCAGCACGATGGTGCCGGGCTGGTCGGCGGCGACAACTCGCGTGGTGACCCGGGCGTCGCGGTCCAACGCCAACAGCGCGGCGGCGGTGGTGAGCGTTTTGTTCGTCGATGCCGGCTGCAGCCCCAGGTCATCAAGCTGGCGCCAGAGTTCTTCGCCAGTCATCGCGTCGGTGACCCGACCGCCCAGCTTGCCCAGGTTGGGGTCAGCCACCACTGCCGCCAGCGTCGCGGCCAGCGCGGACTGGGTCGGCACCGGCGCGGTGGCGGCCACCGGGACGATGCTCGGCTTGGCGGTGACGGCGGGCGGCGGGGGCGGGATCTGGGCGCCGCTTGCGCCGCGACCGCTGGCGGTGAACAACGCAGTTGCCGCGACCACGGCGGCAACGATCGCCAGCACGCCGAACGCCACGATCAGGTGCGTAGACGGCCGCCACTGAGTGGGACGCATGACTCTCCTCACTTCTTTGCGCCTATTGTGCTTCAAACACCCGCGGACTTACGCGGTGCGGGAGCTGCGTTAGGCAGCTGACTGCTGGACTAGGGTTGGCTCGACATAGGCCGACGAGCAGCGACCACCCCAGCCGAAGGAGCCGAGACGGTGGAATTCGACGTGATCATCGAGATCCCGAAGGGTCAACGAAACAAGTACGAGGTCGACCACGAGACGGGAAAGGTGCGTCTGGATCGCTACCTGTACACGTCGATGGTCTACCCCACTGACTACGGCTTCATCGACGACACCCTGGGCGAGGACGGCGACCCGCTCGACGTCCTGTTGTTGCTCCCTCAGTCGGTGTTCCCGGGTGTGTTGGTGAAAGCGCGGCCAGTGGGCATGTTTCGGATGACCGACGAAGCCGGCGGCGACGACAAGGTGCTGTGCGTGCCGGCCGGTGATCATCGCTGGGACCGCATCCAGGACATCGGAGACGTCCCAGAATTCGAGCTGGATGAGATCAAACACTTCTTCTCGCAATACAAGGCGCTGGAGCCGGGCAAGTACGTCAAGGCCGCCGACTGGGTGGGTCGCGCCGATGCCGAAGCGGAGGTGCTGCGCTCACAGGAGCGGTTCAAGACCAACGGGCACTGAGGCGCCCGGCGGCGCTCCCCGAAGCGGCAAGAGCGATGTGCCAGCGCCAAAAACCGCGGTTCTCCGCCGGGGCCAACTGATGGGTCCCGGCGTTCTCGGGTCTTCGCGCACAGCGAAATGCACGACGCTGATCTACGAGGCTCTGGGGTCGAGTCGATAGCGCCTCAGGTGGCATCCTGACAATGTGGGCCCGCTGTTTCATTTCGCCGCGAACTTCTGGTGGCTGGTGTTCCCGCTGGGCGGCGCGATCGGCGGGGCTGTGCGCGCGATCGCCACGGCCAACGAACGCCGGGCCGAGCGACGGCTTGAACGGTACCGGCTCAAGCAGCAGGCCAAGATCGCGATCGCGCAAGCCTCCGGGCGAAGGCGAGATAACCCAGACATTAAGGAGGGCTACCGGCGCGAGATCGCCAAACTCCTCGCCGTGCACGATCGGACCGACGCCCGCTGGCTGGAGTATGAGGTCGACATCGCCAAATTGCTCGACTTCCCGCTGATGACGGACATGCGCAATCCGCTGACCATCGCTTTCCATAAGGCGAAGCGGCAGGCCGATCTGCTGCGCCCGGAACGGCCCGAGGATCTGCTCAGCGATCGGACCGCGCAACTGGAATACCGCGATGCCGTGCACGAGTACGTCAGCGCATTCGAGATCGCCGAGGCCGAAGCGATTCGCCGGCGGCGCAGCGACTTCTCCGAAGATGACCAACAACGGCTGGCCCGAGCACAGCATCTGCTGCAGCTTGCCCAGGACGAGGCCGCTTCCCCGCAGGAGCGGCAGAACGCCTATGCGCGGGCCAGCAGGGAGCTCGACGGGCTGATCGTGTTGCCGGCCTCCGCGCGGGCCAGCATCGAACGACGCATCGCCGGCGCAATCGAGGCTTAATCGCGGGTGGCGTAGAGGCTGGCGGCGGCGGCGATGACGAGGGTCACCACAATGACCGCGAGGCTGAGCAAAGTCGGAATCTCGGGGACGTCGACGTGCTGGCCGCCGTTGATGAACGGCAGATTGTTTTCCCGCAGCGCGTGCAGCATCAGCTTGATCCCGATGAAGAACAAAACAACGCCAAGGCCTTTGGAGAGATAAACCAGCCGCTGCAAAAGACCCGCGAGCATGAAGTACAGCTGTCGCAGGCCCATCAAGGCGAATACGTTGGCGGCGAACACCAAGTAGGCCTGGTGGGTGAGCCCGAAAATCGCAGGAATGGAATCGAGGGCGAAGATCAGGTCGGCGGCGCCGAGCGCGAGGACGACCAGAAACATCGGGGTCATCAACCGCTGGGACCCCTCTTTGATATACAGCTTGAGACCATCCCACTTGTCGGTGGTATTCAAGTGGTCCCGAGCGAACCGGACGGCCGCGTTCTCCACGTTCGCGTCATGCTTGGCGCCGCGTGCCAGTCTGATGGCTGTGTAAACCAGAAATGCGCCGAAAAGGTAGAAAACCCACGAGAACCGCTGGATGGCCGCCGCGCCAAGCGCGATGAAGATGCCGCGGAAAACGAGCGCAATTACTATGCCGACGAACAACGCTTGTCGCTGATAGACCTTGGGCACGTTGAAGCTCGTCATGATGATGACGAAAATGAACAAGTTGTCGATTGACAGGCTGTACTCAGTGAGCCATCCCGCAAAGAATTCCAGGGCGAACTGCCGGCCATGGAAGTACCACGTCCAGATTCCAAAGCAAACCGCGAGTCCGACATAGGCCGACAACGCGATCGCGCATCTTCGCATCGTCGGTTCCCCGGACCGGCGCGCCATAACCACGACGTCGAACAACAGGACCGCGATCGTCACGGTCAAAACGACGACCCACTCGAGCACGGGCACAGACAACAGAGGCCTCCGGTCGCTGAAAACGCCAGAGGTCTCTTCCACCGTCACGACCGAGTCGCAATGGCCCGCGGCACGGTCGCCCGATCCTGGGTGACGTGATGACGACACCGCGGCGGAGGAATACTCCCCTCTGCGCTCAGTCTGTCAGCTCGCAATGAGTATTTTCGAACCGTGGTGATGCCCGAGGTCCGCGACGTGGCGTCCCCGTGACCGAGGTGGGCCCGACCGCTGCCTCCGTCAGCCCGATCGCCCGCGGCAGCGTCGCCCGGGTGGGTACGGCGACCGTCCTGACCGCCCTGTGCGGCTACGCGGTGGTCTACCTGGCAGCCCGTGACCTGGCTCCGGCCGGTTTTTCGGTCTTCGCGGTCTTTTGGGGAGCGTTCGGCCTGGTCACCGGGGCGGCCAACGGCCTGTTGCAGGAGACCACGCGGGAAGTCCGCGCCGCGGGCTATGAAAGCCGAGCCGAAGTCGTGCCGGGCCGACGTACCCATCCGCTGCGGGTGGCCGGCATGGTCGGGCTGGGCGCTGCCGTGGTGATCGCCGGTAGCTCACCGCTGTGGAGCAGTCGGGTGTTCGCCGAAGCTCACTGGCTTTCGGTGGGCCTGCTCAGCGTCGGGCTTGCCGGGTTCTGCCTGCACGCCACATTGCAGGGCATGCTGGCCGGGGCCAACCGTTGGACCCAGTACGGGGCACTGATGGTCACCGACGCGGTAATCCGGGTGGCGGTCGCGGTGGCCACCTTCGTGATCGGCTGGGGCCTGGTGGGATTCCTGTGGGCCACCGTCGCAGGCGCGGTGGCCTGGCTGGTCATGATCGTGGCCTCGCCGACAACCCGGGCCGCGGCCCGGCTACTGACCCCGGGCGGCACCGCGACATTCCTGCGCGGGGTCGCGCATTCGATCACCGCAGCCGGTGCCAGCGCGATTTTGGTGATGGGTTTTCCGGTGCTGCTGAAGGCGACCTCCAACCAGCTCGGCGCCGAAGGCGGGGTGGTCATTTTGGCGGTCACCCTGACCCGCGCGCCGCTGCTGGTGCCGCTGACCGCCATGCAGGGCAATCTGATCGCGCACTTCGTCGACGAGCGGACCCAGCGGCTGCGGGCGTTGATCGCACCGGCGGCACTGGTCGGCGGCATCGGCGTGCTCGGCGTGCTGGCCGCGGGCCTGGTCGGCCCGTGGCTGCTGCGGGTCGGGTTCGGACCCGACTACCACGCGGCCGGCGCGCTGCTGGCCTGGTTGACGGCTGCTGCGGTGGCGATCGCCATGCTGACTTTGACCGGCGCGGCCACGGTTGCGGCTGCGATGCATCGCGCCTACGCGCTGGGCTGGGTCGGGGCGACGGTGGCCTCGACGCTGTTGCTGTTGTTGCCGCTGCCGCTAGAGACCCGCACCGTTGTCGCGTTGCTGTGTGGTCCGCTGGTCGGTATCGGTGTGCATCTGGCCGCGCTGTCGCGAGCGGGCGGTTGATCAGCCGACTTGGGCGAACAGGCGTGTAGCTTGTGGGCTTGAAATGCTCACCGAAACGCGCAACGTCTGGATCGTCGTGCCAGCCTTCAATGAAGCCGGCGTCATCGGCGACGTCATCGCCGATTTGCGCTCGGTTTTCACCCAGATCGTGTGTGTGGACGACGGCAGCGGCGACGACACCGGCGACATCGCGCTGCGGGCCGGGGCGCATCTGGTGCGCCACCCGGTGAACCTGGGCCAGGGTGCGGCCATCCAGACCGGCGTCGAGTACGCCCGCCGCCAGCCCGGCGCGCAGGTCTTCGCGACCTTCGACGGCGACGGTCAGCACCGCGTCAAAGACCTCATCACGATGATCGACCGGCTCGGCGCCGGTGACGTCGACGTCGTCATCGGAACTCGATTCGGCCCAGGTGTCACCAGGCCCCCGCTGATGAAGCGGGTCGTGCTGCGCACCGCCGCCCGGTTGAGTCCGCGCGGCCGCAGGCTGGGATTGACCGATACCAACAACGGCCTGCGGGTGTTCAACAAGACCGTTGCCGACGGGCTGGACATCACCATGAGCGGGATGAGCCACGCCACCGAGTTCATCATGCTGATCGCCGAAAACCGTTGGCGGGTAGCCGAAGAACCCGTCGAGGTGCTTTACACCGAATACTCGAAATCTAAAGGTCAGCCGCTGCTCAACGGAGTCAACATCATCTTCGAAGGGTTGCTACGAGGAAGGACGCCGCGTTGAACTGGATCCAGGGTCTGCTGATCACCTCGATCATCGCGTTACTGGTTTACCTGCTGCGGTCTCGTCGCAGCGCCCAGTCGAAGGCCTGGGTCAAAGTCGGCTATCTGGTGTTCGTGCTGGGCGGTGTGTACGCCGTGCTACGGCCGAACGACACCACAGTGGTGGCGCACTGGCTCGGTGTGGACCGCGGCACCGACCTGATGCTCTACGCGCTGATCATCGCATTCAGCTTCACCACGTTGAGCACCTATCTGCGATTCAAAGACTTGGAGCTGCGGTACGCGCGACTGGCCCGCGCGGTCGCGCTGGAAGGCGCGCAAGCACGCGACCAGAGCTAGGTCCAGTATTCGTTCATGGGTTGGGCGAATCGGTCATTGTTGGTGAGTCGAGGAAGCTGCAGGGCGTCTTCAATGGTGCGCAGCAGGCTGTAGTGGTTGTTGTAGTTACCGGCAACCAAGTGGCCTTGACGCCCGGTGGCGGTGCGCTGCGTTTGAAAGGCGGGCGAGTTCAGGATCGTGGGCAGCATGTCCGCGAGGAGCTTGTCGCCCGCCTTGACGTCGTACTGATGATCCCCGATTTGGCTGAGGGCAAAGAGGATATCGTTGTTGCCTTCCATGTTGTTGGCTTCGTTGGCAGCGAACCACACGTAATTCGGGGTGGTGGCAGCCGAGGCGAGATCCGTGGCCATCTGCGTGGCGGCGCACCGTCGATGGTGGGCCATAACTCGCCGTCCGCCCACGTTGTTATGCAGATTGATATGGAGGAGTTGCCGTTTGGTGATCAGATTCGTGATGCGATGGCCTGAAATGTTGACGGGTTTTCCGATGCGTCCATTGGGGATTCGTCGCGGGCGGTTGTGGCATTGGACTAATCACTGCCTGCGCGCGAATCAATCAGAAAGATATTGCGGGACAAGCACCGAAAAGCTGCAGCGACACAGCGCATTCGACGCAGTTTCAGATAATCAGTGTGCCAACAAGGTCAGGGGCCGCCGTCGGAAGCGTCGAACAGTATGCCGCTAAACCGAATGCACGTGTCGGAAGTACTCCACGGTGCGACGGATACCGTCGTCGAGTGCCACCTGCGGGCGCCAGCCCAAAACCTTTTCGGCCAAACCGATGTCGAGGCAGGACCGTTTCAAGTCGCCCAGCCGTGGCGGATGAAATTCCGGGTCGTCGGGTGCACCGACGGCAACGGCCACTGCTGAATGCAGTTGGCGGTCCGAGGTTTCCACACCAGTGCCGACGTTGAATCGCTGCCCGCCACCGACCGGCTCGGACGCCTTGACGAACGCGTCCACCACGTCGTCGACGTACACGTAGTCGCGGGTGTTGGAGCCGTCGCCGAAAACCTTCGTCGGCTTACCGGACAACAGCCCTTGGGCGAAGATCGCGACCACACCGGCCTCGCCATGCGGGTCCTGTCGCGGGCCGTAGACGTTGGCCGGCGCGATGTGCGAGCACTCCAGGCCGTACAGATGGCGGAAAGTGTTGAGGTAGATCTCGCCGGCAACCTTGCCCGCCGCATACGGCGACACCGGGTCGGTAGGCACGTCCTCGCTGGTCGGGTACGACGGCGGGGTGCCGTAGATCGAGCCACCCGACGAGGTGTGCACGACTTTGCGCACACCGGCTGCCCGGGCCGCGTCAGCCAGCCGCACGGTGCCGATCACATTGACCGACGCGTCGAATTGCGGATCGGCCACCGAGTGCCGGACGTCGATCTGCGCGGCCAGGTGAAACACCACCTCCGGGCGATGCTCGTCGAGGATCGCCTGCAGATCGGCCGCCACGATGTCGGCGTCGAGGAAGACAAACTCGGGATTGTCGGCCAAGTGCTCGATGTTGGTGGCCCGCCCAGACGCAAAGTTATCCAGGCCCACGACGCTGTGCCCGTCGCTCAGCAACCGGTCGACTAGCGTCGACCCGATGAAACCGGCTGCCCCGGTGACCAGTGCGCGCACCGGCCCACCATACCGATGGGCTGCCCGGACCCCGAACGTCGCGCTGGCCGCTGCCGCGCTGATCGCGGTGCAGCTGGTGATCCGGGCGGTGCTGGCGTTTCGGGGCTACTTCTACTGGGATGACCTGATCCTGGTCGGCCGGGCTGGCACACATGGCCTGCTGTCGCCGTCGTACCTGTTCGACGACCACGACGGCCACGTCATGCCGGCCGCCTTCCTGGTCGCGGGTGCGATTACCCGGCTGGCGCCGTTGAACTGGATCGGACCGGCCATCAGCCTGCTGGTGCTGCAATTGCTGGCTTCGCTGGCGCTGTTGCGGGCGCTGCACGTGATCCTGGGCTGGCGACCGGTGCTGCTTATACCGCTGACCTTTGCGCTGTTCACCCCGCTGGGCGTTCCTGGGTTCGCGTGGTGGGCGGCGGCGCTGAACTCGTTGCCGATGCTGGGCGCGCTGGCCTGGGTCTGCGCCGATGCCATCATGCTGGTCCGAACCCGCAACCAGCGCTACGCGGTGACCGGCGTGCTGGTTTACCTTGGTGGGCTGCTGTTCTTCGAGAAGGCCACGGTGATTCCCTTTGTCGCATTCGCAATCGCCGCACTGCTGTGCCACGTACAAGGTGACCGCGCGGGGTTGGTGACGGTGTGGCGGGCCGGGCTCCGGCTATGGGTGGTGTCGCTGGCGCTGACCACCGCCTGGATCGCGGTCTATGTGGTCGTGGTCAACCAGCAGCGGTGGAGTTCGGATCTGTCGATGACGTGGGATCTGTTGTGCCGCTCGGTCACTCACGGGATCGTTCCCGGTTTGGCTGGGGGGCCGTGGGCCTGGGCCCGCTGGGCACCCGCCTCACCGTGGGCTACCCCGCCGCTGGCGGTCAGAGTGCTGGGCTGGCTGGTGCTGACCGCGGCGCTGGGAGTCTCGCTGGCGCGCAAGCGGCACCTTGTGCCGGTGTGGCTGACCGCGGCCGGCTACGTGGTTGCCTGCCAGGTACCGATCTATCTGATGCGCTCATCGCGGTTCACCGCTCTCGAATTGGCGCAGACGTTGCGTTATTTCCCCGATCTCGTTGTGGTGCTGGCGATGTTGGCCGCGGTCGGGTTCTGCGCACCCAACCGCCCGTCGTCGCGCTGGCTGGACGCGTCTGTGGGCCGCGCTGTGGTGACGACGGCTGCGGCGGCGGCGTTCGTGACGAGCAGTTGGTATTCGACGGCGACGTTTCTGGCCTCCTGGCGGGATAACCCCGCCCAGCCCTATCTGCAGAATGCCCGCCGCGGCTTGGCCGCAGCGCACGCGGCTTCGAATGCGCCGTTGCTGGATCAAGAAGTCGATCCGCTGGTGCTGGGTCGAGTGGCCTGGCCGGAGAACCTGGCCAGCCACCTGTTCGCACTGCTGCGCGACCGCCCCGAATTCGCCTCGGCGACAACGCAATTGCGGGTACTGGACAGCTCGGGTCGATTGGCCGACGCGCAGGTGACCTGGGTCCGGACGATGCTGCCGGGCCCGGTGCCGCGGTGCGGCTACTTCGTCGAGCCGGACAGGCCGGTCCGGCTTGTTCTCGACGGCCCACTGCTGCCGACGGATTGGACCGCCGAGCTCAACTACCTGGCCAACAGCGACGGCTCGATGACGTTGTCGCTGACCGACGGGCCCGACACGAAGGTGCCGGTGCATCCCGGGCTCAACCGGGTCTATGTCCGGCTGCCCGGCGCGGGCAATGCCATTACCGCGCGAGCCGACACGGCCGCGCTCGCGGTCTGCATTGCCGCCGGCCCGGTGGGCTATGCGGTGCCCAAGTAGATCCGCGAGCGTGCGCAGAATGACTGCTATGGCGGCGTGTCGCCGTACAAACACGCACGTTCGCGCCGGAAAGTGGAGCCACCTAGGAGAATCGAACTCCTGACCTGCTCATTACGAGTGAGCCGCTCTGCCGACTGAGCTAAGGTGGCGTGCCCTGCGGGGCGGCACGAGTCTACGGCAGGGCCGCTTGCTCACCCAACCGAACCGTCAGTCGCGCAGCGCCTGGCCGATCGTGGCGACCATGGCGTCGACGGCGAACTTGGGCTTGACGTTGACCGCCAGCGCTTCGCGGCACTCCAGCACAGCTTCGATGCAGCGCAGCAACCGCTCTGGTGCGACGTGCGCGGCCATCGCAGCGATGGGCTCTGCCATGTCGGGGTGGTTGCGCCGCACACCTGTCGCGTTGGCGGCCACCACCAGCGCGTCCCGAAAGTAGGTCGCCAGGTCGATCAGCGCGCGGTCCAGGGCATCCCGCGACGCCCGGGTCTGACGCGACTTCTGCCGTCGCTCAAGGTCTTTGATCGCGCCGGTGGCGCCGCGCAACGCACCGGCAGTGCCCTTACCGGTGCCTCCCGCGCCCAGCGCGGTGCGCAGCTCCTCGGTTTCAGCCTCGTCGCGCCCGGCGGTCAGCACCGCCGCCTCAGCCTCGGCCGCGGCCACCAGCGCCTCGGCGGCGCCGTAGGCCTTCGATCGGGTGGCCGCGTCGCGGGCCAGCCCCAACGCCTGCAGCCGGCGCTCGCGCGCCTCCGGATCGGTGGCCAGTCGCCGCGCCCGGCCAACATGTCCGCCACTGACCGAGGCCGCCCAGTTGGCGGTCTCGGGTGTCAGAGCGTCGCCGTCGATCAAAACCTGGGCGATGGCCGCCGGCGAGGGAGTCACCAGCGCGATATGCCGACAGCGGGACCGCAGCGTGAGCGCGATGTCCTCGGGATCCACCGACGGCGCGCACAACAGAAAAACCGTGGATGGCGGCGGCTCCTCGACAACTTTGAGCAAGGCGTTGGCCGCGCCTTCGGTCAGCCGGTCGGCGTCCTCGATCAGCACGATCTGCCAGCGTCCCGTGCTCGGCCGGCGAGACGCGATCTGGACGATCGCACGCATCTCGTCGACGCCGATGGACAGTCCCTCCGGGATGACCCGGCGGACGTCCGCGTGCGTGCCCGCCATCGTCGTCGTGCAGGCACGGCATTCTCCACAGCCAGGCACGCCGGCGGAGCTGCACTGCAACGCCGCCGCGAAGCACAGCGCCGCCACTGAGCGCCCCGAGCCGGGCGGGCCGGTGATCAGCCAGGCGTGCGTCATCGCCGCGGTGTGAGCCGAATCACCGCGGGCCGCCGAAGCGGCGGCCACCAAGTCGGCTTCGACCGACTCCTGGCCAACCAGCCGTGTAAATACCCTCGACATCACCGGCAACAGTACTGACCACCGCTGACCACCCCGCAACATAAGCGGCTGTACACGGAACGTTTTGGCTACTTTTTCGTCCCCGACGACCGATACGGTGGGCTGGTGAGCACGGCGGCGGCACTTCCCAGGCGGATCAGCGGATTCGTCCTGTGGCTGGTGCGCACACCGTGGCCGGTGTTCTTGCTGACCCAGCTGCAGGCCGACATCATCGGCGCACTGCTGGTGCTGGGCTTCCTGCGCTACGCGCTGCCACCCGAAGACCGGATCGAGCTGCAAAAACTGCCCGCCCTCAACCTGGCTACCTTCACCGGGTCAATCGTCCTGCTCTTCCTCGTCGGAACCGCGATCAGCGCGCGTTCACTGGTGCCGGTGTTCCGGTGGCAGCGCCGCGACGGTTTGCTCACCGACACCGACCCCGCCGCCACCGACCTGGCCCGGAGCCGCGCGCTGCGGACGCCGTTCTACCGCACGGTGATCAACTTGGCGTCCTGGTGCGTCGGCGGCGTGGTCTTCATCATCGCCAGCTGGCCGGTCGCCAAGCACGCCGCGCCGGTGGTCGCCGTCGCCACCGCCCTGGGTGCCACCGCCACCGCGATCATCGGCTATCTGCAATCCGAGCGGGTGCTGCGCCCGGTGGCCGTTGCGGCCCTGCGCGGCGGGCTGCCAGAGAACATCCGGGCATCGGGTGTCATCGGACGCCAGATGCTGACCTGGGCGCTGTCCACCGGGGTGCCGCTGCTGGCGATCGTGCTGGCCGTGGTGGGGGACAAGGCTGCGTACCTGCATGGGCCGCCGGAGAAGCTGTTGAACCCGATACTTTTGCTGGCGCTGCTGGCGTTGGGCATCGGGCTGGCCAGCACGCTGCTGGTGGCCATGTCGATCGCTGACCCGCTGCGCCAGCTGCGCTGGGCGCTCGGCGAGGTACAGCGGGGTAATTACAACGCGCACATGCAGATTTACGACGCCAGCGAGTTGGGCCTGTTGCAGGCCGGCTTCAACGACATGGTCCGCGACCTGGCCGAGCGGCAGCGGCTGCGCGACCTGTTCGGCCGCTACGTGGGTGAGGACGTCGCCCGCCGCGCGCTGGAGCGCGGCACCGAGTTGGGCGGCCAGGAGCGCGATGTCGCGGTGCTGTTCGTCGATCTGGTCGGCTCGACCCAGCTCGCGGCGACCCGACCACCTGCCGAGGTGGTCAGCCTGCTCAACGAGTTCTTCCGGGTGGTGGTCGACACCGTGGGCCGGCATGGCGGCTTCGTCAACAAATTCCAGGGTGATGCCGCGCTGGCCATCTTCGGCGCCCCGATCGAGCACCCGGACGCGTCCGGTGGCGCGCTGGCAGCGGCCCGTGAGCTGCACGACGAACTGCTCCCGGTGATCGACACCGCGGAGTTCGGCATCGGGGTGTCCTCCGGGCGCGCCATCGCCGGCCACATCGGCGCGCAGGCCCGCTTCGAGTACACGGTGATCGGCGACCCGGTCAACGAGGCCGCGCGGCTCACCGAGCTGGCCAAGCTCGAAGACGGCCACGTGCTGGCCTCGGCGGTCGCGGTCAGCGGCGCGCTCGACGCCGAAGCCTTGTGCTGGGATGTCGCCGAAGTCGTCGCGCTGCGCGGACGCAACGCGCCCACTCAGCTGGCCCGGCCGCTAAACCTTGCCGCGCCGAAAGAGGTACCCAGCGAAATCAGCTAGCTGCCCGGCGGTGGCGGGCTGGCCGGCGCTGCAGTCAGGTCGCTCGGCGTCGGCGGGCTGATGTCCACGAAAGACTTCCCGGGCTGACCCCCGGCCGGGTCATTACCCAGGTTCAGCAGGTCGCTAAGGCCCGGCACGTTGGACGGCTGGTCGCCGTTCGGGGCTCCGGCGTCGGGCTCGGTGATGTTCTGCACCACAATCGGGCTGTCCAACCCATACATGACCTGCAGTAAGTCAGCGACGGACGGGCTGTTCACATCCGGATTCTCGTGCGTGTTCCCTGAGAGTTGCACCGCGGGCACCTGGATGTCGCGCAGCGGGGGCGCCGCCGGTGCGGCGACGATGATGCTGACGCCACCGAGCGCAACACCAGCGGTGATGCAGTATCGGGCAGCGGTTCGCATTGCTCTCCCTAGGTGCCACCGTGACCAGTTCACAGCTGACGTGCATCACTGTACCTGAGAACTGGCTGAGAATCACCATTTTTTAAGCAAAAATCTGTAAAAAAGAACCCTGAGGAGACTGAGCTGGGGTTTCCGCCGCTCAGAGCTACGGGCTAGCTGCGCTTGGTCGCTTTCTTCGCCGGCCTCTTGCGCGCTGTCTTCTTGGCCGTCCGCTTCACCGGGCCCCGGGCGCGCCGGTCGGCCAGCAATTCCGCGGCACGCTCGTCGGTGATCGACAGCACGTCATCGCCTTTGCGCAGGCTGGCGTTGGTCTCGCCATCGGTGACATACGGGCCGAATCGACCGTCTTTGATCACCATCGGCTGGCCCGACGCCGGGTCGTTGCCCAGCTCACGCAGCGGTGGAGCCGCGGCGCCCTGCCGACCACGACGTTTCGGCTCCGCGTAGAGCTTCAACGCTTCCTCGAGGGCGATTTCGAATAGCTGGTCTTCGGTGGCCAGCGAGCGAGAGTCGTTGCCACGCTTCAAATATGGGCCATAACGCCCGTTTTGTGCGGTGATCTCCTCACCCGAGTCTGGATCAACACCGACGACTCGGGGCAGCGACAGAAGTTTCAGCGCGTCCTCCAGCGTGACGGTCTGTAAATCCATGCTGCGCAACAGCGAACCCGTACGCGGCTTGGGTCCGGTGGATTTCTTGCCCTTCTTGGCACCGACGGCGTCGGGGTCATCGGGTGGCTCCGGCAGGATCTCGGTGACATATGGCCCGTAGCGACCGTCTTTGGCGACGATCTCGTGACCGCTCTCTGGGTCCACACCGAGCGTCCGACCTTCCTGGGGAGTGGCGAAAAGCTGTTCGGCCACTTCCAGAGTCAGCTCGTCGGGAGTGAGCGTGTCGTTGAGGTTGGCCCGCTGCGGTTTCAACTCGCCGTCGTCGCCGAGCACCATCCGTTCCAAGTAGGGCCCGTTCTTGCCCACCCGCACATAGATGGTGCGACCTTCGGAATCGTCAAAGACCTTGATGGAGTTGACTTCTCGAGCGTCGATCCCTTCGAGGTTGACCCCGACCAGCTTTTTCAGCCCGCCGGAGCGCGCCACCGAATCGGGCACGCCATGGTCACCGCCGAAGTAGAAGTTGTTGAGCCAGTTGGTGCGGTGCTCCTGGCCGGAGGCGATCGCGTCGAGCTCGTCTTCCATCGCCGCGGTAAAGCCGTAGTCGACCAGCCGGCCGAAATGCTGTTCCAGTAGACCGGTGACGGCGAACGCGACCCACGAGGGCACCAGAGCGCTGCCCTTCTTGTACACGTAGCCGCGGTCCTGGATGGTCTTGATGATCGACGAGTACGTCGACGGGCGGCCGATGCCCAGCTCCTCGAGTGCCTTGACCAGCGAGGCTTCGGTGTAGCGCGCCGGCGGGTTGGTGGAGTGGCCGTCCGGGTTGAGTTCGAGGGCCTCCAGCCGCTGCCCCTCGGTCAAGTGCGGCAGGCGGCGCTCGGCGTCGTCGGCCTCGCCGCCGGCCAGCTCATCCACCGTTTCCACATAGGCCTTCAGGAAGCCGGCGAACGTGATGGTGCGTCCGGTAGCGGAGAACACCACGTCTCTGCGGCCCTGCGGGCCACCCGCATTGCCGGCGATCCGCAGGCTCAGCGTGGTACCGCGCGCGTCGGCCATCTGCGAGGCCACCGTGCGCTGCCAGATCAGCTCGTAGAGCCGGAATTCGTCGCCGTCGATCTCGCGACGTACCGCGTCGGGGGTCGCGAACGTCTCACCGGCGGGCCGGATCGCCTCGTGCGCCTCCTGGGCGTTCTTCACCTTGCGGGTGTACTGGCGCGGCGACGCCGAGACGTACTCTTCGCCGTAGAGCTGCCGCGCCTGCGTGCGCGCTGCGTTGATCGCCGACTCCGACAGGGTCGTCGAGTCGGTGCGCATATAAGTGATGTAGCCGTTCTCGTAGAGGCGCTGCGCGATGCTCATCGTGCGCTCGGAGGAGAACCGCAGCTTGCGGCCGGCTTCCTGCTGCAGCGTCGATGTCATAAACGGCGCGTACGGACGCCGGGTGTAGGGCTTCTCCTCCGCCGACGCCACCGACAGCTGGGCGCCCTGCAATCCCCTGGCCAGCTCGGTCGCGCTCGCCTCGTCCAGGACGATCACTTCTGGGGCGAGCTCGTCGCCCCTTTTGCGCAGCTGGCCCAGCGAGTCAAAATCACGGCCGGTGGCAACCCGCAGGCCGTCGACGCCTGCCAGCCGGGCGGTGAAGGTGGGTGGCTGGGCTTGCGGGTCGGAGACGCTGGCGTCCAGCTGGGCGACGATGTCCCAATACGACGCGCTGCGGAACGCCATGCGGTCGCGTTCGCGCTGCACAATGATGCGGGTGGCCACCGACTGGACCCGGCCCGCCGATAGCTTGGGAGCGACTTTCTTCCACAGCACCGGGCTGACCTCGTAGCCGTACAGCCGGTCCAGGATGCGGCGCGTTTCCTGGGCGTCGACCAGGTCAATGTCCAAGTCGCGGGGGTGTTCGGCGGCCGCACGGATCGCCGGTTCGGTGATCTCGTGAAAGACCATCCGCTTGACCGGGATATTCGGCTTGAGGGTTTCCAGCAGGTGCCAGGCGATGGCTTCGCCCTCGCGGTCACCATCTGTGGCCAGGTAGAGCTCGTCGACGTCTTTGAGCAGGCCCTTCAGCTCGCTGACGGTGCTCTTCTTCTCCGGGCTGATGATGTAGAGCGGCTCGAAGTCGGCGTCGACGTTGACTCCAAGGCGCGCCCAGGGCTGCGACTTGTACTTCGCCGGCACGTCGGCCGCGGCACGGGGCAGATCGCGGATGTGGCCTCGGGAGGACTCGACGATGTAGCTGGAGCCCAGGTAGCCGGCCAGTTTGCGCGCCTTTGTCGGCGACTCGACGATGACGAGTCGCCGCGTGGTTCCACTGCCTCGCCCATTCCTAGGGCCAGCCCGGTCGGCTTCAGCCACCTGCGTTTACGCTCACTTTCCACTTTGTCCCGAGCCATCGCCGGGCCCCGAGCCAGTCCCGCTGGCGCAGGTTCAGCGACCAGCCGGCGTCATTCTCAGGTGCCATTCGGCCCTGCGGACACCTGACAATGTGGCACCCGGGATGGGCCGACGCAAACTGACCCCCCGTTTAAAGTCCGCCCAATCGCCGCTAAACGCGCGGCCAGTAAGGCAACGCCGCGGCGGAGTCGGGCGGTTCCCCGACGCTCTCTACCAGGCGCGATAGCCTACGCCGACCGCTGATCCGCAGCGCCGGCCGAGCCCCGCGAGTCCCGATCAGGGTCGGGGCTATCCCGACCCGCATCAGCGCCGACGCCAGCGGCGAATGGGTGTCCGGCGCGTGCGGGTCCAGTCCGAGCAGATACCGGTCGGCTTCCGGGCTGCCGGCCGCCAGTATCCAGGCCCGCAGTTCGCGCGGCCCGGGCAACCACATCGGGGGGACGGTCTTCACCGCGCCGCGGGTCCAGTCGCCGGCGATGGAACGCAGCCTGGCGTCGACCGCGGTCCGTACCAGCGGCGTGTTTTCGTCGGTCTGGGTCATTTCGGCCACCAAACCGGCCTCGTCGATCATCTCGGCCAGCGCCTCAGCCCGCCAGGGCTGGTCCACGACCACCGACAGCCTGGCCCCATCGCCGACCGTCACGATCTGGCCGGCGGCCGCCAGCACGCCGGTGAGGTCGCCGACCGCAGGCGGCACCGACTCCGCCGAGAAGAAGGACAGCTGGCTCACGTCACCGACAGTAAGCGTCCGGCTGACGATGCGCGGCGTGACACGGCGCGCCGAGGAGCCAGTCAATGGTCGCCGGCCGTGAGCCCTTGCGCGGCAGGCGACCACAACGAGAACCCCCCGACCGAACCCGGTAACTCCGGACCGCGCGGGGGGTTGTCGTCAGAGGCTGCTCAGATAGAGCGGACGCCGGTGGCCTGGGGACCCTTGGGGCTTTGGCCGACTTCGAATTCGACCCGCTGGTTCTCCTCAAGGGTGCGGAAGCCGGATCCCTGGATCTCCGTGTAGTGGACAAACACGTCGGCTGAACCGTCCTCGGGGGCGATGAAGCCGAATCCCTTCTCCGCGTTGAACCACTTCACAGTTCCCTGTGGCATTTCTTGATCTTTCCTTTACTTCTCGGGTGCGGTACACCGCGTTTCGGTGCACCGGGCCCGTTCCGACCGCTATACCTTGCCGAGTCGCCGGAACTTCACCCGACCTACAACCTCGCAGGAACCGCGGCCGCAACGTCGATCCTGCGAAAGTTTTACACGAACACAGAAGCTGCGACCGCAGACAGTCAATCACGTTCATCGCGTCTGCGACAGCCTCAGGTGATCAATTCAGCTACCAAGAGGTAAACAATTCAGGTGAGATGCTCCAAACCGCTGGCCGCAGGGTCGCCGTCGGTTGAGGTATTCGGCAATCAGCTCACATCAGGAGGGCGGACACATGGTGACGTTCGGCAGCGAACTGCTCGCCGCCGCGGTCGCCGGTAGCGAACCGGGAGAACACCCGTTACGTCATGTCGCCGAGCTGCCGCCAAGGCACGGCCGCCGACGTCCGTGGCCAGCATGGGCCGAGCCGGACGTGGTGCGCGCCTTCACCGATCGCGGCATCAGTTCGCCGTGGGCGCATCAGGTTGACGCAGCGGAGCTGGCCCACGCCGGCCGTCACGTGGTTATCAGCACCGGCACGGCGTCGGGGAAATCGTTGGCCTATCAGCTTCCCATCCTCAACGCGCTGGCGACCGATCCGCGGGCCCGGGCGCTGTACCTGTCGCCGACGAAAGCGCTTGGCCACGACCAGTTGCGGGCCGCCCATGCGCTGACCGCGGCGATACCCCGGCTGGCTGATGTCGCGCCCACGGCCTACGACGGTGACAGTCCGGCCGAGGTGCGACGTTTCGCGCGCGAGCGTTCGCGGTGGCTGTTCTCCAACCCCGATATGGTCCACTTGGCGCTGCTGCGCAACCATGCCCGGTGGGCGGTATTTCTGCGTGGCCTTCGCTTCCTGGTTGTCGACGAATGCCATTACTACCGCGGTGTTTTCGGCTCGAACGTAGCGATGGTTCTGCGTCGCCTGCTGCGGTTGTGCGCACGCTACTCGGCTGACTCGGCCACAACACCGACGGTGATCTTCGCCAGCGCGACGACCGCAGCGCCCGGTGCAACCGCCGCCGAGCTCATCGGCCAGCCGGTGGAGGAGATCACCGAGGACGGATCGCCACAGGGCGCCCGCACCGTGGCGTTGTGGGAGCCGGCACTGCGCACCGACCTCGTCGGCGAAAACGGCGCTCCGGTACGACGGTCCGCCGGTAGCGAGGCGGCGCGAGTGATGGCCGACCTGATCGCCGAAGGGGCGCGCACGCTGACCTTTGTCCGGTCGCGGCGGGGCGCCGAATTGACCGCGCTGGCAACACGTGCGCGGCTGGAGGACATCGCTCCGGAGCTCACCGAGTCGGTGGCGTCTTATCGGGCGGGTTATCTGCCCGAGGACCGTCGCGCGCTCGAACGCGCGCTGGTCGACGGGCAGCTGCGAGGTCTGGCCACCACCAACGCGCTGGAGTTAGGTGTCGACATCGCCGGGCTCGACGCGGTGGTGCTGGCCGGCTTCCCCGGGACAGTCACGTCGTTTTGGCAGCAGGCCGGCCGATCTGGGCGACGTGGTCAGGGCGCGCTGGTCTTGCTGGTCGCCCGTGACGATCCGCTGGACACCTATCTGGTGCATCACCCCGCAGCGTTGCTGGACAAGCCGATCGAGCGCGTGGTGATCGATCCGGCCAACCCGTACATCCTCGGCCCGCAATTACTTTGTGCAGCAACGGAATTGCCTCTAGAGTACGCCGAGGTGCGGAAGTTGGGGGCCGAGGAGGTCGCCGAGGGACTCGTCGACGACGGGCTGTTACGACGACGATCCGGGAGGTACTACCCGGCGCCAGGCGTCGATCCGCATCCGGCGGTGGACATTCGCGGGCCGACGGGCGGCCAGATCGTCATCGTGGAGAGCGAGACCGGACGATTGCTGGGGACCGCCGGTGTCGGCCAGGCCCCAGCTTCGGTGCACCCTGGGGCGGTATACCTGCACCAGGGCGAGAGCTACGTTGTCGATTCCCTGGACTTCGAAGAGGGCATGGCTTTCGTTCACGGCGAAGATCCCGGATATGCCACGTTCGCAAGAGAACTCACCGACATCGCGGTCACCGGAGCGGGTGAACGCCGGGTCTTCGGATCGGTCACACTGGGCCTGGTGCCCGTCAGCGTCACCAGTCAAGTCGTCGGCTATTTGCGCCGTCGGCTGAGCGGGGAGGTTATCGACTTCATCGATCTGGATATGCCGGCCCACACCCTGGCCACCACCGCGGTGATGTACACCATCACGCCGGAAACCCTGCACCACAACGGGATCGACGCGCCGCAGATCCCCGGATCGCTACACGCCGCCGAGCACGCCGCGATCGGACTGCTGCCGCTGGTGGCCAGCTGCGACCGCGGCGACATCGGCGGATTGTCCACCGCGGTGGGCCCCGAGTCCGATGGGCTGCCCAGCGTCTTCGTCTACGACGGCTATCCGGGCGGGGCGGGCTTCGCCGAGCAGGGTTTCCGCCGGGCGAGCACCTGGCTGGGCGCCACCGCTGCCGCTATCGAGGCGTGTGAATGCCCGTCGGGATGTCCGTCCTGCGTGCAGTCGCCGAAATGCGGCAGCGGTAACGAACCACTGGATAAGGCCGGGGCTGTGCGCGTCTTGCGCTTGGTGCTCACAGCGCTTGCTCACGAGAATCAGACACAAGAATGACGACCGACCCCTCGACGGTCGACTTCCACGCGTCTGTCTCATGGCAGCCGCCATGAAACGCTTTTCCTCGCTGCTGAAGAAACGCGCACGTGCTGAAAAACAAACAGTGCGGCGAACGGTCGGACAACGCGATCCGTTCGCAATGCGTAATGGGCGCAGCAGAAAAATTACCCGCCCGCGCTGACCTGTGCAAGTCGCCGGCTGACGTATCAAGGTCATCCTTAGGTTGACCGTCGCCAAACTTCGCCGGATTTGCCAGGGCGGCAACGAGTTACTCCTTGCCAGATCGGTAAAATGTCGGGCATGGCGCGCGACTGGCTGCTTGTGGAAACGCTGGGCGAGGAACCGGCCGTGGTAGCGCTGGGCCGTCAATTGAGAAATCTCGTTCCGATTACCGTGTTTCTACGACGTAATCCTCATCTTGCTGCCATCCAAGCCGCAATCGCCGAGTCGTTGCAAAACAGCCAAAGCCTGGTCAGCATCACCCCCAAAAATGACCGAGTGATCCGCACCGAGCCAGTGTTGATGTCCGACGGCCACATGCACGGTGTGCATATCTGGAGCGGGCCGGCTGCGGCTGAACCGCCGGAGCGGCCGATCCCGGGCCCGCTGAAATGGGACATGACCCTTAGAGTGGCCACCGATACGGCGGAGTCACTGGCCAACAGCGGCAGGAATCTCGAGGTCGAGGATCCCGAGGGTCGCGCGTTCGCGGACAGCTGGCCGTCGGGTGACCTCAAACCTAACGAAGGTAAGGCGCTGGCTGCGGCGGTGAGGTCGCAACCAGGTCAAACGCTGTGCGACACCTGGGACGGCACCGACTGGCAGGGCAATCACATCCGGGTGAGCTTTGTTGCTCGCAACGGGCTGGAGCCCGGGCCGGATGGCCGCGACCACGTGATCGCACGGGGGATGAATTGGCGTGCCGAACCGGCCGACCCGGCGCCGTCGACCGACCGACTTGCGCAGCGGATCCTGCACGGGTTGGCGCAGCCTGGTACGCACCGGGCGTTGTTCGATCCCGCCAGCTGGACGCTGTTGAAATGGCTCGACGAGCCGTGTCCGTTTTATGACTGGCGACGTATTGCGATCGATGCACGGGTGCATCCCAGCGACGAAGCGAGGATGGCGACCATGACGGCGGAGTTCGCCGGCGGCGCCACCAGCGGGGTGCTGCGCATGCCGGGCCATGACGGCGGCTGGGTTCCGGTGCATGTGACCGTCAACAGGGTGGAAGTCGAGCAGAAGACATTCGCCGGGCTGGTCTCACTGCGGTTGCCCACAGCGGCCGAACTCGCGGACGCGGGCCTGTCCGATTCCGATCCAACCGGCGGCTAAACCCGGTCAGCCGGGCCGGCGCGGGCGGCGGCCCGCGCGCTGCCCCATCCGCCGACACCGAGGCGCACCTCGACTGTGACGACGACGTCCAGGTCGTCCACAGCGCAGCCGGTGGTGCTCGTCCGCATCTCGCGGGCCACCACTTTTGCCTGCGCGCAAGCTGTCGCGGGCCCGGCGGCCAGCCGCGCCGCAGCGGCCAGCGCGGCCAAATCGGCCGCCGCCTGGGCCCGGTGGCGAGCTACCACCGCAGAGCCCAGATACACGCAGCCGCCGGTGATGGATAGCAGCACAGCGACCATCGCGGCCGCGACTACGGTGGCTGATCCCCGTTCACCGCGACGGCTCCACCGCCGAGACACCGGTAGCCGTGATTCCCAGCGCCGGCAGCAGATTCGACCGGGCGGTGACCGTCGCGACAACGAACTCGCCGTCCCGGCGCAGCTGCACCAGGGCGCCACTGGGCGCGATACCGCGGGCGGTGGCGACCGCCTGCCGCTCGTCACCGCGCGCGGCCAACCGGGCGGCCTCGCGGGCGGCGTCAATACAGCGGACCTGCATCGATACCGCTGTGACACCGGCCAGGCACAGCACCAGCACCGCGACCAGCGTGACGACACCAACCGCCGCTTCCACGGTGCTCGCGCCGACATCGTCGACTACGCCTTGGTGTTGAGCGCGCGGGCGATGATGTTGGTCAACGCCGAGACGATGGAGTCGCCGGTCACCACCGTGTACAGGATCGCAGCGAACGCCGCCGCCGCGATCGTCCCGATCGCGTACTCGACCGTGGACATCCCGGCCTCGTCGACCGCCAACAGGGTCGCACGCGCGGTTAGCACACGAAACATGTTGGTTATCTTCACTTTTCCCTCCTCCGTTACCACATGTAGAGCTCGCCCGCGCCGTCAAAGCAAGCCTGACTGCAGTAAGTGACCGGCCAGTCCCGCTACCACCGGAACGATGCCCAGGCACACGAACGCGGGTAGGAAGCACAGTCCGAGCGGACCGGCGATGAGCACCGCGGCACGTTCGGCAGTCGCCGCGGCCATATGCGCGGCGTCCTGGCGACACTGTCCGGCAAGCGCGGCCACCGCCTCCGCTAGCGCCACGCCCGATGCCGAAGACCGTCGCGCCAGCCGCAGCAACGCATCGGTCTGCGCGTCCAGGGACCCGGGCGGCAGATCCGGCGGTGCCGACCATGCGACGGCAGGGTCGGCGCCCAGCGCCAGCAGATCGGCGGCGCGACGCAGCACCCGGGCCAGCAGCGGCGGCGCCGAGGGCGCAGTCGCTGCCGCGGCGGTCGACACCGCCATGCCCGTCGCCAGGCACACAGCCAGCACATCCAGGCTCGAGGCGACGGCCAGCGGATCCGGGCCACGCACCGATCGCCGCGGCCTGGCGGGCGCGCGGGCCGCCATCATGGCCCGCGCCCTCAACCTCGACGGCTGGGCGCCGCTTAACAGAGCGAAGGCCAGCAGCAGCGCAGCCGCACTCACGGTGCCGCCCGATCGGTGATCCGGTCCGACCAGAGCAGCCCGCTGCAGACCAGCATCACCCCGATCACCAGCAGCCAGCCCCCTGCGTGCCCGGCCAGCAAGAACGCCGCCGGGTCCGCGCCGATGAGTTGGCCAAACAGCACCGACAGCATCGGCAGGCCCGCCAGGATGGCCGCGGTGGCACGGGCACCGGCCATCGCCGACGTGACATGCCCTGAAAACCGTTGCCGCTCAACAATATCGCGTTGAGCCGCGCGCATAAGGGTAGACATCGCCAGACCGTGTTCGGATGCCAGTTCCCAGCACACCGCCAGCCGATCCCATTGCGCCGGCAGCGCCGAGGTTTCAGCGACGCTGCGCAATCCGGCGGTGACGTCGGCACCCAAGCGGGCGCGCGCCGCCACCGCACGACATGAGTCCGCGACTGGACCGGCCGTTTCGTCCGCCGCGACGGCGAATGCCTGCTTGGGGTGCGCACCGACCCGCAGTTCGCCCACCAATACATCGATCGCGGTTTCCAGCTGCCGGGTCTCATCCATCCCCCGACGGCTACGGCGACGGCGGCGGTAGCGCAAGCCTCCGGTTGCGCCGAGCACCGCGGTCGCGAGAACCGTCGTCAGCGGCAGCAATACGGCACCGCCAGCCACAGCACACACGGCACACCATCCGGCGACCCGCGGCGACAACCGGGTGCGGCTGCGGTCGGGGCGAGCAAGTCGTCGACCCGGCGACGCCGGCGATACCAGCACAGCTGCTGACAACGCGAGCGCCGCCACCGGTGCGGTCATCTGGGCGTCCGGCTCTGGATCAGCCGGCGCAAGCCCGCGACCTCATCGGTCAGTCCGCGGTCGGCATGCCACACAGTGACCGCGCCGACCCTTCCGTCAGTTTGACGTAGCACAGCGATTTCGTTGAGTCGCCGCTGGCCGGCGCGGTCGCGGGCAACATGCAGCAGCACCTGTACGGCCGCAGCCAGTTGACTGTGCAGCGCGCCGCGATTCAGGCCGCCGAGAGCGCCCAACGCCTCCAAACGAGCTGGGACCTCGCCCGGATTGTTGGCATGCACCGTGCCCGCACCGCCGTCGTGACCGGTGTTCAGCGCAGCGAGCAAATCGACCACTTCGGCGCCCCGAACCTCTCCAACGACAATGCGGTCCGGCCGCATCCGCAGTGCTTGCCGGACGAGTTGGCGCACCGTAACTTCGCCGACGCCTTCGACGTTGGCGCAACGTGCGACCAGCCTGACCAGATGCGGATGCGGCGGCGCCAGCTCGGCGGCGTCCTCGACGCACACGATCCGTTCATCCGGCGCCACTGCGTTCAGCATCGCCGACAGCAGCGTCGTCTTGCCGGCCCCGGTACCTCCGGACACCAAAAACGCCAACCTGGCGGCGATCATGTCAGCAAGCAGTGCGGCGGCCGTCGGCGCGATGGCGCCCGCCGCGATCAGCGCGGACAAATCTTGGGTAGCCGGTCGAAGCACCCGCAGCGACAGGCAGGTGCCGGCGACGGCGACCGGTGGCAGCACGGCATGCAGCCGGACCGCGAAGCCGCCGGCGCCCACCCCGGTCAGCTGACCGTCCACCCACGGTTGCGCGTCGTCGAGACGGCGACCTGCGGCCAGCGCCAGCCGTTGCGCCAAACGCCGCACCGCGGCTTCGTCGGCGAACCGAACATCGGTGCGCCGCAGACCGTTTCCATCGTCGATCCACACCGCGTCCGGCGCGGTAACCAGCACGTCGGTGGTGCCGTCCGCGCACAACAGTGGCTCGAGGATCCCGGCGCCGGTCAGCTCGGTCTGCAGTACCCGCAGATTGCTCAGCAGCTCAGTGTCGCCGAGCACCCCGCCGGATTCGGTCCGGATCGCGTCGGCCACCACTGTGGGACGCAGCGGGGCGGGTTCCGTCGCCAGCCGCTCACGCACCCGGTCGATTAGCGAGCCGGTCATGCCGCCCTGCTTTCCGTCTCGGCCGCCGGGCGCGCCGGCAGCACAGCCAGGACCCGGCGGGCCGCCACCGCCAGCGCAGAGCGTCGTCCTAGCCGCAAACCGCCGTGTTCGAGTTGCTCGGCCAGCCGCGGGTACGGCCTCATTGACGCCAGCAGCGGCACGGTGGCGATCGCAGCCACCTCCTCGGCCCGCAGGCCACCCGGCGAGGGTCCACGCACGACCAGCCCGACGTTGGGATTGATTCCGGTAAGCACCGCGGCGATCGTCGCGGTGGCCGCACACGCCCGCACATCGCATGGGCTGACTACGACGACGAGATCGGCTGTATCCAAGGCAGTTTGAGCCGCATCGGTCAGCCGACGCGGAAGGTCGCAGACCACGGTGGCCCCGCCGCGGCGGCCGGCATCGACGACGGCGTCCACCGCCCCGGCGTCCAGTTCGTATCCACGCCGAGTGCCCGACAGCATGCAGATCCCGCGATGGCGCGGCAACGCCTCGCGCACGGACGACCAGTTCAGCCGTCCGCCTTGCAACGCCAGGTCGGGCCAGCGCACACCAGGGGTGGTCTCGCAGCCCACCAGCAGATCGATGCCACCACCCCAGGGATCGAGATCGACCAGCAACGGATCGGTGGCGACCTGTGCCAGAGCGGCCGCGAACAGTGACGCGCCCGCCCCGCCACGCCCACCGATAACCGCGACGACCTCGCCGCGCGTGCGGTCGTCACGCGCGGAGTCGCCGGCATCGGCGAGCTCGCGGACCAGCTCGCGTTCTTGGATGGGCAGCCTGAGCACATGCCGGGCGCCCACCTCGACGGCCGCGGCCCATGTCGCCGGCGCCGGTTCGCCGCCCGTCACCACGATCACGTGTGCGCGGCGCGGCAGTCCAATGCGTGCGCATCCGTCAGCCGCGGCCTCGTCGAGCACTACCGCCGCGGCCGCCGACCAGGTTTTTCTGCTGATCGGTGATGTGCCTTCGGCATGGACGACCCGGACGCCGACGGCTGCTGCGACCCGGTCGACCTCATCGCGCAATGCGGGTTCGGCTAAAACGGCCAGGATTCCCCGGGCGCCGGCAGTGCCGGTAGAGGTGGTCATTGGGCCACCGTGCCCGGGCACAACCGGGCGCCGCCAGTCGCAAACGAGGATCTGTGGACAAGGCCTGATCTGTGCACAACTCGGGGCCTGCAGCCGGCAAAACCGGCGGGCCGCGGCGAGGGTTCACCCGACAAAAGGGACGACCCCCGCCAGGGGGGGAGGAGGCGAGGGTCGTCGTGTATCAGCCCCGGGGGGTCGGGCTGATACACCCTCGGCTAAGCCGAGTACTGCTTACTATACACACGACAGCATCTTGCAGCGCAAGTGCTGTTTGAAGTGGTGCGCATGGCATTTGGCCGCCTTGCGCCCGGGCTGTGCGGCCGTCGCGAGCAACCGAGCCGGGTTTGACCGGCCGTTTTGTGGGCAACGTCGCGATTTGTCGCGTCATCCCCCTATGCTGGTGCGGTGACCGTCCCGGACTCGGCCGCTGACCAGCAAACATCACCAGCAAGCACTGGTCGCACTCCTCGCACCGCCGCATTTTTCGATCTCGACAAGACCATCATCGCCAAGTCCAGCACGCTGGCATTCAGCAAACCTTTCTTCGACCAGGGATTGATTAACCGGCGCGCCGTGCTCAAGTCCAGTTACGCCCAGTTTCTGTTCCTGCTATCCGGCGCCGACCACGACCAGATGGACCGGATGCGCATCCATCTGACCAACATGTGCACCGGCTGGGATGTCGAGCAGGTCAAGTCGATTGTCAGCGAGACGCTGCACGACATTGTCACGCCGCTGGTGTTCGCCGAAGCCGCAGACCTGATCGCCAGCCACAAGCTGTGCGGCCGCGATGTCGTGGTGGTCTCGGCATCTGGCGAGGAACTGGTGGCACCGATCGCGCGTGCGCTCGGCGCCACCCACGCGATGGCGACTCGCATGGTCGTCGAGGACGGCAAGTACACCGGCGAGATCGCGTTCTACTGCTACGGCGAAGGCAAGGTGGAGGCAATCCGCGAGTTGGCCGCGCGCGAGGGCTACCCGCTCGAGCATTGCTACGCCTACTCCGACTCGATCACCGACCTGCCGATGCTGGAAGTCGTCGGGCATCCGAGCGTGGTCAACCCCGACCGCGCGCTGCGCCGGGAAGCGACCGCCCGCGGCTGGCCTGTGCTGGCGTTTTCGCGGCCGGTGTCGCTGCGCGACCGTATCTCGGCGCCGTCGGGAGCCGCGGTCGCCACGACCGCCGCGGTGGGTGTTAGCGCACTGGCCGCTGGGGCGCTGACCTATTCGCTGCTCCGCCGGTTCACGTTGTAGCGGCCGTCGACTCTTCAGCAAACTTTTCCGGTAACCGGCCGATATCACTTCGGCGTTTTCACGGCAATTGACTCTTGATGTGACCAGGGTCACGGAGTACAAAGGAGTCACGGAAGCCCGGTGAGGCCAAGATCGGACCGGAAGAGAAGGCTCGATCTCCCGCATTTGGGCAACCCAGCACGGTTCCCGGCACCCACGCGGAGTCACAGCCGCGATAATGGCAGAAGTGTTGCGGGCCTGCGTAATTGCGAACAGTGGATGGCGTCGACGGCCCTTTGGGTGGGGTTGCAGCCGGAAGCGTCGCAAGATCGCCGAGGCCATCCCACGCAGCCCAGAGTTGCACGCTTGGTAACCGAGTCCCGTGCTAGCGGGCGGCGAGCCGAAGTCCTTCGGATCGTCGCCCGCTTTGTTCGTCCGGACCGCTCACCGCGACGTTGGTCCGGCAACCTACTCAGCAAGCGATTCGGCAATCGACAACGCCTGCTGCGCGCCGTCGTGCATAGCGCGGCAACACAACACCAACCACGCAGCCATCCCGTCGGGCGTCCCGGCCGCGAACCCGTGCGCGGCGTCGCGGTAGTCGGCGGCGCGACGCATCCAGCTGACCTCCGGTACGCCCAGTCCGTGTGGGTCCAGCCCGGTGGCGATGGTGACCAGCCGCGCCACTGCCCGCGCGACCACACCATCGGCGCTGCCGAACGGTGCCAGGGTCAGCAGTTCACCGTGGGCGACCGCGGCGATCACCGGGGCCGGCGCCCGGGTACCACCAGTGACGATCCTTGCGAGCAGCTCGAGGCGGGGCCCGACATCGGGGTCGGCGCGTGGGCGGCCCAACCGAGTCTCGTCGACCCGGTCGGCGGCGGCGAGCATATGCAGCCGCGCCAGCGCCTGCAGCGGCGCGCGCTGCCAGACGCCGACCAGGGTGGTCTCGCCGCCTTCCAGCGCCTGCGCGACCCGCAGCGCACCGGCAAATACCGGGTCGCTGGTCGCCGAGACGTCCAGTTGCTCGTCCAGTTTCAACCCGCCGCCGTCGAGCACGGCCGACGCCCTCGCCGCGCGCAGCGCCGCCTCGGCGGCGGTCACCGGCCAGCGCCTGAGGTTGGCGCGGTGGCGATGCGCTCGGCCGAGCGCCTCGCGCGCCTGGTCGCTGGCGTCGGCGACACCGGGCAGCGCCGTCAGCGGAGCCAACGGGTCAGAAGTCACGAGCTGTCACCATAAGGCCTACTTCGTCGCGGCGACCCGCTGCGCCCGGCTTCGCCGCGCTTGCGATCGCCGCCTGGAATCGCCGCCAACAGTTGCCGGGTGTAGTCGTGCTGCGGATGGATGAATACCTCGTCGGTGGGCGCGTGCTCAACCATCCGGCCCGCTTGCATCACCAGCACCTCATCGGCGATCTGCCGGATGACGGCCAAGTCGTGACTGATGAACAGATAGCTCAGGCCCAGCGCCTTCTTCAGCTCGGCAAGCAGTTCGAGTATCTGCGCCTGCACCAAGACGTCGAGCGCGGAGACAGCTTCGTCGCAAACCAGCACCTCGGGCCGCAATGCCAGCGCTCGCGCGATCGCGACCCGTTGACGCTGCCCGCCGGACAACTCACGGGGCCGCCTGTCCAGCACCGACAACGGAAGCGCCACCTGCTCGACCAACTCTCGCACCGCGACTCGCCGCTCGTGGTGGTTACCGACGCGATGAATGCGCAGCGGTTCCTCGATGGCCCGAAACACCGTATACATCGGATCCAGGCTGCTGTAAGGGTTTTGGAAGACCGGCTGCACCCGCCGGCGAAACGCCTGGGTATCTCGCCGGTTCAGCGCAGCAACGTTTCGGCCGTCGAATCTCACCATCCCAGAGGTCGGCGCCAGCAGGCCCAGCGCCATGCGCGCCAGGGTGGATTTTCCGGACCCGGATTCGCCCACGATTGCCAGTGCGGTCGCTTTACGCAGACGAAATGACACACCATCGACAGCGCGGAATTCCACTTTGCGCCATGGCTTTCCGTAGGTTGACCGGTAGATCTTGGTGAGCTCGGACGCGATCAGAAGGTCGCGCGCGTCGACGTCGAATTTTTCGACGGGCGCTGCGTTGCCACTGCGCGGTCGAGTCGACGTCCCACCGGCCGGGTGCACCGGCGGTGCGGCGGCGACCAGTTGCCGAGTGTAGGGGTGTTGCGGATCATTCAAGATCGCTTGCGCCGCACCGGTTTCGACTATGCAGCCGCGGTGCATGACGATCAGCTGCTCGGCACGCTCGCCTGCCAATGCAAGGTCGTGGGTGATCAGCAGCACCGCCGTGCCCAGTTCCGCGGCCAGCTGCTGCAGATGGTCGAGCACCTGCCGTTGCACGGTGACGTCGAGTGCTGACGTTGGCTCGTCGGCGATCAGCAGACGCGGCCGGCCCGCCAGCCCAATCGCAATCAGCGCACGCTGACACATCCCACCGGACAGCTGATGCGGATACCGTCTGGCCTGAGTCGACGGGTCAGGCATTCCGGCTTCATCGAGCAGTCGCAGTGAGCGTTGCCTGACGTCACTGATGTTATTGGCGCGCAACGCCTCCCGTATCTGAAAGCCGACCTTCCACACCGGGTTAAGGTTGGTCGCCGGGTCCTGCGGCACATAGCCGATGCCAGTCCCCCTGATCGAGCGGAGCCGACGAGAATCCGCCGATGCCAGTTCGATGCCGTCGAACACGATGCGGCCGGCGGTGATTCGTCCGCCCGGTGCAAGCAGGCCGAGAATCGCGGCGGCGGTCGTCGACTTTCCCGAGCCCGACTCACCGACAACGGCGACAGTCTGTCCGCTGCGCACCGAAAGCTCGACGTTGCTGACGGCGGGAGCATCGTCGCCGTACTTGACCTCGAGACCCACGACGCGAAGCAGCGGCTGCTCGGCGGTGTTCATGTGCGCCGCTCCTCTCCCCCGCAAGCGGGTGGGGGTACCCCCAGCCGCGTAGCGGCGAGGGGGCGTACCCCCACATCGCTTCCTTGCTCTGCATCGTCGCCGGCGCGGTTCATGACCGCCAGGTCCGTGATGTGGAATCCAGGACGTCGCGCAACACGTCGCCCATCATCAAAAACGCCAGCACTGTAAGCGCAAGGGCGCCAGCCGGATAGAACAAAATCGGTGAGCCCGCCCGCAGCCTTGTCTGTGCCACGTTGATGTCGCCGCCCCATGACACCACCGACGGCGGCAACCCCACACCGAGGTAGGACAGCGTCGCCTCCGTCACGATGAACAGCCCCAGCGAGATGGCGGCGACGGCGATGACCGGGCCAAGAGCATTGGGCACTACGTGGCGCATCAGAATCCCGAATCTGTTCAACCCCAGCGCCTGCGCGGCCAACACGTAATCGCTGCCACGCACCGCGAGCACTGCGCCGCGGGCGATCCTGGCCACCTGCGGCCAACCGAACAGCGCAAGAATCGCAATCACCGTCCATACAGTCCGGTGATGCGTGACCTGCATGAGCACAATGGCGGCCAACAACAGTGGGATTCCGAAGAAAACATCGGCCACGCGGGAAACAACCACGTCGATCCAGCCGCCGTAGAAGCCGGCTAACGCTCCTAACGCCCCGCCGACAACGAAAACCAGCAGAGTGGCGCCAACGCCGACGGTGATCGAGGCGCGGGCACCATATACCGTGCGGGCATAGATGTCGTGGCCCTGCAGGTCGGTGCCGAACCAATGCGCCGCCGACGGTGCGAGCAGGCTCTGATACGGGTCGGCGTGGCCGGGATCGGCGGACGTGAACAACGCCGGGAATATCGCCAACACAAGAAACAGCAAGATCAGCGCGGCCGCGATGACGAATTTTGGACGGCGCCGCAAGCCCCGCCAGGTATCACGCCAAAACCACGCGCCGCCAAGCATTTCGGTGCCCCGGTCAGCCATAACGGATCCTGGGATCCAGCGCCGCATACAGCAAATCCACCACCAGATTGGTCACTAGATAAATCACCACCAGCACTGTCACGATCGACACCACCGTCGGCGCCTCCTGGCGGGTGACTGCCTGATAGAGCACTCCCCCGACACCGTGGATGTTGAAGATCCCCTCAGTGACGATCGCCCCGCCCATCAGCGCCCCGAGGTCGGCGCCCAAGAACGTGACCACCGGGATCAGTGAGTTACGCAGGATGTGGATGGTGACCACCCTGCGCCGCGACAAGCCGGTCGCCGTCGCCGTGCGCACATAATCGGCGTGCGCATTGGCGGCCACCGCAGAACGGGTCAACCGAAGCACGTAAGCCAATGACACCGATCCGAGCACCACACCGGGCAGCAGCAGCCGCGCGAACGTCGGCTGATCACCTACGGTGACCGCGGCGACACCCAGCCGGACCCCGAAGACGAACTGCGCCAAAAAACCCAGCACGAAGATCGGGACCGCAATGACCATCAGACTAGTGATCAGCACCGTGGCGTCGAAGATCCCGCCTTGCCGCAGCCCGGCGATCACCCCGAAGCCGATTCCGAGGACCGCCTCCACTGTCAGGGCAATCAAGGCGAGCCTGATAGTCACCGGAAACGCCTGGGCGAGAACGACTCTGACCGGCAGCCCGGAGTAGGCGCGCCCCAGGTCGCCGTGGCCGATGCCGCCCAGATAATGCAAGTACTGCAACAGGAACGGGTCGTTGAGGTGATATTGGGCGCGCAGTTGCGCGGCCACCGCGGGACTCAGCGGGCGGTCACCGCCCAGTGCCGCAATTGGATCGCCGGGTAGCAAGAAGACCATGCCATAGATCAGCAGGGTGGCGCCGAGAAAAACCGGAACCATGATCGCGACACGGCGAGCGATATACCAACCCATCTCAGGCCTTGACGATGTGCTCGTAGTCGGGCAGGCCATTCCAGGTCAGCGCGACGTGGCTGACCGCCGCTGATGCTCCAGCCACACTGACCGTGTACCACAGCGGCACGACGGGCATGTCCCGCAGCAGGATTCGCTGGGCAGCGTTGGCGAGGGCAAACGACTGCGGCAAGTCGGGCGCGGCTTCGGCCGCGGCGACCGCGGCGTCGAATTGCGGGTTGGAATAGCCGACGTCGTCAGCGCCCGCCCCGGTGACGAACAGCGGCTCTAAAAACTCCAGCATCGACGGGAAGTCACCCTGCCAACCGGCACGGAAAGGGGTGGCTATGCGTCGGGTGGTGACCTGGGTGCGAAACGTGGCGAAGGTCGGCTGCGGCGCGCCGACCGCGTCGATACCCAAAATATTCTTGATGCTGTTAGCCACTGCGTCCACCCACTCTTGGTGCCCGCCGTCGGCGTTATAGGCGATCGCGTATCGGCCGGACCATTTCGAAATCGCATCGGCCTGCGACCACAGCCGCCGCGCCCGGTCCGGATCGAAGTTAAGTGCGTCGTTGCCCTCGATGTGCGGGTCAAAACCGGGCAGCGAACTTGCGGTGAATTCACGCGCCGGTGCACGCGCTCCGGCATAGATCTGGCGGCAAATCTGTGCCCGGTTGATGGCGGCCGAGATCGCCAAGCGGCGCAGCCTGCCTTCCTCGCCGCCGAAATGCGGCAGCCGCAGCGGTGTGTCGAGGGTCTGGTTCGCCGCTGCCGGTGCACTGACATAATGATCACCCAGATCTCTGCGGTAGACCGACAGCAAGCTGGACGGAATCGTGTCCAGCACATCGAGATTGCTCGACAGCAAGTCGGCGTACGCGGTGTCCAGGTTGGCGTAGAAGACGAACCGCAGCCCCTTGTTCTGCGGTAACCGGATGCCGTGGTAGCCGGGATTGGGCACCAGATCCAGTTTGACGTTGTGTTGCCAGGCCGCACCGCCGGGCGCATCGGCGAACTTGTAGGGACCGTTGCCGATCGGATGCTGGCCGAAGGTCGTCATATCTTTGAGCGCGGCAACCGGCAACGGATAAAACGGCGAAAACCCAAGCCGCAGTTTGAAGTCGATGGTCGGCGCCTTGAGCCGCACGGTGAACTGGTTGTCGTCGACGACGTGCAACCCGGACATGGTGGTCCCCGTCGGTTTCGCCGCGGCCACTTCGTCGAAACCGGCGATCGGGCTGAAAAAGCTCTGCTGTAGTTGGGCGTTGGCGGCCAGCGCGCCGTAATTCCAGGCATCGACGAACGAGTGCGCGGTCACCGGTGTGCCGTCGCTGAACCTCCATCCGGGCTTAAGGGTGATCCGGTAATTGACGTCATCGGTGGTGTCGATCGACTGGGCAACCTCCAGTTCGGGCCCGCCCTTGGCGTCATAGGACATCAGGCCCGCGAACAACCGGTCGATGATGCGGCCGCCGTTGCTGTCATTGGTGTTGGTCGGAATCAGCGGGTTCTGCGGCTCACCAGCGTTGACGATCACAACGTCGGTGCGGACATTGCCGACCCAGCAGCCGGCCAGCGGTGTGACGACGAGCAGCATCATGGCCGCCACCACGATGCGCAAGCGACGCAAGCGTCCTCCTTCGATCGGCACTGACCACTACACTCCCGGCGTGACTGTCACCGAACTCGCCGAGACCAGCCTCGCTTATCACGCCGGGAATTCATCGCTATGTTCGGCATCCCCATCGTGGGGGCGATCTTGTTGATCGCCGGTCTTCGGCAACGTTCGCAAAGCCGGCGGCCGCCTCCATCCGCCAACCCGATGGCTCCTCCCGGTTACCCACCGCCGGGCCCCTACCAGGATGGCTATCCACCACCTCAACCGCCAACGTACCCATCGAATTACCCGGCCGACTACCCGCCGCCGCGTCCACGCGGATCGTCGGGCACAGCGCTGATCGTCGTGGGGTCGATCCTGTTGGGATTCGGCGTACTCGGGATTCTGGGCCAGCTAGCCAATTCCGCCTCACGAGTCGGGCACTCGGCGCGTTCCGCAAATGTCGGGCAATGCGTCGGTGCATTCACTGTGCAGGAAAACAATTTCACTCCGGCACCGCAGGACTGCGATAAATCGGATTCGACATTGGAGGTCGCCGCCAAAGGCGGTCCTTCGGCGACGTGCCCCGATGGCAAGCGTGAGGGCTCCGATTACTCGATTCTCTTCGACGGGACCACCACCTTGTGCCTAATGGTCAACCTCAAGCAGGACCGGTGCTACTCGGTGTCCGGCGGGGCAAAGGGCCCGACATTTGTTGCGGCCTCCTGCGATGGCTCGCCCACGGGTATCAAGGTCGTCAAGCGTATCGACGGCAGCACGGATGCCGCGCTGTGTCCGGAGGGAACCAAACCGATCTCCTACCAAACCCCGCCGCGGCTGTACTGCCTGGAGCGACTCGAAAACTAATCGCGCTGACTAGGCTCGTGCGCGTGACCGAGACGCACACCGACGCACCGTCGTCATATCCACCGTCGGGGCACTTCGCCGCGCAAGCCAACGCCGGCGGCGAGTTGTACCGCGAGGCCGAGCAAGACCGGCTGGAGTTCTGGGCCAAGCAGGCCAACCGCTTGACGTGGTCAAAGCCATTCGACCAGGTGCTGGACTGGTCGGAGGCACCGTTCGCCAAATGGTTCACCGGCGGAACGCTCAATGTGGCTTACAACTGCGTGGACCGCCATGTCGAAGCCGGCAACGGTGATCGCGTCGCGATCCACTGGGAGGGTGAGCGGGTCGGCGAAAGCCGCACCCTGACCTACGGCGACCTGCAGACCGAGGTGTGCAAAGCCGCCAATGCGCTCGGCGGTCTGGGTCTGGTGGCCGGTGACCGCGTCGCGATCTATATGCCGATGATCCCGGAAGCCGTCATCGCGATGCTGGCCTGCGCGCGGCTGGGCGTCATGCACAGCGTGGTGTTCGCGGGTTTCACCGCCACGGCGCTGCGCGCCCGAATCGCTGACGCCCAAGCCAAACTGCTGATCACTGCCGACGGGCAGTTCCGGCGGGGCAAGCCGGCGCCGCTGAAGGAGGCGGCCGACGAAGCGGTCAGGTCCGAGGATGACGATGACAGTCCCGTCGAACACGTCCTGGTGGTCCGCCGCACCGGGATCGACGTCCCGTGGACGCAAGGCCGTGACCTGTGGTGGCACGACGTCGTCGACCCGGCATCGCCTAAGCACAGCGCCGAGGCGTTCGACGCCGAACACCCGCTGTTCCTGCTCTACACCTCGGGCACCACCGGCAAGCCCAAGGGCATCGTGCACACCAGCGGCGGCTATCTGACCCAGGCGTCTTACACCCACCACCACATCTTCGATATCAAGCCGGAAACCGACGTGTTCTGGTGCACCGCCGATATCGGCTGGGTTACCGGGCACACCTACAGCGTCTATGGCCCGTTGTCCAACGGTGTGACGGAGATTATCTACGAAGGCACGCCGGACACGCCAAACCAGCACCGGCATTTCGCGATCATCGAGAAGTACGGCGCGACAATCTATTACACGGCGCCGACGATGATCCGGACGTTCATGAAGTGGGGCCGCGAGATCCCGGACGCCCACGACTTGTCCGGCCTGCGCCTGCTGGGAACGGTCGGCGAGCCAATCAACCCGGAGGCCTGGCGCTGGTATCGCAAAGTCATCGGCGGCGACAGCACTCCGGTGGTGGACACCTGGTGGCAGACCGAGACCGGCGCGGCGATGATCTCGCCGCTACCCGGCGTCACTGCGAGCAAACCGGGATCGGCGATGACGCCACTGCCGGGTATCTCGGCAAAGATCGTCGACGACGACGGCAACGAACTTTCACCGCCGTCGACCGACGAGGGCGAGCACACATCCGGATACCTGGTGCTCGACCAGCCTTGGCCGTCCATGCTGCGCGGCATCTGGGGCGATCCAGACCGCTTCCGTGAGACGTATTGGTCGAAGTTCGCCGAGCAGGGCTGGTATTTCGCCGGCGACGGCGCTCGTTACGACTCCGACGGGGCGGTCTGGGTGCTAGGTCGCATCGACGACGTGATGAACGTATCGGGCCATCGCCTCTCCACCGCCGAAGTGGAGTCGGCACTGGTCGGACATTCCGGGGTCGCCGAGGCCGCAGTGGTTGGGGCGACCGACGACACCACCGGACAGGCGATCTGCGCGTTCGTTGTCTTGCAAGCCGATCACGCCGAGACGACGGGCGAGGAGATCATTGACGAACTGCGCGCCGAAGTGGCCAGAGTCATCTCGCCGATTGCCCGGCCCCGCGAATTGCACGTGGTGCCCGAATTGCCGAAGACCCGCAGCGGCAAAATCATGCGACGCCTACTGCGCGACATCGCCGAGGATCGCGAACTCGGCGACACTTCGACGCTGCTTGATCCGGGCGTCTTCGACGCGATCCGCGCCGCCAAATAGCAATCAGGCCTAGGCGGGGACTGGAACGAATCCCGCGCCGGGACGGTTCTTGGCGTTGATGTCGGCCAAGATCGCGTTGATCGACTGAACCACTGCGGGGGTGTGCAGCGGGATGTACTTGATGACGCAAGCCGGCAGGTTCTCGCTGAAGGCACCGTGGATCATGCCGACCAGGAGGTTGTTGACGGTAACCGGACCGCCCGAGTCGCCCGGTTGTCCGCATACCTGCATCACGATCGTGCCCGGGTCTTGACCCGGGCCCCACGTGACGCCGCACGAGTTCCCGGTCGTGCGGCCCTGTTTGCAGGCGATCTCACCAAACGCCGGATCCGGCCCAATGCCGTTGATCGCGAAGCCACCGAAGTTGGCGACCGGCGTCACCTTGGCCGGATCGAACTGGATGACCGCGTAGTCCAGCTTGTCATTGCCGGCCACCATGGTTCCCACCGTGCCGCGGTCTTTTGCCGCCTCGGCGGCCACCACCGCACCCGGGCCACCGCAGTGCGCCGAGGTGAAACCGATCAGCTCGCCTTTGCCGTCGGTGCCGATGGTGGTCAGCGTGCACAGGGTGTCGCCGTTGACCAGAATGCCCGCTCCGCCGCCGAGCGGGAGTCTGTCGTCAGCTCCTGCCGGCACGCCGCGCAGGCCGGCCAGGCCCACCGATGTCACCATCACCAACGCCGCCACGACACCAAGCAGCCGGCGGCACGTGGTCTGCAAGGCAATACTCCCGTCGACAAGGCTGGACGCGTACCAGAAGGGGAGGCGCCAGTCTAGCGTGACCAATGCCCGCCAGCGTCGATCTCTAGCCGGGCTCGCGGTGTCCGGTTGGCCTCGTCTGCTACCCGACCGCATGGCAACATGAACCGCGACGACAGCGACGCCCGGCGACGATGCGAGGCGGGCAACGGCTCGAGGGCAAGCCGGGCAGTGACATCGAGAGGACCGTCTGTGAGCAAGCCAGATCGCAAGAACGCCGACCACAAGGACGGGGTTCCTCGCACGCTGACCACGATTCCCTTGACCGACCCACACGCGCTGTCCGTCGAACCGTCCATCGGTGAGCTGGTCAAGGACGCCACAGCGCAGATATCGACACTGGTGCGCGCCGAGGTCGAATTGGCCCGCTCGGAAATCACCCGCGATGTCAAAAAAGGTCTCACCGGCAGCGTTTACTTCATCTCGGCGCTGGTGGTGGGGTTCTACTCGACTTTCTTTTTCTTCTTTTTCCTCGCCGAACTGCTCGATACCTGGCTGTGGCGCTGGGTGGCTTTCCTGATCGTGTTCGGAATCATGGTGGTGGTTACTGCGGTGCTGGCGTGGTTCGGCTACCAGAAGGTGCGCCGCATCCGCGGGCCGCGGCAGACCATCGAATCGGTCAAGGAGACCCGGACCGCGTTCACCCCGGGCCACGACAAGGGCTCCGGGCGCGCGCTCAGTTCGCCGCAAGGCGGGACGCCCACCGACCCCTCGGGTTGGTAGATGGCGCCACCAGATCCGTCGGTGACCCGTATCGACGGGCCATGGCGACATCTGGACGTGCACGCCAACGGCATTCGGTTCCATGTCGTCGAGGCAGCGCCCGTCGACCGGAGTGCGGCCAGCCCTCCGACGGCGCGCCCATTGGTGATCATGCTGCACGGCTTCGGCTCGTTCTGGTGGTCGTGGCGTCACCAGCTTCGCGGTTTGAGCGGAGCCCGGGTGGTCGCGGTGGATTTACGAGGCTACGGCGGCAGCGACAAACCGCCCCGCGGCTACGACGGCTGGACGCTAGCCGGGGACACCGCCGGACTGATCCGCGCGCTGGGGCACACGTCGGCGACTCTGGTCGGTCATGCCGACGGCGGGCTGGTCTGCTGGGCAACGTCGGTCCTGCACTCACGGCTGGTCCGCGCCATCGCAGTGGTCAGTTCACCGCACCCCGCCGCACTGCGCCGCTCGGCGCTCACCCGCCGCGATCAGGGCCGTGCGCTGTTACCCTCGCTGCTGCGCTATCAGGTGCCGATCTGGCCGGAGCGCACACTGACCCGGCATAACGGCGCGGAGATCGAGCATCTGGTTCGTAGCCGCGCCAGCGCCAAATGGGTTGCATCCGAAGACTTTTCCGAGACGATCGGTCATCTCCGCGAGGCGGTTCAAATTCCGTCAGCAGCGCACTCCGCGCTAGAGTATCAGCGGTGGGCGGTGCGCAGCCAGCTGCGTGAAGAGGGCCGGCGCTTCATGCGATCGATGAACCGGCCTTTTGGGATTCCGATGCTGCACATTCACGGTGATGCCGATCCGTACGTGCTGGCCGACCCGGTCGAGCGAACACAGCGCTACGCGCCGCACGGTCGTTACGTATCAGTTGCCGGCGCAGGACATTTCAGTCACGAAGAGATGCCGGACGAAGTCAACGGCCACCTGATGCGCTTCCTCGACCGGGTGTACCGGTCGCCGCTTAGCTGACACACTCCCCGGTGGCCACCGGCGCAGTGTCGCCGATGTGCGCCAGCTGATCGGCCACCTCCTTGGCCGTCAGGACGAAACCGGTGTCGTTGTCGTCGACCGCCGCGCCGAACACCACACCGAGCACCTGACCATTCAGGTCGATTAGCGGTCCGCCCGAATTGCCTTGCTCCACACTGGCTCTGATCGTGTAGACCTCGCGGTTGACCGTCGCATTCCGGTAGATGTCGGGCCCGCTGAGTTCGATGAGTTCCCGGATCCTGGCCGGGGTTGCGGCAAAGCCACCGCCACCGGGGTAGCCCATCACTATCGCCTCGGTGCCCGATGTCACCGGGGTGTCGGCGAAGGCCAGCGGTCCTGGCGGCAGGTTGGGCACGGACAGGATCGCGATGTCGACAGTCGGGTCGTAGGACACCACGGTGGCGTCATAGGGGTTGCCGCTGGCCTCAACGGTGACGCTGTTGGCACCGGCCACCACGTGCGCGTTGGTCATCACCCGGTCCGGCGAGAGGACAAATCCGCTACCCTCCAACACTTTCTGACAGCTTGGCGCGATCGCGCGGATCTTCACCACGCTGGGTTGGGTGGCCGCCACCACCGGGCTGTTGGCCAGCGCCGCGTCCGGGACCGCCACCGGCACGACAGGTGTGCGGCTGAACGGTTCCAGCACCTGCGGCAGACCTGAGGTGTCCAGCAGCGACGACAATCGTTTGGGCACGGTCTTGAGCCAATCCGGCGCGAAGTCGTTGACCTGGGCCAGCACTCGCGAACCCCGAACCGCGGCAGCCAGGCTGGGCTGGCCCGACGACGACGTCAGCGGCGTCGCCAGCAGCCATGCCGCCACCAGCACCACCACCAGCTGCACTGCCACCCCGATCAGCGAGTCGAAGAATCGGAATGAGCTGCTGTGGATCGCGCCGCGCACCGCGCGACCCAGCACCACACCGGCGACCTCGCCGACGACGACCAGCCCCAGGATCAGAAACAGCGCGGCGAACAGTTTGGCCCGCGGTGCGCTGATGTGGGCGACAAGGTGCGGAGCCAGCAGGACGCCTGCGATCGCGCCGAGTAGTACACCGACGAATGACAGCAGAGAGCCAAGTGCGCCCGAACGCCAACCTGAGATCGCCGCGATGAAAGCAACGCCCAGCACCGCGATGTCGAGCCATTGTGATGAGGTCATCAGGCATCATCCTCGTCGCCGACCAAAGCCATCGCTTCATCCAACTCGCGAATATCGCTGGTGTCCCAGGGCTTAGCCCAACCAGCCACGTCCAGCATCGCCGAAATCACCTGGCCAGTGAATCCCCAAACCAGCATCTCGTTCAACAGGAAAGCCGGCCCGGCGAAGCGGCGGTGCAAGGAGTTGCGGTACACCATCAGCCGATTGGCCGGATTGATGAACGCCCGCACCGGGACCCGGGCCACGATTGCTGTCTCCGCCTGATCGACGACGGCCACCGGCCCCGGATCGGGCGAATACGCCAACACCGGGACGACGTGAAAACCCGACGGCGGTATGAACGTTCGCTCCATCGTGGCCAGCGGATGCAGCCTGCCAGTATCGATGCCGGTCTCTTCGCGTGCCTCTCGCAGCGCAGTGGCCACCGGCCCGTCGTCGGCCGGATCGGAGGCGCCACCCGGGAACGCCGCTTGGCCGGCATGGTGACGCAATGTGGAGGCCCGCACCGTGAGCAGCAGATCGGCTTCATCGGGAGGGGAGTCGGGCAGAGCGCCGTTGGCTTGGTCGGACGGGGGACCGGAAAACAGCACCAGCACCGCTGCGTCGCGTCGATGGGGCGCGGGGGTCCCCCCGCTTGCGGGGGCCGAGGCCGTCGCCTTGGCGGCAGTCACCATGGCCAGTACGTCGGCGGGAAGACGACGACGGTAAGCGTCGGGTACCTGACCGACGTTGTCGACCAATGGACGCAGCCAGGACGGGCCGAGCTCAGGCGTCAACGGAATCGTTCCTCGCGAGTCGGTGAGGTCTCCACCGCGTGGTCGTGGAGTGCCCCCTGCGCTCACCGGCCCCTCCTTCGTCCAATTGCCCGGTTCCTCCCCGGGCCACTCCGCGGCCCGCATCGTCGCCGGGCGCGTCCCATTGCCCGGCGACTCCATCCTCGCCGGGCGTCATCGCGTCTGATCTCCGAGCGCAGCTGCGATCTCGTCGGCATTGGCGAAAGCGCGCGGCAGGGTCTGCGCAACGCTACCGTCCAATCTCAGCACTACTGTCGCGGGCATCACATTTGGCACCCGTAACGCCGCCGCGACCCGACGGCTGCCGTCCTGCAGAGTCGGCAATCGGACACCCAAGTCCGCCAATCGCAGCAAGGCCGCCGTCTCGTTCTCGTCCTGATGCACCGTCACCACCATCACATCGGTCCCGACCCGTCGTTGATACTCGGCCATCGCAGGGAGCTCGGCCGCGCAGGGTGCACACCAGTACGCCCACAAGTTGAGAACCACCCGATGCCCAGCCAGGGCCGGACCGACGTCAACGACCGAGCCGTCGGCTGCGCATTCCGCGGTCACACCGCGCAACGCCGGCGGACCGGGATCGGTGCCCGGGTGCGGACACGGCGCGAGGTCGGCACGCTGCCGCGGTCCCGCCAGCGCCGCTGGGGTGTCGGCGTCACGATGCTCGTGGCCGGAACTGGTCGGTGGGGCGGTTGACGAGTGGGAACTATCACGCAACTCAACCAGCAACGCCGCGACCAATGCCGCGACGACCGCCAGCACCGCGACGGTCCAGCGGGCGGTTCGAGGCGTGAAAGTGGTCATCTGGTGGGCGGTGCTGCGCTACAACCCGGCCATTGACAACAGGTGCTCGGTTTCCGGGCCCTGCACCAGGGCGGCAGCGATCAGCGGTTCGGTGGGCCCAGTTCCGAACGAGGGACAGTCCTTGGCCAACACGCAGACCCCGCATGCCGGTTTGCGGGCGTGGCACACCCGGCGACCGTGGAAGATCACCCGGTGACTGAGCAGGGTCCACTCCTTGCGTTCGATGAGTTCGCCGACCGCATGCTCGACTTTGACCGGGTCCTCTTCGGCCGTCCAGCGCCAGCGCCGAACCAGCCGCCCGAAATGGGTGTCGACGGTGATTCCGGGGACATCGAATGCGTTTCCCAGGATGACGTTGGCGGTCTTGCGGCCCACCCCGGGCAGCGTCACGAGTTCGTTCATGGTGGCCGGCACTTCGCCGTCGAATCGCTCGACCAATGCCTGCCCCAAACCGATCAACGACGACGCCTTGTTGCGGTAGAAGCCGGTGGGGCGGATAAGGGTTTCGAGTTCTTCGCGGTCCGCCTGTGCGTAGTCCAGCGCGGTGCGGTAACGCTTGAAGAGCGCTGGGGTGGTGAGATTCACCCGCTTGTCGGTGCTTTGCGCCGACAAGATCGTCGCCACCGTCAGCTCCAACGGTGTGGTGAAATCCAACTCGCAGTACACATGTGGAAACGCTTGGCCAAGTTTGCGATTCATGCGCCGAGCTCGTCGCACCAAACCTATCCGGGTTTCCGAAGACCAACGGTGGGCGACGGCGGTGTCGGTTGCATCGGACACTCGGGCGGCGGCGCGAGAAGGTTTGCCCATTATCACCCTCGCCAGAGTACTAATTCGTGATCCCGCTGAGACCTTAGCCGTGTTTACTTGCTGCTTGTGTCTTGCTTGCTCGTGGCATTCATCCCGGGGTTGCTGATGCTGGCGACTTTCGGGCTTGGACGGCTGGAAGCGGGCTTAGTAGAGAACACGGTTACGGCAAGCGATGTGGCGGAATTTCTCGCGCAGGCCGAGCCTATCGATGTGCGCACATTGGCCCGGGAAGGAATGCCCGAGGCTCTGGATTGCCTGCACCGCCGCATCGGGCGCGTCACCGATGAGTCGCCCGATCGACCCGGCGCCGCCGAGGCCGCCAAAGATCGGCTGTTGACGGCCGCCGCTGTTTCCGCCCCCGAACACCCCGGCTTACCGAGGCAACGGCATAACCATTCGCGAGCGAATCGGCAATTTGGCCCGCCTCAGCATGCCAATCGTGTGTAGCGTTGGCACGTCGAGTTGATGATGGCTGACCTCATAGACTGCGGGGCGGCCGGTCAACCGACCCGGGCATTAGACCCGCCCGATGACGATGCGGACCGCGAAGCGATCCGAGGAGGAGTCGGGCGCCAGACCTGTGCATATCAGAGTCATTAAGTAGCTAAGGGGCAACGTGGACGAGATCCTGGCAAGGGCCGGAATCTTCCAGGGGGTTGAACCAAGCGCCGTCGCCGCGCTGACCAAGCAACTGCAGCCCGTCGACTTCCCCCGCGGACATACGGTTTTCGCGGAGGGCGAACCGGGTGATCGGCTGTACATCATCATTTCCGGGAAGGTCAAGATCGGCCGCCGTTCACCGGACGGCCGGGAGAATCTGCTGACCATCATGGGCCCGTCCGACATGTTCGGTGAGCTGTCGATCTTCGATCCCGGGCCCCGGACCTCCAGCGCCACCACAATCACCGAGGTGCGCGCGGTGTCGATGGATCGCGACGCGTTGCGGGCGTGGATCGCGGATCGACCCGAAATCGCCGAGCAGCTCCTGCGGGTGCTCGCGCGCCGGCTGCGACGAACGAACAACAACCTCGCCGACCTCATCTTCACCGACGTGCCCGGCCGGGTCGCCAAGCAGCTGCTGCAGCTGGCCCAGCGTTTCGGCACCCAGGAGGGCGGCGCGATGCGGGTGACCCACGACCTGACGCAGGAGGAGATCGCCCAGCTGGTCGGCGCGTCGCGGGAGACGGTGAACAAAGCGCTGGCCGACTTCGCCCACCGGGGCTGGATTCGCCTGGAGGGCAAAAGCGTGCTGATCTCCGACTCGGAGCGGCTCGCTAGGCGCGCGCGCTAGCTGTTGGCTTAGCGACGCAGATAGTCCAGCTGCGCCTGCACCGACCATTCCGCGGCACCCCAGAGTTCCTCGTCGACGTCGACGTAGACGTGCTCGACAATCTGGCGTGCGGTGACGTCGTCGCCGAGAGCCCGTAACGCCGAGCGGACCTGCTCCAGCCGCTGCACCCGGTGTGCCAGGTATCCCGACGCCACAGCTTCCAGATTCGCTAGGTTCGGGCCGTGGCCGGGTAGCACTGTTCGCTGGCCCAGCCCGCGCAGCCGGTGCAGCGACTCTAGGTAGTCGGCCAGGTTCCCGTCTTCGGTGTCGATGACCGTCGTTCCGCGACCCAGCACTGTGTCCGCTGTCAGCACTGCGTCGTCCAGCACGAACGAGAGAGAATCGGCGGTGTGGCCGGGTGTCGCCAATACCGTGATCCGCAGGCCCGCGACGTCGATCACTTCACCGTCGGTCAGCTCAGCGCTGAGGCCACGCAGGAACCCGCTGCCGGCCGAGCGCACCGGTGCGCCGGTGAGGTCGACCAGCTTGTCGATGGCATCGGTGTGGTCGCCGTGCCGGTGGCTGATGAGCACCAGGGCGATGCGGCCCAGGCCGGCGATTTTCGCGATGTGCTCGTCGTCGTCGGGGCCGGGGTCGACTACCACCATCTCGTCGCTGCGTGGTCCGCGGAGCACCCAGGTGTTGGTGCCGTCCAGCGTCATCAGGCCCGGATTGTCGGCCAGCAGCACCGATGCGGTTTCGGTGACCGGACGCAGCCGACCGTAAGCGGGATGCGTCAGCGACTCAGCGGTGTCGGTCACGGTCGTTATCCGACCTCCACCACCAGTTCGACCTCCACCGGCGCGTCCAACGGCAATTCGGATACTCCGACGGCGGAGCGGGCATGGCTGCCGCGATCACCGAACACCTCCGCAAGCAGATCGGATGCGCCGTTGACCACGCCCGGCTGGCCGTTGAATCCGGGTGCGGACGCGACGAATCCGATCACCTTGACCACCTGGGTTACCGCGTCGATGCCCACCAGCGAATCGACAGCAGCCAGCGCGTTGAGCGCGCAGATCCGGGCCAGCGCCTTGCCGTCCGCAGGGGTGACGTCAGCTCCGATCTTGCCGGTTGCGGCCAGTTTGCCAGCCTGCATCGGCAATTGGCCCGCGGTGTACACCAGGTTGCCGCTGCGCACCGCGGGAACGTAGGACGCCAACGGCTTCGCTACCTCCGGGAGTTCGATCCCCAGCTCACCGAGCCGGGCGGACGTAGTCACTTGGGACGTTTCAGATATGCCACATGCTGCTCGCCGGTCGGCCCGGGCAGCACGGCCACCAGCTCCCAGCCGTCGGCACCCCACTGGTCGAGGATCTGCTTGGTGGCGTGTGTCAACAGGGGGACCGTGGCGTACTCCCACGCGGTGGGTTCGGGCATATCCCGAGCTTATCGGTAGGGCAATCGACGCCTCTGGTTAGCATGCACTGGTGGCGACCACACCGAGCAGCGGCAGTACCGTGCGCTGGCCATCGCGATTATCGAAGGCCCGTCTGCATTTCGTCACCGGCAAAGGCGGTACCGGCAAGTCGACGGTGGCCGCCGCGCTTGCGCTGACTCTCGCGTCCGGAGGACGCAAGGTCTTGCTCGTCGAAGTCGAAGGGCGCCAAGGGATTGCGCAACTCTTCGATGTGCCGCCGCTGCCCTACAAAGAGCTCAAGATCGCAATTGCCGAGCACGGTGGCCAGGTCAACGCGCTGGCGATTGACATCGACGCCGCGTTCCTGGAATACCTCGACATGTTCTACAACCTCGGCATCGCAGGCCGGGCGATGCGGCGCATCGGGGCGATCGAGTTCGCGACGACGATCGCGCCGGGTCTGCGCGACGTTCTGCTCACCGGCAAGATCAAGGAATCGGTGATCCGCGTCGACAAGGACAAGCTGCCGGTTTACGACGCAATCGTCGTCGACGCGCCGCCGACCGGTCGCATCGCACGCTTTTTGGATGTCACCAGGGCGGTGTCCGATCTCGCCAAGGGCGGCCCGGTGTACTCGCAGGCTGAAGGCGTGGTGAAGATCTTGCACTCGGATCAAACGGCCATCCACCTGGTGACCATTCTGGAGGCGCTGCCGATGCAGGAGACGATCGAGGCGATCGACGAGTTGCAGGGGCTGGGCCTGCCTATCGGCAGCGTGATCGTCAACCGCAATATCGCGACTTACCTGGAACCCGATGATCTCGCCAAAGCCGCTGAGGGCGACGTTGATGCTGACGCGGTGCGCGCAGGCCTGGTCGCCGCCGGGATCAAGCTTCCCGATGCAGACTTCGCGGGCTTGCTGACCGAGACCATCCAGCACGCCACCCGGATCACCGCGCGGGCGGCAACCGCGGAACAGCTCGAAGAGCTGAAAGTGCCACGCCTGGAGCTGCCGACCATTGCCGACGGTGTCGACCTCGGCAGCCTCTATGAACTCTCTGAATCCCTTGCGCAGCAGGGAGTTCGATGAGTACCAAACCGCCGACACTAGATATTGCCGCGATCCTGGCCGACACCGCTAATCGCGTGGTGGTGTGCTGCGGCGCGGGCGGGGTGGGCAAGACCACCACCGCTGCCGCGATGGCGTTGCGCGCAGCCGAATACGGCCGCACCGTAGTGGTTTTGACGATCGATCCGGCTAAGCGGCTAGCGCAGGCGTTGGGAATCAGCGACCTTGGCAACTCGCCGCAGCGCGTGCCGCTGGCAGCGGAAGTGCCCGGCCAGCTGTTCGCGATGATGCTCGACATGCGCCGCACGTTCGATGAAATGGTGATCCAGTATTCGGGACCTGGTCGGGCGCAAGCGATTTTGGATAACCAGTTCTATCAGACCGTCGCTACATCACTGGCCGGCACCCAGGAGTACATGGCGATGGAGAAGCTCGGCCAGCTGCTCGGCGAGGACCGCTGGGATCTGGTGGTGGTGGATACCCCACCGTCGCGCAATGCGCTGGACTTCCTGGATGCGCCGAAACGGTTGGGCAGCTTCATGGATAGCCGGTTATGGCGGCTGCTGTTGGGGCCCGGGCGCGGCATCGGTCGACTCGTCACCGGCGCGGTCGGCTTGGCGATGAAGGCACTATCAACCGTCCTCGGTTCGCAGATGCTTTCCGACGCTGCGAGTTTCGTGCAGTCGTTGGATGCCACCTTCGGCGGCTTCCGGGAAAAGGCGGATCGTACCTATGCGTTGTTGAAGCGCCGCGGTACCCAGTTCGTGGTGGTGTCGGTCGCCGAGCCGGATGCGCTCAGGGAGGCATCGTTCTTCGTGGACCGGCTTTCGGAGGAACGCATGCCGCTGGCCGGGCTCATCCTGAATCGAACCCATCCGATGTTGTGTTCATTACCGGTTGAGCGGGCCATTGACGGCGCCAAGACGCTCGAGAGCGAGCCGGAAGGTTCTGGCGTACCGGACACAAAGGACTTAGCAAGGGTCGTCCTGCAGATCCACGCCGACCGCGCGGCGACTTCCAAGCGCGAGATCCGCCTGCTGTCGCGGTTCACCGGGGCCAATCCGCACGTCGCCATTGTCGGGGTGCCGTCGCTGCCGTTCGACGTTTCCGATCTGGAGGCGCTACGTGCGATCGCCGACCAGATGACGGGGGTCGGCGACGATGCGGGCCGGGCAACGGCCCGCTGAGGAGCCGGCCCATCGGTTCCCGTCGGCGACGATGCGGGCCGGGCAACGGCCCGCCGAGGAGCCGGCCCATCGGTTCCCGTCGGCGACGATGCGGGCCGGGCAACGGCCCGCCGAGGAGCCGGCCCATCGGTTCCCGTCGGCGACGATGCGGGCCGCGCAACGGCCCGCTGACGAGCCGGCAGGCTAGTCGCCCGGCTACTTAGCCAACGCTGCGGTGCTTGCGCTGTGCAGCGAAGAACTCCGCCCAGGAAACCACCTCGGGGTGTTGCTTGAGTAACGCCCGACGCTGGCGTTCGGTCATGCCGCCCCACACGCCGAACTCGACACGGTTGTCCAGCGCGTCAGCGCCGCACTCCAGCATCACCGGGCAGTGCCTGCAAATCACCGCAGCCTTGCGCTGCGCGGCCCCCCGCACAAAAAGCTCGTCGGGATCGGCGGCCCGGCACAGTGCCTTGGAAACCCACGCGATCCTCGACTCGGCATCAGCTCCACACAGAATGTTGGTTGTCGGTGCTGCGCTCGTCCTGCGCACCGCGGTCCGTATACCTGACACCAGCGATTCCCCTTCGCTCCTGCCACCGCTGCGGCGGCTCCGTGCTAGATCCAGACCCCCGATGCGATCTGCGCCACACTCTGCGCCTCGGTGTTACCTGTATCTCACTGTGTGCATAAGCTACGTGGTCAGGTATCAATTACGCAACATTCTGATACACCCTTTTTTGGGACGACCGTGCAGTCCGATCATGAAAGTGCCCCTGAAATGGGCCAGAACGGCGGCTGAAACGCCCCTGAGCTGCGACTGAGAGATACCTGAGCGGTTACGTCTGCGGAAATATCGCCAGCACACCACTCGAGGCAACTTGTGTCGCAGCGCCGCTAGTCTAGTAACCATGCCGGAGCGCCCCATGACTGCGATCACGGTCGCCAAGCTCGTCGGGTGCTGTTTGTTGGCCAGCGTCGTCGTCGCGGCCCTGCTGTTCCCCGTGGTCGGCGGCATCGGGCTGGTATCCAATCGGGCCTCGGAAGTCGTCGGCAACGCATCAGCCCAACTGCTCGAGGGCGAGGTCCCGGCGGTGACCACGATGGTCGACGCGAAGGGCAACACGATCGCATGGCTGTACTCGCAGCGGCGGTTCGAGGTACCCAGCGACAAGATTGCCAATACGATGAAGCTGGCAATCGTCTCGATCGAAGACAAGCGGTTTGCCGAGCACAACGGCGTGGACTGGAAGGGCACCCTGACCGGGCTGGCCGGCTACGCCTCGGGCGACGTCGACACCCGCGGCGGCTCGACGATCGAGCAGCAGTATGTGAAGAACTATCAGTTGCTGGTGATCGCGCAGACCGACGCGGAGAAACGAGCAGCCATCGAGACCACGCCTGCGCGCAAACTGCGCGAGATCAGGATGGCGCTCACCCTCGACAAGACTTTCACCAAACCGGAGATCCTGACCCGCTACTTGAACCTGGTGTCCTTCGGTAACAATGCCTTCGGCGTGCAGGACGCGGCGCAAACGTACTTCGGTATCAACGCGTCCGACCTGAACTGGCAGCAGGCGGCCCTGCTGGCCGGCCTGGTCCAGTCGACCAGCGCGCTGAATCCCTACACCAACCCCGACGGCGCGCTGGCCCGCCGAAACCTCGTCCTGGACACCATGATTGAAAACCTGCCCAACGAGGCCGATGCGCTGCGCGCCGCAAAGGCTGAGCCGTTGGGAATCTTGCCGCAGCCCAATGAGCTACCGCGTGGTTGCATCGCAGCGGGCGATCGGGCGTTCTTCTGCGACTACGTGCAGGCCTACCTGGCCCGCGCCGGCATTAGCAAGGAGCAGCTGGCCCGCGGCGGCTACTTGATCCGCACCACACTGGACCCCGAGGTGCAGGAGCCGGTCAAGCACGCGATCGACACCTACGCCAGCCCCACCCTCGAGGGCATTGCCAGTGTGATGAGCGTGATCAAGCCCGGCAAGAACGCGCACAAGGTAGTGGCGATGGCCAGCAACCGCACATACGGATTGAACAGCGAGGCCGGTGAGACCATGCGACCGCAGCCGTTCTCGCTGGTTGGCGACGGCGCGGGATCTATCTTCAAAATCTTCACCACCGCCGCAGCGATGCAGATGGGCATGGGTATCAACGCCCAACTCGATGTGCCGGGCAGATTCCAGACCAAAGGCATGGGTAGCGGCGGCGCCAAGGGCTGCCCCAAGGAGACGTGGTGCGTAATCAACGCCGGCAACTATCGCGGGTCGATGAATGTGACCGACGCGCTGGCCACCTCGCCCAACACCGCGTTCGCCAAGCTGATCTCGTTGGTGGGGGTATCGCGCGCGGTCGATATGGCGATCAAGCTCGGACTGCGGTCCTACGCCGATCCCGGCAGCGCCCGCGACTACGACCCCGACAGCAACGAGAGCCTGGCCGACTTCATCAAGCGGCAGAACATCGGGTCCTTCACGCTGGGCCCGTTCGAGCTGAACGCGCTGGAATTGTCGAACGTCGCGGCGACACTGGCCTCCGGCGGCACGTGGTGCCCACCGAACCCCATCGACAAGCTGATTGACCGTAACGGCAACCAAGTCGCGGTCACCACCGAGGCCTGCGACCAGGCAGTACCAGAAGGACTGGCCAACACTCTGGCCAATGCGATGAGCAAGGACGCCCAGGGCGGCGGCACTGCGTCGGGGTCCGCCGGTGCGGCGGGGTGGAACCTGCCGGTGTCCGGCAAGACCGGCACCACCGAGGCGCACCGGTCATCAGGCTTCGTCGGCTTCACCAACCACTACGCCGCAGCCAACTACATCTACGACGACTCGACTTCGCCGTCCGATCTGTGCTCCTCGCCGCTGCGACGCTGCGGCGACGGCAACCTCTACGGCGGTAACGAGCCGGCCCGCACCTGGTTCACCGCGATGAAGCCCATCGCCACGATCTACGGCGACGTGCACATGCCGCCGACTGCCCCGCAGTATGTCGAAGGCGGCCCCGGTTCTCGGGTGCCGAGCATCGCGGGTCTGGACGTCAACGAGGCGCGTGAGCGCTTGAAGGACGCCGGTTTCCAGGTCGCCGAGCAGCCCAGCTCGATCAACAGCACAGCGAAGTACGGCGAGGTGGTCGGAACCTCACCCAACGGCCAGACGATCCCGGGTGCGGTGGTCACCATCCAAACCAGTAACGGCATCCCGCCGGCGCCGCCTCCGCCGCCGGAAGGTCCGGTGCCGGTGGGCTCGCAAGTCATCGAGATCCCGGGGCTGCCGCCGATCACGATCCCCATTCTGGCGCCGCCACCGCCGGCTTTGCCGCCGCCATAGGCGGTCTCATGGCGTGTGGCCTGATGCCAGCCGACGTACCGCAGTAGGCTGGCCTGCATGCCTTTCGCCATTTCCGCTCTGAAAAGCACCGGCGCCATTGCCCTCGGATCGGCCGTCGCGGGTATCGGCTACGCCTCGATCATCGAACGCAATGCGTTCGTGCTGCGCGAACTGACCATGCCCGTGCTGACGCCGGGTTCGTCGCCGCTGCGGGTGCTACACATCAGCGACATCCACATGCGTCCCGGTCAGCGCCGCAAGCAGGCGTGGCTACGCGAACTCGTCAGCTTGGAGCCCGACCTGGTCGTCAACACCGGCGACAACCTGGCACACCCCAAGGCGGTGCCTTCGGTCATCCAGAGCCTCACCGACCTGCTCTCGCTGCCAGGCATTTTCGTCTTCGGCAGCAACGACTACTTCGGACCGCGCCCGAAGAGCCCGCTGAACTACCTGACGAACCCGGGTCACCGCGTGCACGGTCAGCCGCTGCCCTGGCAGGACCTGCGGGCGGCATTCACCGAGCGCGGCTGGCTGGATCTCACCCACAACCGTCGCGAATTCGAGGTGTCAGGACTGCACATCGCGGCCACGGGCGTGGACGACCCGCACATCGCGCGGGATCGCTACGAGGCGATTGCCGGCCCGGCCAGCCCGGCCGCCAATCTGCGGCTGGGGCTGACCCATTCGCCGGAGCCCCGCGTGCTGGACCGCTTCGCCGCCGACGGCTACCAACTGGTGATGGCCGGCCACACCCATGGCGGGCAGCTGTGTTTGCCCTTCTACGGAGCCTTAGTGACCAACTCGGGTCTGGACCGCTCCCGCGCCAAGGGCCCGTCGCGGTGGGGCGCCGCCATGCGCCTGCATGTCTCCGCCGGGATCGGCACTTCGCCGTTTGCGCCGGTGCGGTTCTGCTGCAGGCCCGAAGCCACCCTGCTAACATTGATTGCGGCGCCGATCGGTGGCCGCGATTCGCATAGCGAACTCGGCCGGTCGCAGCCAACGTATTCGGCGCATTGAGCCCACCGGCCCGGGTCGCAGTTCGCAGCCGACCACGCGGCTGGACCAACAATGCGATCCGGCTGATCGAGGCCTTCGAGGATATGGGCCCATCGCAGCGCCGATACGCACCCCTGCTCGCCGACAGCGGCGACCGGTACGCCGACACCTACTTCTGCGACGAGTGGGTCAAGGCCCAGGAGCTGGATACCTCCGCGCCCGCTGCGGCCTTGACCGAGTTCGAACGCTCCGGCCACTGGGACTGACCCCAGGCCTCGTCAACGTCGCTGTCTGGAGCGGTAACCAGCAGCCACAGCACTCCCAGGGCCAGGAATCCGCCGAACACCACGGCGCCTAACACCGTCATGATTCTCTCGCTTCCATTGCACCGATTGCGCGGCAATTAGTGTATTTAAGGTCGGCGACATCCCGCTTATTCCACGCCGAACTGTGGGGTAGATCCCCAGGCCGCGACGGATGTGATCTGCACAGCACCGGCGCCGTGAGTGGCCAAGCCGATTACTGGTGGGTACCAGGCTGTTGGCACCGCAATCCACTTTGGCGAATCGCCGGGTGGGTGCGATACGCTGTCGTGGCTTCAAGCGGGGTGTGGCGCAGCTTGGTAGCGCGCTTCGTTCGGGACGAAGAGGCCGTGGGTTCGAATCCCGCCACCCCGACTCAAAAACGGCTGATTAAACGCTTATTCAGTACGGCTATGCGGTTTGCTGCCGCGTACCGGGTGCGTTCACTTCCTCAGATTCACTGTCGCTGTTGGCACTTGATGGTTGCAGCGCCGCCGTGCGATGTTGGTCGAGTACGTCGGTGAGTCAGCGAATTGCAAATGCACCCGACCGCTGCGCTGTCTCCGCGCGCTGCGGTCGCGGCTCCTACGCCAACCGCGGTATGAGAGGAAATCATGTCCGAATCAGTGATCGAATATGTCTTGCGGCGTCTCCACGACCTGGGGATCGACGCCATCTTCGGAGTAGCCGGTGACTTCGCGTTCCCTATCCACGACGTCATCGTCAACGACCCGAACATCGACTGGGTGGGCTGCTGCAACGAACTCAACGCCGGCTACGCGGCCGACGGCTATGCGCGGGTTCGCGGTGTCGGCGCGCTAAGCACCACCTACGGGGTGGGTGAGCTCAGTGCGATCAACGCGATCGCCGGCTCCTACGCCGAGCACCTCCCGGTCTTTCATCTCACCGGCATGCCCAGCATGCCGGTGCAGGCGTCGCGTTCGCTGGTGCACCACACACTGGGCAACGGCGAATTCGACCTGTTCTGCAAGATGGCCGAGCCCGTGGTGTGCGCAAGCGCGATCATGACACCACAAAATGTTGCATACGAGACCGAGCGCCTCATTGCGACCGCCTGCTATCACCGTCGCCCGGTGTATATGGCCTTTCCCTCCGACTTGGCCAACGAACCGGTATTGGGCCGCGCGCAGCCGCTCGAGCAGCCGGCCAGCGAGCCGGTAAGCCTGGATGCGGCTGTCACCGCGATCGTCGATGCCCTGGACGCGGCTGGCACCGCCTGCGTGCTGCCCGGAATGCTGGCTGCCCGTGCCGGGTTACGTGACAGTCTGCAGGCATTTGTTGATGCTTCCGGACTGCCGTACGCGACGATGTTCGGCGACAAATCCGTACTCGACGAACGGCAAGCGTCCTACATCGGGATGTACGACGGCAGGCTGATGGACGAGGACGTGCGTGCCTTCGTTGAATCCTGCGAGCAGGTGCTGTGTGTCGGCACGATAATGACGGACTTCAACACCGGCGCCTTCACCGCTGCCCTCGATGAGGCCCGCACCATCACCGTGGGCCTACACCGCACCCAGGTCGGCTCCACGGCCTTCCCGAATGTCGAAATGCGCGACATTCTTGGTGAACTCGCTAAGCGCGTCAGTTCCCGCACCTCAGCTGCTCCGCTGCGCGCTGGGTCGCTGGGCGAGGTCGTCGGCGGCGCCGATGACCCGATCACCGCTGAGGCGCTCTACCCCCGCTGGGAGCGATTCTTCCGACCGGAGGACACCATCATCACCGAAACCGGCAGCAGCTCCATGGGTTTGGGATTCGCGCACCTGCCGGCGGGCGCCACCTTCCACAACCAAACGCTGTGGGGATCAATCGGCTGGGCGACTCCGGCCGCATTCGGCGCCGCGGTCGCACATCCGCACGGCCGGGTGATCTTGGTGACTGGCGACGGATCACACCAGCTCACCGCCCAAGAAATCAGCCAATTCGGGCGCCGGGGCCTGCGGCCAATCATCTTCGTGCTCAACAACAACGGCTATCTCGTCGAGCGTTTCCTTTGCAAGGACCCCAACATCGCCTACAACGACATCGCCTCCTGGAACTATGCCGAGATTCCGCACGCGCTCGGTTGCAACGATTGGTACACCGCCCGTGCAACCACCTGCGGCGAACTCGACAACGCAATGACTGCCGCGGCGCAGGCCGACACCGGCGCTTACATCGAGGTTGTCACCGACACCTACGCCGCCTCGAAACTAGTGATGCAACTCCACGACAACCTGGCGAGCCTTTACAACACCTGATGGCTAGCACCGCGCTCGTCGGGCGACGGCGTCACGGGGGCACGAAGAGGCCGTAGGTTCAAATCCCGTCACCCCGACCATGAAAGCGGCTGGCGAAAGCCGCTATTCGGTTCCGCTGGGCCGTTTGATCTGGCGTACCGGGTACTCGTCCATGTCACGTGGACACTTCCCTTGGGCGCCATTGTGTTTCATCCTTCTATTCGGAGCTTAGTTTCCGCGCATTCGGTTCGTCCTTGCCGCTTAGGTGTCGAACATCGTGAAGAGGGTGTTGAGGCCTTCCGCCAGGAGCGGGTGCGTGAAGATCGCGTCCGCCATAGCGGTGTAACTGAGCTTGCCCAGCATGGCGACCTGGATCATGGTCATGATCTCGCCGCCTTCACTGCCGAGGACCGCGCAGCCCAGGATCTGCCCGGTATCCGCGTCGACGACGGCCTTCATGAAGCCGCGCGTCTCCCCGGTCTCGATGGCCCGGATAACGGCGCTCATCGGGAGCTTCGCCACCCGAATCGCGCGTCCTTGCGCCGTGGCCTCGCGCTCGGTCATGCCGACGCGGCCAAGCTGCGGGTCGATGAACACCGCGTACGGGACGATCCGGTCCCGCATGCTCGCCTTCTCCTGCTTGATGAGGTTGGCGTGCAGGATGCGGTAATCGTCGTAGGAAAGGTGGGTGAAGGCTGGGCCGGCTTTGACGTCTCCCATCGCGTAGACGCCGGGGACGCTGGTTTCCAGGTACTCGTCGACCTCGATGAAGCCGCGGTCGTTGAGACGAATGCCGGCTGCCTCGGGGGTGAGCGCCTCGGTATTCGGGATGCGGCCGATCGCCGACAGCAGGTGCGAGCCTTCGAGCTGGCGTTCACCGTCCTTCGTGCGAACGGTCAGCCGCAGACGGTCGCCGTCGGCCGACTCAACCCGGACCGGCGTCGACGAGGTCAGCACCGTGACCCCGTCATCGCGCAAGATGGCGGCGACCTCGTCCGAGACGTCTTCGTCCTCGATCTTCATCAGGCGCGCGGCGCGTTGGACGATGGTGACCTCGCTGCCGAACCGGCGGAACATCTGTCCGAACTCCAGGCCGATGTAGCCGCCGCCGAGGATGATTAGGTGCTCCGGGAGCTCGTCCAACTCCATGATCGACGTTGAATCGAGCATGGGGACGTCGCCTGCGCCTGTGATCGCAGGCGGCTTGGGCCGGGTGCCCGTGTCGATGACGATCACCGGTGCGCTGATCTGACGCGTCCCGCCTTCCGTCAAGACGATCTCGACCGACTTCGGCCCCGTGAAATGGGCCTCACCTTGGGTCAGATCAAGCCCGTCGTGCGCCAGGCGGCTCGCGTAGTTCTCCCGCGCGCCAGCGACCATGGCCCGTTTGCGCTCGCGCACCGCGGCCAGGTCCACCGATACGGGACCAATACGTACGCCGTACTCCGCGCCGCGCCGCGCCTGGTAGGCCAGGCGCGCGCTGGCGACCATCGTCTTGGTCGGGGTGCACCCCGTGTTGACGCAGACGCCGCCGAGTTGGCCGCGCTCGACAAGCGCCACCTTCTGGCCCGCCTTCGCCAGATCGATGGGAAGGAATCGGCCGCCCTGGCTCGTCCCGATCACAATCGCGTCATAGTGCTCATCGGCCATCGCGTCTTCTCCCCGTTCCGTTTTCGGGCATGCGTCACTAGCAGTCGTACTCGTTCTGGCCGAGATAGTGAAGACCACTCGTTCGCGGGGAGCAGGTCAGCCGGCTAGCCGCCAGCCGTGCCGACCGCGAGTTGGAACTCGGTCGCGAACACTGCCCAGCGGCACACGCGGCACGTCGGGCACGCGGTCAGTCCATTGGACGGCCCAAGGCGCTTGATGAGACGAAAGCTGCGCTGGCGCAACGGATGCACGCCAGCGGTGAATCGGCCAGCACGATTGCCAACGCAGTCGGCGTGAGTCGGGCGACGGTGTACCGCGTGCTCGCCGAAGTTTCGGCCGCCGTCTCGAGCAAAACAAGTCAGTCGGCAGTAGTTTCAGCGTCGACCTCAGCTAAACGTCAGTACTGACACTGGGACCCCAGGCCCCGGCGAGGCACGCTTACTTGCGGGGGCCGTTGCTGTCTCGGCGGCGGTCCTCGACGGGGACATGAATCTCAGGTCAACCGCTTGAGGTCGATCCCAGGTGGACATGAGGTACCGGATACGGAAGGGAGGCTGTCATGGCCTGGTCGATGGAGGGTCAACTCTTCGAGGTCTGTAACTGCGAGGTCGTGTGCCCGTGTAGCTCGTTCCCGGAACAGGGGGCCGACTACGACCGCTGCGTCACCGTATACGCGTTTCACGTCGACTCGGGCGAGATCGAAGGGGTCGATGTCACGGGGACGAAGCTGGCCGTGGTCGGCGACCTGCCGAAGTACTTCCTCGCTGGGAACTGGCGAGTAGGGCTGCCGGGACACCCGCGCCGCCGATCACCACGATCTTCATGATTTCTCCGTCAGGAGATTCTTGCGAACACGCCACATCGGCGCAGTGCAAGCTTAATGCCGGTGACGGGGCCGCTAGACGTGGTGTGCGCCGGCTACGTCAACCCCCAGGCGAGAACATGTCCGGGAACCAGGCATCGGGGGGCAAATAGTTGGCGATGTTGAAGACCTCGGAGGGAAACTGCGAGGTGGTCAAGGAATCCCACATCAACTGGGGAGTTGTCGAGCCCCACGTTTCGATCCAGTCCCCCGAACCGCTCGGCGTGACCTCCAGAAAGTTCGTGTACAGGCCTGGGACGGTGTCGATCTCGATGCGGTCGCCATTCGCGAGGGACACGTTGAAGTCGTTGAGGTCGTACATCGTGGTGCCGTCCACGACGTTGCCGCCAGGGCCGATCGTGAAGTCGTACACCGATGCCCCGGCCAGGCCGCCAGAGTCGATGCCGGTCGGGTTGTCCGCGGCCGCAGTGAAGTCACCGAAGTGGTATATCGCGTTGTCCATCAACGAGGTTGAGTAGTCCTGCTCCGAGACATTATAGCTTCCGGAGATTCCGTCGGTGAAAGTCGAGTTGCTCACGACGACGTTGGTCGGCTGGACATCCTGCCAATCCTCGGCAAGGGGCCGGATCCCCGAATAGACGACGTCGGTCGGACTGCCACCAGACACCAAGCATTCGCCGAGATCGCAGCCGTCGGCGTGCGCAAATGCCATCGGGACGACCGCAGCGGCAGCGATACCGCCGGCAGCCGCCCCGATTGCCAAGAGAAGACGACGTTGTTTCAACACTGGACCCCCCTATCGTTATTGCAATCACGTGCAACAGGTCATGAATTTCGACAGCGTAACCCGAAAGCGATTTGGAAGTGTGCGAAAACAGAAAATCTTTACCATCGTTTAAAATCTCGTTTAGCCATGGCTTGGGCTGGCCTGCGGCAGTTTGGCGCTGGGCACGCAGACGCGTATATTTACCCTGCTGGCGGCGGTTGCTGATCACCGTCGACTGTTAACGGAAATATTGCTGATCAGCAGCCAGGATTGCGGTTCGCCAAAGTTATGCAACAGCCTTGGCGCTATTGCGTCACTGCGGCTGCTGTAGGTAAACGGTCAGGTGGCGAATCTTTGCGTCAGCGTCGAACTCGAACACCGTCATCGAGTTCACGATGTGGGCACGTTTGATTGCGAACGTGGCGCTCTTCGATTTCGAAGTACACGAGCTGCGGGAGCTCGGAGATCCGCTTCACCGTGGTCTCGAACGTGTCGATTGAACGTGCCCACTGACTCAGCATCTCGGTGTACTGCTGCCAGTCGTGAACTTCGAGGAACGTTCCGATGCGTTCGAAGTGGTTAACCGACACGAATTCGGCGAGCGGTGCCCAGTCCTGTGGCATCCGCGCGGTCGGCACCAGCTGCTTCATGATTTCCTGGTACTGCATGACTTTTCGAGTCAACGGACCCAGATCACCCACGGACCTACCGCCTTGATCCATTAACAGAATGTCGGCCGCGAGCCAGGAAATGCGGCAGCTCCTCGGTGGTGAGAATGCCCGGCTCCGACGCGCACACGTATGGGATGGCATTGACCAATCCGTTGGCGTTGAAGGCCGGCACGACCGATGCGAGCTCCTCGAGGGGCGCCGGGAACGGCATGCTCAGGTCGAGCGGCGCGTCGCCATGCAGCCGCACGCGCCATCCGGTGGGTTGTAGGCCCCAGTCGGGTTCGACGTCCATCGCGACGAACCCGTACTGAACGAACCGGATCCGGTCGGTCCCGCGGCTGCGTCCGTTGATGGTGATCCGCTGTGCCGCAGCGGTTCCCGCGTGGATCTCGCCGGCGGCAACCCGCAGGTCCTCTTTGGCCGCGGCTACCCCGCCTTCGGCGGTCCACTTGTCGATCGATAAGCCCGCAATATCGGCCAGCACCGTAAGCGCGGGCTGGTACTCACCGAACAGATGGTTCTTGCGCCGGTCCGGATCGAAGTCCGCCAGCGGTCTCCCGAATCTCATCTGATCGATCACCATGTGCCGAGATGGCCGGCGGGACAAGTCACCGAACTCCTCGATCTCGATCAAGTCGACGCGGCGTCGCACCGAAAGCAGTGCCAGCAGAAGTGTTTCGGTGATGAAACCCGGGTCACTCCCGCTGGCCCTGCGTGAACACACCATCCGCCGGTTTCCTGCGCACAGCGCCGCCACCGGCGCGCGGTCCACCATCCAGGTGGTTACCACGGACCTGCCCAGCGGCAGCTATCTCGCACCGCGCTTCAGCCAGTGGGGCAAGCCGAAAGTGACCAGGCTGCGCAAGAAGGCTCGCGACGCCGTGATGGCACGTCGTTTGTGGGAATTGTCTGTCGAGCTGACCGGCTGTGACTGGCCGGACCGCGACGCGGAGTAGGTGTCCGGCAAGCGTTTGACAAGTGTGGATTCGTGGGTAAACCGCTGCGTGACCCACGTACAAACGACGGTCGAACCGCGGCTACCTGCCGCCCACGGGCCGTTGTCGACGGCCGTCCGGCGCAGTCTCACCAAACCGGCGCCCCGCGATCAACTGGCTCGCATTGGCGCTTCGGTGAGCGACTCTGATCCCTACGGCTTGGATCTGCAGCTGGCCCTTTACATGTGCTACGAACTGCACTACCGGGGTTTCGCCGGCGTCGACCCCACCTGGGAATGGAATCCCGGTTTACTGCATTTGCGTGGGCAATTCGAGCGGGCTTTCCTGGCCGAAGTCCGCCGCGACGTCGGTCCCATCGAGCCCACCCAGACCGCCACAGCCGAAATGGATTCCCTCTCAATCGAATCCGTCGACGGGACCGGCCCGTCGTACTGGCTGCGCGACAGCGGAACGTGGGAGCAGATGCGCGAGTACTTCGTGCACCGATCGCTATACCACCTCAAGGAGGGCGATCCGCACGCCTGGGCTATTCCACGTCTGACCGGCCAGGCCAAGGCGTCGTTCGTCGCAGTCGAATTCGACGAATATGGCGCCGGGCGCGGTCCGCAAGCTCACCAACAGCTGTTCGCCGACCTGTTGACCGCCGCAAACCTGGATTCGACCTACCTCGCCTACCTCGACGCGGTCCCCGCCGAGTCGCTGGCGGTGGTGAACTTGATGTCGTTGTTCGGCTTGCACCGACGGTTGCGCGGAGCGGCCATCGGGCATTTCGCATCAACGGAGATCACCTCGTCGCCAGGCTCGCGCCGGTTGGTCGAGGCGCTGCAGCGGCTGGCCGCGCCGCAGGAATGTGTCACGTTCTACCGCGAGCATGTCGAGGCTGACGCCGTGCATGAGCAGGTGGTACGCGTCGACGTGGTAGGCGATCTCGTCGCCCGGGAACCGCAGCTGGATCACGATGTGGTGTTCGGTATCCGCGCCCACGCTGTCGTCGAAGATCGGCTAGCCGACGCCATCATGGCGTCGTGGAATGCCGGGCAGACGTCGCTACGACGACCGCTCAGTTGAGCGGGCCCGCGCCGGGCGACAACGCCGATGGCTGGTGTCGCATAGCGGATAGTTATTGCTGCGCTGACACGTACAGATGGCCACCATGAATCGGTCGGATTCCACGACCTCGCCGCTCGGCGTCTCGATGCGCACCGGTCCGGATATCAACACCGGTCCGTTGGGTATCACTTGCACCCGCGCGCGATCGGTCATGGCTTGTCCGCCCGAATAACCACCAGTTCCTCAGTTCGGCGGCCCTTTTGAATCCGGCCAGTGACTTCCAGCCAGCCGGCCCGCGCAGACATCACCGGACCGAACGGAATGCACTGGGAAGCAACGGCTTCAGCGTGCAATCCGGTTGATCGCAACGCCTCCAGTGACTGTTCGACTCTAGATAACGCCGACTGCACCAGCAGCATGGAGCCGCCAGCGGCCAGCAAGCTGGCCGCTGATTCGCACAACGGATCCAGCACCATCCGCCCGTCGACGCCCGCGTTCCAGGCCCACGCCGGGCCTGCGGTCATCGGGATGACTTTGGTGTCGCCCCCTGGTGGGGTAGGCACGTAAGGCGGATTGGACACGATCACGTCAAAAGGCGCGTAATCCAGGGCGCCAGACCATGATCCCTCACGAACGTCGATGTCGACACCGGCGTGGACGGCGTTGCCCCGCGAACAGCGCACCGCACGCGGGCAGATATCGAACGCGGTCACGCTGGCCGCGCCCAACTCGGCCGCAGCGATTGCGACGACACCGCTACCCGTACAGAGATCCAACACCCGCCGGCCCTGAGCCAGCTCAGTCCTTTCGAGCGTGTCGATCAGCAATTGCGAGTCATGCTGCGGCGGGTAAACACCGTCGATGTGCAGCGAATCGCACGGTACCGGGTAAGCGATGGTCACTTCGGCCTTTCGAGATCGTGATCGCCGTGCTGGTCACGGCTTGAGGTGACTCATGCCCACAAACTGCGGTCTCGAAACCGAATTAGCCAGCGAAGTCGGCTACGTGCTCGCCGGCGCATGGCCAATTGCTCGACAATCGTCGAGCAGAACGCCGGCAGTCGGACGGTGATCGGCTGGTCACCAGATTTCCATCGACGACGACTCCCTGCGAGGCCAGCCAGGGCGAGAAGTGGTCACTGCTGACCTCGAAGTCGAAACCTCGATGCTCAGCCGAAATCGCATAGCGGACAGGGTCTTTCGGCCCGCTCTGCTCCGCCATCAGAGTATAGCCAAACCGTGTCATACGGCATTGGGTACCCCTGCACGGCCGGGGCAAACGGCAGCGTGGGGGTACCTCCCGCTTGCGGGGGACTAAAGCCGGTCCTTAACCGCCGCAGATAGACGGGCCCCGTCGGCCTTGCCGGCCGCCAGCGCGGTGGCGGCCTTCATCACCAACCCCATCTGCTTCATGCCTGGCCGCTCGCCCAATTGCTCGGCTACCTGCGCCATGGCGGTATCGACCACGTCGGCGACCTCGGCTTCAGTGAGCGGGGTCGGCAGATACTCGTCAATGACCCGGGCTTCGGCGTGCTCGTTGGCCGCCAGTTCGCCGCGGCCGTTTTGGGTGTAGATCTCCGCTGCTTCGCTGCGTTTCCTGGACTCCCTGGCCAGCACCTTGAGCACCTCGTCGTCGGAGAGTTCCCGTGCCGCCTTGCCCGAGACCTCCTCGGTCTGAATCGCGGCAAGCAGCATGCGCAGCGTCGCGGTACGCAACTTGTCCTGCGTCTTCATCGCATCGGTCAGATCGGCCCGCAGTCGGGATTTGAGTTCCGCCATGGCTGAGACGCTACGCGGCCACCCACCAACACAGCGCGGCACCGCGCGCATCGCGCGACGTTGAGAAATGATCCGGTGCTCGACAGTATGGAGCCATGATCCGCGCCGGCGACCATATAGATGGGAGCGATGAGGTGGGGGCAAGCCCCTTCGCCGCTGCGCGGCTGAGGGTACCCCCACCCGCTTGCCGGGGAAGCGCGGCGCTCATGACCAACGACGACGGCGGTTCTACCTGGTGAGCGCGCCGCCGCCCGATTACCCGGATTACCCGGACTACCCCCCGCCTGGCTACGGTCCCCCCGCCTACCCGCCCGTGGGCTATCCGGGGTACCCGCCGCCTGGCTACGGCCCACCCGCCAACTACCCACCGCCCGGTTACGCTTCCTACCCGCCTTGGGCCTATCCGCCTGCACCGGGTTATGCCGTGCCGTCCGGCTATGGCAGCGCGCCGCCGAACCGCTTTGGAACGATTACGCCCGGGATAATCCCGTTGCGGCCGTTGAGCATCAGTGACATTTTCAATGGCGCGGCCGCCTACATCCGGGCCAACGTGAAGGCCACCTTGGGGCTGACAGCAATCGTCGTGGTGAGTACGCAAATCATCACGTTGATCGCCGCCGTCGGACCCTTGGCTGCTGCCGGCCGATTACGGACAGCCACGCCCGACGAACTGACCGGGGGTGACGTCGCGGCCTGGACGATGTCAGTTGCGGTCGCCGGCCTGGTCAGCTGGCTGGCAAGCGTCCTGCTCAGCGGCATTCTCGCGGTCGTTGTGGGCCGGGCGGTGTTCGGCTCAACGATCGGCCCCGGCGAAACATGGGTCAAGATTCGCGGACGGCTGCCCGCCTTGATCGGCCTGGTGGCGGTGGAGTTGGTTGGGCTGATATTGCTGGCCGGCCTGGTGGGGCTGATCATCGGGGCGGTCGGCGCCGCCGGCAGCGCGGCGGCGGCGGTGGTCATCGGGTTGCCCCTAGCGCTGGCATCGATAGCGACAGTGGTCTACTTCGACACGGTGCTGTCGTTCGCGCCGGTGCTGATAGTGCTGGAGCGGCTGCCGGTGATCGATGCGATCACGCGGTCATTTTCGTTGGTCCGCAACAGCTTTTGGCGAGTGCTCGGCATCCGGTTGCTGACTTGGGTGGTGGTGGTGTTCGTCGCCAATGCGGTCGCGGCGCCGTTCAATTTCGTCGGTCCCCTGCTGGTCGGAACCAGTGGCTCGTTGCTGATCGGCGCGACAGTGGGGGCCGTCGGATCGGCGATCGGCCGGATTATCACTGCTCCATTCAGCGCAGGCGTCGTTGTCTTGCTCTACACGGATCGCCGGATCCGGGCCGAGGCATTCGATCTGGTCCTGCAGACCGGCGCCGCCGGCGGTCCCGCGCACACCCGGCCAGCGGCTTCCACCGACTATCTGTGGCTGACCCGGCCGGTATAGGGACGAGCCGAAGTTGCCCGCTATCGACATCGACCGCGATCCTGCACACCAGGCCGCCCAACGCGAGCTCGACAAACCGATCTATCCCAACGGGTCGCTGACCCAGCGGCTGCATGAATGGATTCACGAGCTGCTCTTCCGGCTTATGGAAAAGGGATCCGCCGTACCGGGCGGATGGTTCACCGTCAGCGTGCTGTTTAGCTTACTGATTATCGCGATAGTGATCGCCGTCCGCGTCGCGCGGCGCACCATGCGCACTCATCACGGTGGCGACTATCAGCTGTTCGATAGCGGCCAGCTCAGCGCCGATCAGCATCGTGCTGCAGCGGAACGCTTTGCCGCCGAAGGCAATTGGGCCGCAGCGATTCGACATCGGCTACGTGCGGTGGCCCGTGGTCTCGAGGAGACCGAAGTACTGGACCCAGCTCCCGGCCGTACCGCCAACGAGCTGGCCTGTGATGCCGGTGCCCGCGTGCCTCATCTTGCGTTCGAATTATCCCAAGCAGCAACCGCATTCAACGACGTCACCTATGGCGAAAGACCGGGGACACCGGCTGCCTACCAGATGGTTGTCGACCTTGATGACCACCTGCGATTCCGGTCTGCGGCCGGCCGACCCGGGCTGGATGAGCCCGCCTCAGTCGACGCATGGGCGCCGATTCGATGACCGCCGCTGGCACGACAATCCCAGTGCGCCAACGGCGGTCATGGCGGTGGGCGCTACTTGTGCTGGCCGCCGTCTGCGTGGTCGCAGCGATCGGCACCTACCTGACCGCACCGCGTCCGGGAGGGCGGATGGACCCGGCCTCGACCGGACCCGACGGCGCGCACGCGTTAGTCACGCTGCTGCGGGACCGCGGTGTCACCGTTGTGGTCGCCACCAGCACTGCCGATGCGGAAAACGCAGCGAACTCGCGAGCATTACTGCTGTTCGCCCAGACCCAGCGCGTCACCAGCGATGCACTGCTGCGGCGGCTGGCCGCTACACCGGGCGATCTGCTGCTGGTCGAGCCGACCTCGCATGCCCGCGCCGCCCTCGCCACGGGTATCCGCAGCAGCGGCGCCAGCGTGCGCGACACCCAGCCGAATTGCGCGCTGCGCGAAGCTAACCGGGCTGGATCGGTGGATTTCGGGCCGACCAACACCTTTCATGCTGCCGGTGGCCGGACGGTTACCAGCTGCTATGGCGGGGCGCTGGTCCGCTACCGCGACGGCGATCGCACCGTGACAGTGGTCGGCAGTACCGACTTTATGACCAACGGAGGCCTGCTGCAGGCCGGTAATGCCGCGCTGGCAATGAATCTCGCCGGCCAGCATCCCCGCCTGGTGTGGTACGCCCCGCAACGGGTCGAAGGCGAATCTTCGGGTTCGACGACGATCTTCGGGCTGATCCCCGATAACGTCATCTGGATGGTTGTGCAACTCTGGCTGGCAGTCCTGCTGATTGCGTTGTGGAAGGGTCGTCGAATCGGTCCACTGGTCGCCGAGGAGCTACCCGTGGTAGTGCGCGCGTCGGAGACGGTCGAGGGCCGCGGCCGGCTATACCGGTCGCGGCGAGCCCGCGATCGCGCAGCGCAAGCATTGCGCGCCGCCACTCTGCAGCGACTGCTACCCCGGCTCGGCCTGAGCGCCGACACGTCGGCGCCTGCAGTGGTGATCGCCGCTACGCAACGCAGCGGATTTCACGCAGAGCCGGTGCGGCATATTCTGTTTGGCCCGTCGCCGGCTTCCGATGCTGACTTGGTACAGCTTGCCCGCGCACTCGACGACATCGAAAGGCAGGTCGCACAACGATGACCCAATCGCGCCCCACCTCCGCCCAGCCGCCGGTGGCGGAATCGGCGCGCCATGCGTTACTGGCGTTACGCGGCGAGATCGGCAAAGCCGTCGTCGGGCAGGACGCCGTGATCACCGGGCTGGTGATCGCGCTGCTATGCCGCGGCCACGTGTTGCTCGAAGGTGTGCCAGGTGTGGCGAAGACGCTACTGGTTCGTTCGCTGGCCGCCGCACTTCAACTGGAATTCAAGCGTATCCAGTTCACGCCGGACTTGATGCCTGGCGACGTCACCGGATCACTGGTCTACGACACTCGGACCGCCGCGTTCGTGTTCCGAAGCGGCCCGGTTTTCACCAATCTCATGCTGGCCGATGAAATCAACCGCACACCACCGAAGACCCAGGCGGCCTTGCTGGAGGCGATGGAAGAGCGTCAGGTCAGCGTGGACGGCGAACCGAGGGCGCTGCCCGACCCGTTTATCGTCGCGGCGACGCAAAACCCAATCGAATACGAAGGCACCTATCAGTTGCCGGAGGCACAGCTGGACCGGTTCCTGCTCAAACTGACTGTGCCACTGCCACCGCGCGGTGCCGAGATTGCCATCCTCGGCCGCCACGCACACGGCTTTGATCCGCGTGACTTGTCGGCGATCCGCCCCGTGGCCGGGCTGACCGAGCTGGCAGCGGGCCGCGAGGGGGTAAGTCAGGTGCTTGTCGCCGAGGAGGTACTGGGTTACATCGTCGACATCGCCGGCGCCACCCGGCACTCGCCGGCGCTGCAGCTGGGTGTCTCACCGCGCGGCGCAACCGCATTGCTGGCCACTGCGCGGTCGTGGTCATGGCTCTCCGGGCGCAACTACGTCACACCCGATGACGTGAAGGCCATGGCCCGACCGACGCTGCGGCACCGGGTGATGCTTCGGCCCGAGGCGGAGCTGGAGGGCGCCACACCCGATGGCGTACTCGACGGGATTTTGGCCTCGGTCCCGGTGCCACGCTAGTGATCCTGACCGGGCGCACCGGGCTGATTGCCCTCATCTGCGTTCTGCCCATTGTGCTATCACCTTGGCCGGCAACATCTTTTGTGATCCTGCTGGCGGCGCTGGCGATCGGGGTGATCGCTGACATCGCCATGGCGGCGAGTCCATCCCGACTGCAGTACACCCGCATGCCCAACGGCTCGGTGCGGCTCGGCGAAGCGGTGAACGCCGCTCTGCAGATCCACAACGCGGGCCGACGGCGGTTCCGCGGACAGGTTCGTGATGCCTGGGCTCCCAGCGCCCGGGCTGAACCGGCTATTCACGCCGTCGACATCCCCGCCGGCCGGGTACAGCGGGTGGACACCTGCTTGCGGCCGATCCGCCGCGGTGATCAACGGTCGGCGGTGGTCACTGCGCGGTCAATCGGCCCGCTGGGCATGGCGGGCCGGCAGAGGTCACAGCCGGCGCCCGGCCAGGTCCGGGTGCTGCCCCTGTTCTTGTCGCGCAAGCACCTACCCGCGCGCCTGGCCAAACTCCGGGAGATCGACGGCCTGTTGCCAACCCTGACACGGGGGCAGGGCACCGAATTCGACTCGCTGCGAGAGTATGTCGTCGGTGACGACGTCCGCTCAATCGACTGGCGCGCCACCGCTCGTCGGGCCGACGTCGTGGTGCGGACCTGGCGACCCGAACGTGATCGGCGGGTCGTCATCGTGCTCGATACCGGGCGCACGGCTGCCGGCCGGGTCGGTGTCGATCCGACGGCCATCGATCCAACCGGTTGGCCCCGGCTGGATTGGTCGATGGACGCCGCTCTGCTGCTGGCGGCTCTCGCCTCGCGAGCTGGTGACCACGTCGACTTCCTGGCGCACGACCGGGTGACCCGGGCCGGCGTATTCGGCGTGTCGCGAACCGAACTGCTGGCACGGCTGGTCGACGCGATGGCTCCGCTGCAACCGACGCTGATCGAATCCGACGCTACTGCAATGGTTTCCACGATCCTCCGCCGAACCCGGCGGCGCTCGCTGGTCGTGCTGCTGACCGACCTCAACGCGAGCGCTCTCGACGAGGGGCTGCTGCCGGTGCTGCCCCAGCTCTCGGCCAAGCACCGGGTGATCCTTGCCGCGGTCGGCGACCCGCGCGTCGACCAACTTGCCGCCGGGCGGGCCGATGCGGCCGCGGTCTATGACGCGGCGGCCGCCGAACATTCCCGAAACGACCGGCATGCAATCGCCTCGCGGCTTCGGCACAGCGGAGTGGAGGTGATCGACGCGGCCCCCACCGAGCTCGCGCCGGCGCTGGCCGACCGTTACCTGGCTTTGAAAGCCACCGGGCGCCTTTGAGTGCCTAACTTCCCTTTCGACGCGCAATTCAGCGGGTGGGAACCACGTCCGGCGCGTCGACGATATCGCCGGTGTCGCCGGCCCGAACCGCACGTCGACCGAAGTACACGATGTAGGTCAAAAACCCTGCCTCGGCGAGGATTCCGATGCCGATCCGCACGGCTGTCGGCAACGGTGACGGGGTGATCAACGACTCGATGGCACCCGAGACGAGCAGCACCACGACCAACCCCACCGCAACCGCGACGACGGCACGACCCTGCTCGGCAAGCACCTGTCCGCGCGGGCGATCACCCGGTGATATCACTGACCACCCCAGCCGCATTCCAGCGGCAGCCGCCAGGAACACCGCCGTTAGCTCCAGCAGGCCATGCGGAATCAGCAACCCCAGCATGATGTCGCCCTTGCCGGCCTGAAGCATCAGACCGGCCACGACTCCGAGGTTGGCGGCGTTGGCGAACAACACAAATGGGATCGGCACGCCCAGCACGACGGAGAACGCGATGCACTTCGCGGCTACCCAGGAATTGTTGAGCCAGACTTGCAGCCCGAACGCGACAGCGGAGTGCTCACGGTAGTACGAGGCGAAATCGTGGTTGACCAATTCATCGATCTCGCTTGGTGTTCCGATCGTAGATTGGACTTCGGGGCTGCCGATTACCCACACCGCGATGGCCGTGGCGACGGCGAAGAACACCACTGCCGTCCCCAGCCACCACCGCCAGGCACGGTAAGCCACCACCGGAAACGACACCGTCCAGAACCGGGTGAATTCACTGGACAACGGAGCGTGTGCGCCGGTAACCGCGGCTCGGGCACGCGCCACCAGACTCGAAAGGCTGCCGACCAGGGCTGAATCTGACGACACCGAGCGCAGCATCGACAAGTGCGTCGACACCCGCTGGTAGAGCTCGACGAGTTCGTCGATCTCGGCACCGGTCAAGTGCCGGCGGTCTTTCACCAAATGTTCGAGCCGGTCCCAGGTGTCGCGGTGAGCGAGCACGAACGCGTCGACATCCACCACTGGGAGCCTAGCGTTACCGGCAAACTCGCCGCAGCCGAGAAGCCGGGTAGCGTTTGCAGTATGCCGCAGGTGGTGACCGGGGACGCCGTGGTGCTCGACGTGCCGATCGCTCAACTGCCGGTGCGGGCGGTCGGAGCGCTGATCGACATCGTCGTCATCGTCATCGGCTATCTGGTGGCGCTGATGTTGTGGGCGGCCACGCTGAGCCAATTCGACGAGGCCGTGACCACGGCGATCATGATCATCTTCACGGTGCTGGTGTTCGTCGGATATCCCGTCGTCTTCGAAACCGCAACACGCGGTCGGTCGGTGGGCAAGCTGGTGATGGGACTGCGGGTGGTGTCGGAGGACGGCGGCCCGGAGCGCTTCCGCCAGGCGCTGTTTCGCGCACTGGCCTCGGTGGTCGAGATCTGGATGTTGTTGGGCAGCCCGGCAGTGATCTGCAGCATGCTCTCGCCGAAAGCCAAACGAATCGGCGACGTCTTCGCGGGCACGGTGGTGATCAGCGAACGCGGGCCCGAAGTTGGCGCCCCCGCCCTTGATGCCACCGCCGTTGGCCTGGTGGGCTGCGTCGCTGCAGCTGTCCGGGCTGAGCCCTGAGCAAGCCGAGGTCGCGCGCCAATTCCTCGCCCGCGCAACACAACTCGACCCGCGGCTACGCGACCAGATGGCCTACCGGATCGCCGGTGACGTGCTGAGCCGGGTCGCCCCGCCGCCGCCGCCCGGAACCCCGCCGCAACTCGCCTTGGCCGCGGTGCTGGCCGAACGACACCGCCGGGAACTCGCACGGTTACGGCCCCCCGCAGCGTCTGCATGGCCGCCGCCGGCGCAGAACTGGCCGTCGGGGCCGCCATCGACCGGCGGCTTTTGGCCGCCCCGCTAGAAATTGCGGCGGCTACTGCGCGACTGTGACGGCAAGGATGGTGATGTCGGCAACCAACAGCGCCAACGCCACGAGCGGGACCACGATGCCCCACCGACGCTGCGCGGCGAAAAACGAAACGATGATCGTCAGCACGGCCACTACCGGCGCGCCGTAGAACAGCACGTCAAAGCTGATCCCATTGGGCCCGAGGTTGGGGCATTGCTTGTCGCTGCATGCGGCGGTGCTCATCACGGCACCGAGCGAAAAGACCATGACAACGCCCGCGCCCACCACCGTCGACAGTGCCAGCACCCAGTTCACCCAGAACCGGAGGCGCTTGCTGCGATCGGCGCCGCTGGTCGCGGCTGGCTGTTCGCCGGGATCGCCGGGATCGCCGGGATCTTTGTCGCGGTCTAAGCCCGCGGCGATCTTCACATCGCGGTTTTCCTCGTTCATCACTGGTGAGCTACCCCGCTAGTTGCAGCCACAAACCCCTGGTCAAGCAGCCGCTAAAATACCACTCGTTGCATCACGATAGTTTTCGATATATCGTCGTCGTATCGGTAGCGCATCGGGCGCTGCCCTTCCAGAAAACGAGACGACATATGGATAACCCATTCCCACACGCAGACGGGCCGTTCCCGGGAGGCCCCGGAGCCCAGGGCTTTGATCCCCGTGGCTTCCACCCACAGGCACGGCGCGCACTGCACGAACACCGCAGGCAGGCTCGTCGCGAATTCCGCGACCTTGTCCGCGGCCACGACGCCGGCCACGACGGGCCGTTCGGTCCGGGTTTCGGTCCGGGTTTCGGCCGGGGTTTCGGTCCCGGCGGATTCGGGTTCGGCCCCGGCCCGCGCGGTAGACGGCGCGGCGGACCTGGCCGGCGCGGCCGCCGTGGCGACGTCCGCGCCGCCATCCTGGTGCTGCTGGCCGAGCGGCCGATGCACGGCTACGAGATGATCCAGGAGATCGCCGAGCGCAGCCAGGACCTGTGGCGCCCCAGCCCCGGCTCGGTCTACCCGACCCTGCAACTGCTGGTCGACGAGGGCCTGATTGTCGGCACGGAAACCGAAGGCAGCAAAAAGCTGTTCGAGTTGACCGACGCCGGCAAAGCTGCCGCGGAGAAAGTCGAGACGCCGCCGTGGGACGAGATCGCCGAGGGTGTCGATCCCTCCCATCTGAACCTGCGCGCAGCCGTCGGGCAACTGTTCGGCGCCGTGGCGCAATCCGCTCACGCCGCCAGCACTGAGCAGCAGCAACGCATCATCGAGATCGTCAACAACGCTCGCCGCGAGATCTACACGATCCTCGGCGAAGACGACTGATCAAGCCGCGACGGTGGGGACCAACACGTTCTGGTCCCCACCGGAGCTACCCCTCAACCCAATCCAGGGTCCGCTGCACGGCTTTGCGCCAGCCCGCATACCCCGCCGAGCGCTCGTCCTCGCTCCAGCCCGGCGTCCACCGTGTGCCCTCCTGCCAATTCGTCCGCAGCTCGTTCGGGTCGGCCCAGAAGCCGACCGCCAGGCCCGCCGCGTACGCCGCGCCCAACGCAGTGGTCTCCGCGACCACCGGCCGCACCACGTCGACACCCAGTACGTCAGCCTGGATCTGCATGCACAACTCGTTGGCGGTAATCCCGCCGTCGACCTTCAGCACCTCAAGGCGCACACCCGAATCGGCTTGCATCGCATCGACCACATCGCGGCTCTGGTAACAGATCGACTCCAACGTCGCGCGGGCCAAGTGTGCGTTGGTGTTGTAGCGCGACAGCCCCACGATCGCGCCACGGGCATCGGAGCGCCAATACGGTGCGAACAACCCGGAAAACGCCGGAACGAAGTACACCCCGCCGTTGTCGTCGACCTGACGGGCCAGTGCCTCGCTCTGCGCAGCTCCGCTGATGATGCCCAACTGGTCGCGTAGCCATTGCACCGCCGAGCCGGTCACAGCGATCGAACCCTCAAGCGCGTAAACGGGTTTGGCGTCACCGAATTGGTAGCACACCGTCGTCAGCAGACCGTTACGAGACCGGACGATCTGCTCACCGGTGTTCAGCAGCAGAAAGTTTCCGGTGCCGTAGGTGTTCTTGGCCTCTCCGGGCTCCAGGCACACCTGGCCGACCATCGCCGCATGCTGGTCACCAAGAATCCCGGTGATCGGCACTTCACCGCCGAGCGGTCCCGCCTCCAGGGTGACGCCGTAGGGCTGGCGCGGCGAAGACGCAGCAATCGACGGCAGCATCGCGCGCGGGATGCCGAAAAAGGACAGCAACTCGTCGTCCCAGTCCAGGGTCTCCAAATCCATCAGCATGGTTCGGCTGGCGTTGGTGACATCGGTGACATGGACCCCGCCGCGAGGACCGCCGGTCAGATTCCACAGCAGCCAGGTGTCCGGGGTACCGAACACGGCGTCGCCACGCTCGGCTGCTGCGCGCACTCCCTCGACATTCTGCAGAATCCATTGCAGCTTGCCGCCGGAGAAGTACGTTGCCGGCTGCAAACCGGCTTTACGCCGGATCACGTCGCCGCGGCCGTCGCGGTCCAGTGCCGACGCGATGCGGTCGGTACGGGTGTCCTGCCAGACGATCGCATTGCAGTACGGTCGGCCGGTATGCCGGTTCCACACCAGCGTCGTCTCCCGCTGATTCGTGATTCCCAGCGCAACAATGTCTTTCGCCGACAGATTGGTCGCATTAAGCGCTGACATCAGGGCCGCGGTGGTACGCTCCCAGATCTCGATCGGATTGTGCTCGACCCAGCCGGCCCGCGGCAGAATCTGCTGGTGTTCAAGCTGATGGCAGCCCACTTCAGTGCCGTCGTGGTCGAAGATCATGCAGCGGGTGCTGGTGGTGCCCTGGTCGATCGAAGCGATGAATTCGGCCAATTGCTTTCCTCCGCGGGATGGCGACGATCGAGCGGTCGCAGCGCTGACAATACGCTCGACTTTTACGACGCCGGTGCTTGCGCAGCTCTCGGTAAACCGGTTGCATCACCGATGTGGGCGATGAGGTCAAGCGGACCACCTACGAGCGCGTACACCGGCAGGAGTACCGGCGCAAGGTGCAGTTATGCCTGGACGTGTTCGAAACCATGCTCGCGCAGGCAAGCTTCGAGTTCGAGCGCCCACTAACCGGGATGGAAATCGAATGCAACCTGGTCGATGACGACTATCAGCCGGCGATGTCGAATCAGGACGTCCTGGCCGCAATCGCCGATCCGGCTTATCAGACCGAATTAGGCGCCTACAACATCGAATTCAACGTGCCACCCCGGCCACTGGCAGGCCACACCGGGGTGGATTTGGAAGCCGAGGTGCGGGCCAGTTTGAACGCCGCCGAGACCAAGGCCAATGCCGGAGGCGCCCACATCGTCATGATTGGAATCCTGCCGACGCTGATGCCCGAGCACCTCACCGGCGGATGGATGAGTCAATCGAGCCGATATGCGGCTCTTAACGAATCCATCTTCAACGCCCGAGGCGAAGACATCCAAATCGACATCAGCGGACCGGAGCCGCTCAGTTTGAACTCGGCGTCTATCGCCCCCGAATCCGCTTGCACCAGTATGCAGTTGCACCTGCAGGTGTCGCCCGCCGATTTCGCCAACAACTGGAACGCCGCGCAGGTGCTGGCCGGGCCGCAGCTAGCGCTGGGGGCGAACTCGCCGTACTTCTTCGGTCATCAGCTGTGGTCCGAAACCCGCATCGAATTGTTCACGCAGTCCACCGATACCCGGCCCGATGAGCTCAAGACCCAGGGTGTGCGGCCGCGGGTGTGGTTCGGTGAACGCTGGATCACATCGATCTTCGACCTGTTCGAGGAGAACGTCCGTTACTTCCCGTCATTGCTACCGGAGGTGTCCGACGAAGATCCGGTTGCCGAACTCGCCGCCGGACGCACCCCCCAGCTCTCGGAGTTACGCCTGCACAACGGCACGGTGTACCGGTGGAATCGGCCGGTGTACGCCGTCGCGGCCGGGCGGCCGCATCTGCGGGTGGAGAACCGCGTGCTGCCGGCTGGGCCGACGGTCATCGACATGCTGGCTAACTCGGCTTTCTACTACGGCATGTTGCGCACGCTGTCCGAAGAGGACCGTCCACTATGGACCAAGATGAGTTTCGCTGCAGCCCAACAGAATTTCGTCGAGGCCGCTCGGCACGGCATGCGGGCAAGCCTGTACTGGCCTGGGCTGGGTGAGGTGACCCCTGAGGAATTGGTGCTCGCTGAGCTGCTACCGATGGCGCACGACGGACTGCAGCGGTGGGGCGTCGCCGCCGAGGTACGCGACCGATTTCTCGGCGTCATCGAGGGCCGTGCCCGCAGCCGACGCAACGGTGCGGTCTGGCAGGTGTCGACCGTGCGCGCGCTGCAGAAGGATGGAATGTCGCGGCCTGCAGCGCTGGCCGAGATGCTGCGGCGATATTGCGAGCACATGCACACCAACGAGCCGGTGCACACCTGGGACACAGCAGCGGGTTAGGCGCTGCCCCGGCTGCGCACAGTAGGTTGGAATGCATGCCAAATGAAGTAATGGACTGGGACAGCGCATATCGCGAGCAGGGCAGGTTCGAAGGACCGCCGCCATGGAACATCGGTGAGCCGCAGCCGGAATTGGCCGCGCTGGTCGCCGCCGGCAAGTTCCGCAGCGATGTGCTCGATGCCGGGTGTGGCTACGCCGAGCTGTCGCTGGCCTTGGCCGCCGACGGCTACACCGTGGTCGGCGTCGACCTCACGCCCACCGCCGTCGCTGCCGCCAACCGGGCGGCACAGGAGCGCGGACTGAACACTGCCAGTTTCGTGCAGGCCGACATCACCGCGTTCACCGGCTACCCACCTGGCTTCGAAGGCCGGTTCAACACGGTGGTGGACAGTACGCTATTCCACTCGCTGCCGGTCGAGGGCCGCGACGGCTATCTGCAGTCGGTGCGTCGCGCGGCAGCCGACGAAGCCGGCTACTTCGTGTTGGTCTTCGCCAAGGGCGCGTTCCCGGCCGAATGGGAAACCAAGCCGAACGAAGTCGACGAGGACGAGTTACGTGCCGCGGTGAGCAAGTACTGGCAGGTCGACGAGATCCGGCCGGCTTACATTCACGCCAACATCCCGCCGGCACCGCCTCAATCAGATGTTCCGATGCCGGCGCATGACCGCGACGAGAAGGGCAGGATGAAAATGCCCGCTTATCTGCTCACCGCGCACAAGGCCGGCTGAACTTCACCACCCCGCGACGATGCGCGCCGCGTGCGGCGCGAGGAGGAGTGGGGTAACCTACTGCGCTGCAGTCGCATCGGTGAGCGCCTCGGCGAAGGTCGCCAAATCGTCGGCAGTGGTGTCCAGGTGCGGCGAAATCCGCAGCACCGGCGCCGTCAGCTCCAGCGGCGCCCGTTCCACCCCCGCCGACGTGGTCAGAATGCGACGTTCGGCGATCAGCCATGCGCGGATCTTCTCCGGGTCGGCACCGTCGACGGGGGCCAGCGTGGTGATGGCGCTCTGCTCGTCGACGGATTCGACCACCCGCCACCCGCGCACATCGGCGAGTACGGTCCGGCTGATGCGGCCCAACTCGGCCAGACGTGTGCGCACCGCAGCCGGGCCGGATGCAACGTGCTCACCCAGCGCGACCGAAAACCCCACGCGGGCAGCTACATTGGCTTCGCCGAGTTCGAGTCGTTGGGCCACCGTCAGCGACGACACCCAATCGGGCGGCGGTAGCCGCGGCCGCAGCCGCTGGATCAGGCTGGAGCACATGGCAAGAACGCCGACGCCACGCGGACCGGCGATCCATTTGCGCGACGACGCATACGTCACGTCGGCGCCCGCCGCGCAGTCCACCTGCCCGAGCGCTTGAGCGGCATCGACGACCAGCGGCAGGCCCAATTCGCTGCACAGCTGCGCCATTTCGTGTAGCGGCTGCACCACACCGCGATGGCTGGCCACCGCCGTCAAGTGGACCAGGTCGGGCGGGTCAGCGGCCAGGCCGATGGCTGCTTCGTCGACCGCGACCCGGCCCTCGCCGTCGGTCGGCAGCGGGCGGCGGGCGAAGCCGTGCGCGGCCATGACGGCCAGGTTGGGTCCGTATTCGCCGGGAAGACAAGCCAACCTGCGACGGCCGGTCGGCCAACTGGCCAGCAGCAGGTCCAGCGCATGCAACGACCCGGTGGTGAACACCACCTCTGCGTCGGGCATACCGGCGAGCGCGACGACGGCGGCGCGTCCGGCGTCGAGAACAGGTTTGGCCGCCTCAGCCGCGACATATCCGCCAACCTCGGCCTCGTGCCGCGCGTGCCTGGCGGCGGCGCCGAGCACCGCGAAGCTCTGCCGCGAGCAGGCCGCGCTGTCCAGGTGTAACCCGGCGACCGGCGGTCGGGCTGCCCGCCATGCGTCGGCCAAACTTCCGCTCACTTGATTGCCAGCGACAACCCGAAATCGCCGGCGTCATCGGTCCACCACCGGGTCCGCCGCAGCCCAGCCCGCGCCAGCTCGGCGGCCACCGCGTCCGCGCGGAACTTGCACGACACTTCGGTGAGAATCTCTTCACCGGCGGCGAATTCGACGGTCAGGCCCAGCGCAGCGATGCGCACCTGCTGTGCGCGCTCGGCCCGGAGCCACATTTCCATTCGCTCGTCGTCGCGGTTCCAGCGGGCCACGTGCCGGTAGGCGTCGACGTCGAAGTTGGCGTCGAGTTCCCGGTTGATGACAGCAAGTACGTTGCGGTTGAACTGTGCTGTGACGCCAGCGGCGTCGTCATAGGCAGCGACGAGCCGACCGGCGTCCTTGACCAGGTCCGTGCCCAGCAGCAGGCTGTCACCCGGACGCATGACCGCGGCCAACGTCGCCAGGAACTCCGCACGCGGGTCCGAGGTGAGGTTGCCGATCGTCGAGCCCAAGAACACGAACAGCCGCCGCCCGCCGTCGGGGATCTCCGATAAATGCTCTTCGAAATCTCCGCAGACAGCGGCAATTTCGATATCGGGATACTCGCGCTGGATGGCTGCCGCGGCTGCCGACAGCATGCCGGCGTCGACGTCGAACGGCACGAACCTGCGTAGCGCACCGCCGTCGTGCAGCGCCTCCAATAGAGTCCGGGTCTTCTCCGACGTACCGCTGCCCAGCTCGACCAGGGTGTCCGCGCCGGTGACCGAGGCGATCTCTGCAGACCGGGCCCGCAAGATCTCCGCCTCGGCACGTGTCGGGTAATACTCAGGCAGTCGGGTGATCTGGTCAAACAGGTCGCTGCCTACCGAGTCATAAAACCACCTGGGCGGCAACGATTTCGGAGAATGCCGAAGACCGTCGAGCACGTCACGGCGCAGCGCCTGATATGCGGAGTCCGCCGCCAGGTGGTTGCACAGCGATAGCGTCATCAAGGTCCCTTCGTGTGTTCCAGTGCGGTCAATGTGACGCCGTCGGCGGTGACCTCGACGAGGTGGCGATCCGGTACGTCTTCCCAGCCGGGCTGGTCGTCATACGGCTCGCTGGCCAACACCAGCCCGTCGTCGCGATGCAGTATCGACAGGGTATCTCCCCAGGTCGTAGCAAGGAGCCGAGAACCGTTGGCCGCCATGATGTTCAGCCGAGCGTTTGGATCATCGGCGCCCACCTTGACGATCGTCTCGCCCAACGCATCGAGGCCCCGGTCGAAGATCAACGCAGCGAGAATCGCGCTGTCACAGACCGATTCGGCCAGTGGACCGGACGGCAGCACACTCCGGTCGACAATCCCGTTGTGCGACAACAGCCACTGCCCATCGGTGAACGGGGCGGTCGCGCTGGCTTCGATCGGCATGCCGACTGTCGCCGAGCGCACCGCCGCCACCACGCAGTGGCTGCGCAGCGCCGGCGCGATGGAACCGAACGAGACGTCTCCCCACAGCGGTGCGACGCTGCGCCAGCGCCGCGGCGTGGCGCCGTCGAAAAACCCTACGCCCCAACCATCGGCGTTCATCAGGCAATACTTTTGCCGGCGCGGAGCGTAGGACTGCACCCGAAGACCATGCGGCGGGTCGAGCACCAAGGAGGAGACCGAGACTTCCCGTCCCAGCCAGCCGAGGTGTCGGCACATCAGCCGTGGCCCCCGGCTTGATCATCCTCAACGGACCACGCCAACCGGACACCGGAGAAGATCTGCCGCCGATACGGGTGATCCCAGTTACGGAAGCTGGGCCGCAGGATGGCCGACTCCACGGCCCATGACCCGCCGCGCAGTACCCGGTAGTCCCCACCGAAGAACGGCTGGGAGTAGCGCTGGTAAATCATCGGGGTGAAGCCCGGCCACGGTTGCAACGTTGAGCTGGTCCACTCCCAGACATCGCCGAGCATCTGCTCGACTCCATAGGCCGACGCGCCGGCCGGGTAGGCGCCGGCGGGTGCCGGGCGCAGTGCCTCGCCGCCGAGGTTGGCGCGGGTGGCCGACGGCTCCTCGGCGCCCCACGGATAGCGGCGCCGCGCAGTGATTTCCGGATCCCACGCGCACGCCTTCTCCCATTCGGTTTCGGTGGGCAGCCGGGCGCCGGCCCACGCGGCGTAGGCCTCGGCCTCGAAGTAGCTGACGTGCTGAACCGGCTCGTCGGCGGGGATGTCCTCGACACGACCGAACCGGGTACGTGTTTGCCCGTCGGGCGCCCAGAACTGCGGCGCGGTCAGGCCGGCAGTTTGGCGGTGCTCCCAGCCGCGTGCTGACCACCACTGCGGCTGCGGGTAGCCGGCGTCGTCGACGAACTGCCGCCATTCAGCGTTGGTGACCGGTACTCGCCCGATGCGAAATGCCGGGATATCGACGATGTGGGCCGGGCGTTCGTTGTCCAGCGAGAACGGTTCGCCTGTCCCGTCGACGCCCAGGACGAACGGACCGCCCGGCACTAACACCGACGTCCCGGCGAGTCCCGGCCGGCCCGGCGGCAGCGTGGACGTGTCCGGCAGCAGCGGCGGACCGCTGCGCAGATTCAGGGCCTGCAGCATCGTTTCGTCGTGCTGGTTCTCGTGGCTGACCACCATCCCGAACGGGAAGTTCCGGCCCGGCTCGTCGGGCAGTGCATCGAGAACATCCAGTGCGGCCGATCGCACGGTCCGGCAATACGTCCGCGCCTGGTCCGGAGACAGCAGCGGCAGCTCGACGCGACTGACCCGGGAGTGCACGAAGGCGTCGTAGAGGTTTTCGACGGCGCGGGGCAACATCCCCGGCCGATCCGGGTCACCACCGCGCAACAGCCACAGCTCTTCCTGCTGACCGATGTGCGCCAGGTCCCACACCAACGGGCTCATCAGCGGGTCGTACTGGCTGTGGAGTTCGGCGTCGTCGAAATCCACCAGCTGCAGGGTCCGTTCCCGTGCCCGGCTCAGATCTCGGGCCAGTGCTTCGCTCGAAATCACGACTCCCCTAGCGCCAGTTGAGTGACCGTGGCGGCGATGCCGTTTTCGATCACCTGGTCGGAAAATTCGTCGGCGGGACACCGGGCCCGTTCGACCGCGGCGACGAGATGCTGCATTGCCTCGGTGAGCCCGGGCGGGACGCGTTCGGCGGCGACGGCCACGAGCCGGTTGGCCGCGGTGTAGAGCCGCCGGTCGCCGAGCCCGGTCCGGGCAGCGACATCCCAAGCGGTGGTGACGGGTTCGACGGCTTCAGCAGCGATATCGGCGGCGACCGGGTCGTCGAGCAGAGTCACCAGCGTGAACACCACCGCCGGCCAAATGGCGTTGGGAACGCTGTCCAGGTAGCGGATTTCTAGCCACTGGCGTGGCCGCACCGGCGGGAACAGCGTGGTGAGGTGGTACTCCAGGTCGAAGGCGGTCGGCCGGCGACCGCCGAGCAGCTCGCGGCCGTCTGCCCAGTCCGCGAATGGCAGGTAGTGCATCACCGGCACCGCAGTGTCTCTCAGCGGGCTGTGCACCAACATCACCGGCGCCTTCAAGGCGTAGCGCGCCCAGTCAGTGCCGGGATCGTCGCCGCTGGCGGTCAGGATGGGTCCGCATCGCGCTGAGTCGAGCTGACTCCACACCCGCTGGCGGGTGGATCGCCAGCCGGAGAAGTTGCCGCCCAGCAGCGGCGAATTGGCGGCGATCGCGACCAAGGTGGGCCCCAGTGCGTGGGCCAGCCGCACCCGGTCGGCCCAGCCGGTCGCGGGCCCGGCGTCGAGATTGACCTGAACCGACGCCGTCGAGGTCATCATCGCCGCGCCCGCCGCTCCGGAGTGGCTGGCCTTGAAGAACTGTTCCATCGCGTGGTAGCGCGCACCCGGATTGATGCGCTGGGCCGGCCTCAGCGGATCCGCGCCTAGCAATACCAGTCCCAGACCGGCGCCGGCGAAAGCTGTTCGCAGCACGGCCTGGTCGGTTGTCATCGCCTCGATCGCGGACAGCACACCGTGCACCGGCGGGCCCGACAATTCGACAGCGCCACCGGGTTCGACGGTGACGACGCTGCCGCCCGGCATCGCCGGAAGAGATTTCAGGACGTCGGTTATTTCATCCCAGGTCGGTCTGCGGTGTGGATCGGCCGGGTCGAAGCAATGCGCCTCCAGCTCCAGGCCGACCCGCCCTAACGCACCGTCGAACAGGCAGCTGTCGGTGATGTACTGCGCGGCGGCCGATGAACTGGCCAGCTCGTCTGCGGGGCGCGCGTGATCCTGCTGCGACGCGACGGCAAACGCCATATTCCCGATCCCTTCGGGCCCGGACCGTCGGTCGCGGACCGCTGGTTGCGCGCGGCTATCCAACGATAGTCACAAGCTTCTATCTTCCAGACGTCACCGACATATTCCCGTGGTCGCCGGCTCTCCGGAGATTTCCGGCGCTCCAGCGTGCGCCGAAACGGCCACAGTTATTGACCCAGCGCGTTCTCCATGGCGCCGGCCAGCACGTTTACCGCGGGACCGCCGTTACCGGACTGACAGACCTTCGCTTGCAAGAGCACGTTTTCCCGCAGCCGGGTCTGGGTGAAACATCGACGGTCGGTGCCGGCTTCCTGCTTGGTCCATGCCGCATCGGCAGGGCCGGGCGGTCCGCCGTCAAACGACCACACTTGCGTGCTTCCGTTGTCCAGATGCATCGCGGTGGTCTGCCCGGAGCAGCCGACCGTGCGGTCTATGACGCGGTGAAACGCCGCGCTGGCGGCATCACCGGTCGCGAAGACGCCGACCGCTTGCTTGACGAAGTGAGTCTGGTCGGTCGGCGAGGTCTGCGTGCTGGCGCCGTTGAACGATGCCAGGTCGGGGTCGTTGTAGACCTCCGGCAACCCGATGTCGGCCCAGTTGTTGCACACCGGGTTGTCGACGAAGTACGACTGGACCGGCTGGGTGAACACCGATTCGTCCCGCATCGGCCCGCCGACGATGTTGCCCACCGAGCCCTTGCCCAGGACCGCGTAGCTGACCACGCCTGGGGCTGAAGGCCCGGCTGCCGCGGCTGGGGCCATCAATACCGCCGCGACACCGCCGACCGCCACGCCAATCGTCATCGCCTTCGCGACTTCGAAGGTCATGGATCTCGATCATGCCAATTGGGTCACCTAAACAAAAGCCAGAGGTCCTCGTCGCAGCGGTTCTGGCTCAAGTCGGCGATGGCGCCCGCCGTCGAATGTGGATGCGCCGCAGATACTTTGGCTGGGGCTACGGCGTGCCAGGCGCGGGGGGCGGACCGCCGTGATTACCGCCATGGCCGCCGGGACCACCGGGCCCGCCCGGACCCATGCCCGGTCCGAAGGGCCCGGGCATCATCGGCGGACCGCCGGGCCAACCGGGGCCCATGCCGGGTGGAAATGGTCCCGGGAAGACGAACATCCCGCCGGGAGGGGGACCGCCGGGACCGCCGGGACCGAACATGCCGTGGTGATGGCGGAAGGGGAAGGGCTGATCATGCCCGGCGACTGCGGCGCCAGTGAAGAAGATGACCGCCACAACGAAAACAATGCCGGCGACGATCACCACCCACGCCGCAGCCTGGTAGAGCCGCGAAGGCTTCGCTACGTACGGCGGCGACGGAGGCGGGCCGGGGGGTGGCGGCTGGATCTGGTGCTCGGGTGCTTGGGTCATCTCTCGATAATGCCGACGTGCGCGCCGACCAACAAACACCGCGCTCTTTTCAGTCGCGGCGTGCCTACCGCCCTAGCAGCACAAGAACCAGGCGAAACGCAGAACGACCACGGCGATGAGCACGACCCCTGCAATGATCGCCACCCACGCCGCTACCTGATAGAGCCGCTCGGAATGTGCAGGCGTAGGCGCGACGGGTGGCGGCGCGACGGGAGACGGCGGAATCGACGGCTGAGGAGTCTCGCTCATGCTTCGCATAATGCCTCAGGTCAGCGATGGCCGCGACTGGACGGCGGCCATGAGCGTCGCCGGTAAGACTCGGAGCCCGGCGTCCCGCGACGGGGACGCCGGGCTCATGGCCATAATTGCGGACTACGGGTGCGCCGGAGCCAGCGACGGAGCGACGGACTGTGGCGGCTGTGAGGGTCCCAAACTGGCAGGACCCCCCGGACCGCCAGGCCCGCCGTGGAAGCCAGCCCCCGGGCCGTGGCCGTGGTGCCCTGGACCCATGGCGTGGTGTTGCCCCATGTGGGGGTGCCATCCGTGGTGATGATGATGGCCGGCGATCTTGAAGCCGGCGAAGAAAATGGTCGTGACGATGAACAGGATGCCGGCGACGATCACAACCCACGCCGCGAATCGGTAGAGCCAATACGGTTTCACTGGCTCAGTCGTTGGCACTGTGGGGTTAGTGGCGACCGTAGTCGGCCTGGTTGGTGTTTCAGGTGTTTCACTCATGCTGAAATGATGCGTTGTCAACAAATAAGGTTCGCTAGGTGCAACCTATGAACCACCTATGAGTAGCGCCGCAACATTGGGGCCGGCCCCTGCTGCCGGTCGACTTCAGCTGGGCCGACTAATGGTCTGGCTGCCAAGCCGTCTGGCTGCCACGTTCATGCGGTGGGCACAACTTGGCTGGGCCAGTAACTTTGGGCTCAGGCGTGGGGCGACGTGCTGCACCGTAAACGATCGCGCTGTGCCCTTTCAGGCTCACCGGCACAACGGGCTCATTGGGGTCAGCGCGGTGGATCTCCGCGCCAGGTGAAGCTGTTGACGAAGTAACCGAGCGACTCCGCAATTTCCAGGCCGGCACCAGTCGGATGGCTAGCACCCGTAAGCGGGGCGTAAGGGCCTATCGCCACGGCGATCAAAGCGAGCCCATGTTTCTCCGCGACCATAACCAGCACCCGCAAGTGATTCGAGGTGCCAGAGCTGCCCACCGGGGAGTAGTCGTCGATTTCGCCGTAGCCGGCTTGATAGCCGATCATCGCGTTGGGAATCTGATACGCGAGAGTGGCGCCGGGCCAGTTGGATTGGATGAAGTCCTGGGCGATCTGACTTGGTGTACTGCCGTCGGCGGGCTGGCCAAACAACCACACCCTGCTGTCATTGACGCCCTTCATTATCCCTGTCACGTTGGGTGCGTGTTCGGCCCCGGGGGGGGAGGCGACCGAGAATCCGAGGTCGCTGGATGTGAAGCGGGGAAACGACTGCACCAGGGGCCCGGGGGGTGGAGCGGGTCGCCCGACCGGAGGCTGCTGGCCGGGGAGTGGAGATCCAGCGGAAGGCCCTTTCGGCGGCGCACAGTGAGGCGGGCATTTGGAGTGCGGCGGGGCCGGGATGAGCAACCATGAGACCAGAGCCGCCACCACCGCAACCACAGCCAGCACGGCGCCGAGAACCACAAGCAGTCGGGTGTGGGTGGTGTGGCGCACAGGAGCTGCCGTGTACGACGGAGCAGGCACGGCGTATCCGGTCCACTCCGGTGCAGACGGCGCGGCGGCGCCCGGGATCGCAGGGGTTGTGTCGGCAGGCTCCGGCCGCGGGAGGCGCCGTGCATCGCGCGAACGCCGCGACGACGCCCGGATGGCAACCCCGCAGCTCGGACAAAAAGCCATGTCGGGAACGACATGATGGCAATGCGCGCACAGCAACGGTTCGCCTTGGATGACCTCGTGGGCTTCATGCAGTAACGCCGTGTGCAACGCGATCCTTAAGACCAGTATCGCCAGCACCGCAATCAGCAGGTGCAGGGCTAACTGCAATCCCTGCGGCAGCCGGGCGACATCGACCCGCCCCAATCCGGCGTAAATGGCCAACACCACTACGACCGCGGGCACAAGCGCCGCCCACGAAAGCCGCCCGCGAGGTGGGTCCGCCCGGCCGGTGTACCAGAGCGCGGCGCCCACCAAGCCGCCGGCCGCCGCGGCGGTCAACGGCATCGCGACACCCGAGATGCCGGCTTCCACGAGCAGCCCGCCGACATTCCGGTGATGGGCAACAAGCCCGGTCTTCAGCTGCGGGTACAACCGGGTTAGGACGCCAGCAGCGGTGTACGCGATCGCCCCCAGCGATCCGATCAAGTAGCCATCCAACGACTCCTTGGTTGGTGGGCGCAATGCCCGTACCAGCGCCGCCGGGAGAACCATGAGGACTGCACCACCCAGCGGGATGGCCAGCCCGTCGCGCAATAGGGTCTGCGTGGAAACATCCAACTCATTGATGTACGAGCGGGTGACAATCGGGCCGGTCAGCACTGCCCATCCGACGCCGAACCCGGCGCCGATCACCGCCGCCACTAGCAACGCGCGAACCGGCAAATCGCGGTAGACGTCGTTTTCTTGCAAGTAGATCTGGAACAACAGCGGAAACCCGAGCGCGCTGAGCCCGATCAACGGCCCCTGCCAGCGCAGTAGGGCTACCACGACCAACACCACGACCAGGGCGGCCAATCCCGCCCGAAACGCCGTCCGGGACCGATGCGGCAAGTGCGGAAAAAGGGAACTGATCACCGATGCCCGCAGCAGATGCTCTCCCGGCGCGGCGCCATAGGCTCGGATGCGTAACCAATCCGGCCCGTTTGCGCGCTGCGGGGATAGATGCGCGCCGCAAGCGCCGCAGAACGCGCCCAGCGGAACAACTGTCCCGCACACCCGACATGGCACTGACGGAATCGACTGGGGGCCCTGGGACACCGACTGGGTGCTCATCGCGGAATCACCTCCGATGTCACCGCGGAGCCGACCATGTTTACCTGGCCCCGTGCTGAATGTCGAGTAGGTCGTGAACAAGGTTGTCGACGTTGGGAGTGCCGAGCCCGGTGACCAGGTCGTAGCCGGTCGTAGCGTTGTAGACGGCGTTACCGCCGAGGGTCACGTCGTGAAACGCGGGCCGCGCCGACCCTGCCGCAACCTTGTACAAGAGCGGGTTCAGATTCCCCAGGGCCTTCCCCCCGTTCTCGAGTAGATACTGATTCATCAACGCCGTCAGCGCAGCCCAGATCGGAGCGGCTAGCGAGGTGCCACCGATGTCAGCCCATTGGCCGCCGCCCGTGCCGGACGTCAGGACATACGCCCCGGTGTCCGGGTCGGCGACGGCAGCGACATCGGGCGTCAACCGATGTGTGGCGTCCTCCGGTGAGGACACGCTGTTTTGCCATGCGGGGCGCGGGAACAGGTTCGACACTCCGCCGCCGGTGCCCTGCGAGATCGGCGATTCGACCCAGGCGGCTTCGGCGAGCCGAACGCCGTTCTTATCGGTCGACAGGCTGGTACCGCCCACATCGGTCATCTCCGGCAGCGCGGCGAGAGTATCGACGCCGACATCATCTTCGGTGGGCGGATCGGTGAAACCGGAAAAGTTGTCATAGTCGCGGTTCTTGCATTCAAGGCCACCGGTGTCCCCGCTCGCGGTAAACGCCGACGTGCCACGCGCTTCCGCGGCGGCCAGTGCGGCCCGCATCGGGCGCACGTCGGCGAGGGTGGTTTCCTTGTCGCAGTCAAAGCCGATGGAGAGACTCCAGATCGCGCCGGGAAACTGACGATCCACCGCCTCAAACATGGTCGCAAACTTCTGGTGGAAAGCCGGCGTCGCAAAATCCTTGACCTGCAACTTGTCCAATCCGAGGCCGGCAGTGGCGTTGACGACCACCAGCCGTGCGTCCGGCGCGATCGCGTGGGCAACCTCGAGATCCAGCTCCGTCTCACCTTCTGGTGAACCAGGTTGACCTCTGACCAGTGTCGGCGTGAAATCCGGCAGCCCAAAAGTTGAGGAATAAGAATTGAGATTGAACTGGTCGTAGCCGTCGATCTCGAAGAACGCAATGGTCTGGCCCTTGCCGGTCGTGGCCAGCGGACCGGCGTTGTAGGTCGTCACGAACTGAGCCGGCGTCAACCCGTGCGCGGGCACATCCAGGGGAAGCATTGGCGGCTTGAGCGTATGGACCGGGTTGTAGCTGAGGATGCGGCCGATCTCCGCGACCTCCGCTTGCACTGATGCGGGAACCGCGGGTTGCTGCCGGGACGCGTAGAAGATTTGCCCACTGCGACTGCGGTAGTCGTGTACCGCCACCCCGAAGGCGGTGCCCATGTTTCGTGGTGTTCCCTCGACGAAGGCCCAGTCGTCGCCGGCTCGCCATTGCACTGACAAGCCCTGATCTTTCGCCCATGCGATCAACGTTTCCGGGCGAGTCGAGTCGCGGAGTGCGGCGGTGATCTGTGCGTGACCGCTGCGGGCCGGGCCGAGATCGGTCGAGTTGGCAAGTAGCCGCCCGAGCGGGCCGCCGATGAGGTTCGGTGGGTCGGGCGCCTTGACAGCCCGCGTCGCCGACGCCAGCACCAACACAGCAGCGGTTGCGAACACCAGCAGCCGAAGCAGCACACCGCGTGAAGCTGGCCAGAGATTCAGTCCCCCGTACCCCATAACCATCCCCTCTCGCGGCTCCCGCAACCGACCCGACAGGACGTGCAGACGACGGCACATTCGCGTGTGATCCGCAGGAACGCTACCGTGCGGGGCGAACTTCGGCTGCAAATTCGGCCAAAATAATGGGCGCGCCACGAACCCTTATGCGGCACGTTGCATCACCGCAAGCAGTCGCTAAGTGACGGTCGCTCGTAGGGCTGCAGGCCCGGTATACCGTTGTACGGCAGGATAAATGCAAAACGGCTGTGCCGAACAATGGATTCGCGAATGATGTCCGCGCAGTCCAACACCCTCGTTATGCTTTAGCGAGCGCTGAAAGTTGATGCTTAGCGGCGCTTGTATCGGCCTTGGACAAGTTCATGTTGCCTTGGCGAGTTCTGTTTCACGTCACGCTCCTGACTGCTGCGTTATACCCAGCCATCAAAGCCGAGCTCGGTTTGCCGGAGGTATTCACCGTGACCGCGCTCATCAGGCCGATGACCATCGCGCGCGGAATGGCGGTGCTGCGTGGCTGGAAAGTCGGATGTCGACGGAATCGTTCCTCGTGTCTTGTCGAAGCTCATGCCAACGCTTTCCTCGTGGGAGGCATCGGCGTCGCGACTCGCCATGCCAAGCCCGCCGGGGGACCCAAGTCGGCAGATCTACTCGCCCTGGGTGTGATCTACTACCGCGCGTTCACCGGCGCAGAAGCGTTTCTCCGGCCGACAGCATTACTCGATACACCGGCATCCCCGATCACACGAGGCCGAGCGACACAGAAACGGGGATCGAACCTGCGACCTCTGAGTCATGAGACAGCCGGTCCCACTGTTACGTTGTCTCGCGCATCTCAAACACGCAGTTCAAGACCAATGGTGCGGCTAAGCGCTCGCGCCACGTCTCAGACGATCTGAGCGGTCCCGCATCGCTTCGTTCACAAATCCGTTCACACAACTCAGCGTCGCTTTGTAGCGGTGGCGTCAACCCGCCGGCAGTTTCACCACCCCATTTTCCGTTGTCGATGACGTAGAGGTTGGCGGCGCTGTCCACCGCCATTGCCCAACACGGCCACCCTCTTGAAGGTGCTACGCGCTTCTGCCGGCGTCTAGAGATCAGGCAAGGACGGGCCCCGGTGGCTAGGGGATCGATCTCGGCGGCGCGCGACCGCAGCGCTCGAGAGTGCAGATGGGGGGGTACTGGGTTGTCGTTCACTGCTTGGTGGCCGTCCAGGTACCGGCGCATGCACCAGCTTGCTCTACGCCGTCGCGGATGACGGTGCGGCCGCCTTCGGTGGCGAAGACACCCCGCCACGTATAGACAGAATCGGTGGCCACGAACGATCCGTCGGCGTTCAGGGTGCCGGTCGCGCCCCTGATGTTCAGCGTGTTGCCTTGAAGGGGGACGGTGACGAGGGAGTCAGGAACTTGCGCAAGTTCATCGACCCCGTAGCACTCGTAAGTGAGGTAGTGCCACAGGTAGGTGCCGGCGATGCTCGGTTGAGCCTGTTGTGTGCTGGTGGGTGCGGGCGGGGGTGTCGTTGTTTGTGCTGCGGTCTGGTGGGGCGGTTCGGGGCGTAACAGGGTGAACGCTGCCACGGCGATGACGGCGGCGCCCGCGGCGCCCGCACCGATGACCTTCCCGCGGCTGAGCTTGGACGTGCCGGCTTTGGCTCCTGCAGCCACCGTCGTACCGGTCCCGGCGGTGGCCGTGGCGCCGGTCAGCGTCGTTCCGGCGGCCACGGTGGCCGCGGTCGAACCGATGGCGCCCAGGCCGGCGGCGGCCAGCCAGCGGCGGCCGTGGGTTTCCTCGATCGCCGATTCGAGTTGAGTCAGCAGCGTTTCGCCGTCGGTGGGCCGATCATCGGGTCGGGGATGCAACCCGGTACTCAGCACCGCGGCCACCGGTGCTTCGATCCCGTCGAGTTGCGGTGCGGCGCTGGCCTGCTCACGGGTCAGGGCCAGGCTGCTCGCGGTGGTGAACAGTCGCGCACCTCTGAGCAGTTCGGCCAACACCACACAGCTGCTATACACATCGGACCGCTTGTCCACGGGTTGATCCGCGGCGGCCTCGGGCGCCATGTAGCCCGGGGTGCCGCCCAGGCTGAGGTGACCCGGGCTGACCGCCAGACCGAAATCCACCAGCATCGGTGTACCGGCCTGGTCGATCAAGATATTGCCCGGCGTGATGTCACCATGGACCACATCGCGCCCATGGGCATAGGACAAACCTTGCAGCGCACCGTGAATCAAGGCCAAAGCGTCGATCCCCCGCAGTTTCCCGGTCACGGCCAACACGGCCGATAGCGGTGCGCCGGTGATCCACTGCTCGATCAGCCACACACCCTCGGCGTCCTCAAGAACGTCATACACCGACAAGATGTTGGGGTGCCGCAACCCGGCCAGCGCGGCGGCCTCGCGGCGAGCCGCCTCGCCGGCGCCCGAACCCAACAGCTGCTTAAGAGCCACCTCACGCTTGAGCCCGGGATCGAAACCCTTCCAGATCGTGCTGTGTGCACCACGCGCCACCACCCCGACACGCTCGTAATCACCGATCATCAACAACCCCCACGGGCCCGGTGTGTGCAGTCACAACACCATCAACATCAAAACACCACCAGACACGCAGCTGCAGGCAATCGAAACTCCCGAATACCGCTACCCCCTTCTCTTGACTGTCCTCTGAGACGGCCCGTCGGGTGCTCAGTGCAGGAAACCCAGATGTGCATCCGTCAACCACCGATGCATGTCGCAGTGGCCGTCTATCGGGTACGCCGCATTGCACCGAATACTTGATCGACATCTCCTGAACCATCCCGGGTTGTCGTTCACTGCTTGGTGGCCGTCCAGGTGGAGTGGGCAAACTTGTCGTCCATTACGACGTCGCGCATGACGGTGCGGCCACCTTCGGTCGCGAAGACGCCCGTCCACTTGATGTAGTCATAGGGGCCGTTCGGGCCTTCGACCACGAACGATCCATCGGCGTTCAAGGGGCCGCTGTGGCCGTAGAAGGTCACGGTGTTGCCGTGAACGGTGACGGTGAAGGGGCCGTCTTGAGCCTGAGCCTCCGCCAGATGATCCTGTCCGTAGCTCTCGTAAGTCAGAGTGTGCCTCAGGTAGGTGCCAGTGAGCGTCGATTGGGCTGCTTGTGGGGTCGCGGCGGGTGCGGCGGCGGGCGGGGGTGTCGTTGTTTGTGCTGCGGTCGGGTGGGGCGGTGTGGGGCGTAACAGGGTGAACGCTGCCACGGCGATGACGGCGGCGCCCGCGGCGCCCGCACCGATGACCTTGCCGCGGCTGAGCTTGGACGTGCCGGCCTTGGCGGCCGCAGCCACCGTCGTACCGGTTCCGGCGGTGGCGGTGGCGCCGGCCAGTGTTGTCCCGGCGGCGACGGTGGCCGCGGTCGAACCGATAGCCCCCAGCCCCGCGGCGGCCAGCCAGCCGCGGCCATGGGTTTTTTCGATCGCCGATTCGAGTTGAGTCAACAGCGTTTCGCCGTCGGCGGGCCGATCATCGGGTCGGGGATGCAACCCGGTACTCAGCACCGCGGCCACCGGTGCCTCGATCCCGTCGAGTTGCGGTGCGGCGCTGGCCTGCTCACGGGTCAAGGCCAGGCTGCTCGCGGTGGTGAACAGTCGCGCACCTCTGAGCAGTTCGGCCAACACCACACAACTGCTATACACATCCGAGCGCTTATCGACCGGCTGGCCCGCAGCAGCCTCCGGCGCCATATAGCCCGGGGTGCCACCCAGGCTGAGGTGACCCGGGGCGACCGCAAGACCGAAATCCACCAACATCGGTGTACCGCTCTGGTCGATCAAAATATTGCCCGGCGTGACGTCACCATGGACCACATCACGCCCGTGGGCATAGGACAGACCCTGCAGCGCACCATGGATCAAGGCCAAAGCGTCGATCGCCCGCAGCTTCCCGGTCACCGCCAACACCGCCGACAACGGCGCCCCGGTGATCCACTGCTCGATCAGCCACACACCCTCGGCGTCCTCAAGGACGTCATACACCGACAAGATGTTGGGGTGCCGCAACCCGGCCAGCGCGGCGGCCTCCCGGCGAGCCGCCTCGCCGGCGCCGGAACCCGACAGCTGCTTAAGTGCCACCTCACGCTTGAGCCCGGGGTCGAAACCCTTCCAGATCGTGCTGTGTGCACCACGCGCCACCACCCCGACACGTTCGTAATCACCGATCATCAACAACCCCCAAGGGCCCGGTGTATGCAGATCACAACACCATCAACATCAAAACACCACCAGACACGCACCCGCAGGCAATCGACGCTCCGTACCGCCACCCCCTTCTCTTGACTGTCCTCTGAGGACGGTCCCGTCGGGTGCTCAGTGGAGGAAACCCAGATGTGCATCCGTCAACCACCGATGCGTGTCGCAGTGGCGGTCTATCGGGTATGCCGCATTGCGCCGAATAATTGATCGACACCTCCTGGACCACCTGGGTTGTCGTTTACTGCTTGGTGGCCGTGAAGGTGTCGTGGCAATTCGACAGAGTACATAGTTGCGTCGCCGTCGCGGATGACGGTGCGGCCGCCTTCGGTCGCGAAGACACCCCGCCACGTATAGCCGTAGTGCCATCGGTGGCCACGAACGATCCGTCGGCGTTCAAGGGGCCGGTCGCACTCGATGAAGGTTATCGTGTTGCCTTGCTGGATAATGCCGGCAGAATAGTCAGGCGACGTAGGCCCGGAATGGATCGACCGCAGTCGCACTGAGGAGAAAGGCAGTGAAACAGGTAGGTGCCAGTGATCGTCGATTGGGCTACGTGGGGTCGCGGCTGTAGCGGCGGCGGGCGGGGGTGTTGTTGTTTGTGCTGCGGTCTGGTGGGGCGGTGCGGGGCGTAACAGGATGAACGCTGCCACTGCGATGACGGCGGCGCCCGCGGCGCCCGCACCGATGACCTTCCCGCGGCTGAGCTTGGACGTGCCGGCCTTGGCGGCCGCAGCCACCGTCGTACCGGTCCCGGCGGTGGCGGTGGCGCCGGTCAGTGTTGTTCCGGCGGCGACGGTGGCCGCGGTCGAACCGATGGCGCCCAGTCCGGCGGCGGCCAGCCAGCGGCGGCCGTGGGTTTCCTCGATCGCCGATTCGAGTTGGGTCAGCAGCGTTTCGGCGTCGGCGGGCCGATCATCGGGTCGGGGATGCAACCCGGTGCTCAGCACCGCGGCCACAGGTGCTTCGATCCCGTCGAGTTGCGGTGCGGCGCTGGCCTGCTCACGGGTCAGGGCCAGGCTGCTCGCGGTGGCGAACAGTCGCGCACCTCTGAGCAGTTCGGCCAACACCACACAGCTGCTATACACATCGGACCGCTTATCGACCGGTTGACCCGCGGCGGCCTCGGGCGCCATATAGCCCGGGGTGCCGCCCAGGCTGAGGTGACCCGGGGCGACCGCCAGACCGAAGTCCACCAGCATCGGTGTGCCGCTCTGGTCGATCAAGATATTGGCCGGCGTGATGTCACCATGGACCACATCACGCCCGTGGGCATAGGACAGACCTTGCAGCGCACCATGGATCAAGGCCAAAGCGTCGATCCCCCGCAGTTTCCCGGTCACCGCCAACACCGCCGATAGCGGTGCGCCGGTGATCCACTGTTCGATCAGCCACACGCCCTCGGCGTCCTCAAGGACGTCATACACCGACAAGATGTTGGGGTGCCGCAACCCGGCCAGCGCGGCGGCCTCGCGGCGAGCCGCCTCGCCGGCGCCAGAACCCGACAGCTGCTTAAGTGCCACCTCACGCTTGAGCCCGGGATCGAAACCCTTCCAGATCGTGCTGTGTGCACCACGCGCCACCACCCCGACACGTTCGTAATCACCGATCATCAACAACCCCCAAGGGCCTGGTGCCTGCAGACCACAGGACCATCAACATCAAAGCACCACCAGAGACGCAACCGCAGGCAATCGAGGCTCCGTACCGCCACCCCCGTCTCTTGACTGTCCTCTGAGTACGGTCCCGTCGGGTGCTCAGTGGCGGAAACCCAGATGTGCATCCGTCAACCACCGATGCGCACCGCGGTGCCGTCGGCATTGACCGACCCGGCGCAGGGCACTCCCTTATACCGATACTGGTATGAAAACTCCTGGACCTTATTATTAGCGACAACTGTGGGTGTGTACGTGATCGTCCACGTCCGCGGCCCGCAAGCCGAGTCCATGTCCCACTGCCAACCGGTGCCGTTCCATTCAGCGATGTTATTTGGGGCACCATCGCACCCCGGACAACCGAGGTGCAAGTTCCAATCGAAGGTCAGATCGGCCCAATCTGATGGGCCCGGTAGGTGCCCGCCCAGGGGTCGGGGGTGGCGGCGGCGGTGGCGCCGGCTGTTGATGCTGATGCTGTCGGCGGGGTTTGTGCTGGTGCCTGCTGGGGCGGATGGGGCCGCAGCAGGAGGAACGCGATCACGGCGACGATGATGGCGGCGCCCGCGGCGCCCGCGCCGATGACCTTGCCGCGAGTGAGCATCGAGGTGGCGGACTTGGATACGGTTGCGGCCGTGGTGGTTCCCGCGCTAGCGGTTCCGGCCAGTGTTGTCCCGGCGGCGACGGTGGCCGCGGTCGAACCGATAGCCCCCAGCCCCGCGGCGGCCAGCCAACGGCGGCCATGGGTTTCCTCGATCGCCGATTCGAGTTGAGTCAACAGCGTTTCGGCGTCGGTGGGCCGATCATCGGGTCGGGGATGCAACCCCGTGGTCAGCACCGCGGCCACCGGTGCCTCGATCCCATCGAGTTGCGGTGCGGCGCTGGCCTGCTCACGAGTCAAGGCCAGGCTGCTGGCGGTGGTGAACAGTCGCGCACCTCTGAGCAGTTCGGCCAACACCACACAACTGCTATACACATCCGAGCGCTTATCGACCGGCTGGCCCGCAGCAGCCTCCGGCGCCATATAGCCCGGGGTGCCACCCAGGCTGGTCTGACCCGGGGTCACCGCCAGACCGAAATCCACCAACATCGGTGTACCGCTCTGGTCGATCAAGATGTTGGCCGGCGCGACGTCACCATGGACCACATCGCGGCCGTGGGCATACGACAGACCCTGCAGCGCACCGTGGATCAAGGCCAGCGCGTCGATCGCCCGCAGTTTCCCGGTCACCGCCAACACCGCCGATAGCGGTGCCCCGGTGATCCACTGTTCGATCAGCCACACACCCTCGGCGTCCTCGAGGACGTCATACACCGACAAGATGTTGGGGTGCCGCAACCCGGCCAGGGCGGCGGCCTCGCGGCGAGCCGCCTCGCCGGCGCCCGAACCCGACAGCTGCTTAAGAGCCACCTCACGCTTGAGCCCGGGATCGAAACCCTTCCAGATCGTGCTGTGTGCACCACGCGCCACCACCCCGACACGCTCGTAATCACCGATCATCAACAACCCCCACGGGCCTGGTGTGTGCAGTCACAACACCATCGACATCAAAACACCACCACAGACGCAGCCGCAGGCAATCGAAGCTCCCGAATACCGCAGGCGGTGGTGGACGTACTTATACAGCGCCGAGCACAATGTCCTTTGACCACGGTGCCGCGGACTGTTCGATGGCACGTAGCGTTCGTATCGTCGTAGGGCTCAGCAGTTCGACGCGTTCCGTGATCCAGGTGCTGGCAGAAGGGTGCGCTGAGCAACCCGAACGTCTCCGACCTGCGCGAGATCTGCGCTAGCCTGACGGCGACTCGAGTCCTGCACCGGGGGTGATCGTGCCGAAGCTGTTCGTGTCCTACGCCCGTGTGAACAAGCCCGCGGTCGAGGAGTTGGTCGGTCATCTGCAGATTCTGGGTTTCGAGACCTGGGTCGACTCGTCCATCCGTGGCGGCCAGGAATGGTGGGACGTCATCCTGAAGGCGATTGCGGACTGCGATGGCTTCGTCGCGGTCGTCTCGCGCGGTGCGCTGAGCTCGCTGGCGTGCGGTCGAGAGTTCGAATGGGCTCAAGCATTGGGCAAGCCGGTGTTGCCGGTCGCGGTCGAGTCCCTTCCCGGTGCCCTTCCCGCGCGGATCTCCTCGCGCCAGATCGTCGACTACTCCGAAGTGGGACCCCGTGCGGCGTTGAATTTGGCCAGCGCACTGGCCGTGCTGCCGCCTGCGTGCGCACTTCCCGACCCACTGCCGAACCCGCCCGCCCTGCCTTTGTCATATCTGACCGAACTCGTCGACCTCGCGCGACAATCCACCGCCTTGACCGCTGACGAACAGTCCGCGGTCCTCGATCGGCTGGAATTGGCACTGCGGTCGGTGGATTCGGTTGAGCGGCAAGGCGCTCGCGACGTGCTGAGCCTCGTCGTGAGCCGCGCCGACCTGGCCGAGGAGGTGAGGATTCGGGCGAGTCAGCTGGTGGAGACGCCGACGGCGCAACTCCTGCCGAAAGATCTCATGACCGCTGACGTGGCCGCCGTCGCGGCGACCTGGACGGAATCCGACGAAGTTGCAGAAGCTGCCCGACTGCGTGGACCCGACGGCGAGGAGATTGTGGTGCCCGCCGACGGGCTGAGGATCGGACGCATGCCCGACAACGACCTGGTCGTCGCCAATCCCAAGGTCAGTAGGCATCACGCCGTGATCGTCCCCACGCCGGACGGGTTCGTCCTGCGTGACCTGGGAGGGCCCAACGGCACTTACGTCGCCGATGTGAGGATCGTCGACAGTCATCTGCTCCACCACGGCGATCTCGTCCGGGTCGGTGATCGGTCGTGGACCTTCGAGCTACTCGAATTTCCGGAGGCATGATGTGATGGCCTCTCCGGTCTCGGTAACTCTGGCGATGGCCATGATCGGGGATGGATACCGGTACGTGGGAGACCTCGGCGCTGGGGGCGGCGGAACCGTCGTCCTTGTGGAGCATCTCGCGATGAACCGCCTGGTTGCGGTCAAGGCGCTGGTCACTGCATCGTCGTCGGCGCTGGGTCGTCTACGGAGAGAGGGCAGGGTGCTCGCTGCCCTCGATCACCCGTCGATCCTCCGTGTCCTGCGAATGGTCGACGACGGGTCAGTCGTCGCGCTGGTCACCGAATATCTGGACGGAGGTGACTTCGAGGACGCCCTCGCCGAGGACCGCCTCCCCGGCCGTGCCGTCGTCGAGGTCCTGACCCGGGTCGGGGAGGCATTGCAAGTTGCGCACGGCGCCGGTGTGGTGCATCGGGATGTCAAGCCGTCTAATGTCTTGCTGAGCCGCGACGGCCGCGCCGTGCTGGCCGACTTCGGTCTGACCCGACTAGGCGGCGAGTTCCGCACCCAGTCGGGAGGGATCACCGGGACGCCGATGTACATGGCGCCCGAGCAGATCACCGATCCCGATGCGGAAGCATCCACGCTGGACGTGTATTCGTTTGGCGCACTGACCTACCGGGCGTTGACCGGCCGGCCACCCTTTGTGGCAACTGATCTGAAGACTCTCGCCGACTTGCACCTGACCGGCCGGCCGCAATCGCCCGCCATGGTGCGGGCCGGTGTGCCGAAGGCAGTCTGCGGCGTCGTGCTCGGAATGCTCGAGAAGAAGCCGAAAAACCGGCCCGATCTGCGCGAGGTCCTCGCCACGTTGGACCGGGTCGATCCCGCCGTGTGGGACGAGATTCTGCCCGACGCACGCGCAATCGACGCCCGAGGTCCGGCTGCTCCGGCAGCCGCGGCTGAAACGTCACCGGTCCGCACTGAGACCGGCAACGACACGGCGACTGGCCGAACCAAGACCGACGACGCGCAAGTCGGGGCCGGGACTGAATTCGAGGCCGATCCCCACGAGGCCCCCGATGAGGTCGTCGCAGCGACGCGTCACACGGTGATCAGTGATGGGCCGACGGTGGCGCTCGTGCAACCGGTGTTCGTGCCAAAGCGCCAGCGTCGAATGCTGAAACGACTACTGATCGTCGGGGCCAGCATCCTCGTCGGCCTGGCGATTGGCTTGGTCGTGTTGATGCTCGTTTAAGTAGGATCCCGACCGCTGGTTGTTTCCCGGCACCCGTAACGCGACGGTGCCCGTCCACGCGGCCACGGTGGCGGTCATGGCGGATTGCGCGCGACGCTGTGGGCATCGGCAACCGGCTGCGACCTGCGCCACTTCTACGCCTCCGGGCTGATCCGGGCGGGCTGCGACGTGGTGACCGTCCAGCGGGCACTCGGGCACTCGTCGGCGGCGATCACCCTCATCACGTACTCGCACCTGTGGCCGGACGCCAACGACCGCACCCGCAGCTGCAGCAAGACCGCTCTAGGGGCTGCTGCGGACCCACTGCGGACTGAGGGCAAGATTTAAGGTTCCGACCAGGGTTTGAACGGGTTGACCGCGAACTGGATCACCCGGTAAGGCGCGCGCGCCCGGGGATCGCTGTTATGCCACTGGCTGACGAACACCCGCAACTCATCCAGCGTCGAACCCGGGGAAATGTACCCGCCGTACGGCTGGGCCAGCCGGTTGTCGTACGGGGGCGGCAGGCTTTCCGCAGGCTCGGGCCACTCGTCGACGTGTTGCACCACCGTTGTCACCGGCGCGGTGCCCAGCGAGGTCGGGTCGTCAGCCACCCGGATCTCCATGTTTCCAGTGCTGGCGTTGAAATACGACAGCACTGCCTTGCCGTCGATCTGTTTGAAGCTCATCTCGCCAATCACGTCGCCCCACAACGGTGTTGGCGGCTTGTTCCAACCGCCATCGGGACCGGACGCCCAGCCCTGCCACCGGGCCCGGTCCCCGAAGTTCTCCGGCGCGACCCGGTACAGCACCACCGGTTGGCTGCGGTCGAAGTTGTCGGCGACGATGTACACCCACCCGGTCGGTGACTCGGCCGTCGGGATCGGGTCGTAGTAGCCGCTGATCTGTGACTGCTGGCCGCCCATGTAGGTGGCGTCGCGCACCGAGCCCGGAGCCGTCTGCCAAAACCCATGTGTCGGTTCGGCTTTCACCAGCCGCGAGCTCTGCGGCACCAGTTGTATCGCTGTGGTGACCAGCAGGTAGTTCTGCCGGTTGATCTGCACCACACCGGCCGGCAGCTGTGATGCGCCCGGCGGCGTCGGGTCGGCCAGCAGCGGTTCATAAACTCCGGTGACCCCGGCGTAGCGCACTCCGTCTGGGTCATCGACCGACGACGTGTCGACGCGCAATGCGATCGGCGAGTAGTAGCCGCCGAAGCCGACCCCCTGGCCGGCGAAGCTGTCGCCGCAGACCTGCATTACTTCGGTGGGGAACTCCATGAACGCGCACAAGTCGGTGGCCCCGATGCCGTAGTCACGGGTGGGCGTGCCGGTTCCTGCGGTCGGACCGATCCGGATCACCTCACCTGGTGCAAGTGGGTGCAGGACCGGCTCGGGCATCGGCGCCGGCGGATCGGCGTAGGCGGGCGAAAAGCCCTGCGACACAAGCAAGCAGGCCGCGGACGTAGCCAACACCGAGCTGCGCGTAACCCGGCGCGAGTGGGCCGAGCTCACCCGCGGATCACAATTCGGCGGCCAGCAGCTCGGCGATCTGAATAGTGTTCAATGCCGCACCCTTGCGCAGGTTGTCGCCTGAGACGAACAACGCGAGGCCGCGTCCGTCCGGCACACCGGGGTCGTGACGGATCCGGCCGACGAGCGATTCGTCGACACCGGCGGCAGCCAGCGGCGTCGGCACGTCAACCACCTTCACCCCCGGTGCACCGTCAAGGAGTTCACGGGCGCGCTGCGGCGAAAGCGGTTGAGCGAACTCGGCATTGATGGACAACGAGTGGCCGGTGAACACCGGAACCCGCACACAGGTTCCGCTGACCAGCAAGTCCGGAATACCCAGGATTTTGCGGCTCTCGTGGCGCAGCTTCTGGTCCTCGTCGGTCTCGCCGGAGCCGTCGTCGACCAGCTTCCCGGCCAGCGGGACGACGTTGAATGCGATCGGCGCGACGTAAGCCTTCGGCTCCGGGAACGCCACCGCGCTGCCGTCGTGCACCAGCTGCTCGGCGTCGTCGATGACCGCACGCGCCTGGGTAGCGAGCTCCTCGACGCCGGCCAGCCCGGTTCCTGATACGGCTTGGTAGCTCGACACCACCAACCGCACCAGCTGGGCGTCGTCGTGCAGCACCTTGAGCACCGGCATCGCGGCCATCGTGGTGCAGTTCGGGTTGGCGATGATGCCCTTCTTGAGGGACCGGGCGCCGCCGACGACATCCCGCGCGAAGTTCACCTCGGAGACCACCAGCGGCACGTCTGGGTCCTTGCGCCAGGCCGACGAGTTGTCGATCACCGTCACCCCGGCGGCCGCGAACCGCGGCGCCTGTACCCGCGACATCGTCGCGCCGGCGGAGAACAGTGCGATGTCAAGACCCGTCGGGTCGGCCGTTTCGGCGTCCTCGACTTCGATTTCCTGGCCGCGGAAGGTCAGCTTGCGGCCCTGCGAGCGGGCCGAGGCGAAAAACCGCACGCTGGCTGCCGGGAAGTCGCGCTCGTCGAGCAGCGCTGCGCATCACCTGGCCCACCTGGCCGGTGGCGCCGACAACCCCGATCGATAAACCGCTCATCAGCGACCCGTCCCGGCGTACACCGTCGCCTGCTCGTCGCCGCCCAGCCCGAACGCCTCGTGGATAGCGACGACAGCCTTGTCCAGCTCGGTGTCCCGGCACAGCACCGAGATCCGGATCTCCGAAGTGGAGATCAAGTCGATGTTGACGCCGACACCGGCCAGCGCCTCGCAGAACGTGGCGGTGACCCCCGGGATGGCTGCGCATGCCGGCGCCGATCAGCGACACCTTGCCGATGTGGTCGTCGTAAAGCACTTGGCTGAAACCGATCTCGTCTTTGAGCGAGTCCAGCTTCTCCACCGCGACCCGGCCGCTGTCGCGGGGGCAGGTGAACGTGATGTCGGTCTTGCCGTTTTCGATCTTGGAGACGTTCTGCAGCACCATGTCGATGTTGACGTCGGCGTCGGCGACCGCGCGAAACACCTTGGCCGCGTAGCCCGGGTGGTCGGGTATGCCGACGATGGTCACCTTGGCCTCGCTGCGGTCGTGTGCGACGCCGGTCAGAATGGGGTCTTCCATAGCTATGTCCTCGATCGATCCGGTGACGACGGTGCCGGGTTTGTCCGAGTACGACGACCGGACGTGCACCGGAATGTTGTAGCGGCGTGCGTATTCCACGCAGCGCAGCATCAGTACTTTGGCGCCGCAGGCGGCCATCTCGAGCATCTCCTCGAACGTGACCGTGTCCAGCCGGCGGGCATTGGACACGATCCGCGGGTCCGCGCTGAAGATGCCGTCCACGTCGGTGTAGATCTCGCAGACGTCGGCGCCCAGCGCTGCGGCCAGCGCGACCGCGGTGGTGTCCGAGCCGCCGCGGCCCAGGGTGGTGACGTCCCTGGTGTCCTGGCTGACGCCCTGAAATCCGGCGACCAGCACGATCAGCCCCTGGTCAAGCGCGGACTGCAGCCGGGTCGGGGTGACATCGATGATCTTTGCCTTGCCGTGGGCGCCGGTGGTGATGACACCGGCCTGCGAGCCGGTGAACGAGCGGGCTTGAGCGCCCAGCGATTCGATGGCCATCGCCACCAGCGCGTTGGAGATGCGCTCACCGGCGGTCAGCAGCATGTCCAGCTCGCGAGCAGGCGGCGCCGGGCACACCTGCTGGGCCAGCTCCAGCAGGCCGTCGGTGGTGTCGCCCATCGCCGAGACCACCACGACGACGTCGTTGCCTTGCTTTTTGGCCTCGACGATGCGTTCGGCGACGCGGCGGATCCGTTCGGCGTCGGCCACCGAAGATCCGCCGTACTTTTGCACGACGAGCGCCACTTAGATCCTTTCTAAGTCCTATCCAGCCGCTTCCGGCCCCGGGAGTTCCCTCAGCGTCGCGAGGTTTGGGTCGAAAACAGAATACGTGGATTGACCGGACGACGATGCCGGGCGGGCAGTCGGCGACAGGTGCGGTGATACTTGATATCCAATAAGGGCCGGCGCACGACGGCGGCGGACAAGTGGTGAGGAAGGGGTCGTCACGATGGCCACGGTGTTATGGGGTACCGAACCAGACGAGCACGACTATCCGGCAGCGGAGGACTACCTCGCGCTGCTTGCTACGCCCGCGCAGATCAGCGAAGTCGTGGACGCGCTGAAGAAGGCGCCGATCGTGTACAAGAAGGCCAAGGATCTGCTTCGCGCGTCACGCTTGGCGTTACTGCCACCGGAGAACCCACATGTGGCGACGGATCTGAAGAAGATCAAAAAAGGCAAGCAGCTGTCACCGATCCTGGTTGTCCGCGGCGACGTGACCCACGACGTGGCCTTGCAGATCGCTGACGGCTACCACCGGGTGTGCGCGAGCTATTACACGGACGAAAACACCGACATCCCGGTCAAGATCGTCGCTATCGGGCGGTAACGATCACGGCCAGAAGCGACAAGTGCGGCGCCCGGAACACCGGTGCTGACCGGCGGAGCGGCTGCCGGCATCCAAAAGGGACAAAGCGGTCTGCGACGGCTTGCGGATCAGGCATGATTGGCCGCGGGCGAAGCCGGTGGTCGCCGCAGGAGACCCTTTTTCTCGCGCGAACCCTGAGTCGTCGCTAGGGGACATATGTCAGAGGTAATGCAGGCGCCCCAGTTCCCGCCGTCGGGACCGGTGAAGCTGCTGGACTACGACGCATTTTTGTCTTATACCCATCGTGATCGACCGGTGGTGAGCGGGATTCAGAAGGGGTTGCACGGTATCGGGCGCCGCCTGGGTCAACTGCGGGCGTTGCGGGTGTTCCGCGATGACACCGATTTGACCGCCAGCCCGGATCTGTGGGGCAAGATCACCGAGGCGCTGGATCGCTCCCGGTTTTTCGTCGTGACGCTCTCGCCGGGGGCGGCCGAGTCGCATTGGGTGAACCAGGAGATCGGCTACTGGCTGCAGCGCCGGGGCCGCGATCAGCTGATGCTGGTGCTGGCCGCCGGGCATTTGCACTGGGACTCGGCCAACGCCTGTTTTGATCCGCGGGTCTCGGATGCGGCGCCGCCGGTGCTGACCGTCGCGGGGTCGTTGCCGGTGGAGCCGTTGTTCATCGATGTCACCGGGGATGCGCCGTGGGATTATCGCGGGCCGGTGTTTCGGGAGAAGGTCACCGCGCTGGCCGCCCCGATTCACGGCAAGCCCAAGGACCAGTTGGCCAGCGATGATCTGCGCGAGCAGCGGCGGTTTCGCCGGCTGCGGGCCGCGGCGATCGCCGGGCTGGTGGCGCTGACCGTGGCCGCGCTCATCGCAGCGTTCATTGCCGTGACGCAGCGGCAGGAAGCCCTCCGCCAGCGCGACCAGGCCATCGCGCGGCTGCTCGTCTCAGACGCCAACGGCATTCTCGCCGGGTCGAGTTCGGGCGGTGATGCGCGGGCGTTTCAGGAGGTGCTGGCCGCGCGGGCGCTGGTGCCCGAACCTTATGATGCGCCACTGTTGCACGCGCTGGATGCGCGCACCAACACCCTCAAAATCACCGACACCGGTGCCGAATTGGGCGGTATGGCGGTCAGCCCCGACGGGCACCGCCTGGCCAGCGGCAGCTGGGACCACACGGTGCGGATGTGGGACGCCGACACCGGCCAACCGATCGGGCCACCGCTCACCGGCCACACCGGCGCCGTGTTGGGTGTGGCGTTTAGCCCCGACGGGCACCGCCTGGCCTCCGCCAGCTCCGACACCACGGTGCGGTTGTGGGACGCCGACACCAGCCAACCGATCGGGCCACCGCTCACCGGCCACACCGGCGCCGTGTTGGGTGTGGCGTTCAGCCCCGACGGGCACCGCCTGGCCTCCGCCAGCTCCGACACCACGGTGCGGTTGTGGGACGCCGACACCGGCCAACCGATCGGGCCACCGCTCACCGGCCACACCGGCGCCGTGTCGGGTGTGGCGTTCAGCCCCGACGGGCACCGCCTGGCCTCCGCCAGCTCCGACACCACGGTGCGGTTGTGGGACGCCGACACCAGCCAACCGATCGGGCCACCGCTCACCGGGCAGACCGGCGGCGTGTTGGGTGTGGCCGGCGCCGTGTTGGGTGTGGCGTTCAGCCCCGACGGGCACCGCCTGGCCTCCGCCAGCCAAGACCACACCGTGCGGTTGTGGGACGCCGACACCGGCCAACCCCTGCAAACACTGACCGGCCACACCGACGCGGTGAACAGTGTGGCGTTCAGCCCCGACGGGCACCACATCGTCTCCGGCGGCGGCGATGCCACAGTGCGGTTGTGGGACGCCGACACCGGCCAACCCCTGCAAACACTGACCGGGCACACCGACACCGTGTTCAGTGTGGCGTTCAGCCCCGACGGGCACCGCCTGGCCTCCGCCAACTACGACCACACCATCCGGATCTGGGATGCCTACCAACCCCTAAACAGGCACACCGACCAAGTGTTCGGTGTGGCGTTCAGCCCCAACGGGCACCGCCTGGCCTCCGCCAGCTACGACGCCACGGTGCGGTTGTGGGACGCCGACACCGGCCAACCCATACAAGCACTGACCGGGCACACCGGCCACGTGTTCAGTGTGGCGTTCAGCCCGAACGGGCACCGCCTCGCCTCCGGCGGCCGTGACGCCACGGTGCGGTTATGGGACGCCGACACCGGCCAACCCCTGCAAACACTGACCGGGCACACCGACTCCGTGTTCGGTGTGGCGTTCAGCCCCGACGGGCACCGCCTCGCCTCCGCCAGCGCCGACACCACGGTGCGGTTGTGGAACGCCGACACCGGCCAACCCCTGCAAACACTGACCGGGGACACCAACCAAGTGCGCAGTGTGGCGTTCAGCCCCGACGGGCACCGCCTCGCCACCGGCAGCTTTGACACCACGGTGCGGTTGTGGAACGCCGACACCGGCCAACCCCTGCAAACACTGACCGGGCACACCGACCAAGTGACCAGTGTGGCGTTCAGCCCCGACGGGCACCGCCTCGCCACCGGCAGCGTCGACAAGACGGTGCGGCAGTGGAACGCCGACACCGGCCAACCCCTCCAAACATTTACCGGGCACACCGGCATTGTGAACAGCGTGGCGTTCAGCCCCGACGGGCACCGCCTGGCCACCGCCAGCTACGACACCACGGTGCGGCTGTGGAACGCCGACACCGGCCAACCCATCGGCCAACCGCTCACCGGGCACAGCGGCGATGTGTATGGTGTGGCGTTCAGCCCCGACAGCCAGCGCGTCGCCTCCGCCAGCGCCGACAAGACGGTGCGGCTCTGGCCGGTGACCGCGACACCGCAGATGCTGTGTAACAAGTTGAGCGCCAACATGAGTCATAAGCAGTGGCGCGAGTGGGTATCCCCGGACATCGGCTACATCACCCTATGCCCCGGGCTGCCCATACCCGCTGACGCCGCCTGACATTGTCAGCGAATTAATGACTCAGCACATTAGGCAGACGCACTGCCGTTCCTGCATGACCTGGGGTTTTGGGGAAGGGTGTGGGCGCGGTAAAGTACACAACGTGCAGCGGGTGCTCCTTCTCGGACGCCGCGGCGGAGTCTGATCCAGACCGGCTTCCCGTCGCGGGGGTTGGCGATGCGCCGGTCTGAGCCTTTAAAGGCGCCCTTCGATCCACCGGAGCAATCACCGTGACTAGTTTTTCCCAACCGTCGGCCGACTCCCCCGACGCATTCAGATCCACTCGAACCATCACCAAACCCGGCGGCCAGCCCAACGCCGACCAACCAGCGTGGAACACCCAGCGCGGGTCGTCGATGCCGATCGGCCGGTACCGGCCATTCGCCCAGGAAGTCGAGCCCATCCAGCCGGCCGGCCGTACCTGGCCCGACCAGGTGATCACGCGCGCGCCGCTGTGGTGTGCGGTGGACCTGCGTGACGGCAACCAGGCGCTGATCGACCCGATGAGCCCGGCCCGCAAGCGCCGCATGTTCGACCTGCTGGTCCGCATGGGCTACAAGGAGGTCGAGGTCGGGTTTCCGTCGGCCAGCCAGACCGACTTCGACTTCGTCCGCGAGATCATCACCGAGGATGCGGTCCCTGACGACGTCACCATCCAGGTGTTGACCCAGTGCCGTCCGGAGCTGATCGAACGCACCTTCCAAGCGTGCGAGGGAGCGCACCGCGCCATCGTGCACTTCTACAACTCGACGTCGATCCTGCAGCGCCGTGTGGTTTTCCGCGCCGACCGGGCCGCCGTGCAGGCCATCGCGACGAACGGCGCGCGCAAGTGCGTCGAGGAGGCCGCGAAGTATCCGGGCACGCAGTGGCGGTTCGAGTACTCTCCGGAGTCTTACACCGGCACTGAGCTGGAATACGCCAAGCAGGTCTGCGACGCCGTCGGCGAGATCATCGCGCCGACGCCGGACAACCCGATCATCTTCAACCTGCCCGCCACGGTGGAGATGGCCACGCCGAACGTCTACGCCGACTCGATCGAGTGGATGAGCCGCAACTTGGCGAACCGGGAATCCGTCATCCTGAGCCTGCACCCGCACAACGACCGCGGAACCGCTGTCGCCGCAGCCGAATTGGGCTACCAGGCCGGTGCGGACCGGATCGAGGGCTGCCTGTTCGGCAATGGCGAGCGGACGGGGAACGTCTGCTTGGTGACGCTGGGCCTGAACTTGTTCTCCCGCGGCGTGGACCCGCAGATCGACTTCTCCAACATCGACGAGATCCGCCGCACCGTGGAGTACTGCAACCAACTGCCGGTTCCCGAACGTCACCCCTACGGCGGCGACCTGGTTTACACGGCGTTCTCCGGCAGCCACCAAGACGCCATCAACAAGGGCCTGGATCAGATGAAGCTCGACGCGGATGCCGCCGATTCCGACGTCGACGACATGCTTTGGCAGGTGCCGTATCTGCCGATCGATCCGCGTGACGTCGGGCGCACCTACGAGGCGGTGATCCGGGTCAATTCGCAGTCCGGCAAGGGCGGGGTGGCCTACATCATGAAGGCCGATCACGGCCTGGCATTGCCGCGACGGCTACAGATCGAGTTCTCCGGCGTGATCCAAAAGATCAGTGAGGGAGAAGGCGGCGAGGTCAGTCCCAAGGCGATGTGGGATGCGTTTGCCGAGGAGTACTTGGCGCCGGTGCGACCGCTGGAGCGGATGAAGCAGCGGGTCGAGGCATCCGAGGAGGACGGCGGTGCGACCACGATCGCCGCGACCGTCAAGATCGATGGGGTGGAGACCGAGATCAGCGGTTCCGGCAACGGCCCGCTCGCCGCTTTCGTCGACGCGCTGGGCACCGTCGGGTTCGACGTGGCCGTGCTGGACTACTCAGAGCACGCGATGAGCGCCGGCGACGACGCTCAGGCCGCCGCCTACGTGGAGGCTTCGGTATCCGGCAGAACCGTGTGGGGCGTGGGGATCGCGCCGTCGATCACTACCGCGTCGCTGCGTGCCGTGGTCTCGGCGGTGAACCGGGCCGCCCGGGCCGCCCGGAATTGAGTCATCAGGCCGAGATCTTGGCCAGCAACATCCCCGCCAAGGTCTGGGCCTGCACGCAGCTGTCGGCCACGACGGTGAGATAGATCCAGCCCTTGAGCACGTCGACGGTCGCGGGCGGAGCCACAAAACAGAACGCCTGATCGCCCAGTCCCGGGATGTTTTGAACCTGGCCGGCGGTCTGCTTGTTGGCGACGAATCCCTTCGACTGCGAGTTGAGGCACTGCTCGTCGGCGGGCTGGCCGTCGACGCAGTACAGGTCGTTGTAATACAGCTTGAAGCTGACGTCGTTACCTGCCGACGGCACGGAATTGCACTGCGCTTCGCTCGAGGACTGGCTGCCCTCGGGCGCTGGAAACGACCTGCCCATCACTTGACTGATGTCGCCTCCGGTCAACAAGGCACAGAAGTTCGCGGGAACGTACACCTTGCCGCCCTTTGCCGCTGAGCCGGCGTTGCCGCCGTGTGAACCTCCGCCGCATGCCGCCGTCACAACCGCGGCGGCCACAATCGCCGCCCACCTCCAGCACCGGACCGAACCGCGCTTGTGGTCTGCCATCGTCGTTTTCGCGTTCATCGAATACCTATTGAACCGCGCGGCGACACTGCGCGCTGAGCTGAGCGGCGATCAGAACAACGCGAACTGCTCGCCCGCCCGCGCCGCGTCGACGAAGTCCTCGACGCCGGTGCCACTGACCACAGTCTCGACGCAATCCATGAACTTCGCGTCGGAAACCACCGGCACACCCAATTCGCGAGCCAGGTAGCCCTTGCCGTGTGCCGGACGAGATTGATTGCAGATCACCAGCGAGGTTTCCCGGTCGACAGCATCGGCGTATGCCAACCCGGCGTGCAGGATCCGCTCGACCAACTCCTCGTGAGTCCGTTCGACCTCGGCCGCCAGCGCGACGCGCATGCCCTGCACCAGCGGCCTGCCACGGACGTACGGGCCCGGGTTGAGGTACGGGCACGGCATTCGGGAGGCCAGCATCTTCAGCGGTCGCAGTTCGTCGTGGGTGACCCGGCCGCTGGGCCAACGCCGGCGGGTGACCGGCCGCACGGGTAACCAGACGCCGCGTTCGCGGGCCCGCTCCATCGCGGCCGCCAGCACGCTGGTCAGCACGACGGCGTCATCGAACGCATCGTGCGGGCGCCGTTGGGTCACCCCCCAGTGCGCTGCCAGGGTCTCCAACCGCAGGTTGTCGATGCCCAGTTCCAGCCGCCGCGCCAGCTCCACCGTGCACATGACGGTGTCGATCGGCAGTTCGACGTCGGCCATCTCAGCCTCCGCGGTGAGGAAGGCGTAGTCGAACGTGACGTTGTGCGCGACCAGCGTGCGGCCGCGCAGTAACTCGACCACATCGCCGACGATGTCGGCGAACTGCGGCTGGTCCTCGAGCATCGCAGCGGTCAGGCCGTGTACGTGGGTGGGGCCGGGATCGACACCCGGGTTGAGCAGGCTGACCACGGACTGCTCGACTTGGCCATCGGCGTCGAGGGCCAGCACCGCGAGGCTGATGACCCGGGCGCTGCCCGGTCTGAAGCCCGAGGTTTCGACATCGACGACGGCCCATCCCGCGTCGGGGTCTGTAGCCGGACAGCCCCAGACCGTCGTCGTCGGGCTTGCCACCGGGTTGTCGGGCATAAATGGAGGATGGCACGTCGAACCGACATCGCCGGGTCGCTGCGCGTCGTGTCGTGCAGTTGACCCGACGAGGCCGACCCGCTGCGCTCGGCAAAGCGCCGAGCTTGCGATCGCCCTTAAACTGCCCGGGTGATCACCACCCGAGGACGCCTGGCCCTCGCCGCCGGAGCCGGCGCGCGATGGGCCTCACGGGTGACCGGTCGAGGGGCGGGCGCGATGATCGGCGGCCTGGTGGCCATGACGCTGGACCGTTCGATTCTGCGTCAGCTGGGTACCGGCCGGCGCAGCGTCGTGGTCACCGGGACCAACGGCAAGTCGACGACGACCCGGATGACCGCGGCCGCCCTACGCACCCTGGGCGGAAAAGGCTCGGTGGCCACCAACGCCGAGGGCGCCAACATGGATGCCGGACTGGTAGCGGCGCTCGCCGCTGACCGCAACGCCGCGTTGGCGGTCCTCGAGGTCGACGAAATGCACGTGCCGCACGTCGCCGACGCCATCGAGCCCGCCGTCATCGTCTTGCTCAACCTGTCTCGCGACCAGCTGGACCGGGTCGGCGAGATCAATGTGATCGAACGCAGGCTGCGGGCCGGACTGGCCCGGCACCCACAGGCGGTCGTCGTCGCCAACTGCGATGACGTGCTGATGACCTCGGCCGCCTACGACAGCGCCAACGTGGTGTGGGTCGCCGCGGGTGGCAGCTGGGCCGCCGACTCGGTCAGCTGCCCGCGCAGCGGAGAGGTGATCGTTCGCGATCAGGGCCACTGGTATTCCACCGGGGCCGACTTCAAACGGCCCAGCCCGCATTGGTGGTTCGACGACGACATGCTCTACGGGCCCGACGGGCTGGCGCTGCCGATGCGGTTGGCGCTGCCGGGCGCTGTGAATCGGGGCAACGCCGCCCAAGCGGTGGCAGCCGCGGTCGCGCTGCACGCCGACCCGGCGGCCGCGGTGGCCGCTGTGTCCGGGGTCGACGAGGTCGCCGGGCGTTACCGCACGATTCGCGTCGGTGCGCACACTGTGCGGATGCTGTTGGCCAAGAACCCCGCCGGCTGGCAGGAAGCGCTGTCGATGGTGGACAAGAATGCGGCCGGGGTGGTGATCTCGGTCAACGGGCAGGTGCCCGACGGCGAAGATCTGTCCTGGCTCTGGGATGTGCGTTTCGAGCATTTCGAACAGCCGTTTAAAGGGACCCCAGTGGTGGCCGCCGGCGAACGCGGGACCGACTTGGCGGTGCGGTTGGGATACGCCGATGTGGAACACACCCTGGTGCACGACACGCTGGCGGCCATCGCGTCGTGCCCGCCCGGACCCATCGAGGTAGTCGCTAACTACACCGCGTTCCTGCAGTTGCAACGCAGCTTGGCTCGTCATGGCTGACTCCGCGGTCCGGATCGGGCTGGTGCTGCCCGACGTGATGGGCACCTACGGCGACGGCGGGAATGCGGCGGTGTTGCGGCAACGACTGCGGCTGCGCGGCATCGCCGCCGAGATCGTCGAGATCACGCTGGCCGACGTGGTGCCCGACAGCCTCGACCTGTACACGCTGGGTGGGGCCGAGGACTACGCACAGCGGCTGGCAACCAAGCATCTGATTCGCCACCCGGGATTGCAGCGCGCGGCGGCCCGCGGCGCACCGGTGCTGGCGATCTGCGCGGCCATCCAGGTGCTCGGCCACTGGTATGAGACGTCGGCGGGCGAACGGGTCGACGGCGTCGGTCTGCTCGACGTGACCACCTCGCCGCAGCAGGCTCGCACGATCGGCGAGGTGGTCAGCACGCCGCTGCTGGCCGGGTTGACACAGCCGTTGACCGGTTTCGAGAACCATCGCGGCGGGACCGTGCTCGGTGATGCGGCGTCGCCGATGGGCGCCGTGAAGAAGGGTGCGGGCAACCGCGCCGGCGACGGCTTCGATGGTGCGGTGCAGGGCAGCGTGATCGCTACCTACATGCACGGGCCCTGCTTGGCCCGCAATCCGGAGCTCGCCGACCTGCTGCTGAGCAAGGTCGTGGGTGAGCTGGCGCCGCTGGAGCTGCCCGAGGTGGACTTGTTGCGCCGCGAGCGACTACGGGCCTAGCCGGCTTCAGCCTCCTGCGTCACGCTGTCAGCGGGCAGTGCCTCTTCCAGTTTGATGGCGCACGCGATATCACGACAGGATTGTCGGTGCAGTGAAGATTGCAGAGCGGTGCCATGGGCCTGTATGCGAGATGCTTGACGTATGGAGCATTACCGTCACGATGACCTGATCTTCGATGTCCGCGATGCCGGACCACCTGATGGACCTGTGGTGTTGTTGCTTCACGGTTTCCCGCAACGCAACGACAGCTGGAACGCCGTGATCGACAGGCTCACCGCTCAGGGCTATCGCTGCCTGGCACCCAACCAGCGGGGCTACTCACCGGGTGCCCGGCCATCCCGCCGTCGCGACTACCGCATGTCCGAACTCGTCGCCGATCTCGGCGCACTGATCGACGCCAGCGGTGCGCAGCGGGTGCACCTGGTCGGACACGACTGGGGCGCCGCGGTCGCGTGGGCTGCCGCGGCCGAAATGCCCGAGCGGCTGGCCACCGTGTCGCCGATATCAGTGCCGCATCCCGCCGCGTTCATCAAATCGTTCGCCACCAGTCGTCAGGGCCTGGCGTCCTGGTACATGTTCATCTTTCAGTTGCCGCGGATACCGGAATGGCTGCTGATGCGCCGCAACGGCACCATGGTCGCCGAGTTACTCCGGCGCAGCGGGCAGACCCCGGCCGCGGCCGAGCGCGATGCACAGGCCATGAGTGAACCCGAAGCCCTGACGGCAGCGATCAACTGGTATCGCGCGATACCACTGTCCAATCCGCGTGCTAACGCCCAAAAGATCTCTGTGCCAACGATGTACGTGTGGAGTGACCAGGACACCGCGTTGCTTCCCAAAGCAGCCCATGACACCGCTCGATACGTCAGCGGGGAATACCGGTTTGAGATCCTGCCCGGTGTCTCGCACTGGATACCCGATGAACAACCCGACAAGCTAGCCGATCTGCTGCTCGACTGGTTCGCCGCTCATCAAGTCAACTGACCAGCTGCCATCGGCCCAACGTTGGCATCGACAAGTGATATCACCGGCGGTATCGCATTGAGTCAACGCGTAATGGCCGGTTCCCGGTACCGGAGTTACCCATGTGACTACTCGGGCGTCACCGTGCACCCCGTCAGGCCATCGCGCGGCGGCCGGTCAGCGCGCGGCCCAGGGTCAGCTCGTCGGCGAATTCCAGGTCGCCGCCCATCGGCAGCCCGGAAGCGATCCGCGTGACGGTCAGGCCGGGAATGTCGCGCAGCATCCGCACCAGGTAGGTGGCGGTCGCCTCGCCTTCGGTGTTGGGGTCGGTGGCGATGATCACCTCGGTGATGTCGACGCCGTCGACCTGCTCACCGATCCGGTTCAGCAGCTCGCGGATCCGTAGTTGCTCGGGACCGACTCCGGACAGCGGATCCAGTGCCCCACCCAGAACGTGGTAGCGGCCGCGAAATTCGCGGGTGCGCTCGACGGCCTGGACGTCCTTGGGCTCCTCGACGACGCAGACCTGCGAGCCGTCCCGGCGCGGGTCGGCGCAGATGCGGCAACGCTCGTCGTCGGAGACGTTGCCGCACACCGCGCAAAACCGCACGCCGTCGCGGACTTTGGCCAGCACCGCGGTGAGCCGGTCGATGTCAGGCGGTTCGACGGACAACAGGTGAAAGGCGATGCGCTGCGCGCTCTTCGGCCCGATACCCGGCAGCTTGCCGAGCTCGTCGATCAGGTCCTGGACCGGTCCCTCAAACATGTCGGTACAAGTCAGGACTCCGGGATGCCCAGCGCGCTGCCCATCCCGCCGGCCAGCGGACCCAGCTGCTCCTGCGCCATGGTGGTGACCTGCTTGGAGGCGTCGGCGAGCGCGCCGACGATCAAGTCCTGCAGCGTCTCGACGTCGCCTGGGTCGACGACTTTGGGATCGATCTTCACCGCCACGACCTCGCCGCTGCCCTTGACGGTGACCTCGACCAGGCCGCCACCGGCCTTTCCCTGCACCTCGGCGTTGGCGAGTCGCTGCTGGGCAGCCATCAGCTGTTGCTGCATCTGCTGCGCCTGGGCGAGCAACGCCGACATGTCGGGCTGGCCTCCGGGTTGCATGACAGTCCCCTTGCATCTTGGTCTCGACTTGGTTTCGGCTCGGTTTCGCCCAAGGCTTATGGGCGGGTCGAAGCTTCAAGCGTAGTCGGCGCCAGGCTAACGTGGCGCCGTGCGCGTACCACACTGCCTGCGTGTCGGGGCCGGGATGGCCATCGGCATCCTCACCGTCGTCACTGTCGTCATGGGCGCACCGACGCAAACACTCCCGGAAGTCGCCGCAGCCCCCGCCAACATCGCCGGCATGATCGTGTTCCTCGACCCCGGTCACAACGGCGCCAACGACGCATCGATCAGCCGCCAGGTGCCCACCGGCCGCGGCGGCACCAAGGACTGCCAGGCCAGCGGGACCTCGACCAACGACGGCTATCAGGAGCACACCTTCACCTGGGACACCACGCTGCGCATCCGCGCCGAACTCAACGCGCTGGGGGCACGGACGGCGATGTCGCGCGGCAACGACGACGCGCTGGGCCCGTGCGTCGACGAGCGCGCCGCGATGGCCAACGCACTACACCCGAACGCGGTCGTCAGCATCCACGCCGACGGCGGTCCGCCGAACGGGCGGGGATTTCACGTCAACTACTCCGCGCCGCCGCTCAACCAGGTGCAGGCCGGTCCGTCGGTGCAGTTCGCCCGGATCATGCGCGACCAGTTGCAGGCCTCGGGTATCCCGCCGGCCAACTACATCGGCCAGGACGGCCTGTACGGGCGTTCGGACCTGGCCGGGCTGAACCTGGCGCAGTATCCGTCGGTCCTGGTCGAGTGCGGCAACATGAAGAACCCGGTCGACTCGGCGCTGATGGAGTCGCCCGAGGGCCGGCAGAAGTATGCCGACGCCGTGGTCAAGGGCATCGCTGGCTTCCTGGGCAGCCAAAGCCAGGCGCGCTAGGCCGATTGCCCGGCTAGCTCTCGAGTTCCTTCTTCAGGTTGGCCAGCACCTCGCCCTGGATCTTTTTCAGCCCCAGCGGCGCGAACGTCTTCTCGAAGAAGCCCTTCACGCCACCGGCTCCTGTCCAGGTGGTCGTGACCGTGACGCTGGAACCCGGTCCGGCCGGAGCCACCGTCCAGTTGGTGACCATCGTCGAGTTGGCGTCCTTCTCGATGACGGCGTGGCCGGCGACGTCGACGTTGGCCCGGACATCGCGGACCCGGGATTTGGTGGCCTGCAGCTTCCAGCTGGCGACGGTTCCCCGCCCCTGCCCGCCTTGCAGCACCTGATAGTCGCGGTAGTGCGACGACAGGATTTTGGGGCGGACGTTTTGGTAGTCACCAACGGCAGACAGCACGGTCGCGGGCTCAGCGTTGATCAAGATGGTGCTGGCTGCACTGACGTGTCCCATTAGGCGAAACTCCTCTGCGCGGGGATGTATCGGCGCCACGCGCGGGCGCGGTGCCCCTGCGCGGGCTGCTATCGGGGACTAGCGTATATGTGGTGCCTGTCCCTGCATCCGCACCGGCGGCTCATGCGGCGGGCGTCGAGCGGTTGTTGGCGAGCTATCGTTCGATTCCCGCGACGGCGGCCGTCCGACTCGCCAAGCCCACCTCCAATTTGTTTCGCGCCCGCGCGAAACGCGACGCGCCCGGACTGGACACCTCGGGGCTGACGAACGTCATCTCGGTCGACCCTGACGCTCGCACCGCCGACGTGGCCGGCATGTGCACCTACGAGGATCTGGTGGCCGCGACCCTGCCTTACGGTCTGTCGCCGTTGGTGGTCCCGCAGCTGAAGACGATCACGCTGGGCGGGGCGGTTACCGGGCTGGGCATCGAGTCGGCCTCGTTTCGCAACGGACTGCCCCACGAGTCGGTGCTGGAGATGGATATTCTCACCGGCACAGGCGAATTGCTCACCGTCTCACCCCAGCAGCACCCCGACCTCTACCGCGCATTCCCGAATTCCTATGGCACCCTGGGCTATTCGACAAGGCTTCGCATCGAGCTGGAACCCATCAAGCCGTTCGTGGCGCTGCGGCACGTGAGGTTCAACTCGCAGACCGACCTGGTGGCTGCGATGGACCGCATCATCGACACCGGTGGTTTCGACGGTGTGCCGGTCGACTATCTCGACGGCGTGGTGTTCGGCGCCGACGAGAGCTACCTGTGCGTCGGTGTGCGTACCACCACCCCCGGCCCGGTCAGCGACTACACCGGACAAAACATCTACTACCGCTCCATCCAGCACGACGCCGGCATCAAAGAAGACCGGTTGACGATGCACGACTACTTCTGGCGATGGGACACCGATTGGTTCTGGTGCTCACGCTCTTTCGGCGCGCAGAACCCCCGGGTGCGGCGCTTTTGGCCTCGGCGCTACCGGCGCAGCAGCATCTACTGGAAGTTGGTGGCATTCGACCAGCGCTTCGGTATCGCCGACCGGATCGAGAAACGCAACGGCCGTCCGCCGCGCGAACGGGTGGTCCAGGATATCGAGGTGCCGATCGAGCGCACATCTGAGTTCTTGGAGTGGTTCCTCGACACCGTGCCGATCACGCCGATCTGGTTGTGCCCGTTGCGGTTACGCGACCAGGAGGGCTGGCCGCTGTATCCGATCCGGCCCGGACCCACCTACGTCAATGTCGGGTTCTGGTCGTCGGTTCCGGTCGGCGCTACCGACGGCGCGACGAATCGGTTGATCGAGGCGAAGGTCGGTTCGCTGGACGGCCACAAGTCGCTGTATTCCGACTCCTATTACAGCCGGGAGGAGTTCGATGAACTCTACGGCGGCGAAACCTACAAGACCGTGAAGAAGATCTACGACCCGGATTCGCGTCTCCTCGACCTCTACGCAAAGGCGGTGCAACGACGATGACGACCATCAAGGAAACCGCGACCACCAGAACAGGCAAGTTGAGCCTCGCCGAGGTCTTGGCGATCTTTACTGGCGGCGCCAAGCGGTCACTGCGGTTCACCGCGTACGACGGCAGCATCGCCGGACCCGAAGACGCCGTGCTGGGAATGGACCTGCTGACTCCCCGCGGCACCACCTACCTGGCCACCGCCCCCGGCGAACTCGGGTTGGCCCGGGCCTACGTCTCCGGTGACATCGAAGCTGCGCGGGGTGCATCCCGGCGATCCGTACGAGCTGCTCAAGTTGCTGGCCGACAAGGTCGAGTTCAGCAGGCCTTCGCCGCGGCTGCTGGCCAGCATCATCCGCTCGGTCGGCATCGAGCATCTGGTGCCCGCGCCGCCACCGCCGCAGGAGGTGCTGCCCCGCTGGCGGCGGATCGCTGAAGGCATGCGGCACAGCAAGACTCGTGACGCCGAGGCCATTCATCACCACTACGACGTCTCCAACACCTTCTACGAGTGGGTGCTGGGGCCGTCGATGACCTACACCTGCGCGGTCTATCCGCATCCCGAAGCGACCCTGGAGGAGGCGCAGGACAACAAGTACCGGCTGATCTTCGAGAAGCTGCGGCTGCAGCCGGGCGACCGACTGCTCGACGTCGGCTGCGGTTGGGGCGGCATGGTGCGCTACGCGGCCCGCCGCGGTGTCCGCGCGATCGGTGCCACGCTGTCCGCCGAGCAGGCCAGCTGGGCGCAGAAGGCGATCGAAGCCGAAGGGCTGACCGAGTTGGCCGAGGTGCGTCACTCCGACTATCGCGACGTTCGCGAGACCGGGTTCGACGCCGTCTCGTCGATCGGATTGACCGAGCACATCGGCGTCAAGAACTATCCGTCGTACTTCGCGTTCCTCAAGTCCAAGTTGCGCACCGGCGGCTTGCTGCTCAATCACTGCATCACCCGCAACGACAACAAGTCGAACTTCCGCGCGAGCAGCTTCACCGATCGCTACGTCTTTCCGGACGGGGAGCTGACCGGTTCGGGACGCATCATGTCCGAGATCCAGGATGTGGGTTTCGAGGTGCTGCACGCGGAGAACTTCCGCACCACTACGCGATGACGCTGCGTGACTGGTGCCGCAACCTGGTCGCGCACTGGGACGAGGCGGTCGACGAGGTCGGCCTGGCCACCGCGAAGGTATGGGGCTTGTACATGGCGGCGTCTCGAGTGGCCTTCGAGCACAACAAGATTCAGCTGCATCACGTGTTGGCGACCAAGCTCGACACGCACGGCACCGACGGGCTGCCACTGCGCCCGTGGTGGCAGCCCTAGAGACAGCAGGCTGGCGCCGGTGGCTTAGTTACCACGGGGTAGCGAAGCCCGAACTAGCCGTTGTCGATGCGGCGCGCGCCCAGTTCGTTCTGCAGCAGTTCCAGCGCGGCCTCTTCGGGGTCGCGGCGCGGTGTCGACGAGTCGTCCTGACCGGCCTCGGCCAGCATGCTTTCCTCTTCGGCCCGCTGAGCGGAATCCTCGTCGGCGGCTGCTTCCGCCGGCGAGGATGGACGCGAGTCCGTACGGGCGGTTGGACCGCCGCCACGTTCGGCGGGGCGCGCTGGTGCAGGCGGCTCTTCGGTTGCCGTCAGGTTCGGCGCGCCGGCTTCACATCGCACCCGCCAGTCCACGCCCAGCGCATCTTTGAGCGCCTCGGCGATGACGTCGGCGTTGCGTTGTTCGCACAGCCGCTTGGCCAGCGGCGCCGATTCATGGGTCAACACCAAGGTGTTGCCCTCGACCGCACGCACGGTGGCGCCGGCCAGCATCACCTCGGTGGTTCGGCTGCGTTGACGTACCTTGTCGCGCACCGTCGGCCACAAGGTGCGGACCGCGGCCGCGCTCGGTTCACCCGGGCCCGCAGCAGCCGGACTCTGCTCGGGCGGGGCCTGCTCGGGTGCGGGCTGCCTCGGGGCCGGTGTGGGCTCCGGCTCGGCTGCGGCGGCGGCAGCGTTGATGGCGTCGGGGCGGCCGGCAGTTCGGCGGGCGCCGACTGCGGCGGTTTGTCACCGAGCGGAATGGACATGTCCAGCCTGGTCTCGATCCGCTCGACACGTTGCAGCAGCGCCGATTCGGTGTCACTGGCCGACGGCAGCAACAGCCGCGCGCAGATCACCTCGAGCAGCAGGCGCGGTGCCGTCGCGCCACGCATCTCAGTCAGACCGGCGTGCACGACTTCGGCGTAGCGGGTGAGCGTCGCCGCACCGATCCGGGCCGCTTGATCGCGCATCCGGTCCAGCACGTCTTCGGGCGCATCGACCACGCCACGGGCGGCGGCGTCGGGAACTGCTTGCAGCACAAGCAAATCGCGGAACCGCTCCAGCAGGTCGGTGGCGAATCGCCGAGGGTCGTGACCGGCGTCGATCACCGATTCGACCGCCCCGAACAACGCCGCGGCGTCGCCGGCGGCAAGCGCGTCGACGGCCTCGTCGATCAGCGCGACGTCGGTGGCGCCCAGCAGCCCCAGCGCCCGCTGGTAGTTGATCCGGTTGCCGTCCGGACCGGCTTCCGAACCGGCCAGCAACTGATCGAGAACCGAAAGAGTGTCGCGGGGAGAACCGCCGCCGGCCCGGATCACCAGCGGGTAGACGGCGTCGTCGACGACGACACCCTCCTGGGCGCAGATCCGTTCGATCAGCGCCCGCATGGTGCGCGGCGGCAGCAGCCGGAACGGATAGTGGTGGGTGCGCGAGCGGATCGTCGGCAGCACCTTCTCCGGCTCGGTGGTGGCGAACACGAAGATCAGATGCTCGGGCGGCTCCTCGACGATCTTGAGCAGCGCGTTGAACCCCGCGGTGGTCACCATGTGCGCCTCGTCGACGATGAAGACCCGGTAGCGCGACTGGGCCGGCGCGTAGAACGCGCGGTCGCGCAGCTCACGGGTGTCGTCCACGCCGCCGTGGCTGGCCGCGTCGAGTTCGACGACGTCGATGCTGCCGGGTCCGTTGGGCGCCAGCGCGACGCAGGAATCGCAGACACCGCATGGCGTAGCCGTCGGCCCCTGCGCACAGTTCAAGCGAGCGGGCCAGGATGCGCGCCGACGACGTCTTGCCGCAGCCACGCGGGCCGGAGAACAGATATGCGTGGTTGATTCGGCCCGCCGCCAACGCGGTGGACAGCGGCTCGGTGACGTGTTCCTGTCCCACCACCTCGGCGAAGGTCGCCGGTCGGTACTTGCGGTAGAGGGCCACGGTCTCCCAGGCTACCGACGCCGTCCGACGCGACCTAACCCTGGCTCAGCAGCGACTCGGTGGCGGCCAGCAATGCGCAGGTGGCCAGCCCGTCGATGGCATTACGCAGATCGGATACCGGCGGGAACGTCGGCGCGATCCGGATGTTCTTGTCTTCCGGGTCTTTCCGGTACGGGAACGACGCGCCCGCTTCGGTGACGGCGATACCGGCGTCTTTGGCCAACGCGACGGTGCGTCGCGCCGTGCCGGGCAACACGTCGAGGCTGATGAAGTAACCGCCTTGCGGCTCATTCCAGGACGCGATCTTGGATTCACCAAGACGCTTGTCCAGGATCTCCAGCGCCAACGCGAATTTCGGCGCCAGCAGTTGCTGGTGGCGCAGCATCTGCAGGCGCACCCCGTCGGCGTCGCCGAGGAAGCGCAGGTGCCGCAGCTGATTGACCTTGTCCGGCCCGATCGACTTCTTGCCGGCGTACTGCAGGTACCAAGCGATATTGCCCAGTGATCCACCGAAGAAGCTGACGCCGGCACCGGCGAAGGTGATCTTGGACGTCGACGCGAAGACGTAAGGCCGGTTGGGGTTGCCAGCGGCGGCGGCCAGGCCCAGCACGTCGACCTGGCGGACGAAGTCCAGGGTCAAGGTGTGCACCGCGTAGGCGTTGTCCCAGAACAGCCGGAAATCTTCCGCCGCCGTGCGCATCTGGACGAGCCGCCGAACCGTCTCCCACGAATAGGTGATGCCGGTGGGATTGGCGAACACTGGAACCGCCCACATGCCCTTGATGGCCGGGTCGACGGCGACCAGTTCTTCGATCAGGTCGACGTCCGGGCCGTCCTCGCGCATCGGGATCGAGACCATCTCGATGCCCAGGGTTTCGGTGATGGCGAAGTGCCGGTCATAGCCCGGTACCGGACACAAGAACTTGACCCGCGGTTCGTCCTTCCAGGGCCGCGGCGAGTCCACACCGCCGTGCAACATCGAGAAGACCACGACGTCGTGCATCAGCTCCAGGCTGGCGTTGTTGCCCGCGATCAGGTTGGGCACCGGGATGCCGAGCAGCTCGCCGAAGATGGCCCGCAGTTCCGGCAGGCCGTGCTGGCCGCCGTAGTTGCGGGTGTCGGTGCCCTCGCCATCGCGGTAGTCATCCCCGGGCAGACTCAGCAAGGCGTTGGACAGGTCGAGCTGCTCACTACATGGTTTGCCGCGGGTGAGGTCCAGGGCCAGCTTCATCGACTGCAGTTCGGCGTAGTCCTGCTGGTGGCGCGCATGTAATGCCTCGAGGTCGGTACGGCCTAGGGAGCTGAACGAGCCGTACGACACCATCCGCCTTTCACTAACGACAACTTCAGTGGACACATAGGGGACCCCGCGCACCCGCCAGAGCCCATTGACCCTTGCTGCCTTCCGGCCCTGGGGGAGTTCACAGGATAGACGCCGCACGGGGTCCACGGAGAGTCTAGTACTCGCGCTGGAATCAATCCGCGAGCAGTCACAAGCCCAGCTAAAAGATATCGGGCTGCGCTCGGCTACCATGGCCGACGGAGGATTCGCCTAGTGGCCTATGGCGCTCGCCTGGAACGCGGGTTGGGTTAACAGCCCTCGCGGGTTCAAATCCCGCATCCTCCGCACTCAGTCCGGCTGCGACCAGGCTTGATTGACATCAACTAGAGTCTGGTCGCTACCGGATACCAGCTCAAGGAGGGGCATGGGACGCAGGGTTGCCACGCTGTGGCACGCGACGTTCTCGATCGCCGCAGGCGTCCTCTATTTCTTCTTCGTGCTACCGCGCTGGCCCGAGTTGATGGGCGACACCTCGCACACCCTCGGCACGGCGGCACGGATTGTCGCCGGGGTGGTGATCGCCCTGGCCGCATTGCCGGTGGTGTTCACCTTGCTGCGGGTTCGCAAGCCGGAGTACGGCACCCCGCAGCTGGCCCTGACGCTGCAGACCTCGTCGATCGTGGCCCATGTGCTGGCCGGCGCGCTGATTGTGGGCACCGCGATCAGCGAGATCTGGCTGAACCTCGACAACGTCGGACAGTGGCTGTTCGCCATTTACGGAGCGGCAGCCGCGATCGCGCTGCTCGGCATTTTCGGGTTCTACCTGTCGTTTGTCGCCGAGCTGCCGCCGCCACCGCCGAAACCGATCAAGCCCAAGAAAGACAAGCAGCGGCGCAGATCAAGGGGCCGCCGCAAGAAGGACGGCGAGGCCGACGAGGCCGAAGAAGCCGCTGAGGACGACGACGCGGAGTCCGACGGCGACGAAACGACCGAAACGCCCGAAACACCCGAGGAATCCGACCAGCCCGCCGAAGTCACCGCGGAAACCGAAGCCGAGTCGACGGCCGCGGAACCGGAATCGACGGCGCAAGAGGCGCCCGCAGTCGAAGACGCCGAAGCGGACGACGCCCTGGAGGACGCCACGGCCGACTCATCGGCACGCGGATTGCAAAACCGGCGCCCGACCGGCAAATCCTCAGGGGTGCATCGGCGCAGGCGCTCGCGCCGCAGTGTCGCCGTCGAAGACTGAATCGACCGTCTGCGGCGGCGACGCCGTCAAGTCCAGCCACGCGGTGATCAGGCGCGCGGCCGCGCCGATATTGCCGAGCTGACAGTGGTTGCCGGCCTGCTCGGCGGCGGTGAAGATCCGTGTGGTCACCGATCGCGCGCCGGTAAGCGTGCCCGCCTGCCGCCCCAGCTGCTTCAGCGGCACATAGTGGTCGTCGGCACCCGCGAGGAGCAGCACGTCGGCGCGAACCAGGTGCGAGATCTTGCGAGTGTTCATCGCGGTGGTCGAGCGTAAGAAGTCGTAGGGCGTGGCAGTGCCGGTGACGTGCATCCCCTGCTGCAGTCCCCACTCCGAAACCGGCTTGCGAGCAACAGCACGTTCGGCGATGGCATTGACGACCCGGCTGGCGCGCGCGGTAAGCAAGGCGCGCAACGGAATTCCGACACCGCGGCCGATTTGACGTGCGATCGCCTCGGAAAAGTCGTCGAGAATGTCGAAAGCCACCACACGGCTGATCCGCGGCTCGAAGGCGGCTGCGCGGATCACCAGACCGCCGCCCAACGAGATCCCAACGGCGGCAACGTCGTCGAGTCCGTAGTGGTCCAAGACCGCGGTCACCGGCTGCTCCCACTCGGGGATCATCGTGAGGCCGAAATCCTCGAGTGCGCTGCCCTGGCCAGGGCCCTCAAACACGACGATGCGTCGACCCGCGTCGACCATGCCGGCGACCATCGGCAGGAACTCTTCGACGTAGCTGTCGAATCCGCCGAACATGACGATCGGGGCGCCGACCTGGCGCTCCGGCCGCAGGTCGTAGGCGGGCAGTGAGCCGGACCCAAACGGGACAAACTCGGGCGCTACGTCGTAGATGGTGCGCATCGCGTGCAGGAACCTGGCGCGGGTGGCCGGGCGACGTGGATCGGCCGCTGCCATGAAGAACTCGGCTGCCCGGTCGTAGTACGCGCCGGCGAACGCGCGATCGGCCACGCGGGCCTGCTCGGCCAAGGCGAGAAAGGCGTCGATCAACTCCGGGTAGGTGTTGGCGCGCGATGCCAGTTCGGTCACCTCGTCGATGGCCGACGGCCCGATCCACTGCACCCAGCGGTTGCATTGAAAGTTGATGCTGACGTCGGGGTGGAAGTGGTGGTAGCCGATCGGCGGGGTGGCGCCGGTGCAGTCGATCCTCGGTGCTGACGTGTCCATTCTGGCTCCTATTGCAAGTTGTCTTGCAATATAATGCGCCTCGCTTGGCCGTAATGCAAGTAAAGTTGCGATAGACTTCAGCCTATGACTGCAGGCGTATCGCATCGCCGCGGCGAGCATGTCCGTCAGACCGTTTTGGCCGCCGCGTTCGAGGAGCTGGCCGCCAACGGGTTCGACGGCGCCACCGTCGCCGGGGTGGCAAGGCGCTCGGGTGTGCACGAGACGACGGTGTACCGGCGGTGGGCGACCCGGGAGAACCTGCTCTTGGCCGCCCTACTCGAACGCAGCGCCGACGCGATCCCCGCTCCCGACACGGGTTCGACCCGCCGAGATCTGCTCGCGATCGTTCGGGGCATCATCGCCTACGTGTGCTCGCCCGAAGGCAGGGCGGTGTTGCGCGCGGCGACGCTGCCGGTCGACCATGCCTACGCCGATGCGCGCGAGGCTTTCTGGGCGCGTCGCCTCGACGCGTTGTCTCCCGTGGTGGCGCGCGGTATCGAGCGTGGCGATCTGCGTACCGACATCGACCCCCGGCTGCTCCTGGAGATGTTGATCGCGCCAATTCACGGCCGGCTGCTGCTCACCGGTGAACCCGTCGACGACGACCTCGCCGAGCAGCTGGTCGAGTTGGCGCTGAACGGCGCCGCCCCGAAACCTGTCGAACGCTGAGGGCTTGATGCCGTTCCGGGCCCGGCAACGTTTCCCTATGCTGAGCAAGTGCCAAACACTTATCGAGTCGTTCAGTGGAACACCGGAAACGTCGGCAAGAGCTCGCTGAAATCGATCGCGGGCAACCCCACACTCGAGTTGGTGGGGTGCTACGCCTGGTCACCGGAGAAGGTCGGCCGCGACGCCGGTGAACTCGTCGGGATCCCGCCGCTGGGCGTTGCGGCCACCAACGACGTCGACGCGCTGCTCGCTCTCAAGCCCGACTGCGTGGTCTATAACCCGATGTGGATCGACGTCGACGAGCTGGTCCGCATCCTGTCGGCGGGCGTCAACGTGGTGACCACTGCCTCCTTCGTCACCGGGCACAACCTCGGCGGCGGCCGCGACCGGATCATCGAGGCCTGCGAGAAGGGCGGCTCCACCATCTTCGGATCCGGCGTGAGCCCGGGCTTCGCCGAGCTGTTAGCCATCGTCTCGGCGATGGTGTGCAACCGCGTCGACAAGGTCACGGTCAACGAGGCCGCCGACACCACCTTCTACGACTCACCGGCAACCGAGAAGCCGGTTGGCTTCGGCCAGCCGATCGACCACCCGGACCTGCCGGCGATGGCCGCGAAGGGCACCGCCATCTTCGGTGAGGCCGTCCAGCTGGTGGGCGACGCGCTCGGCATCGAACTCGACGACGTGCGGTGCGAGGCCGAATTCGCGCAAACCACAGCGGATCTCGAGATGGCGTCGTGGACTATCCCCGCGGGATGCGTGGCGGGCGTCTACATCAGCTGGCAGGGAATCCTCGCTGGCAAGACCGTCATCGACCTCAACGTTCGATGGCGCAAAGGACAGACGCTCGAACCGGACTGGAAGATCGACGGGGACGGCTGGATCATCCAGATCGACGGGCAGCCCACGGTTACCACCAAGGTCGGCTTCCTGCCGCCGCCCTATTTCGAGGCCACGACGCTCGAGGAATTCATGGACCTCGGTCACATCATGACGGCGATGCCCGCCATCAATGCGATCCCGGCCGTCGTCGCCGCGGCGCCGGGCATTGCCACCTACACCGATCTGCCGCTGACGCTGCCCCGCGGCACCGTCCCGGCGACCTAGCGGGCCGGAATGTTTTGCAGCTTGGGCGCCTGGTCGGGGCAGTAGATGCTGATGGCGCTACCGAGGAACTGATACGCCTGCACCTGCGTGGTGCCTCTGGGGAGGTTATTGGTGAGGAAATGAGCGGATGCCGCAGCGTCGGGATCGACGCCCTGACTCAACCGTCGGCAGACGATCTTGGCTATGTATGGGTTGTAGTCATGCGGCCCGTAGATGCCGTACCCAGCGATCTGGTTGTCAAAATCGGTGTCGGGGTCGGCGTATGCCGGCGCGGACAGGCCGATCGCCGCGGCGATGGCGACGACCGCGAATCCGGTTACCTTCATGGGCTGAATCGTACCGCCGTGGATTTTGCGTTCGCTCATCGTCACGGATCCTCCTCGCCTCGCCGAGCCGCCGGTCCGGACTCGCGCTACGGTCCTCAACAACCACCCGGCCCGGGTTCTATATTGCCGCCTATTCAGATTAGAGTAGCTAAGGTTACACATAGGCTAATTAGTTGAGCGCCCTTCGCCCCTGGTTAAGGATGGAAGAACCCATGACGACCACCGAGCCGAGGACCGAGCCCTTGCCCACCCCAGTCGAAGGCGACAGCGAAGACGAGGTCGTCAAGCCGCGCCGGGACAAGCAAAGGTCAACCTTCTCTCGCATCCTTACCCGTTTCTGGGTCGTGCTGGTCATCGCCGCCGTGGTCGCGGTCTCGGGGTTTTGCGTGTACCGACTGCGCGGCATCTTCGGTGTTCACGGCAACACCTTCGGCGGCGGCGCGGTCGCCGAAGACATAAAGCCGTTCAACCCCAAAGTCTTAACACTCGAGGTCTGGGGCCCACCGGGCAGCGTGGCGACCATCAACTATCTGGATAAAGATTCCAAGCCGCAGCAGGCCCTCGACGTACCCCTGCCCTGGTCGACAGAGCTGACAACAACGCAGCCTTCCCTCCCCGCCAATCTCGTGGCGCAGGGAAGCGGCGATTGGATCGCCTGCAAGATCACCCTGGACGATAACGACGGGCGCGGGCCGGTCGTCAAGGCCACAAATCAATCCCCCACCAACGAAACAGTGCATGCCTTCACCTTCTGCCTGAACAAGTCCGCATGAGTGAGACCACCGAGGTTGCACGACCTGTCTCGCAGCCATTGATCCCGCCGTTCCTGCCCCGGATAATCCATCGGCTTGCGCTGCCGATCGTGCTGCTGTGGCTGGGACTCACCGTGTTTGTGAATGTCACGGTGCCGCAGCTGGAGGTCGTCACCAAAGATCACGCGGTGTCACAGAGCCCGAAAGACGCGCCAGGGATGATCGCGATGAAGAAGGTCGGATCGACCTTCCACGAATTCAACTCCGACACCTCGGCGATGATTGTCCTGGAGGGCCAGCAGCCCCTCGACGCTGCCGCGCACCAGTATTACGGCGAGATCGTCAAGCGACTCGAGCAGGACACCAAGCACGTTCAGCACATTCAGGATTTCTGGAATGACCCGCTGACTGCTGCGGGCTCGCAAAGCCCGGATGGAAAAGCGGCCTATGTCCAGGCCTACCTCGCCGGCAACATGGGTGAGAGCTTGTCCACCGAGTCCGTCGAAGCGGTCCGCAAGATCGTCAACTCAGTGCCCGCGCCGCCGGGGGTTAAGGCCTATGTCACCGGCGCCGGCCCGCTGATCGCCGATCAGTCTCATGCGGGCGAGAAAGGCGTCAAGAAGGTCACCCTCATCACCTTTCTGGTGATCATTGTGATGCTGCTTTTCGTCTATCGCTCGGTGAGCACTGTTTTCATCGTGCTGTTCATCGTGATGGTCGAAGTGGCCGCGGCGCGGGGTGTCGTCGCGTTCCTGGGAAATTACGGGATCATCGGGCTGTCCACCTTCGCCAACAACTTGCTGGTGTTATTGGCGATCGCCGCCGGAACGGACTACGCGATTTTTGTGATGGGCCGCTATCACGAGGCCCGTGGCGTCGGCGAGGACCGAGAACAGGCCTTCTACACCATGTTTCACGGCACCGCGCATGTCGTGCTGGGTTCGGGGCTGACCGTCGCCGGTGCGATGTATTGCCTCAGCTTCACCCGGTTGCCGTGGTTCCAGACTATGGGTGTGCCTTGCGCGGTCGGCTTGCTGGTCGCGGTGTTCGCGGCGTTGACCCTGGGCCCGGCGGTGCTCGCGGTGGCCAGCTTCTTCAAGCTCCTCGATCCGAAGCGGATATTGCAAACCCGGGGATGGCGACGCATCGGCACCGCGATCGTCCGTTGGCCCGTACCGATTCTCGCGGTGACGATCGGCATCGCCCTTGTCGGTCTGCTCGCCCTGCCCGGATACACGACCGACTACGACAATCGCCACTATCTGCCGGCCGACACCCCGGCCAACGTCGGATATGCGGCCGCCGACCGGCATTTCAACCAGGCCCGGCTGAATCCCGAGCTGTTGATGATCGAGACGGATCACGACATGCGCAATCCGGCCGACTTCCTGGTGCTGGACAAGGTGGCAAAGGCTATCTTCCACATCCCCGGTATCGGCCGTGTGCAGACCATCACCCGGCCCCTGGGCACTCCGCTCGACCACTCGACCCTGGCTTTTCTGCTGAGCGCGCAGAGCGCCGGCCGGATCCAGACCCAGCATTACCAGGAGGAACAGGCGAAGAACCTGCTGAAGCAAGCGGACGAGCTCCGGAAAACGATGGCAACTCTGCACCGGCAGATGGAAGTCACCCAGGACCTGAGCAACACCACGCACGAAACCACAAGGCTCACAAAAGAAACCGTGAGGATCACCGAGGCATTGCGAGACGACATCGCTGTTTTCGATGATTTCTTCCGGCCGATCCGCAGCTTCTTCTACTGGGAGAAGCACTGCTACGACATCCCGGCCTGCTGGTCGCTGCGGTCCATCTTCAACGCGCTCGACGGCATCGACCAAGTGAGTGAGAACGTTGCGGAACTCAGCAAGAATCTCGACAAACTGGACCAAATTCAGCCGGAACTGGTGGCGCTGATACCACCGCAGATCGCCAGCCAGGAAGCAAATCTCAATACGATCATGTCGAACTACGCGACGACGAAAGGTCTCAACGACCAACAGGAAGCGTTGTCCGACAACGCCACGGCCATGGGAGAGGCCTTCGACAAAGCGAAGAACGACGACACGTTCTATCTGCCGCCGGAGGCTTTCAAAAGCCCCGATTTCAAGCGCGGCCTGAAACAGTTCATGTCACCCGACGGCCACGCTGTTCGTTTGATCATCTCGCACGAAGGCGATCCGGCGAGCCCTGAAGGCATCTCTCACATCGACCCGATCAAGCAGGCGGTGCACGAGGCCATCAAGGGCACCCCCTGGGAGGGCGCCAAGGTTTATCTCGGCGGCACCGCGGCGCTGTACAAGGACATGCGTGACGCCTCCAACATCGACCTGATAATCGCCGGAATAGCCGCGGCCACTTTGATTTTCATCATCATGGTGATCATCACCCGCAGCGTGGTCGCGGCCCTGGTCATCGTCGGTACCGTGTTGCTTTCGCTGGGCGCCTCCTTCGGCCTCTCGGTGCTCGTGTGGCAGTACCTTCTCGGCATCAGACTGCACTGGATGGTGCTGGCGATGGCGATCATCCTGCTGTTGGCGGTCGGGTCGGACTACAACTTGTTGCTGATATCCCGGTTCAAGGAAGAGATTCGCGCCGGGCTGAAGACGGGCACCATCCGCGCCATGGCCGGCTCTGGTTCGGTGGTGACCGCTGCCGGTCTGGTGTTCGCCGCCACCATGGCCTCGTTCGTGTTCGGCCCGTTGCGGGTTATGGCCCAGGTGGGCACCACGATCGCCCTGGGTCTGTTGTTCGACACCCTGATCGTGCGGTCGTTCATGACGCCCTCGGTGGCCACCCTGCTCGGGCGTTGGTTCTGGTGGCCGCAACACGTGCGCCCGCGCCCCGCCAGCACGATGCTTCAGCCGTATGGATCCCGTCCGGCGGTTCGTGAGCTGCTAGACGTGGACGAGCATCCGCCAGGCGGACTGGTGCAACAGCGGTAACTGTCGTTACTGTGCCGCTAATTCGGCGGCAACCGGCAGCGGCATGCCCGAGGCATGTGATTGATCAGTCGCGCGTTTGAGGCCGAGCAACACGGCAATGAGGACCGGGAATTCCAAATAGGCGTGGTAGCTGGCGAATGCGGCGTACAGCGCTTTGCCGGAGGCGTAGTCGATCGCGAACAGCACCGCGAGGGCGGCGCCGAGGCCGGCCCCTAATGCCCATGTCCGTCGGCCGGTGAACCATGGCCCGCGGGCCTCGAACGCGCGGGCGGCGTCGGGTGCATACCGCGGCAGGAACGCTACCCAGACGAAGTAGTGCATCGTCTGCAGGAAAGCGAATACCACCAGGAGCCGCACGCCCATCTCACTGGCCACGGCCGCCGGCGGGGCGCTGGCCGCCACGATCGGCCGTGGATTGCCCGCGAATGCGGCCACCGAGGAACTCACGCCCCCGAAGTACCTGTCGAAAGCACCTGTGAGCAACAGGGCCGGGATCACGAGCACCCAGCCGACCTGCACGGCCCGGAACCAGCGTCGAACCGACACACTGGGTAATGCGCATCGTCGCCGAGTTTCTGCTGGCTTTCCAAGACGATCATCGCGGAACTGTCGGAATCAGATTCCTTGAATTTCTGGCCCATGACCGTCATCGCTTGCACTGACGGCGCATCTTTGGGGCTCAGCGACACCGAACGTTGCGTCGCGATCTGGGCGATGGAATGGCGGTACTAACCAGGGCTACGATCGCCAACCACGCCAGGATGATGGGCACCGCCAGCCGATGGATCGTCCGCGGCACGAATGGCGGTCTGGTGTGTTCGCTGCTCCTTTGCTCGCTAATCATGCACCCTTCAGCACGCAGTAGGTGAAGGCATTCACTTCGTGCGAGATTTTTTCGGCTTTGACCACGCCGTCCACCACGATGCGGCAGCCGATGCTGCTGCTATTGCCCTGGGCCACAATGTTTCCCATGACCGCCGGCGAAGTCGTCGTCAAGTTCAACGTCCAGGGCAACTGCGCTCCGTCAACGCGGCGCGGGTTAGCGTCGACATCGAAGTAGCTGATGTCCGCCACGGTGCCGGGGGGACCGAAAACCTCGTAGGTCAAGTGCTTGGGGTTGAAAGGCTTAGTGTCGCTGTTCGCGCTGTCCGAATACGGTTGCCGCTTCTCAGAGCCGAATATGCCGTGAATCCGCCACACCGTGAATCCCCCGAGGCCGACGACCATCACTATCACAAGCGGAATCCACGACCGCTGCAGAAGCCTGAAAATCGAAATCCCCTTCACCGTTTGCCGTCTTTCTGGTCGGCGATATCCCACCTGCTCGAAGATATTCACCTACCCGATCGGCGAGCCACGCCACCCGTCGGCACATCGAACGCGGCGGAGCGTCTCGAGGCGCCCTACGTGACAGTCACCTGTACCGAGCGACGGCGGCGAGGAGGCACCACCGAACTTTGACGAGTAAACCATGGCATTGGCCCGGATTGTTGGCTCCTTTCCGACGGCACTCACTGCACTTAAAAGCGTGCGAGTTTAACGCATCGGACGTGCGTAAACGGACGCTACCGGGTTCCAGGCCCACCCGCAATCGGCCAACCAGCGTTATTCTCGCACGGTGCCACAGCTCACGTTCCAGCGCGCCCGTACTGAGGACAAGAAGCGCCAACGTTCAACAGCGCTGGTAGAAGCCGCACGCTCGCTGGCGCTGGAGTCGGGTGTCGCGTCGGTGACCCTGACCGATGTCGCCAGCCGGGCCGGCGTGCACTATTCCGCGGTGCGCCGCTACTTCACCTCCCACAAAGAGGTGCTGCTGCATCTGGCCGCCGAAGGCTGGGTGCGGTGGTCCGATACCGTGTGTGAGAAGTTGCGCACGCCCGGTCCCATGTCACCATCGCGGGTCGCCGGAACGTTAGCCGATGGTCTGACGGCCGACCCGCTTTTCTGCGACCTACTCGCGAACCTGCATCTTCACCTCGAACACGAGGTGGAAATCGACCGGGTTCTCGAGGTCAAGCAGATCAGCAGTGCGGCGGTGAACTCGCTCGCCGATGCGATCGAGCATGCGTTGCCGGGGCTTGGACGCGCGGGTGCATTCGACGTCATTCTTGCCGCTTACTCTCTGGCAGCGCCGTTGTGGCAGGTGGCTAACCCGCCGAAAAAGCTCGCCGAGGCCTACGCGGAGGCAAAGGCAACGGATTTGCCGCCGGAGTGGAACATCGATTTCACATCCGCGCTGACGCGGCTGATCACGGCGACCTGCGTCGGCCTGATGGCCGAGCCGCCGGAGTTCAAGCAGGGCTAATCGCCGCGGGTTGAGGCCTACCAGTTCCACACCGACATGTCGCCGGCCGGATAGTTGGCGCAGTTCTCGGTTTCCTTGGCGACGACGCCCTTGTTGTTCCAGAAGATCTTCATGTGGTTGGGCCAGGCCAACCACAGCCCATCGGCTTGGGGTGCATAAAAGTTGGCGGAATACGCCCTGCGATCCGCCGGCGACAACGAGTAAAACCAGTGCGCCTTGTCTTGGGTCGCCTGCTGAACGTTTGGGTGATTGTCGTAATCAGTCATGTACCGCTGGTAATACACCGGCTCGAAATCCCTTGCGGCGGCCAGCAACTGCTCAGCGGTGCAGGTCGTCGCGATCATCCTCCGCGGTATCGGGAAGTCCTCGGTGGAATCGTTGGATGCACAACCAGCGCACGGCCCTAACGGATCAGCCACAGCGACCCGCGGGAAGGCGGTCGCGGCGGCAGTGAGCGCGAACACTGCAACGCCGACGCGGACGACAGGGCTAAGACGAGAAAGACGCATGCGGCTACTATAACGCTTCTGCAAAGATCACGCGGATCGTCCCTGACGCGCTGGATCGGCCCTAGCCGGCGGGTTTGATCTCGATCCCGACGTGCACCTTGTCGATACCGCCACGCACGATCGAGTGCGTATAGAACCACCACGCGTGATACCAGTACCGCTTGAGGACGGCGTGGTAGACCCGCCGGGTCTCCGACTTAGGTAGCACCCGGGCGATGCCCTCGCCCCCTTCGCTCTTGGGTTTGCCCAACGCGGCGCTCTTGGCGAGCGTCACCCCGACTTGGGATGGCCATCCTTGGTGAAGGTCGTCAGCAGCAGGTACTTGGACTTGATGACGTCCTGAAATGTGAGAGCCACGCTCTTCTTTATATCCGGCCCCGGCCGGTCATAGCATCGCGTCAGCCCAGGCGAGGTGCCCGTCGAACTGCAGCGTTCTCGCCATGTCCCGATACCTGTCGCGCAATTGTGCGAAGGCGGCGGCGTCGCCGCGAGCCTGAGCCAGCAGAGCCCGCAGCCGTAACAGCCAGATGTCACGCGCGGACTCGGATCCGCCGTCGTCGGTCGATGCGGCTGCCAGCCGCTCGATCGCGGCCTCGGCGTTGGCCACGTCACCGTCGGCCGCGCGGTTGAGCATCGTCTCCACTAGAACACCCGTCGTTGGAATCCCCCAGGCCAACAGCCGACCGTCGGCGGACAGCTGCTCGACGGCGGCGTGCATGAGCAATATGGCCTCATCGCGGTCTCCACGCCGAGCCCTCTCGCGCGCCGAGTACACGTTCACAATCGGCAACTCGCACAGGTTGTATCCCCAGCGCCGAAACAATTCGCTGCTCTCGGCCAGGAGCTCCTGCCCGCGGTCACGCTCCGCAGCTGTTCGGCGGTGCACCAGCGCAAGACCCAGCGCCATCCGGACGAGGGCCAGCGCGGAATCGTCGCCGGCTCGTTCCGCAATTTGTAGGACTTCCTTGATCTCTCGTAACGCGGAATCGTCTGGCGTCAGCGCGCCATACGGGATTCCCACCGAGTAGACGTAGCCGACGACCATGGCGCGCGACATGGGGTCGGCGCCGCGGGCCATGGTCAGACCCTCCGAGAGGTCGTCTTGCCAATCGGCAATGCCCACGCAGTAGCGGGCGATTGCCCGCGATGTAAAGGCGAGGGCTAACGGAGACCCGATGAGGAAGTTGCCGGTAGACGGATCGCCATCGGCCAAATCGATTACTCGCTGTGACCATCGCAGCACGTCCAGCCATTCGGCGCCCTCTGCCTTGGCATTGATCACCGCGAAGGACAGCCCCACGGTCATGGTCGGATCGCCGAGCGACTCGATGAGGGCCATGGCCTCAGATGCGAGCTTCGACGCCTCGCGAATGCGGTCCTGATACGTGTAATCAGCCACCACACCTACCATCGCGATGGCCAGTGACGCCTTATCTCCGGCGGCGGCGCATAGATCGCGCAATTCGGCAAAGCGCGCGCCGGCAACATTGACATGCACTCGCCAGGCGTTCGCGCACAACATGGTGCGCGGACCAATGCGCATTGCCGCACGGTCTGGATCGTCTGTAGGTAAGACGTCGGCAATCCTGACCGCACGCTCCCAACTCAGTCGCGCCGCGACGACATGGCGGTTGGTCGCCCACGTCGCGGCACGCATGTGCCAGCCGTAGGCGGCGTGCAGGTCACCGGCGGCCTCCAGATGTTCGGCGATCAGCGCCGCGTGCTGGTCGGCCGATTCCGGCTCACGGGTCTCGATCGCGGCGGCCAGGGCCCGGTGCAACGGGGCGCGATCGGATTTCAGCTGTGATTCGTATGCCACGGTCCGAATCATCGGATGCCGAAACGCATACTCGGCGCCCGCGGTAAACCGCACCTGATCGACGAGCTCAGCGGCGATCAACTCGTCGACGCACGGATCGATTCCCAGGCTGGTCAACAGATCGCGGCTGAAGCGAGACCCGATGACCGCCGCGGCGCTGAGCGTGTCTTTGGCCGCGGGGCTGAGCCGGTCGATGCGGGCGTCGATGGTCGCCTGCAGGGTTGCCGGGACACCGACGTCGCCAACGTCCGTGCTGCAGGCGTAGCTGCCGCGCTCGCCGCCGAGCACGCCGCGCTCGGCGAGCTCGCGGGTGATCTCCTCGGCGAAGAAGGGATTGCCGGCCGCACGCTCGGCGATGATCCCGCTGATGTCGGCGACGGACGGATGGGGGCCTAACAGCTCGGCTACCAGGCTTGACGATTCCGAGTCACTCAGTGGGGCCAGAGCTAGGGTCTGGGCGCCTGCGACATGCTGCAGAGCTCCGTGGTACTCGGGGCGATAGGTAATCAGCACCATCGAGCTGGTCTGGGGGATCACGGCGACAAAGTCCGTGAGCATGGATTCGCTGACCACGTCGATCCAATGCGCGTCCTCGATGACGAACAGCGCCGGCTGGGTGCGGGCCAGCTGGGTCGCATTGATCAGCGCAGTCAACCGCCGCCGTCGCGCGTCCGGATCGATCTTGGGCAGCTCCGTGCCGGGATCGGCGATGCCCAACAGGTCGTCGAGCAGCAGCATGTCCTCTGGATCCGCGTCGAGAATTTGGGCCCGAACGCGCGCCCGCGCAGTCGCATCATCCAGACCACTGACCTGCCCGACCGCCCGCAGCAGACGCGCCACCACGTGGAACGGCACATCGGTCGCGTGCGATTCGCAGAAGGTGGAAAACACTTCGACACCATGACTTTTCGCAAGCTGAACGGTTTCACGGGCCAGTCGGGTCTTTCCGATTCCGGGCGGGCCGGCCACGCCGACCACAGAGCCGCGTCCGCCGATCGATCGGTCCAGCATCGCGGCCAACCCGGCCATTTCCCACTCACGGCCGACCAATGTCGATTCGACCGGACCGCTTTGCCGGGGCTGCGCCGCGATACTCAGCAGCTGGCGCGCACGCACCGGCTCGTCGGCGCCCTTGATGTGCACCATCTCCGGCTCACCCAACACTGCTGCGCCCTCGACGAGTCGCGCCGTGGGCTCGCTAAGCATGACTCCGCCATGCGGTGCGACCGATTCCATCCGCTGAGCCATCCCCACCTGCTCCCCGACCGCCGTGTAGCCGGGGGCGCCAGAACCGATACCACCGGCGATCACTTGGCCGGAACTGAGGCCCACCCGCAACTGCAGTGTGACGCCGTCGCGGCTCTCCACCTCCGGGGCAAGACCCTCGACCTCGTCTTGAATTCCGAGCGCCGCCAGGCACGCCCGCAGTGCGTGGTCCTCCAAGGCGGCCGGGGCGCCGAAAATGGCCATGATGCCGTCGCCGGTGAACTTGTCGACGGTGCCGCCGTAACGCTTGACCACCGCCGCCGCGCGGCTGACCAGCTCGGTCATGATCTCGCGCAATCGCTCCGTATCCACTTTTGCCGCGATATCCATCGACCGCACGACGTCCGCGAATAGGACTGTGACCTGCTTGTATTCCGCATGTCCAGCGGCCTCGGCAACCGGCGCGCCACATTCGTGACAGAACCGGGCGTTCTCGAGGAGTTCGGTGCCACATGTGCAGCACGCTGTTACGGCCGCCATCCGACCTCCTTAATCGGGCGACCAGTGCGGGTCGAGGCTTTCCCAGTGCCCGCGCGGGCAACGAAACTGCCCGACCTTGTCATCATGCCAATGCGCGTAGCAGTACGCGGCGTCGCACTCTTCGCAGAAACCCGCGTCGTCCCACAGACCGGCAGTATGGACTTTCGCGAATGTATAGGGCTCGGCGAAGGCGCGCGCGATCCGCGCGGCCTCTGCTTCATCGATGTCATCGCCGATCCCGTTTCCGGCATCGACGCCCTCAACGATGAGATGCCAGTTGGTGTTACGGCCGTAATGCTGCTCGTACCGCGAGCGCAAATTCTCCCGCCAGGTCCGGAAATCGTGAGGTAACCGCCCCGGTGGTACCAATTCCCGCAATCGCCGTCTCAACATGTCAGTCGTTGACAAGCTCGCGGCGCTCGATCAGGTCGCTCAGACCCTTCACACCGAGCCGTTCACGGAACGCATGCGCCGTGTAGCCGACAGCCGCTGCGTCGGTTCGGGCGCGGACGGTCGCCGAACGAGGCAGGTTGAACAGCACACCGATTTCGCCGAAGTAGTCGCCCGGGCCGGCGACCTTGATCAATTCCTCACCGCCATCGGCCAATTCGCGCACAATCTCGAACTCACCCTCGGAAACGACGTAAATCAGATCGCCCATCGTGCTGTGCTCGAACAGCACCTCGCCGGCCTTCAGGTGGACAGTTTCCGGCGGCCGACTCATCGACGCGACGGCGGGTACCAGGTCGACAACGCGGTCGGCCATTGGCAGGATCCGGCTGTCGTGGGTGGCAACCACCACCAGGCGTTCACCCTGCGCGAGCGAGCGGATCAGCCGCAGCACCTCCTCCACTTGGATGAAGTCGAGGTGCGCAGTCGGTTCGTCGGCGAGGATCAGCGGCGGATCCAGCGCGATCGCGCGAGCGACTGCGACGCGTTGCTGCTGGCCGCCGCTCAGGTCACCCGGTCGGTGTTTCAGACGGTCTGCGAGACCGACCTGCGTCAGCAGTTCTTCGGCACGCTGACGCGCCGACGTGCGTGACCTCCCGGCCGCACGCAACGGAACTATCACGTTCTCGAGGGCGGTGAGGCTCGGCACCAGATTGAACGCCTGGAAGACGATGCCTACCTGGTCGCGCCGGAAATTCGCCAACCCGCCGCCGTCGAGCGCTGTGATGTCGACGTCGCCGAACTTGATCGCCCCCGACTTCGGCCGCAAAATGCCGCCGAGGCAAGACAGCAACGTCGTCTTCCCGCAACCGCTGGGCCCGAGCAGGATCGCCAGCGATCCCGCCGGCACATCGAGGCTCAAGCCATTGATCGGCCGGACAGCGTACCCACCACTGGAGTACTCAACGACGAGGTCTTGGATGCTGAGATCGCCCATGGCTCAAGGACCTCCGAACGCTAGCGCGGGATCGACTGCCACCGCGCGCCTGAACCCGGCGCCGCTGGCCAGCAGACCGACCACAATCGCGATCAGTGGCAGCACGACGTAGCCACGCATCGGCACCACGACAATCATCGGGAACAACGGTGCCAGCAGCTGCGCAAGGATGACGCCCAGCACCGCCGCGAGCAGTGCGACGACGATCGCCTGCAGCGCCAGCCCCGCCAGGATCGACCGCGTCGGCACGCCGATCGCCTTGAACACCGCAAAGTCGCGTAAGCGCTCGAGCGCCGAGAGGTAGACCAATGATCCGACGATCAGCACCGCCACGATCCACAGCAAATCAGCCATGATCGAGATCGCACCCGCAGGGGACTTCACCGGGCGCAACAGGTCGTCGACACCGGCCGCTCGATCGACGGCCTGGTAACCGGCTGGCAGCTGTCGCGGTGCGCCGACGGTCCCGATCGACGTAACCAGCCGCTGCCCGTTGTACGCCAGTTGCTGCAGTCCCTCGGTTGTCAGGAAGATGTTGGGCCTCTTCGCCACTGTGGTGGAATTGGGCACAATGCCGACGATCCGCAATGTGTGTGCAGCGATCTGCATATCGTCGCCGACGTGCTGGCCCAGCACGCTCGACACCGCGACCTCGTCCGGCGTCGACGGTGCCCGACCCGCCGAGACACCCGGCATGCCGGGTCCGTGCTCCGGTGCGCCGAAGGCCGTGACGTTTCGCGTTGATGTGCCTTCCTTTATCGTCAGCTCCGCCGTGGCCAGTGGGCCCGCGGCGGCGACACCGGGCGCAGCGGCCACCCGGGCCAGATCAGCCTCGGCGAATGGTGTCGCACCCAGGAACGGTCCGGTCGCACCGGCCTTGATCACGAAGGCGTCGACACCCATGGAATCGACGGTTCGCTGCGCCTCGACGTGGAAGCCGTTCGACAGTCCGGTCATAACGAGCGTCATCGCAAACACCAATCCGGTGCTGATGACCGCAATGACGAGGCGACGCCTTCGCCATTGCATGTCACGCAAGGCGGCGAACAGCATGCTCGGGAGGTTACCGATGACCAGGCATTTCCGGGCCGGGTTTGACCATGTTCCCACGCCCGGCCGGTGTCACGGCATCGCCTCAGCCCAGGCGATGTGCCCTTCGAAGCCAAGCGATGTCGCCATGTTGCGGTAGCGATTCACAAAGTCCAGGTATCTCACACCTTCGCCGCGCGCCCGCGCCAACAGGGCGCGTAACCGCAGCAGCCAGATGTCGCGCAACGCGGAATGGTCGTCGGTCGGCGCCGACGCTAACCGCTCGATCGCGGCCTCGGCTTCCACGACGTCACTCTCGGTGCCGCCGTCGAGCAGCGTCTCCACCAACACACCTGTCGCCGGAATGCCCCACTCCCGCGATCGTCCTTCACGGAGCAGATCATCGACGCCGGCGCGCATCACCGGAATCGCGCCATCGCGATCGCCCCGCCGAGCCCGCTCACGCGCCAAGTAGACGTCGTCGAACAACACCGTCACCTGCTTGTCCAAGGCCTGAGGGTCGGCAGCGGCAATCGGCCAGCCACATCCGTGACAGAACCGCGCATTGTCGCGCCGTTCCGTCCCGCACGCGCGGCACGCCGTTATGGCCGTCATCCGACCCTCCGCCGCTCAGTCCCCAAATACCCCGAATTTCCCAGGATAGAGCGCTCGACGGCTGACAATGGGCATGTTCGCAGAGTTAGGGTGTGGTCATAGCGTAAAGACGAGTGCAGATGAACGTACACATGGACGTGCCTATGAACCCAGCCGACGAGTCCGTCACAACTCTGGAAGACCTCAGAGGCGATTTGGCGCTTCGCTACAAGCGGACACCGACCAGCGGGGCCGCGGTCGACCCTGCGATCGTCGAGGCCGACATGGCGGCCCTCGACCGCGACGGCTACGTCATTTGGAAAGACCTGCTCAGTGCCGAGGACTGCCGGCAGATCCGTGACGTTGTCCGTCCCTGGTTGGGACACACCGGGCGCAACTCGTTCGAGGGGCGTGCCACCCAGCGCATCTATAGCGTGTTGAGCAGGACGCGGCTGTGCGACCGGCTTGTCGATCATCCACGGGTACTGGCGGTGCTCGATCGGTTGCTGATGCCCAACTACCTGCTTTCGGCATTGCAGGCCATCAACATTCAGCCCGGTGAGGCCGCGCAGCTGGCTCACCATGACGACGGGTTCTACCCGGTTCCGCGTCCGCGGGCGCCGTTGGCGGCCGCGACGATTTGGGCGATCGACGACTTCACCGCCGACAACGGCTCGACTGTCCTGTTCCCGGGCAGTCACCGCTGGGGCAAGCGTCGACCGGGCCCGCGCGATCAGTCGCTACCGGTCGTGATGCCCGCGGGTTCGTGCGTTCTCTTCGTCGGCACCCTTTGGCATGGCGGAGGCGCCAACACGACGACCCACGAGCGTCTTGCCGTCACCGCCCAATACTGCCAACCGTGGCTGCGACCGATGGAGGCGTTCACCCTGTCGATCTCACGCGAGATCGCTCGGGAGGTCTCTGATGACATTCGCCGCATGCTCGGCTACAGCATCCACCCGCCGTTCGTCGGCGCGGTCGACGGTTTGCATCCACTGCGGCTGCTGGAGCAGCCCTAACGCCGCCCCGCTACCGCCTTGCCTGCGCTTCGCCGTCTGGCTTGGCCGTAGGTTGCACCGAACTGCGGCACCTCGAGGGGACCGGCGTGCCGGGCGGCAGTGATGGCACTGCGCAGCGGACGGGCCAGGCCGGCGAACGACGCCATGTCGAACACCATCGGTGTCAACAGCCGGTTGTGTACAAAGCCGAACGCACTGGCGGTCTGGGGATCGGCCCATCCGAGTGTTCCGCCTAAACCGATATGGCCGAACCCCTTGAGTAGACCCGGAATCGGCGATTCGTGATAGCCAAGGTGAAATGGCATCGGCACCATGATGTTCAAATCAGGGAGCGCCCGTGGCTTGCCGGTCAGGCCGTTCACTAACTCCGACGACAGGAACTGCGTTCCGTCGATGCGGCCGTCGTTGGCCAGCGCGGCGTACATCTTCGCCAGCGCGCGGCCAGTGACAACACCATTGGCTGCGGGGACTTCTCCGTCAAGAAATGGGATATCGCCCTGCACAAACGATTTGATGCCGGGGAAATACATTGCGCCCAAGGCGCCCGAGAGCGGCAGCCCGGCCACCCTTGGTGCGACGAAGTTGAACACCGGATTGGGCCGGTTGCTCTGCGGGGCCAGGATTTGCGCGACCTTGGTCGGCGCGCCGGCCGGAGGTCGGCCGAGATGTAGGCCATCCGTGTTGAGCGGTTGCGCCAGCTCGTTGCGAACCAGCTCGCGCATCCCCATGCCGGTAACCGATCGGGCCAGACCAGAAAGCAGCCAACCGTAGGTCAGCGCGTGATACGCCGGGGCGCCCCGCAGGTGGTCGACCGGCGCCGCGGCCAGTCGCTCTTCCATCAGGCGGTGGTCCATCAACTCCGTCTTGCTGACACCCTTCAGATGCGACAGCCCAGATCGATGCCGCAAGACGTCGCGGACCGTGATGGCGGCTTTGCCGTTGGCCCCGAACTCCGGCCAGTAGTCGGCGACAGGCGTGTCGTAGCACAGCAGCTCCCGGTCGACGAGCCGGTGAATCACCGTGGATGCGACTCCCTTCGTCGCGGAGAACACCATCGCGCCGGTGTCGGCGGTCCAGGGCGTCTCGCCGGCCCGGTCTGACCACCCGGTCCAGACGTCGACTACCGGGCGGCCTTCGATGTAGACGGCCAACGTGCCGCCGCCGAATCGGCGCCCGGGAAACAACCGGGCGAACGTCCGGACCACGTTGGCAAAACGCGGATCGGCGGCGCCGTGGACACCGCGTGGCAGGCCGCTGTCCGCGTGCAGAAGACACGCTTGAGCCATGGTGTTATGGCGCAGCTCTGGAAAGAGCCGCATCGCCGCGCCGCGATGCGAACATGGCGTGATGCTATTACTCGCACTCCGGCGAGATGGCAGCATTGAAAAAATGAGTAGCCGCAGCTTTGCTCGCATCGTTGGTACCGTGCTGGTGACGGTGTGGGCCTTGTCAACCGCGCCGGCGGCCATGCGGGTTGCCTTTGCCGATCCATGTCCGGACGCCGAGGTGGTGTTCGCCCGCGGCACCGGCGAGCCCCCCGGCGTCGGTGGGGCCGGCCAAGCCTTCATCGATTCTCTTACCGCGCAGGTTCCGGGGAAGTCCGTGGGCGTCTACCCGGTCAACTATCCGGCGACCGACGATTACGTCAACAGCGCGAAGGCTGGTGCCGCTGATGCAGGTGCTCATCTACAGACCATGGTGGGCAGCTGCTCCACCACCAAGATGGTGCTCGGCGGATATTCGCAGGGCGCACTTGTGATGGATCTGATGAGCAATGACATGCCAGCCCAGGTAGCTGGCCATGTCGTCGCGGTCGCCTTGTTCGGCAATCCCTCAAGTACATATGCGAGACAGCTAGCGGGCGGCCCAATTCCGGCGATCAACTCGGCTTACCGGCCAAAGACGATCGACTTGTGCGTTCCGGACGACATCATCTGCTCCGAAAGCGGAAACATAGTTCCCCACCTTCTGTATGTTCCCGACTCGACCAACGAGGCTGCCACGTTCGTCGCGAGTCGGCTCTAAATTTGCTGCCCCCGTGGCAAGGGTTGACCCCGAGGACGACAGCATTTATCGGTGGGTCGTTTGGCACTACCGCTATGATCCCGATCGGAGAGAGCGCAGGAACGTTGTGGTGGCCACCTTCGACAACCCTGTCGAGTTTCACGCCGACATCGAGCGGCGGACAGCACAGCTTCGCGCTCGCAAAGAACGCGGCGAGGACGTCGATCCCGCCGAACGCATATCGGGGCTGGTGCAACAGCCGGACTATCGACGCCTGCAGCGAAACGCTCACCTCGTCAAGCGGGCTATCGAGCACGGCGTCGCGCCCGCAGGTATCGACGACCTGGACTTGCCCGATGTCGGGGTTATCCGAGCCGAGCGTCGTAACAATTGCCCGCCATACGGCGACGTCCAAGGATGATTACCCGCATCCTTGGTGTGTCGGTCGCGACGATAGGGGCACCGCTGAGCCCGGCCATCCCCATCCCTTCCGCCACTGCCGCGCCATGCCCCGACGTGGAGGTGGTCTTCGCTCGCGGCACCAACGAACCACCTGGCGTCGGTGGGGTCGGTCAGGCATTCGTGGACTCGCTTCGCTCGCAAGTTCCTGGGCGGTCCGTCGGCGTCTATGCGGTCAACTACCCTGCGACCGACGCATTTGTCAGTAGTTCGCTTGCCGGCGCCGGGGATGTGCGGGCTCATCTCGAAAGCATGGCTGCGAACTGCCCCAACACCAGAATGGTGCTCGGCGGATATTCGCAGGGCGCGGGCGTGATCGATATGTCGACCGATTCGATGCCGCCGCAAGTGGCTAATCATGTCGCCGCGGTGGCCCTGTTCGGCAATCCGGAAAGCACATTCGCGAGGACGTTGGGGGGCGGCCAGCTGCCCACCATCAGTCCGCTTTACCGCCCCAAGACCATTGACATGTGTGTTCCCAACGATCCAATTTGCTCCGAAGGCAGGAACGCTGCCGCACACGTCGCTTACGTCCAGGCCGGGATGACCAACCAGGCCGCCGGATTCGTCGCAGGTCGGCTCTAGCGCTCCTTCTTCCGATCCGTATCCCGGCTCGGCTGAACGCGTTTGGGCTCCCCCGGCATCTTCGGGTAGTTAGGCGGATACGGCAGATCGCCGAGTCCACGCTGTTCGTCGGCCTCGACCATCTCCAGCAGTGGCGCGATCGACTGATCAACCGAATCCATATCGGCCCAAGGGTCGTCGCGGCGGGCCACCAGGTCGGGCACGGTGGCCATGGTGTAGTCGTCGGGGTTGGCGGTTGCCAGCTCCTCCCAGGTCAGCGGCGTCGACACCGTCGCGATCGAGGTGCGCCGCACCGAGTACGCCGAGGCGAAGGTGCGGTCGCGCGCGTTTTGGTTGAAGTCGATGAAGATGCGCTTGCCCCGTTCTTCCTTCCACCACGACGTCGTCACCGCATCCGGCGCTCGGCGCTCCACCTCGCGCGCCAGTGCGATACCGGCGCGGCGCACCGCGATGAAATCCCAATCCGTTTTGATCCGCAGAAACACGTGGATACCGCGACCCCCAGACGTCTTCGGGTAGCCGACCAGCCCGAGTTCGTCGAGCAGCGGCCGCAATACGTCGACAGCAACCGAGCGGGCCTCGGCAAAAGCGGTGCCGGGCTGCGGATCCAGGTCGATGCGCAACTCGTCGGGGTGCTCGGTATCCGGGCAGCGCACCTGCCAGGGATGCAGTGTGACCGTGCCCATCTGCGCCGCCCACACGATGGACGCGCGATGGGTCACCTTCAGCGCGTCGGCCGTCCGCCCGGACGGAAACGTGACCCGGCACGTCTCCAGATAGTCGGGATGGTGCTGCGGAATGCGCTTCTGGTAGATCTCCTCGCCGTCGATCCCATCGGGGAAGCGCTGCAGATGGGTTGGGCGGTCGCGCAGCGCGGCGAGCATCGGCCCGCGAGCGACCGTCAGGTAGTACTCAACGAGCGTGCGCTTCGAACCGTTGGCTCCCAGTTTGGGGAAATACACCTTGTCCGGGTTGGTGAGCCGGACCGCGATCCCGTCGACGTCGAGTTCTTCTGCTGCCGCAGCCATATCAGGATTCCAGCACGCCGGTGGGGTCATCCACCGCCGAGACGCGACAATGAGTCCATGAAGTCTATGGACCTCCCCGTGATGCCGCCGGTCTCGCCGATGCTGGCCAAGTCGGTTCCGTCGATCCCGCCCGATTCGTCCTACGAGCCGAAATGGGACGGGTTCAGGTCCATCTGCTTCCGCGACGCCGACCAGGTCGAGCTGGGCAGCCGCAACGAGCGACCGATGACCCGTTATTTCCCCGAACTGGTCGCGGCGGCCAGGGCCGAGTTGCCGGAACGGTGTGTGATCGACGGTGAGATCATCATCGCCACCGACCACGGCTTGGACTTCGAGGCGCTGCAACAGCGCATCCACCCGGCCGATTCGCGAGTACGGATGCTCGCCGAAAACACGCCCGCGTCCTTCATCGCGTTCGATCTGCTCGCGCTCGGCGATGACGACTACACCGGGCGACCATTTGCCGAGCGCCGCGCCGCCCTGGTCGACGCTGTGGCTGGTTCGGCGGCCCTTTCGGGCCGCGCAATCCACGTCACGCCCGCGACGACCGATCTGGCAACCGCGCAGCGCTGGTTCGACGAGTTCGAGGGAGCCGGCCTCGATGGCGTCGTCGCCAAGCCGCTGGGAATCACCTATCAGCCGGACAAGCGCGTCATGTTCAAGATCAAGCACGAGCGCACCGCAGACTGCGTGGTCGCCGGTTATCGAGTGCACAAATCAGCCGGCGAGGCGATCGGCTCGCTGTTGCTCGGGCTCTACAAGGACGACGGCACACTCGCATCGGTCGGCGTCATCGGCGCTTTTCCGATGGCCGAGCGGCAGCGGCTGTTCACCGAGCTGCAACCGCTCGTCACGAGCTTCGACGGCCACCCGTGGAATTGGGCTGCCCACGAAGCCGGCGAGCGCACACCGCGTAAGAACGAATTCTCCCGCTGGAACGCGGGCAAAGACCTCTCGTTCGTGCCGCTGCGGCCCGAACGGGTGGTGGAAGTCCGCTACGACCACATGGAAGGGGAAAGGTTTCGGCACACCGCCCAGTTCAACCGCTGGCGCCCCGACCGCGACCCAAGGTCATGCACCTATTCCCAACTGGAAACCCCGGTCACCTTCAACCTCGGCGACATCGTCCCCGGGCTCGGCAAGGTCTAAAAGGGCGGCGGTTTGTTGCGTTCGGCGACGTGGCCGGCGTTGAGGGCGCGTTCGGCGTCGATGCGGTCTGCGCGGTCTTGTTCGCGTGTTCGGCGGCGCTTGGGCATCATCAGCCCGCGGTCGCCGGGCGGTCGTTCCACCGGTGGGGCAGTTGGCAATTCGCCGGTGGGCAGGCACAAGCGAGGAAACAGCAGGCGACTGCCGGGACGAGTGGCGTAAGTCTGCCCGCTGGGGGCGGTCCACACGATGGTCCCGTCTGACCACTGCTGGTCACGCCAACCGTTGATGCCTGTCCAGAAAGTTTTCAACAAATGGTGTTTTCGACAGACGCACTTGAGGTTCGACGGATGGGTCAGCCCGAGCGGATAGGGCACCGTGTGGTCGATATCGCAAAACTCGGCGGGCCGGTCGCAGCTCGGGAACCGACAACTCAGATCCCGACACCGGATGAACCGCTCCAGCGCGGCCGACGGGCGGTAGCCCGACTCGGCAGGTGCGTTCCCCGGATGATGCACCGGCGCGACCTTGGCGCCACCGCGGATCAGCTCAGCCAGTAGCGGCGTTGGCACCGCACCGCCGCTGACAATCCGACCGGCGGGCCGTTGGATCCCGTCGCCGGGTGGATCGGGCTCGGGGTCGGGGGCGAGCGCCTCCGAAAGTAGCGTGCCCTGCGTGAAGGGCCGCGCCGGTTGCTTCCCCGACATGTGCGGGTCGGGGGCCGCAGCTAAGGCCGATTCTTCGGCGACGACGTGAATGACGACACTTGTCGCCCGCTGGTCGACATCGACACCGGCCGGGCAGGCAGTGTTACCGCAGCCACAGGCCAGCCGCTCAGCCCCGGCGGCGAGCGCGCCCAACGCGTCGGCGCGGCGCTGGGCGATGGTGCGTGGGTCGTCATCGCAGACCCCGTGGGCCATCTGCGTCAGCCGCCGGTCAAGCACAGCGGCGTCGGTCGAATACAACGTTCCCCATAGGTTGGCGGTGCCGTCCTGTCCGTGCGACGAGTCGATTACGACATCACGGCCGCGGGCCGCCGCTCGAGTCCGTCGCAGCGCCGCGGGATCGTAGCGATCGACAATGGCGTCGATCGCTTGCTCGGTCTTGGCCACCGACAGGGCCCCGAACCGGATGGCCTCCGCTGCCAATGTCTTATCGGCCAAGGCCAGCGCCGCCTCGTCTTTAATCAGATCGGTGCGCCACACGATCGCAGCCACCAACCGCGCGCTGAGCATCCCCTCCGCGAACACCGCCGCCACACTGGGCAGCCGGTCGCGTAGCGCCACACTCAGATACATCTGGCCCGACGCCATGCCGTGGCTCACGTGCAACGCGGCGGCAACCTCGGCGGCCATTGAATCCCAGTTGTCGCACGACCACTGCGCGCAATCGGTCGGACCGTCAGCGCGTCGGCGTACCAATTCCGCGATCGCCGCCAGCCGGCGCGCCGAAGCCGCCGCCTCGACGCACGCCCACCCGGTAATCGCGGCAATAACCATGCTGTCGTCGGCGGTGGCCAGATCCTCAGGCCCCGGCAGACCCGTATCGAACATATGTGCGATCTTAGTCGCCACCACCCACTCAGCGGTCACCGCAACCCGCGATCTGTGGATAAACCGCCGACTGTGGATAACTTTCGAAGCAGCGCCGGCATGGCCAGTTACATCCCGATCACACCGCCACGGCCAGTGACGACAACCCGCGCAGCGTGACATTCGGCTTGTAGGCCGGCTCACCGGCCAGCCGCGCGTGAGGGAAGCGCGCCGTCACCGCCGACAACGCGACCGCGGCCTCCAGCCGAGCCAGCGGAGCCCCCAGACAGTAATGCAGGCCTCGCCCGAATGCTAAGTGCCGAAACGCTTTTCGATCCGGGTCGAAGATGTCCGGTCGCTCGAACTCGCCCGCGTCATGCTGAGCTGCGGCCAGCAGCAGCATCATGGTGTCGCCCTTGGCTACTTGGGTAGCCCCAATCGTCATGTCGTCAGCGGCAATTCGGGCCACCAATTGCACGGGTGGGTCGTAGCGCAGCGTTTCCTCGATGACCGCCGGAGCGCGATCTGCGTCGGCGCCAAGCGCGGTCCACTGCGCGGGGTGGCGCAGCATCGCCAAGATGGCGTTGGCGATCAGGTTCACGGTGGTCTCATGCCCGGCGATCAGTAGCAAGCTGCAGGTCGAGACGATCTCGTCTTCAGTCAGCTGATCGCCGGATTCCTCCACCGCGATCAACCGCGACATCAGATCGTCACCGGGTTTCGAGCGGCGCTGTCCGATCAGGTCGTGCAGGTATTCCCACAGCCACTGACCGGCGCGAATGCGCTCCTGCATGCCGTCGGCCGGCTCGCCAGTGATTGCGAAGAACGGGTCCAGCGCCTGCGCCAGCAGCGCCGATGCGCGGCTGAACTCCGGCTCGTCCTTGAGCGGAACTCCCAGCAGCCGGCAGATGACCGCGACCGGTAGCGGGTAGGCCAAATCACTGATGACGTCGAACCGTCCCCTTTCGGCAATGCGGTCGAGCAATCCGTCGACCAGCCCGGCGATCTCCGGCTGCAGCTCATTGACCACCTTGGGCACGAAGGCCTTGCTGACCAGTTTGCGCAGCCGGGTGTGATCGGGCGGATCGAGAAACAGGAAACCTGGAGGTCCGGTCGGGCGCGTGGCCGCACCCTCAGCGAGCATGCGTTGGGCCACCGTCGACTTGAGCCGGTCGACGGACGAGGACGGATGCCGCAGCACCTCGTCGCAGTCGCGATAGGCCGAGAAGACAGTGAGGTTGGCGTCCGGCAGCCGGATTGGGCCGCGGTCCCGGAACTGCGTGTGCACCGCATACGGGTTGGCCCGGTTTGCCGGGTCCAGTAGTTGCAGCAGAAGTGCCTGCGGCTCGGCGACACTCGACACACTCGTCATGCACACATTGTGCAGGAGTTCGGGGGACGGCCAGTTTTCGCAAAGTGATCCACGCCGCTAAATTCCTCTTGTGAACGGTAGATCGCTTGTCGCCGCGGCGGCTGTCGTGGTGATCGGCGGCGCCGGCTGCTCATCGCAGCAAGCAGCGAACAAGCCCGCACCCGGCACATTGCCTGCCGGCACTGCCGAACTCAGCATCAACGGCGGTACCGCGCGGGTGACTGACGCGGTGGAATGTGAGTCCATTGAGTGGATGAGCACCATCACGACCGGCGACGAGGCCTCGGGTGTGACCGTGATGCTCTCCAACGCGAAAAAACTGGTCGCCGAATTCGTTCGGTTCCGCAACTTCGACGGCTTCACCGGCAGCTACGACCGCCGTTTGCAAGGCGACGCTGCGCTCGCCATGACCGGTCCCACCTATCGCATCGCCGGTACCGCTGTCGGTTTCGCCAGCACCAAGCCGACCGAACGCACGGCGGCGCCCTTCCAACTACGGGTGTCCTGCTGACGCCGGCTAGCTCCGCAGGAATTCGACGATATCGCCGGCGAGGTCTTCTCCGGCGTCTTCTTGGAGGAAGTGCCCGGCATTGTGCACGACCGGGTGCTCGATCCCCTGTGCGCCGGGCATCTCGCGCTGAAAGATCGGCGCCATTCCGCCGGTGATCGGATCCCCGTCGCTGAAGGCGACCAACATCGGCGTCGAACTGCCGCAAAGCTTCGCCCATGCCGAGCGGTTGGCCCGGGCCGCCGGGTCATCGGGTGACGTCGGCACCAACCCGGGCATGGCGCGCGGTGCAGCGCAATAGGTGTCGTCAGGGAATGGCGCGTCGTAGGCCGCGCGCACCTCGTCGCTCATCGGCCGACGACAGCCGCCCTGCACGAACCGGCCGACATCGATCGACGGTGCTCCCTGAATGGCCTCCCGGAACCGCCACCAGATCTCCGGCATCGGGATGTGTCCGGTCGGCAGCCCGGTGTTGGCGACGACGAGCCTGCTGAAGCGTTCGGAATGCTCGGCGGCCAACCGTAATCCGATCAATCCGCCCCAGTCCTGTCCGACCAAGGTGACCCGGTGTAGGTCCAATATGTCGAACGCCAAAGCCCGCACCCACTCGACATGGCGGGCGTAGCTGTGGTCCTCGATGCGAGTCGGCTTGTCAGAACGACCGAACCCGACCAAGTCCGGGCAGACAACGCGATACCCGGCCGCGGTCAGCACCGGAATCATCTTCCGGTACAAGAAGGACCACGACGGCTCGCCGTGCAGCATGAGCACCGGGTCGGCGTCGTCTGGGCCGTCTTGCACCCAGGCCATCCGCAGCGACCCGCCGTCGTCGTCTGATACTTCGCAATAGTTTGGGGCATAAGGGAATTCGGGCAAATCGGTGAACCGGTCATCAGGTGTCCGCAGCGTCTGCATACGTGTGAACATACGCCAGGCTCATTCGCCTTCGCGCCAGCCGGCCAAGGTCGGGTGTGCCATCAACTGATCCAGCACGGGGCGGTGGCCTTTCAGCAGCTTGGCCCTGGCCTGCGCCACCGGGAACCAGCCGACCCGGTCGAGCTCGGGGAAGGTCTGAATCCGCCCGGAACCTTTGGGCCATTCCAGTTCGAAGGTGTTGCTGTGCGCATCGGCCAGGTCAAGATCGCCCCGCACCGCGAACGCGGTGACGACCTTGCCGCTGGGCTGCTTGAGCGGTGGAAATTCGATGCGCGGGCCGGTCGGCGCCGGCAGACCAATCTCCTCTTCGAATTCGCGTTGCGCGGCAGCCCAAGGGTCTTCGCCGTCGGTGTACTCGCCCTTGGGGATCGACCAGGCGCCGTCATCCTTGCGCGCCCAAAACGGCCCACCCGGATGCCCGATGAGGACTTCGACGACGTCGTCGCGCACCCGGTACAGCAGCAGCCCGGCGCTCAGCTTGGGCATCGCCGGTCAGACTCCGACCGCGCGTTCCAAATCCTTTAGTGAGCTTTCCAGATGACCGAGCAACCGCTGCAGGTGCGGCACACTTCGCCGGCATCCGACCAAGCCGAAGTCAATATTGTCGGCGTTGTTGACCAGCGTGATGTTCAACGCCTGCCCGTCAAGCGCAATCGACAGCGGATAGTTGCCGACGAGACGCGCGCCTCCCCAGTACATCGGCTCGGTTGGCCCCGGCACGTTGGAGATCACGATGTTGAACGGCGGCCGCGTTGACATGAAGCCCGGCACCGCGGAGAAGCCCAGCGGCGCAATGAGTAACGCCGACAGCGCAAAGGCTTGTAGCCGAGGCAGTTCGGCGAACACCTTCTTGTTGCCGCGCATCGATTCGCTGATCGCCTCGAGCCGCTTGGCCGGATCGTCGACGTCGGTGGCCAGATTGCACAGCATGCTGCCGACCATATTGCCGCCGCTGTCGGCTTCCTCCGCTGACCGCAGGCTTACCGGGACCATCGCGACGAGCGGAGTGTCCGGCAGCGCTTGCTGTTCGGTCAGGTAGTAGCGCAACGCACCGGCGCACATCGCAAGCACGACATCGTTGACGGTCACCCCGGCGGCCCGCTTGATGCTTTTGATGCGGTCCAACGACCATGACTGAGCAGCGGCGCGCCGCGCGCCGCCGATCCGGACGTTGAGCATGGTGCGCGGCGCGGCGAATGGCAGGGTCAGTTGCTGTTCTATCAGCGCGGCGCGGGCCAACGACCATGTCGAAGGTCCAAACGCCGCAACGGATTCGGCCGTCTGCCTCAGCGCCTGCAGCCGGGAGCGGACGGCCGAATGGCGGCGGCGAGGCAAACTCCAGATTGGCCGCAGCTCAGGATCATTCGGATCAGTCGACAGTGCACGCTGCATCAGCTTCAGCACGGACACACCGTCGATCAACGAGTGGTGGAACTTGCTGTAGACGCCGAAGCGACCGTCGTTCAGCCCCTCGATGAAGTGTGCCTCCCACAGCGGGCGGTGTCGGTCGAGCAGGCTGCTGTGCAGCAGCGAGGTCAGCTCGAGCAGATCGCGGACCCGCCCCGGCGAAGGCAGTGCCGAGCGCCGGACGTGGTAGTCGATGTCGATGTCATCCGGGTCGTCGTAGGCCCAAGCAACGTTGGCCAGTCCGCCGACAACCCAAGCAGGTCGCTTGCGGAACGTGGGCTGGAAATCGCGGTCGGCGACCAGAGCGTCGTAGACCTCCCGGGCAAACTCCGGTCCGGCGCCCTCCGGCGGCTCGAACAGCTGCAAGCCGCCGACGTGCATGGGGTGCTCGCGCGATTCGGTCAGCAAGAAAATCGAGTCGGTAGGCGACATCAGCTGCATCGACCCATTAAAGCGCTGGCATGAAGCGGATTCGGCCGAATGCACGAGACGATATGGCGGACTAGCGCGTCGCGTTTACAGGTGGAAGCCCCCGAGACCCGGAAGGTGCGGAATCCCACCGCCGCCATGAGGGATGCCCGGGAGGCCCGGACCAGGGCCGTGCGGAATGCCCGGCATGGGGCCAAGGCCCGGCGGCCCGGGCGGGGGACCCGGCGCCAACGGTCCGGGCCCGGGTATCGGCAGCCGTGGCGCCGGCAGCTGTGGTATGGCCGGCGGAGCGGCCGGCAATGGCGGAGCAGCCGGGGCGGGTCGCGGCGCTGCCGGGGCGATCGCCGGAGCGGCCGGTACAGGTGCCGGTGGTGGCGCCGGTTTGGCCGGAACCACGACACTTCTCCCAAGGCTGGGCCGGTTACTGACTGATGGACGGATGTCGAGCGCGAGCGAGATCGTCAGCGCCGCGACACCGAAAACGAAGACCATCAATACGCCGAGGGCGACCAGGAACGGCCGGCGGCCCGGATCGGTTCCCTCGGCCAAGAATTCGACGTCGCCAACACCCGTATAGGAGTTGGCTTCCTCGGGCTCCGCGCTGTAGGCGCGTCGTTGGCTGTCCCCGCCGTCGTCAACCGCCACGACCGGATCCACCGCGCCGGTGCCGGGAGCTTGGGCATACGCCAGGGCGGAGGTTGACCAATCGCAGAGGGGCGCGCTCGCGGAAGCCAGCGCCGCACCGCGAGCCAGCGCCGATCCGGGCTCGGTGGGCGCGCTGACGATAAGCGGAGTCGCGGCTGCGAGCTCCGCCTTGATCATTTCGACATCGACACCGTCGGAACCCACCACGAACAGGCCTTGTGGATTTGGGTTCAGCTCGTCCGCACCGGCGGCCAGTGCGGTCAGCTCAGCCACGGCGTCCACGTCGTCATCCGGCAGGGCCGCTCGGCGCATGTCAGTGACCGAACCGTCCGCGCAGTCGACGACGGCCAGGGTCGCAGAGTCCGGCTCGATGAAAAGCAGCCCGGTGTGGGTATAGCCGATGGTGGTGCCGTAGGCCTGAGCCAACGCAGCCGCGGCCAGAAAGGCCGAGACCAGCATGATGTTTTCCAACTTGTGAGCAGCCAACGCATCGCGCAACACGTTGGCCTCGACGGGATCGACGCAGGTCACGCCGGTCGATGCCAGCCGATAACCCCCCTCGGCGGCACTTTGTTGAGTGCCCAAGATCGCGGCCAACGTCTGATCGGCCGCGGGCGAGGTTGCGAGGTTACTGGTATCTGCGGCAGCGGCGACCGGGAAACCGTCCTGATCGACGGTGGCGCCGTCGCCGTTCTTCCCTTCGACCAGCACCATGCGGACTGTCGACGGTGCCATCGACATTCCGAGTACGAGGTCCACAACTCCTCCCACGCAGTTGTGCGTCATCCGCCCCACAAACGCGCCCGGCGGCCCTGATGCTTCGACCTTACTCGCCGGCGCAACCGGGCCAGCTTCCTCAGCCGGTGAACAGTCCCCCGAGGGGTCCGAAGAGCCCCAGGATGGGGTCGAGGATGTCCTGCTGAATGCCGGTCGCTACCAGTAGGTTTTCGATGTCTTGGCCTATCGGTCCTTCCAACTCCGCGAAGGCGGTGAACGGGTTGAAGTCGTTGTTGAGCGTGGTCACGAACTGGTCGTAGGGCGCTCCGATGTCCTGTTCGGACCACGTTTCCGCTTGGTCGAGTAGGTTTTCCAGTTCGGTGGCCCCGGGCAGCTGGGTGCCGAAGAGTTCGAAGGCGTTGTCGGCGCCTTGAACGACGGCGTTGGCGAACTCGAGGGTGAACGTCGCCGGGTCGATCCCACCGCATCGTTGAACTCCTCGTGCGTCAATGCCACGGGCAGCGCCTGTCCTCCTAAGGCGTACAGCTGACCGGGACTCGAGGTCGCGGCGAGATAGGCGCGCCGCGTTGGCATCGGGGCGATAGTCGACCACGTCTTTGCCGAAGTGTCGTAGGCCTCGGCTGTGGCGACTGTGTCGAGGTAGGGGGCGTCCTGGCCGCCGATCGCATAGACCCAATAGCCGGCTTCCGGTGACGGAGCGTCGCAGGTTGCGGCCGCTAGTCCCGCGCGAGGGTCTCGCAGCGGGGCTTGGTTTGTCCAGGGCATGTTGGTCTCCCAGTGGGTGTCGGTGGGTGCGCCGTTAGCCGTGCATTTGGCGGGGTTTGTGTTGGCAACAATTCGGACCACGACAGGGGTGCCTACTCTGCGCTGCCCGGTCTGCGGTCGCCGCGCGGTGGAATGCGGTTTCCAGTTCTGTTGCCCATGGCCAGGTTTGGGGTATCCGCAGGATGTGTTTGCGGGAGTGTTTGATGATCCGGGCTGCGGTGTGCAGCAGCCGGTAGCGCAGAGTCTGTGGTTCGGCGGTCGACGGGCTGCGCCCATCCGTGCACGGGCTCGTCAAGCACCCGGCAGCAGCCGAAAACGTGCGTGGTCATTAGAAGTATGAGTTAGTCTGGGATCCGGACGTATCTTCCCGACCCGCGTTTGCTGCGCGGGTCGAGGCTTGGCTCCTCTTATCGACATCCACAGATTTCAACATTTTGCGTTGAAACGAGGTTCACTCGATGAATTCATCGCTTCCGCCGGAGGGCATCCCTGCTAAGAACGGTCCCACGACGCCGTTTGGCAGTGGACCGCCCCCCGTGGCGAAGCGGCGACGGCGATGGCTGATCCCCATGGCCGTGGGACTGGTCGTGGTTGTGGCGATCACGGCGGGGGCGGCGGTGCTGCTGTGGCCCGAGAGGAAGCATGGCTACGACGGCCCCGTCGGCGTAGCGCCGCGGTATATCGTCAATCCGATCATTGCTGTCGGGAAGTCACCGTTCGATGTGGTGGTCGATCCCTCGTCGCACGCTGTATACGTGCCCAACTCCGACGACAACACAATATCTGTGATCGATGGGACAACGTACGCCGTGACCACGACGATCACCGGGATCACGGCGCCGGCTCGCTTGGCACTGAACTCGGCTAAGCATGTGCTCTACGCGACGACCACGAGCGCAGACGGCGCGCCCGGTTCGCTTGCCGTGGTAGATACGGTCGCCAACACCCTCGTGAAGACGATTCCGGTTGGGGTAAATCCGAAGGGGATCGCCTTCGATCCCGACCGAGGGCTGGTCTACGTTGTGAACCAGAACCGCGACCCGCATCCACCGGACGCACTACATTTGTACGCGTCGAATCCCGGGTCGGTGTCGGTGATCGACGCCGCAACGAATTCAGTTGTACGGACCATACCCGCAGGCCTGGGACCCCAGTACGCGGCACTGGACACAGGGGCCCATCGCCTCTACGTCAGCAACGAGCTCGACAACGCCATCGGTGTTGTCGACACCGTCAGTGCGGCCATGGTAGCAACGATTAAGGTAGGCATCGACCCGGTCGGGGTCACCGTCGATCCGGACACGCGCACCCTGTACGTCGCCAATCTCTCCGCGCCTTCGATCTCGGTTATCGACACTCAGACAAATACCGTCCGAAGGACCCTGAATGTAGGCAGATACCCGCGCGCTGTCGCGGTAGACAAGGCGCGCAAGACCATCTACGTCGCCCACACGGCACCGCTAGAAGATCCCGACGTTACGGTTTCCGCCGATGCGATCGATGCCACCACCTTCGGGCTGGTCGCCGTGCCGGGCGTGGGCACCGACCCGTCCTCCATCGCGGTCGATGTGGGCAATGGGGCGGTGTTCATCGTTGACGCCAGAGGAGGCAAGGTCTACGTCGTCAAGCCGTGCTACACATGCGCTGCGCAGCCCCCGAAGTAACGTTGGCTGTTGCGACTTCAGCTGCGCACAAATTCATCCCGTTGTGAATTCGGGGCGGCCGGTGTCTGCCCCTGCTAATTCGGATCGGCGGATTCCGGCAGGGCGACGGGGTGTGGTGACCGTCGACAGGGCTATGCGCCGTCGAGCGCCGTTCGTGAGCAAACCGGCAGTCTCGCCCCGGTGACCGCGATGCGGGTGCCTCCCACTGGGATGAGCAGCGAGGAGGTTGTGATGCAGTATGGCCCACCCGTCTTGGCGGCTGTAGCGGTCAATGGGCTGACGTGTGGAATTGATTGGGCGCGTGATGATCACGCGGTAGCCATTGTTGATGACCGCGGTTTCGAAGCATTGTTGAGCACGGCTCGGCGGGGTTGCAGACCCTGGTGGGGTTGCTGGCCCGCTCCGGGGTGGTCGAGGTGGCTATCGAACGTCCTGATGGGCCGGTGGTCGATACGCTGTTGGGTGCGGAGATCAAAGTGGTGGTGATCAGCCCCAACCAGCTGAAGAACCTGCGCAGCCGCCACGTGCTGGTGCCCGGTGCCCGTCTGCAAGCGCTGCCGCCAAGGTAGGCGTTGATTACCCGCCGTTGGCGGTGCCGGTGAGGGTGCCGGTGCCGATCATCATGGCGGGTGGGATCTTCGAACTACAAGGGAATACCGATTCCGCCACCCCCGCGTCCACGGCTGCAGATTTCCAGGGATGGGGGGATAGGTGCTTCCGATATCCGTCGTAATGATTGGAGCTTCGCGGGTCCATGTTTCCGATTTCCGGCGGGTAGGGGTTTTCCGGCGGGCGGCGAATCTCGCCGATGAGCTCGTCGACCGTTTTGCGCTTCGCCCTCCTCCGTGGTCAACTATCGACGTCTGCACGGTCGGGCCAAGCTGCGCGGCGGCGGCCTCGGCGAGTTCTTCGGATGGAAAAACCTGCCATCGGGGCGAGACCATAACCGTCCCGCGCGATGTGAGGGCCGCCGGGTACTCAATAAGCGCCCAGGGCAAGGCGTGGATATCGACGGGCGCTTCCCCGGCCATCCTCAGCCGGCCACGCAAGCGGCCACAACCGGACAGTTTCACCAAACGCCGCACCGGCGCGGGCAGCAGAGGGGATGCAAGCGTGGCCGTGACGGTGACGGTCGAAGGCGCCCGGACGCGGGCAAGCTGCCTGCTTAGGCGTTGTCGCGATGGCGCGCATCGTGGCGACGGGAACTCATCAGTTGCCATTATCGTGTCAACAGTTCATTGCGTTTCACGACGCACCCAAGCCTTATATGCTTCCTCAGCCAGCTCATGATGGAGCCGCACAATCCTGACCCGGCGTTCGTTGTGAGGTTTCGCAAAATCTCGGTATTGGTCGAAGTCTTCGAATCCGAACGAGTCGGTCGCCTCACAGTCTTGGCTGAAATATACGGTCTGGGCCGCCCGATCCGGTGGTAACTGCCAGCATCGCCAACTTGCACGCCTCGGCCATGAACTCCTCAGGCGTCATGGTTTCCGGGCTTCAATCAGCATCCTGGTGGAGTGCGCGACAAACGATCCGTGGGATTCGATGTAGTCGTGAAGTTCGCGCAGCCTGTCACGGTAGCGGTCGACGCTGAAATCCGGCACGGTCCAGATCACCTTCCGCAGAAACCAGACCACCGCGCCGACGTCAAAAAATTCGACCTTTAGCCGCGCTCGACACATCGATACGATGAACACGGTGATGCAACAGCTCTAGCTGGCCGAAAAATGCCCCTGTCCTAGGCGGGTTCACATGGTCGTCGCAACACTCTCGATTTGAGAGGTAGCGGCGACCATGTCGTTTTCGGAGGACTGTGCTCGGTTCGGTGATCAGCTCGCGAGGTTGGTCGATGCCGGTGTGCCGGTCGGTGAGGCCGCTGCGGCGTTAGGGATTTCGCGGCAGCGATGTTATCGAGTTCTGCAGGCGAGGGGTCGGCCGATGGGTTGGCTCGGCGGTCGACGGGGCCGGGTTGATCGTCAGCGGATCGTTGCGGTTTTCACTGCGACGGGATCGATCAACCAGGCCGCGAAGTCCGCTGCAGTGTCGCATGGGTCGGCGCGGCGGACGCTGGTGGCCGAAGGGCTGATCAGCGCGACGCGGCAGCCCAGGGGCAAGGCAGCGGCCAAACGCCGGTTTCTCGAACTCATCGAGTCGGGCTGGTCGGCGGCGCGCGCCGCGCGCGAAGTGGGGGTCCATGAGCGCACCGGCCGTGACTGGCGCGATGGGATCCGCAAGACCCGCGACACGCGTGTCCACCCTGACGGCTGGGTCGTGGATTATCGGACCAGCAGCCGCTACATAGTCCCGGTGACGATTTCTGATACCAACACACCGCGGGCGATCAGTACCCGGTATTTGTCCCTGCAGGATCGGCTGGCGATCGCCGACGGAGTGCTCAACGGCCAAACGTTGACCCGCATCGCTGCCGGCATCGGTAAGCACAAATCGACAGTGGCGCGGGAGGTCCACGCCCACCGCGTCGATGGGCTATATCTGCCCTATCAGGCCGATACGGCTGCCGCGACGGCCCGCGCCCGCCCGAAACCGTCCAAACTGGTGGTCAACCAAGACTTGCGGGAGGCAGTGGCCGATGGACTGTCGCGGCGATTGTCGCCGGAGCAGATCTCCCACCGGCTCGTCAAAGACTTCCCCGACGATGAAAGCATGCGGGTGAGCCACGAAACGATCTACCAGGCGCTGTACTTCCAGGCCCGCGGTGGATTGAAACGCGAAGTGCAACAAGCACTTCGGTCCGGGCGCACCAGGCGTAAACCACACCGCGCCCCGGATCAGCGCACCCACCGATTCGTCGACCCCATGATCATGATCAGCGACCGTCCCGCAGAGGTCGACGACCGCGCCGTGCCCGGACATTGGGAAGGCGACCTGATCATGGGCGAAGGTAATAAGACCGCGATCGCCACCCTCGTCGAACGCGCCACCCGCTACACGATGCTGGTGCACCTGCCCGATGGACACCACGCCGAAGCCGTCCGCGATGGGCTGATCACCACGATCTCGACCCTGCCCTCGCATCTGCGCGGCTCACTGACCTGGGACCAGGGCGCCGAGATGGCCCGCCACAAGCACTTCTCCCTGGCCACCGACATGGCTGTCTACTTCTGCGACCCGGCCAGCCCCTGGCAACGAGGCACCAACGAGAACACCAACGGGTTGCTGCGCCAGTACTTCCCAAAAGGCACCGACCTCAGCGTGTTCGGGCCTGAAGATCTCGAGCACGTCGCCCAACAACTCAACGGCCGTCCACGCAAAACGCTCGGCTGGGATACCCCAGCCGAGCGCCTGCGTGATCTACTACTCACCACCTAAACCAGGCAGTGTTGCGACGACCCCTAGAAATCGCCCTATCCGGTTGGGGGCATTTTTCTGTGCGGTGCTGCTCCAATTATATCGGTGTTTGTGCTCAATATGTGCTCATCAGTGCTCACTACATCACGTAGTAGACGTCAACAACCACCTTTGACCTGCACTAACCGGTGTACAGATATGGCGGTGGCGGAGGGATTTGAACCCTCGGACGATGCTGCACAGCTACGGTATCCGGCGCTGGTCAGAGGCTTATATCACGCCTCAACCGAGGCCACCGATGGGCACCGTTTGGGCACACTTTGGGCACACTTCAAATCAATCGGGGCCGCCACCGCATCGAGATCGGCATCAAACAAATCGGCGTAGGTGTCCAGCGTGACCTTGGCCGACTGATGCCCCAGCATCCGACTCAGAGCTAACACGTTCACCCCGCCACTGATGGCGATGCTGGCGCAGGTGTGCCGCAAATCGTGCGGGCTGATCTTCTGCACCTTGGCCCGCTTCACCGCCGCGACAAACCATCCGTCCGTCGACTTGGGACGTGGCAGGTAGTGGACGCCATCGCCGAACACCAGATCATCATGCCCCCGCATCCGGCACTGCACCGACAGCTCGTCGAGAACGAACTGAGGCACCGGCACGCTGCGCTCTATGCGTGACTTGGTGCGACCCACCGCATGATCGACGCCGAGCTGCACCGCGTTGTCATGGACGCTCAACCGACGGCGGAGAAACTGGACATCATGCACTCGCAACGCGACCGCTTCGCCCCACCTGATGCTGGTGTAGGCCAGCGTCAGCACCAGGGCGCGGTGCTGCCCGGACTCAGCGGCCAGCCGGCCAACATCATCAGTGGACAGATACACGCGGCGCTTACCCGTCTTGTGGGGCAGATTCTCGGCACCCCGAACCGGATTACTGGCCAGCCGCCGAGACTTCACAGCGTCATCCAAGATGCCGGCCAAAACACCGAAGCTGCGTAAAACGGTGGTGGCCCCCGACTTTCGGCCCATCCTACCAATCCACTGCTCGACGCCGTTAAGTTCGACATCAGCGATTCGTGTTGTGCCCCAGGCGGGTTGAACATGGATGCGCCAAGCGCTTTCCAACATTCTGTAGTTGCTCGGTGCCACGTCTGATTCTTTACGGGCCAGCCATGCCGGTGCCAGCTCGCCGATCGTGATCAGCCCGAGGCTCGGTGCCACATACTGCCCGGTCATCTTCTCGACCTCGACCATGGCCGCGAACTCCTGGGCGTCCCGCTTCGTCAGGAAGCCGCGTTTCTTGGTTTGCGTCCGCTGCGGCGTCCGGTAACGGACCTGGTAACGCTTCCCGTCGGCGGTCGGGTATGACTCAATTGTTGCCATCGGTCTCGTCTTCTTTCAGCCATTGCGGTTGTAGCCATTGCGGTTGTGTGTTGGTGATGAACGCCATCGGCGATAGCCCGACCGCTGATCCCCCCGAATATGGGTCGGCTTGCAAGTACACCCACCATTCCCCGGCCGTCATTTTGGTGTGCTTCTCGGTGGGGGAAACCATCTCGTTTTGGTCGGCGGTGACCGGCATCAGCAGGGTGGCCGGTGCCGTTTTGAGTGCCATCGCCAGCGCCACGAGATCATCGACATCGACGCGGCGGTTGCCTTCCTCGATCCGGCGTAGCCCTAGCTCTGGGATCTTGCGGCCGATCTCGGCCAGCTTGCGGGACAGTTGGGCGTAGGTGAGGTTCTGATCTTCTCGCCGCTGGCGAATGTTCGCGCGGACGGTCTCCCCGGTTAGGTCGAGGGGGTTCCTTTGTCCGCCGAGCCCCGCCGCAGCCAGGACCGGTCGAATTGGGCTAAACATAGATCTTTGTAGGAATTTCTATTGTGCGCGTGTCGAATCGTATTGTGCGCGTGTGTTATTCGGAGAACGGCATGTTTCGACCGCTGTGAGTGGGGCTATCCGAGATTCGACGCGGCCTGCATCCGCTGCCGCCATTTTGCTAGGAGATGCATCGTGAAAACAACGCTAGTAGCAGCGGTCGTGGTGGGGATCTGGTTAGCGCCGGCCGCGTATGCCGGCCCCCAAGACCAGCCGTTCCTGTCGTTCCTAGCGGCGCACAAGGTGGCGGTCGACACGAACACCGCGATCAACGCGGCACACATCGCGTGCGACCAAATAGCCGACGGCGAATCTCCTTCCATGGTTGACGCGATCGTGTCCCAACAATTCCCCACGATCGGCGCGGACGAATACTGGATCACCGCTGGGGCACGGCAGGCTTACTGCCCTAATTAGTGCGCAACTGCTTCGACCGGGTCGAGGCGCTTGCCCATCGGCGCATTTTATTCCGCGGGTCACTGTGCTTCTGCCGTATCGGATCTATCGACGAGGTGCCCGCGACATCGCCCGCCTTTGGGTTATTAACGCTCCGGCTTCCCGGGTTCGTAGTTCATCAGGCGAGACGTGCCGCGCCTCAGCGACAACCACCAGGGGCCATCGGGGGCTCGCGCCACCTGGTTCTCAATCGACTCCCACCGATTCGTGATGCGAACGAGTTGATCCCATGCCGACGCGTTCCCGATATTTCCATACAGGTGAACAACTTTCAGCCGATGCTCAATCGCCAATTGCGCTTCGATCGGGCGGGTGCGGATCCTTCGATCGTTGGTGATCACGATCCAGCCGTGACGACCAGCGATGGGAATCCAGTCCGGGTCGTTAATGCCGGCTGGAAGTAGATCGTCGACGGGCGGCTCACTGAAGCGGGCAGTGTCGTTTCGGATGGCGATAATGCCCTTGCCGAGGCGTAGCAGATTCTCGTCGACGATGTAGACGACGTCTTCGAGTGCGACCATCGCGGAACCGGGATGCAGTTACGCGGCTTTGCCGTTGCCGTGCTTCTCGATATATCTCACCGCATCGCGCACTTGAATCAGGCTCAATCCGTAGTCGGCGGCCAGGTCTTCCTCCCTGTCGCCGGCCGCAACCATTCCGGCGATCGTCGCCACCGCTACTCGCCGGCCGACAAACGTGGGCTGCCCACTGTAGCGATTCGGGTTGACCACAATTCCCGGAAAGTCGTCATCCGGGGGCAGCTCAGTCACAAACTTCTCGCCGCGAGTATCTGTGCCAAGCTGTGCTCGTTCGATCACCGGCCAACCCTCGCCAAGAATCAACTGGCCCGTCCGTAGGACCATCCGCACCTCGTCTAGGCCGACATCCTCGCCGCTGATCATGAGTTCGCGGTTGTCGGCCGATAGATACGGGCGCAGGTATGCCAGCGGGTAATCGAAACGATAGGTCTCGCGGAGTGCGGCTATCGCTGCGCGCAATCGCCGCGTCGGCACGTCCTCCTCGCGGTACTGGGCGAGGATCCGCGTTTCGACGAATTCACCCCAGGTCGCCCACTCGGTGCCGCGTGGCTCGGCGCGCAGGATCGGGTCGTATTGCTTGCCGCCGCGCACGTAGCCGTTGATCCAACGCCGGGCAGTGCCCGCCCGCAGCCCAACGATCCGGTCTACCTCGGCATACAGGTAGACGTCGTGATCAAGCATTGACAGCACCGCCATGTCGGCAAGCATGGCACACCGATTACCACGAGCCACCGACAACGACGGGCGATTCCCCCGGACAGGGCATCGAAGGCCGCCCGTCGCATACTGGTTGCCGTGGCAGAACTGCCAGACGACATCAACAAGATCATCGAGCATCTGGCCGATTACGCGAAACGCTATGGTGGCACGCTGAAGTTCAACGAGGTCGATAGGTTCAAAAGCAGCCTGATGGTGGAGCGAGGACGCTGGCTCCCCGATCGCGTGCCGATCCCGGCGTTCAGGAGCAAGTGTGTTGACGCCGGCCTGTCCGCTACTGACACCGAAAAACTGGTCGACTTCCTGCGGAAGGCTCAGAGCGGACGGCGTCTACGGCCCGGCAGCCGTTTCGCCCGCGGCCATAAGTACGTATGGCCCTATGAGTGACGCGGCGGCTCACAACGCGGCCGGTCGATCGCGGCGGTGTGATGTGATTGATCTGCAGCGTCACAACTCAATGGAGTACCGCGATGACCACCTGACCGACTGTGGCGCAGACCAGCGCGATCGTAGCTAGAACGAGCGCCCGGGTCGCTTTCGTCATCCTGTCGTTTGCCTGTCGGTCTGAGATCATCCGCTGTTCTACGACCCATGCCTCCATCCGGTCCCGAGGACTGATGCTGTAATTGCCGGGCCCGGCGATCGCCCTCCAAAACTCATCTAGCCGGTTGCGGTCAGATTCAGTAGGTAGTCCGAGCGGTCCCGGGCCATTGCTGTCGGTCATTGTGCTATTCGCCCCCCTTGTCCGGCGTTCGTACGAAGCCATGTTGCAACTTGAACGGCTCTGTACACCAGACGTAGACCGGCCCGCCACAAGGCGGTGTGGCGGGGCCGAGTACTTGTTCGGACGTGGACTAGGTCGATCCGGTCCCCCCGTCGGCGGCCTCATGTTCGGCCACGTATCAGATCCGTCCCGGGCGACGGTAGCCCGTGCGCGCCCGGCCGCGACCTGCCGTGGGCACATTTTGGGCACACTTGGGCACAAAACAAGGCAATCCCAGCGAATCACATCAAATGTTATTCCGCAGGTCACAGCCGGTTTAACCCTCGGAACTTGGCGGTGGCGGAGGGATTTGAACCCTCGGACGGGGGTTACCCGTCACACGCTTTCGAGGCGTGCTCCTTAGGCCGCTCGGACACGCCACCGCCGGACAGCTTACCCAACGCCGCCGTGCTCACCCCAATCGCTGGCGGGCGAAGAAGGCCTCCAGCAGGGCGGCGCATTCGTCGGCCAGCACGCCGCCGCGCACGGCCGGGCGGTGGTTGAGCCGTCGGTCGCGGACCACGTCCCACAGCGAGCCGACCGCGCCGGTCTTGGGCTCCCAGGCCCCGAACACCAGACGGTCGACCCGCGCCATCACCAGCGCACCCGCGCACATCGTGCACGGCTCGACGGTGACCGCCAGCGTCGCTCCGGTCAGCCGCCACCCGTCGCCGAGCACGCCGGCGGCCGCCCGGATGGCCAGGATCTCGGCGTGTGCGGTCGGATCACCGAGTGCCTCGCGCGCATTGACCGCGCGGGCCAGCTCGGTTCCGTCGGCGCCGACGACCACCGCACCCACCGGGACGTCACGTGGGCCCGCGGTCGCGGCAACCGCCAGCGCGGCACGGATCAGGTCTTCGTCGGACCTCACCGTCCGAGACGGTCGAGCACCGCCGACAGTTCCTCGGCGAAGCCCATCTCCCGCGCGATGCGGCCCAGCTGCTCGTCGGCGTACAGATCGGTCTCGTCGAGGATGACGCTCAGCACCGCCTCGGGCAGCCCCACATCGGACAGCAACCCGAGATCGCCCTCCTCGAACGGGTCGGCGTCCTCCAGGTCCTCCGGATCGATGTCGGCGTCCAGGTTGTCCAGCACTTCGGCGGCGATGTCGTAGTCCAGCGCCGCGGTGGCGTCCGAGAGCAGCAGCCGGGTTCCCGACGGGGCCGGCCGCACGATCACGAAGAACTCGTCGTCGATGTCGAGCAGCCCGAAAACCGCTCCGGCGCTGCGCAACTCGCGCAGTTCGGTTTCCGCGGCACTCAAGCTGGTCAGGGCTTTCGACCGCATGGCAGAACAGCGCCATTTGCCGTCTTCGCGCACGACAGCCACGCCGAATCCGTCCGGCGTGTCCGCCTGCGCGGAAGCCCGCTGTGCTCCCATGGGCGCCTACGCTAGTCGCGCTGGAGCCCATTGACCAGCAGACTGACCAGCAAATCGGCGTCGCGTCTAGCGGCTATAGCGCGCGGTGGCTTTCCCGGCGAATGTGCCAACCTTGAGGGGTGGCCCTGTTTAAGACACCGGTGTGCGTGCTGGGCCTGGGACTGATCGGCGGCTCGATATTGCGCGCAGCCACGGCGGCCGGCCGCGAGGCCTTCGGCTACAACCGCTCGGTCGAAGGGGCCCAGGCCGCCCGGTTCGACGGCTTCGACGCCACGACCGACCTCACCGACGCGCTGACCCGCGCCGCCGACATCGGCGCGCTGATCGTCCTCGCCGTGCCGATGCCGGCGTTGCCGATCCTGCTCACCCATATCAGCGAATCGGCCCCCGACTGTCCGCTTACCGACGTCACCAGCGTCAAAAGCGCGGTGCTCGACGAGGTCGATCGCGGCCGGTCTGCAGGCGCGCTTCGTCGGGGGGCATCCGATGACGGGCACGGCGCACTCGGGTTGGGAAGCCGGACATGCCCGGCTGTTCACCGGCGCCCCGTGGGTGATCAGCGTGGACGACCACGTCGACCCGGCGGTGTGGTCGATGGTGATGGAGCTGGCGCTGGACTGCGGGTCGGTCCTGGTGCCGGCCAGATCCGACGAGCACGACGCCGCCGCGGCGGCCATCTCGCATCTGCCGCATCTGCTGGCCGAAGCGCTGGCGGTCACCGCTGCGCGAGGTGCCGCTGGCGTTCGCACTGGCCGCAGGGTCGTTCCGGGACGGCACCCGGGTGGCGGGCAGCGCACCGGATCTGGTGCGGGCCATGTGCGAAGCGAACGCGGGCCAACTGCTGCCGACGGGTGGACCGGGCCATCGAATTGCTGACCGAAGCCCGAGAGTCGCTGGCGCACAACAACTCCGTCGCCGAGCTTGTCGAGGCCGGGCATGCCGCGCGCACACGCTACGACAGTTTCTCGCGACCGGAGATCGTCACCGTGTTCGTCGGCGCCGAGAACTGGCGCGAAGAGCTGGCCGCCGCCGGTCGCGCCGGCGGGGTGATCAGATCCGCTCTGCCAAGCCTGGATAGTCCACGATGAACCCGTCAGCGTCGACGGTCAGCGTTGTCTCCGACACCGGCGAATGCACCTTGATCCCCTCGCCGGCTCCCGGCGCCGCGACTGCTGTAGCTGACCGTCGCTGAAGTCACGGACATGTCCGGCAGCGTCACGTAAATCGTCGGCACCGTGATCGAGTCGGCCCGCTCGTATCAGGCCGCAGCGGCGGATCGGCAGCGCGTTGAAGAACGGGCTGAACACCACGTCGACGTCAAGCGCGCCGTCGTAGGCCGCCCGAGACTCGCCCTGATGGTCGGTGACCAGCCACATGTTTTCCTCGTCGCGGGCGACGGCGAGCTGCCGTTCCCGCTCGGCCAGCGTGACCGTCATCCCGAGTCGCTTGGTCGCGCCGGTTTCGTCGGTCTGCAGGTCGTAGTAGGCGGCGAACGCCGGGTTGGTGTCGGCGGCGGCGGCCACGATGCGGCCGTTGGCCTTGATTCGCTTGCCGGACAACTGCACTCGCACCGATTCCATCCGCCTGGCGTCGTGTGCGCGCCAGGTCAACATCGCCGACCAGGAGCTGCTCGTCGCATCCGATGGGGCTGGGCTCACGGGTCTACGTTAGGCGACGGCCCCGGCAGATTTCGACGCATGGTCGGACTGTGGGCTTCGGCGCAGCCGACCGGTACCGGGCACCGACGCCCACACCGCGAATGCCAGCGCGCCGTCGAGGATCAACGCCAGCGCGGCCACCATCAGCGCACCGACCAGCGCGATGTGGAACTGGCGCACCTTGATGCCGTCGATCAGGTATCGGCCCAGCCCGCCCAAGCTGGCGTAGGCCGCCACCGTCGCGGTGGCGACCACCTGCAGCGTCGCGGTGCGCAGCCCACCCACGATCAGCGGCAGCGCATTGGGCACCTCGACCCGAAACAGCACCCGCAGCTCGCTCATGCCCATCGAACGGGCGGCGTCGACCACCGTGCGGTCCACGGCGGCAACGCCCGGCATAGGTTCCGGCCAACAGTGGCGGAATGCCCAGCAGCATCAGCGCCACGATCGGCGGCACCAGGCCCAGGCCCCACAGCAGCACGGCCAGCAGCAGCACACCCAGCGTCGGCAGCGCGCGCAGCGCGTTGACCAGGCTCACCACCACCAGCGTGCCGCGCCCGGTATGGCCGACGATCAACCCGACCGGGATGGCAACCAGCGCCGAAACCGCCACCGCCGCCGCGGTGTACTCCAGATGCTCCAGGGTCCGGGCCGCCAGCCCCACCGGGCCCACCCAGTTGCCCGCGGTGAACAGGTAGGACAGCGCCTGCGCGAGGAAGTTCATCGCGAGCCGCCCACCACCGGAGCCGTCAGCAGCCGGCGGCCGGGGCGCGACGACCCGGTCCCAGGGCGTCGCGAGCCGGCCGGCCAACATGATCAGCACGTCGATGACGATCGCCAACACGAAGATGGCGATGATCCCGGCGACGATCTGGTCGCTCTTGTTCGCCTGGTAGCCCTCGGTGAACCAGGTGCCCAGGCCGCCGATGCCGATCACCGCGCCCACCGAGACCATCGAGATGTTGGTCACCACGACCACGCGCAGCCCCGCGACCAGCACCGGAATAGACAGCGGCAGTTCGACTTTGAGCAGCCGCATGATCGGCCGGTAGCCGACCGCGCTGGCAGCGTCGCGCACCTGCGACGGCACCGCGTCCAGCGCCTCGAACACCGCACGCACCAGCAGCGCCGTGGTGTACAGCGTCAGCGCGACAATGACATTGGCCTCGTCCAGGATCCGGGTCGGAATGATCAGCGGCAACACCACGAACAGCGCCAGCGACGGGATGGTGAACACCACACTGGCGGTCACCGTGGTCAGCCGTCGCAGCACGGCTGCTGCGCCACGCCAGCACACCCCACGGCAGCGCGATCGCCAGCCCGGCCAGCACCGGCACCAGCGACAGCCGTAGGTGAATCACGGTCAGCGTCCACGCCGTCGGGAAGGTGAGTGACCAGGTAGTGCACGGCTAGTCCTGCCGGTTGGATTCCAGGGCGGCCAGCACATCGCCGGCCCGCACTCCCCCGATGACCTTGCCCGCCTTGTCGACGGCCACACCCATCGCTGCCGGCGACGACAACGCGGCGTCCAGCGCCTGGCTCAGGTTGGCGCCCGGCCGGAAGAGCGAACCGACCGAAGTCACGCTGTCGGGCAACGACGCGCCGCCGCGGTGCTTGCGCACGCCGCTCGCGTCGATCCAGCCCAACGGCGCGCCATCGGCTTTGACGACCAATGCCCAGCCGTCGCGAAGTTGCGCATCCCCGATAGCGGACTCGGCGATCTGGGGGATGTCGTGCACCGGCAGTTGCGTCGCGTCCAAGAACTGCAGCCACCGGTAGCCACGACCGGCGCCGATCATCCTGGCCACGAAATCGTTGGCCGGACGCGACAGCAGCCGCGCGGGCTCGTCGTACTGCTGCAGCGAACCACCCGGACCGAACACCGCGACGCGGTCGGCGAGCCGGACCGCCTCGTCGACGTCGTGCGTGACGAACACGATGGTTTTGTGCAATTCGGCTTGCAGCCGCAGTATTTCGCGCTGCAGCTCGATGGCGGACGATCGGGTCGACAGCCGAAAAAGGCTCGTCCATCAACAGAATCGGCGGATCGGCGGCCAGTGCGCGCGCCACGCCGACACGCTGCTGCTCGCCGCCGGAGAGCTGCGCGGGATAGCGGCTGGCCAGCTTCGCGTCCAAACCCACCCGCTCCAACACGGCGTAGGCGGCCTTGCGTGCTGCCCGGCGCGACTGGCCTTTGAGCACCGGCACGGTCGCGACGTTGTCGATCACCCGTTGGTGCGGCATCAGGCCCGCGCCCTGGATCACGTAGCCGATGCCGAGCCGCAGTCGCACCGGGTCGACACCCGCGACGTCGGCGCCGTCGACCATGACGGTGCCCGACGTCGGCTCGACCATCCGGTTGATCATCCGCATCGACGTCGTCTTGCCGCAGCCGGACGGCCCGACGAAAACGGTCAGCGTCCCCTCGGGCACTTCCAGGTTCAGGCTGTCGACGGCGACGGTGCCGTCGGCGTAGACCTTGTGGACGTCGTGGAAGCTGATCAAGCTTCAACTCCTGATCGGATGGTCGAAGCCGTTGTCATGCAACCAGTTCCGGGCTGCCTGATCGGGGTCGATGCCGGAGTTGCCGGACACCGAGGCGTTGAGATCGGCCAACCCGCGGCTGGTCAGCTTGGCCGACACCGCATCCAGCACGTCTTTGAGCCGATCGGATTTCTTCTGCGAATTCACCAGCGGGACAATGTTTCCGGCCAGGAAATTATGCAGTCCGGATCGTCGAGCACCACCAGATGGTTCTGCAGGATGGCCGGTGAGGTGCTGAAGATGTTGGCCGCGTTGACCTTCCCGTCCACCAGGGCACGAACGGTGACCGCACCGCCGTCGTCGCTGATCGCGACGAAGTTGCCGGGCGCGATGTCGAGCCCGTATCTCTGCCGGAGTCCGACCAGACCCGACGGCCGGGCTTGAAAGTCCGACGGCGCGGCGAACTTCACCTCCGGTGAATGCGCGGCCAGGTCGGCGATCGTCTTGAGGTTCCACTTGGCCGCGGTCTCGGCGGTGACGGTGACCGTGTCGGTGTCCGCCGCAGGCGACGGCGTCAGAATCGACAAGTCGCCCGGCAGCCGTTTGTAGAGCTCCAACTCGACGGCGTCGAGCATGGTCACTGTCGCATCCGGCTCGAAGTACAGCAGCAGGTTGCCGATGTACTCGGGCACCAGGTCGATCGAATGGTCTTTCAGCGCAGGGACATACGTCTCGCGGCTGCCGATCCCCAACCGCCGTCCGACGTTGAAACCGTTGGTCTGCAAGGCTTGTGCATAGATTTCGGCGACGATTTTGGATTCCGGAAAGCCGGCGGATCCGACCACGATCGAGTTCATATTGCCTCGACGCCCCGCCGAGCGGGTTGGAGCTGCCGCAGGCCAGCTGACGGCGAGGCACACGCCCGCGAGCCACACCGCCGCGCGGTGCCCGCGCCGTCGCAGCATGCTCATAGCAACCGACACTATCGCAGTTGCAGTCACCGCGTCGGCTTGGGAGTCGCGGTGACGTTTCCCGGTGGTTCGCTTCATTCCGCCCGAAAAAGGGTGAAGATGGAAACCATGAGCAGCGATTCGTCTGTATCACCCGATCAACCGCCACGACAACCGCGCCGGCCCACGGACAACGCGCCGCCGCCGGAGTCGGCGGTGAAGTTCACCCGCGCTGCCAGCGTGTGGACGTCGCTGACCGCGGGCTTCCTGATCCTGATCGTGCTGCTGATCTTCATCACCCAGAACACCGCATCGGTGCGACGCTCGCCTTCTTCGGCTGGCGCTGGACCCTGCCGCTGGGGGTGGCGATTCTGTTGGCGGCAGTGGGCGGCGGGCTGATCACCGTGCTGGCCGGCACGGCACGGATCTACCAGTTGCGGCGCGCCGCCAAGAAGAACCTCGCGGCTGGCCGCTGAGCGACGTAGCAACCCCACGCCCGGCAAGTTAGGGTAACCTAACTTCCGCGAGTGAGGAGGCCCGATGTCATCAACCTGGGTAGGTGCGCTGCTGCACAAGTCACGGCAGCAAGGAGAGTCGCCGTTCCCGCATCAGGCGGCGTTTTTGATCAACAATCCGATCCGTCGCACGCTGCTCAAGCCGGCACGCATCATCGACAAGCTCGGTCTAACCGGGTCTGAACGCGTCCTGGAACTCGGGCCTGGTCCGGGTTTCTTCAGCGTGGAGATTGCCCGTCGGCTCACCCACGGCCGACTGGAATTGTTCGACATCCAGCCGGAAATGCTCGACAAGGCCCGGCACCAACTCGAGCGGGCCGGCCTGTCCGATGTCGGCTTCACAGCGGGTGAGGCAAGTGACGGGCTTCCATTCTCGGACAACACTTTTGACGTTGCTTTCTTGGCCGCGGTCATCGGGGAGGTGCCGGACAAGCAAGCCTGCTTACGTTCGCTTGGCCAAGTGCTGAAACCTGGCGGGCGGCTGGTGTTCGTCGAGATGCTTCCCGACCCCGACCGGCTCAGCGTGCGGCAGTTACGCGACCTCGTCGAACCGGAGAACTTCGAGTTCGTCGAGGCGATCGGAAACCGATGGCAGCACATCGCCCACTTCCGCAACGTCGGCGGCTACGGTCTTCAGGTCTGCAGCTCGGTCAGCCCACGGGCGATCAACGGCGCCACGGTTTCGCCCGACCCGGTCGGATGCGTCAACGTCGTCCGCGCCACCCGACATGCGCCTGCGGAAATCGATGCCCGCCGCGATGATGGCCAGCTTGAAGTAGGCCAGCGCCATGTAGAAGTTCCAGTGCGCCAACGGCTGTCCGGAGACCACCGAGTAGCGGTGTGCGAGCTCGTCGGCGACCGGCAATTGCGGCGACGTCCAGGCGGCGTGCGCGTTGATGATCAGGTCCAGCGACGGATCGCGGTAGACACACATCAGCGCCGCGTCGCTGAGCGGATCGCCCAGCGTGGAGAGTTCCCAGTCCACGACGGCACGCACCTGCCCGGGTCGTCCGCGTCCAGGATGGTGTTGTCGATCCGGTAGTCGCCGTGCACGATCGACGTGCGGCTCTGCTGCGGAATCGACTGCTGCAGCGCCGAGTGCAGCCGCTGCACGTCGGCGTCACGGTCGTCATCGGGCAGGCGCACGAGTTCCCACTGCGAACCCCACCGGCGGACCTGGCGTTCCAGATATCCGCTGGGTTTGCCGAAATCGGCGAGTCCGACGGCGGTCGGGTCGACGGCGTGCAGGTCGGCCAGCACCCGGATCAGCGCGTCGACGCAGCCTTCGATGACCTGCTCGTCGCCCAACGCCTCGAGTTCGGCGCGACTGCGCACCACTTGCCCGGCAACGTATTCGACCATCTGGAACGGCGCACCGAGCACCGATTCGTCGTTGCACAGCGCGACCGCGCGGGCCACCGGAACCGCGGTATCGGCGAGCGCCGCGACCACCTTGTACTCGCGCGCCATGTCGTGCGCCGACGGCGTCAGCCCGTGCAACGGCGGGCGGCGCAGCACCCACTTCGACGAGTCGTCGGCGACCAGGAAGGTCAGGTTGGAGCGGCCGCCGGAGATCAGCTGCGCCCGCAGCTCCCCGTCACGGCCGATGCCGGCCGAACGCAGATACCCGTCCAGCGCGACCAGGTCGAGCCCGTCAAGCGGCGAGGAAGTCACCGGACTTGTCTATCACCGGGCTCACGTTGGTTGCGCGGCAGCAGGTCCCACACGTGTTCGGTGCCGTTCACCGTCACCACGCTGGCCTGACCGGACCGGGAGAACAGCAGCCGGGTCACCGACACGTAGTCGATGGGAAACGACAACACCCGCTTGGTTCCCAGGATCTCGTGCAGCACCACGTTGATCACCCCGCCGTGGCTGAACACCGCCACGGTGTCCTCGTGCTCCGCGGCGGCGGCGACGTCGTCGACGGCCGCACGCACCCGGGCCCGAAACGCGTCTTCGTCGACCGAGCTGGGCAGGTGTCCCTCCGCCATCCGGGCCCACTCTTGCGGGTTCTCGTCACGGATCTGCTCGATCGGGATGTACACCGGCAGATCGCGGTCGTATTCGGCGAAGCGGTCGTCGATCTCGACTGTCAGCCCACGCGCGGCGGCGACCGGTTCCGCGGTCTGGATCGCGCGACGCTGCGGGCTGCTCACCACCCGGGAGATCGGAAACCTGGCCAGCGCGTCAGGCAGCCGCGCGACCTGCGCTCGCCCCTCGTCGGAGAGGTCGGGGTCGGCGCCCTGGCCGGGTTCGCTGCGGAGCGGCAACGCATGCCGGACCAGAAGCAACTGCATGCGCACAGCCTCGCATGCGTTGGAACGCCCTTGTCATCCCGCTGGAGAATGCTATTCTCCCGATGGAGAGTGGGGTGTGCGGATGTTGGATGCAGGCGTGCTGGGGCGCTGGCTGGACGCGAATGGCGCTCCCGGCGACGGCGAAGAGCCCGTGCTCGAGCAGCTGTCCGGGGGCTCGCAGAACACGCTTTATCTGATCCATCGCGGTGACGAGCGCATGGTGTTGCGGATGCCCGGCGCCCGGGCCGACGCGGCCCGCATCGACGGGCTGCTGCGCGAGATCCGACTGGTGCGCGCGCTGCGCGGCACCGACGTGCCGCATGCCGAGCTGATCGCCGCCAACGACGCCGGCGATCTGCTCGGCATGCCCTTCTACGTGATGCGGGCGATCGACGGCTGGAGTCCGATGGACGGCGGCTGGCCGACGCCGTTCGACACCGACCTGACCGCGCGCCGGGGCTTGGCGTTCGAGCTCGTCGACGGCGCCGCCAAGCTGGGCCGGGTGGACTGGCGCGCCCAGGGGTTGGACGGCTTCGGCCGGCCCGACGGATTCCACGAGCGGCAGGTCGACCGCTGGCTGGCTTTCCTCGACAGCTATCGGGTGCGCGAGCTTCCCGGCCTGGACGAAGCCGCCGACTGGCTGCGCCGCAACCGGCCCGGCGCACTACACGCCGGGCATCATGCACGGCGACTACCAGTTCGCCAACGTGATGTTCGCGCACGGCGAGCCGGCTCGGCTCGCCGCGATCGTGGACTGGGAGATGACCACGGTCGGCGACCCGCTGCTGGACTTGGCCTGGTGCCTGCTGGGCTATGACGGCGAAAACCCCCGCGAGGACGGGTTTTATCTCGACATGAAGGGGATGCCGACGCGCAGCGAGTTGCTCGAGCGCTACGAGAAGGTCAGCGGGCTGGCATGCGAGAACATCGACTACTACCTGGTGCTGGCCAACTGGAAACTCGGCATCGTGCTGGAAAAGACCTACGCTGCCGGAGTGCGCACCGGGAAAGTCGACCCCAAGATCCAGGACGCGTTCGGGGCGATGATCCCGCAGCTGATCGCCACGGCCGCCGAACTGACCCGCTCGCTATCCGGCAATGGCCGATGAGAAGGTAGCGCAATGGGTTATGCCGACGAGCTTTTCGACCTGACCGACCAGGTGGTGCTGATCACCGGCGGCAGCCGGGGGCTGGGCCGGGAAATGGCGTTCGGCGCCGCGCGGTGCGGCGCCGACGTGGTGATCGCCAGCCGGAAGATGGAGAACTGCATCGCCATCGCCGAGCAGATCGAGCGCGAGACCGGCCGCGCCGCGATGCCGTACCAGGTGCACGTCGGCCGATGGGATCAGCTCGACGGCCTCGTCGAGGCCACCTACGAACGGTTCGGCAAGGTCGACACGCTGATCAACAACGCCGGCATGTCACCGGTGTACGACAAGCTGACCGACGTCACCGAGAAGCTGTTCGACGCGGTGGTCAATCTCAACCTCAAGGGCCCGTTCCGGTTGTCCGCGTTGGTCGGTGAACGGATGGTCGCGGCCGGACGCGGCTCGATCATCAACGTCAGCACCGCCGGGTCGCTGCGCCCGGCGCCCGACATCATCCCCTACGCGGCGTCCAAGGCCGGGCTCAACGCGATGACCGAGGGTCTGGCGCGTGCGTTCGGGCCGACGGTCCGGGTCAACACGCTGATGGCCGGCCCGTTCCTCACCGACGTCAGCAAGTCGTGGAATCTGGAGCAGGCGACGCAGAACCCGTTCGTCCACCTGTCACTGCAGCGGGCCGGCGACCCGGCCGAAATCGTCGGTGCCGCATTGTTTCTGGCCTCCGACGCGTCCAGCTTCACCACCGGCTCGATTCTGCGGGCCGACGGCGGGATCCCGTAGCGGCGATCGCAAGCGCGGCGGAGCCGGGTGCAGCGGGTCGCCGCGAATGAATAAAGGAGTATTCGACATGGCATGGGACTTCTCTACCGAACCGGAGTTCGAGAAGAAACTCGACTGGATCCGCGAGTTCGTCCGCGAAGAGGTCGAGCCGCTGGAGGTGCTGTTCCCCGGTTGCGAGTTCTTACCGTTGAACGACGAGCGTCGCAAAATCGTCGACCCGCTCAAACAACAGGTTCGCGACCAAGGACTATGGGCGCCGCACCTCGGTCCGGAACTCGGCGGGCAGGGCTTCGGCGCGGTCAAGCTGACGCTGATCAACGAGATTCTGGGCCGCAGCCCGTGGGCGCCGATCGTGTTCGGTACCCAGGCACCCGACACCGGCAATGCGGAGATCATCGCCCGCTTCGGCACCCAGGACCAGAAGGACCGCTATCTGACCGGGCTGCTGTCCGGCGAGATCTTCTCCTGCTTCTCGATGACGGAGCCGCAAGGCGGCGCCGACCCGCGGGTCTTCACCACCCGTGCCGTCCGCGACGGCGACGACTGGGTGATCACCGGACGAAAGTACTTCTCCTCCAACGCATCCGTCGCATCCTTCTTCATCGTCGTGGCGATCACCAACCCTGATGTGGCGGTGCATCACGGCGCGTCAACATTCCTGATTCCGGCAGGCACCGAGGGCCTCAACGTGGAAGCCAACCACCATCTGGTCGGAGCCGACCCGCACGAACCGGGTCATTCCTTGGTGCACTACGACGGGGTGCGGGTGCGGTCGGACGCATTGCTCGGTGAACCCGGCCAGGGCTTCCTGATCCTGCAGACCCGGTTGGCGGGCGGACGGCTGCATCACGCGATGCGCTCGATCGGAATGGCGCAACGCGCCGTCGAGATGATGTCCAAGCGCGCGAAAAGCCGTTTCACTCAAGGTACTTTGCTCGCCGACAAGCAGTTGGTGCAGGAGTTCATCGCCGACTCGTATACCGAGTTGACGCCGTTTCGGCTGACGGTGCTGCACGCCGCGTGGCTGATTGACAGCGGCGACGAGCACGCCGCCCGCGCCGAGATCGCAACCTGCAAGATCTTGGCGTCGCAGGTGCTGAAATCGATTGCGCTGCGCGCGATCCAGGTGCACGGCGCACTCGGGCTCACCGATCAGCTGCCGCTGGTCAATGTCCTGATCGGCGGTATCGCGCTCGGTCTGGCCGACGGGCCGACCGAGGCACACAAGGTCAATCTGGCCCGGATGCTGCTCAAGGGCTACGAGGCCGAGGACGGGGATTGGCCCAGCGAGATGCTGGATGTCCGCCGCGAGGCCGCCCGCGCCAAATACGGTGAGCTCGTTGACCAATAGCCGGGTCACCGCGGCCGTCGAGCGTGCCCTCGACGACCGTCAGCGGGAGGCCACCGAGGAAGTCGAACGCATTCTTGCCGCCGCCGTCCGGGTGATGGAACGGGTGGCGCCCGAACCGCCGCGGGTCAGCGATATCGTCGCTGAGGCCGGCTCGTCGAACAAAGCGTTCTACCGATACTTCGCCGGCAAAGACGACGTCATCCTGGCGGTAATGGAGCGCGGTGTCGCGATCGTCGTCTCCTATCTGCAGCATCAGATGGCCAAGGAGCGCACGCCGGCGGGCAAGGTGCGGCGCTGGATTGAGGGCGCGCTGGCGCAGGTCGCCGATCCACACCTGATCAGCATGAGCCGGGCTGCGGCCGGCCAGATTTCGGCCACCGCCAACTGGCGTGCCGCTGACGACGAGATCATGCGGCCGATGCGCGATCTGCTTACCGAACCGATCGCGGGATTGGGCAGCACCGATGTTCGCCGCGATGCCGACACCGTCTTCCATTGCACGGCCGCAGCCATGCGGCGCCACCTGGATTTGGCCGACCGGCCCAGTCCCGACGACATCGATCACTTGGTGCGGTTTTGTTTACGCGGGCTGGGGGCCGGCTGATGCGCGCCGTCGTGTGCCGCGCCTACGGCCCGCCAGAAGATCTGGTTGTCGATGACATCGCCGATCCGACACCAGGCCCGGGTCAGCTGCTGGTGCGCGTCCACGCCGCAGCTGTCAACTTTCCCGATGTGCTGCTGATCGCCGGCAAGTACCAGGTCAAGATTCCGGTGCCGTTCACCCCGGGCAGCGAACTCGCCGGTGAGGTGGTGGCCGCCGGCTGCGGTTCTACGGAGCGCCGTTCGCGCCGGGCGACCGGGTATTCGGAGCCACCCCGACCGGTGCATTCGCTGAGCTGGCGCTGCTCGACGCGCACCAGGTGTCCGCTGATTCCCGACGGCACGGACTTCGCCTCCGCGGCGGCGTTCGGCGTCACCTACCGCACCGCGTATCACGCTCTGCGATCGGTTGCCCAAGTCGCAGAAGGGGATTGGGTGGTGATCCTCGGAGCGGCAGGCGGCGTCGGACAGGCAGCGCTCGACCTGGCAGTCGGTATGAAGGCTCGGGTGCTGGCCGCGGCCTCGACCGCGGACAAGCTCGACATCTGCCGGCAGCGCGGTGCCGAGGCGACCGTCGCCTACGACGAGGACGATCTGAAGAGCGGCCATCCGCGAGCTCACCGGCGGCGGCGCTCGCGTCGTCATCGATCCGGTCGGAGGCCACTACGCGGAGCCGGCGCTGCGTGGTCTGGCCCGCGGCGGAACGTTTATCACCCTTGGCTACGCCGCCGGCACGATTCCGGCTATTCCGCTCAATCTGGTTCTGCTCGAAGGACATCACCATCCGCGGCATGGAAATCCGCACCTTCACCGCCGATCACCCCGACGACGCCGCGCGCGACATCGGTGAGCTGCAGCAGATGTTCGCCGACGGCCTGATCCAGCCCTATATCGGTGCCCGGTTCGGATTGGCCGACGCCGCGGCGGCGTTACGACATGTGGCCGAGCGCAAGGCGGTCGGCAAGGTGGTCATCGACGTCACGGCGTGACGATGTTGAACGCCGGATCGGGTCTGTCGAGGACACTCCAAGCAACTGCTGCAGGGCCGTCTGGTCGCCGGAGATCTCCAGCCCCGGTGAGCCGACCCATCGCCCATCGCCACGGTGAGCAGACGAAACGCGTTGTCCAGCTTCACGGTCACGTTCGCGGTTGCGGAATCGGCGGGCACCTCGCGGCTTACCAGCACGCCGTTGCGCAGCGCGAGCCGGTAGTTGGTGTCCACGTCGGTCAACGTGATGTCGACGGCGAGATCCAAGTCCCAGGCGCCGGGTCCGTTGACGCTGATGGCCAGGCCGTCGAAGATCTGCTCCGGCGTCAGCGCAGACATCAACGTCAGCGAAGTGGTTTGGGCGGCGGTGCCGAAGTTGCCGTCGCGCAACTCGGCGGCGCCGGACAGGAAGAAGTTGCGCCACGTCGCGTTCTCGGCGCCGTAGGCCAACTGCTCGAACGTGTCCGCGAGCAGGGCGCGGGCGGCGGCATGGGTGCTGTCGGCGAATACCGCGTGATCGAGCAGTGTCGCAGCCCAACGGAAGTCACCGGAGTCGAAGGCTTGCTGAGCAAGTTCGACGACGCGGTCGATCCCGCCCATCGCGTCGACGTACCGGGTGGCCAGTGCTTCTGGCGGGTGTGGCCACAGCCGGGCCGGGTTGCCGTCGAACCAGCCCATGTAGCGCTGGTAGATCGCCTTGACGTTGTGGCTGACCGAGCCGTAGTACCCGTGGGTGTGCCATGCCTTGTCCAGCGCCGGTGGCATCTGCAAGATCTCGGCGATTTCGGCGCCGGTGTGACCTTGGTTGAGCAGCCGCAGCGTCTGGTCGTGCAAATAGGCGTACAAGTCGCGCTGCAACGACAGGAACTCGACGACGCGCTCACGTCCCCAGGTTGGCCAGTGGTGCGACGCAAACACGACGTCGGTGCGGTCGGCGAACTTGTCGATCGCCTCGGTGAGATAACCCGACCAGGCGTGCGGGTCGCGAACCAGCGCGCCGCGAAGCGTCAACAGGTTGTGCAGGTTATGGGTGGCATTCTCGGCCATACACAGTGCGCGGAATCGCGGGAAGTAGAAGTGCATTTCGGCCGGGGCCTCGGTGCCGGGTGCCATCTGGAATTCGATCTCGACCCCGTCGATGGTGCGGGTTTCACCAGTGGTCCGGATGTCGACGGTCGGGACGATCAGGGCTATCTCACCAAGAGACGGCGCCTGGCCCAGGCCACAACCGACGTGTCCTTGCGGGCCGCGCGCCAGCTGGCTGCCGTACATATAGGTCGCGCGACGCGCCATGGCAGCTCCGGCGTAGACGTTCTCCTGCACGACGTGCTCGGTGAATCCTTCGGGCGCCAGCACCGTCACCCTCCCGGCGTCCACGTCGGCCTGCGAGGTGACGCCCAGCACGCCGCCGAAATGGTCCACGTGGCTGTGGGTGTAGATCACCGCGACGACGGGCCGGTCACCCCGGTGCGTGCGGTACAGCTGCAGCGCCGCGGCCGCCACCTCGGTGGAGACCAGCGGGTCGATGACGATCAGACCGGTGTCGCCCTCGACGAAGCTGATGTTGGAGATGTCCAAGCCGCGGACCTGGTAGATACCCGGCACGACCTCGTAGAGACCTTGCTTGGCGGTCAGCATGCACTGCCGCCACAGACTGGGATGCACCGATGGCGGTGCGTCCCCGGTGATGAACGAATACGCGTCGTTATCCCACACCACGCGCCCGTCGGCGGCTTTGACAACGCAGGGTGTCAACGCACCAATGAATCCCCGGTCGGCGTCGGCGAAATCCGCTTGTGTCGTCGAGCGGTAGTCCGCGATCTTGGCGTTCCCGTCCACCGGCCCGACACTGCCACCAATTCAGCCGCGCAGGACCAAAACCACCGATCGGCGAGACGCCAGCAAACATCTGTTCATGCTGAGTCAGTCGTGTTGGCGCGAAAACGAATTTTTGGCGAATTCGATACCCATCGTTCGGCAAAGCTGCATACTGCCAAAACGGTCCGTGAAGTCCCTGTGGACCGCCACAACGGCAAAGGAGCACGAGTGAAGCGTTCAATTACGGTCGCTGCAGCAGCGACGGCGATCGTCGTCGTAGGTCTGTCCGGATGTTCGAGCAACAAGTCATCGACGGGCGGCTCATCGTCGAATCAAACCAGCGCGGCGGCAACCGGCTCGAGCGGCGCGACCCCAGCCGCAAAGTCACCATCGACGGCAAGGACCAGAACGTGCAGGCACCGTCGCCTGCAGCACGATGGGCGGCAACGTCAACATCGCCATCGGTGGAGCGTCCACCGGCATTGGCGCAGTGCTCACCGACGCCAACCCGCCGGCGGTCAAGTCGGTCGCACTCGGCAACGTCAATGGGGTCACGCTGGGCTACACCCCGGGCAGCGGTCAGGGCAACGCCAGCGCGACCAAGGACGGCAATAGCTACAAGATTTCCGGCACCGCCACCGGGGTGGATATGTCCAACCCGATGCAACCGGTGAACAAGCCCTTCGAGATCGATGTCACCTGCCCATAGGATCCTGGTCCTGAAGTAACCACACGTAGACGACGGCGACGCTCCCCAAGGCGTCGCCGTTGTTGCGTGCGCCCAAACCGAAGACGCTGCTCACGTTCGCTGACCGGCTCGCGCCAAGATCGGCGCGGCGGGCCGTTGCCGGTCGAACCAATCCTGGTCGAATCTCAGCGGGTCGTCCCGCACCGTAAGGAACAGTAACCGTGCTGGCCTCCCCGCGGCCCAGGCCACGGTCGCGAGATCACGACCGGCACCGCGGATGCCAGCGCAAACCGGCCCAGCTTGGTCACATTGACGACATGACTGGCAACGCCGAGCAACGCCCCGTCGAGGCCAACAGCAAAGGCTGGCTCGTCGAAGTCGCCGCACTCGAATGCTCGCACCCAGCAGGAAGCGGCCGTCGCTAAGCAGGGGCGGGCAAACCGGCCAGGTCTATTTCACGTCGGATCGCATTGGTCAGGCGGGAATTCGGCATGGTCGGCGAGATACCCGTCGTCGGTTGCCGGATCCCCGAGCGCACTTGATGACCACGCGGACGCGACGGTGCGGTCGGCGGCCGGGGTCATGTAGTTAGTCGCGCCTATGTTCGCGTTGCCGGACGGCATCGTGAAGGTCATCGGGTCCAGGTTGTGGATGGTGCTCATCATGTGTTCCTTAGTTGTGGTCGAGACCCCTGGTGGGCCGTCGTCAAAGGTAAGAGCAGCCACCCTCCACGTATCGGACACATTTTTCGGGACTAATTTCTGGGACCTGCCTAAGGTGGGGCCGGTCGAGGAACTTGGCGATCTACGCAGACGTCCACAGGGCGGGTCCGGGGAAGCAACAATATTCCACAGGTCATCAGCGGCTGCACAGATAGGAGCCGGCAAAATGAAGGCCACCAGGGTCACCGCGCTTTGGACCGCAACTGGCGTAGCAACCATCGGGCTCGCAGCAGCCGCGCACGCCGACAACGTCATCTATCAATTTCAAGCACCACCGGGAAACATCGCCTGCATAATGGGAAACAGCAACGGCGGCAACGCTTTCGCCTCCTGCCAGATCAACGGGTTCACCTATCAACGACCACCACCACCGCCGGGCAACTGCCCCGGTTGGGGTGCGCTATTCCGGCTCGACCAAGGCAACCCCGCATACATGGGATGCAAAGGCGATCCGCTCGTTTATCCCCCACCCCCGACGCTCGATTGGGAGAAAACGCAGTCGGTCGGCCCGATTTCCTGTCAAAACTCGATGGGGGATGCGGCACAATCCGTACCAGCGAGCACGCTTTGCAGGGACAACAGCACCGGTCACTACTTCCGCGTCCGAACCGATCGCTACAACCTGGGTTGACGACGGGTTGCGCGTTCTCCCTGCAGCGTGCGCGAGATCAGCGAGTGGGCGGCGGCGTCTGGGCGAGGTCGTAGACCGTCATGTCGCCTACATTCTGCGGGACGAAATTCGCGGCCACCCATCTGGTGATCTGGCCAGCCGCGCCGGACCCTGAACTCGAGTCGCCATGGGTGTAATCCTGTTGCGCGGGTCTAGGTTTCGAGTGTGCCGAGACTATGTCCGCGGTGTGAACCGCCAAAACACCTGGTAACGGGTGGCTCTATTCGTCGGATGCCAGCGGCAACCGCACTGTGAAGTCGGTGTGGCCTGGTCCGCTATCCAACGTGAGCGTGCCGTGATGAGCTTTGACCACCGCCGAGACGATCGCCAGGCCCAGGCCGGTGCTGCCGCCCTTACGTGATCGGGAGGTGTCACCACGGGCGAACCGCTCGAACACTTCCGACTGCAACTGCTTCGGGATTCCGGGCCCGTTGTCGACCACGCTCAGCACGGCATGCGTCGAGTCGGAGGCCAACCGGGTGGTCACGACAGTTCCCGCGCCGGTGTGGACGCGGGCGTTGGCCAGCAGGTTCGTCACCACCTGATGCAGCCGGGCGGCATCGCCGCAGACCATCACCGGCTCTTCGGGCAAGTCGAGCTCCCACTGGTGATCCGGGCCGGCGACGTGCGCATCGCTGACCGCGTCGACGGCCACCCGGGACAGATCCACCGATTCGCTTTCCAGTGGTCGCCCGGAGTCCAAGCGGGCAAGCAGCAGCAGGTCCTCGACGAGGTGGGTCATCCGCTCGGTTTCGGATTGCACGCGTTTCATCGCATGCGTCACCGCATCGCTGTCGTCGCGCATTCGTTGCGCCAACTCGGTGTAACCGCGGATCGCGGCTAGCGGGGTGCGCAGTTCGTGACTGGCGTCGGCGACGAATTGGCGCACCCGGGTCTCGCTGGCCTGCCGCGTCGACAATGCGGCCGCGATGTGGTCGAGCATCCGGTTCACCGCCGACCCGAGCTGCCCTACCTCGGTGCGCGGGTTGGCGTCCTCCTCGAGCACCCGCACCGGCAGCGCGACTTCGCCGCGGTCCAGCGGCAGATCGACGACCTCGCCAGCGGTCTGCGCGACGCTGCGCAGCGGCGCCAGCGCTCGCCGGATGATCACGATGCCCGCCGTCGTGGCGGCCGCCACGGCGATCACGATGACCACCGCGAAGATCAGCAGGACCCGGATCATCGTGGCGTCGACATTGGACAGCGACAAACCGGTGATGATGATGTCGCCGCTGTGCCGGGCCGGCGCAGCGATGACGCGATACCGGCCAAGGCCGTTGAGATCTCGGGTTACCGGCGTGCGGTTGATCGGGATCGCGACCAGCTGGGCCTTCGCGTCGTCGGTCAACGCGGCCCGGCCGCCGGCGGTGGTTAGGTATCCGGCGTCGATCGCTCCCCCGTTGCCGATCACGGCCGCAACCATGCCCACCGGCTGGCCCGGAGCATCAAGGAAGACCGGGCCCGGGCCGGGTCGCGGAAATGGCCGTAGGTGATGCCGCCACGGCGCAGAGGGCGGCTCACCGAATATGCGGACCGAGCGTTGCGAGGCGTCGTGCAGCTCAGTATCGAGCTGTCCCAACAGATATCGGTACAACGCAAGCTCGGTCACCGCGCCGATTCCAACGCAAACGATGGCGAGCACCACGACCTGCCCGATCAACAGCCGTAGCCGCAGCGACCAAGTCCGTCCCATGGCTAGCGGGCCGGTTTGAGTACGTAGCCTGCGCCGCGCAGCGTGTGGATCATGGGCTCGCGCCCGTTGTCGATTTTCTTGCGCAGATACGAGATGTACAGCTCGACGATGTTCGACCGGCCGCCGAAGTCGTAACTCCACACCCGGTCCAAGATCTGCGCCTTGCTCAGTACCCGCTTGGAGTTGCGCATCATGAATCGCAGCAACTCGAACTCGGTGGACGTCAACGAGATCGGCTCGCCGGCACGGGTCACCTCGTGGCTGTCCTCGTTGAGCACCAGGTCCCCGACGACGAGCTGCGCACCGCTGTCCTCCGTTGTCACCCCGGTGCGCCGCAGCAGTGCGCGCAGCCGCAACACCACCTCTTCGAGGCTGAACGGTTTGGTGACGTAGTCGTCGCCACCGGCGGTGAGGCCGGCGATGCGGTCTTCCACCGCATCCTTTGCTGTCAGCAGTAGCACCGGCAGCTGCGGATTTTGTTCGCGCAGTTTCCTCAAGACATCGAGCCCGCTCATATCGGGCAACATCACGTCGAGGACAACCACGTCGGGCCGCTGCGTCCGGGCGGATTCCAGCGCCGATGCTCCGTCCCCAGCGGTGGCGATGTTCCAGCCTTCGTAGCGCAGCGCCATCGACACCATCTCGGCGAGGACGGCTTCGTCATCGACCACTAGCACGTTGATCGGGTTCCCGTCCGCGCGGCGCATAACGACACGCTCGACGGGTGCGTGGGGTTGGCTCACAGCTTAAATGTATGCCCAACTCGATGAGGCGCTGCTGTGCCAACCCTATGTGTCGGCTGTGAGCCGCCCAGGCTCTAGCTTTGGGATCAGAACCAAACTCGTCGACCGGCGACTGGGCGGCCGACCGCGCCAAGGATCCACAGGATCGCACCAATGACGACCAGAATCCACCCGATGTAAGTCAGCAGATACATCGGCAACAGATAACCGAGGACTAACAAGATGATTCCGAGGATGATCATGACAACTCCTTTTCAGATGTTTCGGTGAGGGTTTTTCGCTGATTCGCGTCAGTACCAGTAACGTCTGCCGGCGACCGGCCGGCCAACGGAGCCCAGAACCCATAGCACCGCACCGATCACCAGCAAGATGATGCCGATCGTCTCTAGGACATACACCTTGAGGACATATCCCACTATTAGCAAGATGATGCCCAAGGCAATCATGACGCCTCCATTCCGATCAGGTGGTCGATGTCCATGGCAGGCATCGAACTGGGTTGCGGCAAATGACAATCGGCCACCTTTGGGTTGACACCCGCGTAGTTCAGGGGACCGACAAGCACAGTGACTGCGATGGTGCCTAAAGAGGCACAATTTTGGTCAGTGTTTTTCAGGTAGCCTCGCTGGAATGCGGCTATCACGCCGATCACCAACCAGACCACCACAAGCGCACTGATTAAACCTCCGCCACGCATCCTCGCCTCCATCAATGTCGGAGCAAAAACCGTCGGGCAAACAGCGAAGCGGGAATACCCGCGCCGACACGTGGTCAAACATCGTAGTTCTACACAGGCCTAACGGCGCGACAGCCGAAATGGGCCGTAGCGGCCCGATCAGCACCGCGATAAAGAAGCATCCGCCGTCGATTGGCGGATCGAAAACCTACTTAGCAGAACATCCAAATCTATTGCGCACCAGGGACTCGTTACAGCCGTTGCGCAGATACGAACACGGTTGGCGGCAATATGTCGTCGCCAGGTACGTTGCGTCCATATCGGGCCAGCATCTCGCCCATCGTGATCGCCGACGCGTCCCAACCGTGATCACGCAGCCATCCGGTCACGTCGGTACGTTCCTCGGGGTACCACAGGTCTTCATCTGCGGGCACCTCGGTGTCGAGCACCCGGGATGCCGCGGCGCGCAGGCGGTGCGATTGTTCACGCTGACGGGCCAACCGCTCGGGATCCAGCGCGCTCTCTGCGGGTGCGTTGGTAGCCAGCCAACTGCCGGACGGACTCAACGCCTGGATCCGCTCGAACAGCAGATCCTGGGCCCGCGCAGGCAGATACCGCAGCAGCCCCTCCGCCGACCATGCAGTCGGCCGAGATGGGTCAAACCCCGCTTCCTGTAACGCTGTTGGCCAGTCCTGCCGCAAGTCGGTCGCGACGCTCACCAACCTCGACGTCGGGTGCGCGCCGCGGCGCTGCAGGGTGGTCGATTTGAAATCCAGGACCTTGGCCTGATCCAGCTCGTACACGGTGGTCCCGTCGGGCCATGGCAGCCGCCACGCGCGCGCATCCAAGCCGGCTGCCAGGATCACCACCTGTCGAACGCCGGACGCCGCCGCGTTGAGGAAGTACTCGTCGAAAAACGCTGTGCGCACGGCCATGAAGTCGATCATCACCTGCAGGTGGGCCAGCAGATCCACGTCATCCGTCAGCTCGGCCGCCTTGCCGGGATTCGCCATCAGGTTCCACATGCCATCGCCGGCCGCCTCGAGAAATGCCCGCGCGAAAGGATCGCGGATGAGCGGGTTCGCGCTGTCGGTTTCGGCCGCGCGAGCCGCGGCAACTCCGAGTGCTGTCGACCCCACACTTTCGGTGATTTCCCAGGAATCGTTGTCGGTTCGCGGCATCCTTGTTTCTCCCATCTCCAGCCAGCACCGGACAGTACGCCGCATGCCTGAGAAGTGCCTGGGCGCAAACAGCTACGGCCGGTTAGCCGCACTCCACTCGGCCGCCCGACGCTTCGATGCGCGCGACAGCCAGCCATCTTGGATGAGCTCGGCCAGCTCCGTTCTGCTGATATCGGCTAACCTGCTGGCCCGAATCAATACCGATGGATGGTCGTCGAATCGTGCGGTGGTGAAAAACGGTGAATCCGGGTCCTGCACCAGCGCCAACTTCTCGCTCTCGGATTCCACCCAAATCATGATCACGTCGCCGAGGCGTTCCCCGGTATCGGCGTCGACGGCGTCAGGTTGCGGGGTGCGGAAGAACACGAACGACTTGCCGCCCACCTGGTAGATCGCATTGCCCTTCGGTCCTTCGATACGCCGCGCATACGGCATGCCAGCGGCGATCTCATGGACGTCGCTCAGTCGGGCGGGCCGGCTGTCCACTGCGCCAACAGCTCTGCCATCGCGGGGATGATCGTCTGCAACGCCTTCAGCGGTCGCAGCATGACCTTGAACGACACGATCTGCTGGTCGCCGTTCCAGTGGATCATGTCGATCCCGTTGACATAGATGCCGTCGATCGTCGCGGCGAACTCAAGGATCGCGGACTGATCATTGTACCAATGCTCGACGTAATGAAAATCGGTATCGCCGAACACTTTTGCAGCCGCCTTGAGGTACATCAAGGTCTTGCGTCGGCCTTCCTGCGGGGTGAACACCGCGGGCGAGAAGAATACGGCGTCGTCGGCGACCAGAGCGTCCAGTTCGTCGGTACGGCCGTTCTCGACAATCGAGGTCCAACGTGCAATCACCGGTGGCGTCATAACGCGATCCTTGCAGACGGTAGCTTCTCCCAGTGTGGACGACCCAGAAGCCCTCGACGCCCTGGCCGAGTGGATGTCGCAGCAGGGGTTAGGCGACGGCCCGCTGGAAGACGTGTCCAAAATCAGCGGCGGGACGCAGAACATCATGTTGCGGTTCACCCGATCGGGCCGGCCATATGTACTGCGACGCGGGCCGAAGCACCTGCGCCCGCGCAGCAACGTCGTGATCATGCGGGAGACCCAGGCACTGGCTGCGCTGGCCGGCACCGACGTGCCGCATCCACACCTGATCGCCAGCTGCGGCGACCCAGGTGTGCTCGGCGACGCGGTCTTCTACCTGATGGAACCCATCGACGGATTCAACGCGGGCGAGGAGTTGCCTGCGCTGCATGCCGGCGACCCGACCGTGCGGTTCCGGATGGGACTGTCGATGGCTGATGCCCTCGCCAAGCTGGGGGCCGTCGACTACCTCGCCGTCGGGCTCGGCGATTTCGGCAAGCCCGAGGGCTTCCTGGAACGCCAAGTGCCACGCTGGCTTTCGGAGTTGGAATCGTATCGAGAGTTCGAAAACTATCCCGGGCCCAACATTCCCGGGGTTCACGACGTCGCCAACTGGCTCGAACAAGGTCGGCCGTCGGTGTGGACGCCTGGCATCATGCACGGCGACTACCACGCCGCCAACGTGATGTTCTCCCGGACCGGTCCTGAGGTCGTCGCCATCGTCGACTGGGAGATGTGCACCATCGGTGACCCGCTGCTGGACCTGGGCTGGCTGCTGGCCACCTGGCGACCGTCCGACGCGTCCAGCGCGTTCGGCGGCACCCTCTTTGAGATGGGCGGATTGGCCGACACCTCCGACCTGGTGGAGCAGTATGCCCGCAACACCACCCGCGACCTGTCACACACCACCTGGTACACCGTGCTGGCGTGCTTCAAGCTCGGCATCGTGCTGGAGGGCACGCTGGCCAGGGCCTGCGCCGGTAAGGCGCCGAAGGAAGTCGGCGAACTACTGCATGCGGCCACGGTGCAGCTGTTCGAGCAGGCACTGACCCTGATGGAGACGGCATGAAGGTCACTATGTCGTTGCTTAGTGCCGCCCCACGATATTTGGTCACGAACAACGCGTATGCATCTTGCGCTGCCGCGCTGCGCCGGTCGCGGCGGTAGGTCTGGGTTGTCAGTGGCGGTCTTTACGGTTGTGGTGTGCAGATGCGTTATCGGTACCGCATCGAACCGACATGCGCCCAGCAGGCCATGTTGGCGCGGGTGTTCGGGTGCTGTCGGGTGGTGTTCAACGACGCGCCGCGGATCCGCGACGAGGCGGGCCGCGCCGAGGTGAAACTGTCGGACAGCGAGATTCAGCGCCGCGTGATCACTCAAGCCAAGAAGACCGCCGAGCGCGGCTGGCTTACCGAGGTGCCCGGTGTGGCGTTGGTGCAGTCGGTCAACGATTCACGGCGGGCGTGGCGCAATTTCTTCGACTCCCACACGGGCAAACGCCGCGGCCGCAAGGTTGGCCGGCCACGGATGAAGTCGAAGAAGGATCAGCGCCAGTCGTTTCGGCTCACCCGCAACGGATTCAGCGTCCGACCCAACGGCCGGTTGTTTGTCGCCAAGGTAGGCGAGGTGCGGGTGCGCTGGTCGCGCGAACTACCGAGCGAACCGTCGTCGGTCGCGATCATTCGCGAAGCCGACGGTCACTACTACGCCAGTTTCGTCGTCGACGTTGCTGCGACACCGCTGCCGGTGGTGGATCGGGAAGCCGGGATCGATGTGGGCATCAGTCGGTTGGCGACGGTTGTCACCAGCGACCAGACGCGTACCGATATCGAGAACCCGAAGCACTTAGGCCGGAAGTTACGCAAGCTGCGGAGGTTGGAGCGGGAGAAGTCCCGTCGGCAGAAAGGATCGGTCAACAGGGGCAAGACGCGGCGCAAGGTCGCCGTCGCGCATGGCAAGGTAGCGGGGGCCCGGCGAGACTATCACCACAAGCAGGCTTTGGCGCTGGTTCGCGACAACCAACTGATCCACGTCGAAGACCTCAACATCGTGGGCATGGTCAAAAACCGCCAGCTCGCACGAGCCATCAGCGATGCGGGCTGGGGCCAGTTCGTGCGGATCATCGGCGAAAAAGCCGAACGATACGGGCGCACACTGCATTCGGTATCTCGCTGGTTGGCGTCCAGCAAGACGTGCTCGGTATGCGGGCATCGTCTCGACGAGCTGGCTCTACAAATCCGTAGGTGGACGTGTCCGGCTTGCCGGACGGTGCACGACCGCGACCACAACGCCGCCAAAGTCATTCTCGCCGCCGGGCGGGCGGAGAGACTAAACGCCTCCCACGAACGTGGGCGAGACCGCGCCAGCGGTCCCGGTGGAGCCCCGGTAAGCCCTTCCACCACTCGGAAGGCACGGGGCGATGAAGCAGGAAGCACCCCAACAGCGGCGTAAGCCGCCACGGGAATCCCCGGACTCTTTACTGCGAGGAGCACGTCAAATTCCAGGCGCCCAAGCCCCTTTCTTTTTTGTCTCTTCTCCGATATGCGCGCCTTCCGCCTCTATGACGGCCCGACCGAAGTGCATAAGTACGCGATCGCCCGTCAGGTGCTGCGGCCGGTTTAGTTATCAGGCGCGGGACCCATCGCGGTCAACGCGTCGTCCAGCGTCGGATACAACGAGAGGACTTTGTCGAGGCCGGTCAACTGCATCGGTCTGCTTGTCGCCGGATTATTGGCCACTATCGCGACCTGAACAGATTCGCTGACCTTTTCCTGAGTGGCCGCCAGGATCCGAAGACCTACCGATGCCATGAAGCTCACTTCAGAAAGTTCAATGACGAGAACCGGCGGATCATCGTCAAGCGCTCCCGTAATCGCCGCTTCAAAAGCCGGCGCGGTGCTCAAATCGACTTCGCCGCCGATGCTTACCACTGCGACCCCTTCGCGGTGAGCGAGGGAGGTGGTGATCGGATCCGCAGCTGACAACAACGGCCATCCTTAGTCGGGTGTCCTATCGCGCTTGGCGACCCTGGTGCCGACCCGGTGTCGCCGTCGCAAACTGGCAGAAATACTACTTCAACTCCTCGTCCGGCGAGGCTCGGTTAGTCTTGGCGCGGGGCTTCTACCCGCCTGCGGCAAGCCGGGAGGTTCGATGTCGGATCAAACGATAGATTTGTCGGGAACGGGCGTCGTCAATCAGGCGATGTCGATCTCGAGTGAGGGTTTGCTGCTGCCACAGCTGGTGCAGCACTTGCGCCAGAATCGAACGGCTTTGCGCGAGGAATGGGCCCGCAGAATCACCGAAGCCGAATTGCTCACCGCGATGTCGCCGGAGGAGATCTTCTCCGAGGCAACGACCGTGTACGACAGCTACGTCGAGGTGCTCGAGACCGGTAGCGTCGAGGCGCTGCAGGACTACGCGCGCGACCTTTCCGAACGCATTATTCCGCGTGGCGTCGAGACCAATGAGGTCGTGGGCATCGTGTTGCTGCTGCGAGACGTGCTGGCCCGCTCACTGTTCGAGAAGTACCAGACGGACTTCGACCTGCTGAACCGAGTGCTCGACGCCTACGAGCCCGCCGCCAACCGCATCGCCAACACCGTCGCCGTCGGCTTCGTGCAGGAACGCGAGCGAATTATCCGGCAGCAGCAGGAGGCCATCCGCGAGCTGTCCACGCCGGTGCTGCAGGTGCGCGAGCAGTTGCTGATCTTGCCGATCATCGGTGTGCTGGACAGTCAGCGCGCCCGGCAGGTCACCGAGCAATTGCTGCGAGCTATTCGCGCCAACCGGGCCAAGGTCGTCGTCATCGACATCACCGGTGTGCCCACCATCGACTCCACGGTGGCCAACCACCTGGTGCAGACCGTCGACGCGTCGGGCTTGATGGGCGCCAGCGTGATCATCACCGGCCTGTCTTCGGAGATCGCGCTCACCCTGGTGACGATCGGTCTGGATCTTTCCAAGATGAACGCCGTCGGTGACCTGCAGGGCGGTATCGAAGAAGCCGAACGTCTGCTGGGCTACGAGGTCACCCGCACCGGCGAAACGGGCGGGTAACAATACTTCTTGAGAGCTGACACGAGCGCGCCATGCCAGTACCGATCCTGAAGCAGGGCCCCATCCTCATTGCCTCAGTGCAAGCGGCGCTGACCGACTCTGACACCGAGCGGTTGCGCTACGACCTCATGGAGCGGGTCAGCCGCTTTCGCGCACAGGGCATCATCGTCGACGTCACCGCCATCGACGTGATGGACTCATTCGCCGCCCGGTCGCTGCGCACGATTGCGCACATGACGCGGCTCCGGGGCGCGGATACCGTGATCGTCGGGCTGCAGCCTGAGGTCGCGTTTGCGATGGTCCAACTGGGGTTGATGTTCGACGATATGTACACGGCGCTGGACCTGGAGGAGGGCCTGGCGCTGCTGAATAGACAACTGGGACTGGGGAAATCGATCGGACTCGACGGTGGCGGATGACGTCATCGTCGATGTCGGCAACCCCGACGACATCGTCGCGGCACGTCAGGCGGGCCATCAGTTGGCCCGCAAGCTGGGTTTCTCGCTGACCGATGTCACGATGATCGCCACGGCGATCTCGGAAGTTGCCCGCAACATCACCAGCTACGCCGGTTACGGGGCGATTCGGGTTGGGGTAGAAGACCGGGAGGGCAGGCAGGCGCTGGTGGTGCGTGCCGAAGACGACGGTCCGGGTATCGCCAACGTCGAACGGGCTATGGAGGACGGCTTTTCGACCGGTCGCGGCCTAGGCCTCGGCTTGCCCGGCGCACGTCGGCTGATGGACCGCATGACCGTCGAGTCCACACCGGGTCAGGGGACGGTTATCGAGATGTGGAAGTGGATTCCGCGTAATGGCTGAGCACGGTTGGCTGGGTCCGATCGAATGGGCGGCCAAGGCGCGCGCGCGGCCGGGCGAAAACGTTTGCGGCGACCGGCTGATCGCGGTCGACGTGAACGGTACCGGCGCCCTCCTCGGTGTGCTGGACGGTCTCGGCCACGGCGCGGATGCCGCCGAGGCGGCCAAGCGCGGTGTGGACGTGCTCCGGGCTGCCCGTGCCGAGCCGCTCGACGTCCTGGTCCGGCGCTGTCACCGTGCCCTGTCGGGCACCAGAGGGGCGGCGATGACGTTGGCGCACTTCGACTTTCGGTCCGATAGGCTCAGTTGGATCGGCATCGGCAATGTCACCGCCGACCTCGTCGCCAAACACCCGGCCGGCGTCGAGGTGCGGTCTTCTGCGCGTCTTACCGGCGGCATCGTCGGTTACCGCATACCCGAAGCGCTGACACCGCAGGAAGTCCCGATCCGACCCGGCGACCTGCTCGTGATCGCCAGCGACGGCATCGTCGAAGACCATCTGGACGACATCGACTTCTCCGCATCGTCTTTGGCGATCGTTGACCATATTTTGCACAGGCACGCCAAAGACAACGATGACGCGCTGGTGCTCGCCGCACGTCACCGAGGCGCGTCGGGATGACTCGCGTCGACGACGACGACTTCCATGCCGGGTACGCCGCCGTCCTGCGTATCTACCTGGAGGCGCGCGGCGAGGAGGAGCTCGCCGTCGGCCACGAACTCGGACGCCTGGCCTTGCAAGAAGGCATCAGCATGCTGGACATCATCGAGAACCACTTCCAATTGGTTGACGACCTCGCGCAGGATCCGGGCTTCGATCGACCGGCGGCCCTGGGCTTCCTATTGCAGACGCTGGCCCCACTCGATATCGCGACCCGCGGATTTTTAGACGGCACAAAGCGTTACGAGGAGCAGCGGGCCCGCGCCGAAGACCTTGCCGATCGCGACGAGTTCCGTAGCGCATTGGTGAATTCGCTGCAGGAGGGATTCTTCGTCGCCGATCGCAACGGCGCGGTCGTCGAGCTCAACGACGCCTTCACCAAGATCACCGGCTATCCGGCACACGGCGTCCCCTATGAGTGGCCGCACCCGTGGTTGGTCGACGAAAAGGCCGCTCGGCTGCAGCAATCCAGGCTCGGCCAAGAGAACCAGGTCCAATACGAAACCCCGATTCGGCATCGAGATGGCCGTCTGGTCTGGGTGACCTCCAATATCAACCGGGTCTTGGCGGCTGCCGCAGACGGCGACGTGTACGTCGGGACGATTCGCGACATCACCGCCGAGCGGGCCTTCGCGGCGCGGGAAAGCGCGGTCCTGCGCCTGGCCACAGCGGTCGGCGTGGCCAAAAGCCTAGCCGAGGTGCTCACGATCACCCTCGACGAGTGTCGCCTCGCGCTCGACGTTCACCGGGTGGTGGCCGCGGTGTGGCCGACGAACGGTGGTGACCCGACGATTCAGGTGGCGGGAGAGAAAGCCACACTGCCGTGGCGTCAACTAGATCCGGTACTGCGCCAGATATTTCAGCAGGCTCGTCATCAATTACCGCTCACGGTGCAGCCGATCGAATGGCCGGACAACCCGGGCATGGCACGCGGAATTGTCGCGGTGCTCACCGGCGGCGGGGACGTCGCATTGTGGCTGGAACTCCGGGTGCCGCGCCGGGTCAGCGCGGAAGATCGGCTGCTGGTAACCGTGCTCGTCGGTCATCTGGGGTTGGCAATCCAGCACGTGCGCCAGTTCGAGACCGCCCGCGAGACCTCGCTGACATTGCAGCACGCGATGCTGGCACCGACCGAGCTTCCGCCGGGCTTTGCGGTCCGCTACGAACCCGCAGTCCCGCCTCTGGAGATCGGCGGCGACTGGTACGACGTATTGCGGGTCGGCGATCACCGGATCGGCATCATCGTCGGAGACTGTGTGGGACGCGGCCTTTCCGCCGCGGCGGTGATGGGTCAACTTCGGAGCTCTGCACGGGCGCTACTACTCACCGGCGCCGAGCCCGCGAAGCTGCTCGAAGAACTTGACGCCGTAGCCGAGCTGATCCCGGATGCCTTCTGCACCACCGTCTTTCTGGCGATCCTGGATACCGAGTCCGGTAGATTCTGCTATAGCTGCGCCGGCCACCTACCGGCCGTGCTGGCCGCGCCGCGGTCCGAGCCGACGCTGCTCGCTGACGCTCGCTCGGTGCCGCTAGCCGTGCACCGCAAGGGTTCTCGTCCACAATCGTCGGTGGTCCTGCCGCCGGGCTCGACTTTGATGCTGTACACCGACGGACTGGTTGAGCGGCGCGAGATTTCGATCGACGACGGTATCGCGCGGGTCAGTGCGACGGTGGCTGGCGGGATGCATCTGCCCGTCGATGCCGTTGCGGATGCGGTGCTCAGCGAGATGGCGCCGCCAACCGGATACGACGATGACATCGCGATCGTCGTCTACCGGCAGCCCTACGCTCGGCTGAAGATTCAAAAGTCCGCTGCCGCTGGGCAATTAAGCGACGTCCGGCATCAACTCGCCGCATGGCTGCGGACCGCCGCGATACCGGAGGGAAAGATCGCCGACATCGTCTTGGCGGTCAACGAGGCGGCCGCCAACAGCATCGAGCACGCCTACCGAGGGCATAAGCCGGGCAAGGTTCGGGTAGAAGGTGAAAACGACGGTGCCCGAGTGCACGTGCGGATCATTGACAAGGGGTCGTGGAAAGCGGCGCCTGTCGACCCCGGAGTCCGCGGACGCGGACTGCTGCTGATCCGCGCGGTCAGCGACTGGCTCGAGATGGACTGCACCCCGTCGGGGACCACGGTGAACATAAGCTTCTTTGTGCCCGACGTAACGTCATAACGTCTCAAGCTATGGCAGCACAGTGTGCATCAACATCACGTCGTACGCCGACCACAGCGACAGGTTGAAGTACAAGTCTCTGCCCGACGACCAGGGATGGATCATCGGCGCGTAAATTCCACCGGGCATCGAAAATGACGACACCAGCGGTTGTTCCGGACTCCAAGGGCCTTGCGGAGACGGGGCCGTCCGCGCCACCACGTCATTGCTGCCGCCGTTGGTATAGAGCACTAGGTATTGCTTGAGATGGTCGTTGTACTGCGCTGACATTTCGCCGACCGGCCCCGGGAAAATCGGCGTCGCCGCACTCGGGTCCCTCGCAACCCAGCCCTTGCCCTCGCCGTTCCAGTACTGGTACTTCGTCAGGTCGGGTAGAGAGTTCGGCGGAACCCGCGACAGAAACGCTGGACCACCGCGTCCGGACGGGGTGCCGAACGAGTAGAGATAACCGTCCCTTCCCTTCATGAACGCGCCCATCTGGAAGTTCTCATTGCCCGGGAAGAACCGGCCTCCCGGGACGGCGTCCGCTGAAGCCAGCCGGATGGTCCCGGGAAAGATGCCCCAACTTTGGCCATTATCAACGGATCTCGCAATTCCCGAGTAGTTCGTCGACCATTCGCCGTCGCGGCCCCAATTCCTGATCGACATGAAGTTCATGTATTGCGTTCTACCAAGAGACATTGCGGAGGTCGGAATGATTCCCGTCTCATGCGACGCCTTATGGATGCTGTTCACGACTTGTTTAGACAGGCCCGGCGCCCATACCGGCGAACCGGAGTATGGGTTGTTAGGCACCCCGTCCGCGACATGGATGCCCTGGTTCAGATCGCGGTCTTGGCTGCGGAAAAGCACGTTGTACCGCCATTGCTGGCCGTGCACGCTGCAATAGCCGAAAGTGTCGCCGAAGGCCATCAAGACCTGGTGACCGCCGGGATCACCGTTGTCCCAGGGGATCCCGAGGTCGGTTCCGGAGATACCGAACCGTTCGAGGGTTTTGTTCGGGCTGTTCGGCCCGGTCACAAAGTCGACAAGTGAGGTCGGAGCCCCCGCGATGCTGGCAGGAGGCGGAGGTGGCATCGGGGCTGCGTTCGGAACCGCCGGATTGACGTTCGGGGACCCTGGGATGGTCGCGCCCGGCGGAGTGGGCCCCGGCGTCACCGCCGCTTGAAGTTGCGCGGGATTACGAGTAAGCGGTTTCAGGAAAGAAGATATCAGCGGACCCAATTTGGGTAGCGGCGCATGCTCATTGGCACCTCGGGGCCTGCGCCCCGTCGGTGGTTGGACCACCGGCGCGGGCGCAGGCATGTCCGGGAGTGCGGCAGGGGGCGGGACGTTCGCTTCGGGCGCGTTGCACGGTGTGGCGCTCGCCGGTGGCGCGAGGCCGACCGGAAGAACGAGGCCGATAGCAGTCGCCGACGCCATCGATATTGAAACGATTCGTCGCATCGCCGACATATCACACCTTCCCGGGGGCGAGCCGTCGCATTGACGTCCGCCGTTGGCTTATGTGACGATAGTGGCGAATGTGGCTACTGTGTCTTCTGAGCCCTGAATAGGTATGCATCCGTGACCGTGTCGCAATCCGACGAAATTGCGGCGAGCACGTACGCCGGAGTGCTACCACCCAGCGTTAAAGGCGCGGCTATCAGGCAAATTCACGATTACAGCCCAGCCCTCCCGGGTCGCGGCAACCCGGTAGCTTCAACCCACTCGTCTCTTGGTAAGGCGATTCTCGGTCACAACTTCAAGCCCGATAGCCGTATGACCGCGCATGGTGCCGGAAGGTCCAACCAGCCCGTGAACGGACGGTTTCCCAGAGCGCGCCCGAAGAGATTCGAACTCCCAACCTTCTGATCCGTAGGCTGATCCGACCCGTCAGTGGCGGTCTATCGGCATCCGCCGACGCTTCGGGCGGACCTCACATTATTGGCTCTGACCTGCTTCGTCGTGACAACCGAGGCCACCGCCGAGGCGCTCCGGCCATTCGGCTGCCCAGGCACAGAATCACAGCGTCCGGAATGGTGCGATTTGCGGCCTTCCCAGAAGGCGAATTAGCCGCAGTCCGGAGACGGAGCAGGCGTTGACCCGGCGGTTCTCGCCCTCCGGACCGACCTTCTCGATGCGAACGAGTCAACGTGGGCGTTTTGGGACGGTAGAGAGCGTTAATTGCGACGGAAAATCCCATGTCACAGCGTTGGAAAAGTTGGGCGGGGAATCCCATGATCTGTTGTCTGGGTCGTCCTGTGATGTTCCAGGTGGAACAGGGTTCGTTGTGACATTCTGCAGAGGTGCCCGCTCCTTCGGGTGTCGTGACGTTTCTGTTCACCGACGTTGAGGGTTCGACCCGTCGGTGGGAGGCCGACGCGGAGGGCATGCGGGCGGCGCTGGCCGCCCACGACGAGGTGTTGCGCTCGGCGATCGAGGCGCACGGGGGCTGGTTGTTCAAGCACACCGGGGACGGCGTGTGCGCCGCGTTCGCGTCGCCAACGTCTGCGGTGGATGCGGCGGTGGCCGCGCAGCGGGTGCTGGAGTTGCCGGTGCGGATGGGGCTGGCGACCGGCGAAGCCGAGCTGCGCGAGGGCGACTATTTCGGTGCGGTGCTCAACCGTGCGGCGCGGGTGATGGCCGCCGGGCACGGCGGGCAGATCCTGCTGGCCGAGTCGACGGCGGGTCTACTCAGCGGCGTCGATCTCGTCGATCTGGGACCGCGCCGGTTGCGGGATCTGCCCGACTCCGGTCGAGGTGTTCCAGGTCCGAGCGGCGGGCCTGCGCACGGACTTCCCGCCGTTGCGGGCACTGGATGCAAGTCCGGGGAATCTGCGGCGTGCGGCGACGAGCTTCATCGGGCGCGAGTCCGAGGTCGGCGAGGTGCAAGCCGCGGTGAAGGCTCATCGGTTGGTCACGCTGACCGGGGTGGGCGGGGTCGGCAAGACCCGGCTGGCGCTGGAAGTCGCGGCGCGGCTGGCCGATGAATTTCCCGACGGGGTCTGGTTTTTCGAGCTGGCCGCAGTCACCGATCCGGTAGCGGTGCCCGACGCGGTCGCCGCGGTGCTGGGCATCACCCAACAACCCGGCCGCAGCGTGGCCGAGAGCGTGGCCGCCGCCCTGGAGGGCAGGGTGCGGCTGCTGGTGTTCGACAACTGCGAACACGTGCTGGACGCCGCCGCCGATCTGATCGAGGCCATCCTCGCGGCCTCGGCGACCACCAAGATTGTGGCCACCAGCCGCGAAGGACTCGGAATCGCCGACGAGCGGCTGTGGCCGGTGCCCTCGCTGGACGTCGGCGCAGGCGTCGACTCCGCCGCGGTGGCCTTGTTCGTCGAACGGGCGCTAGCACGTGTCGCCGCGCTTCGCGGTGGGCGACGCTGGCGAGGCGGCCGCGGTGGTGGAGATCTGCCGCCGCCTCGACGGGATCCCGCTGGCCATCGAGTTGGCCGCCTCGCGGATGGCGGCCGATGACCGCGAGCGAGGTGCGCGATCGGCTCGATCAGCGGTTCCGGCTGCTGGTCGGGTCGCGGCGCGGTCTGGAACGCCACCACACCCTGCGCCACGCGGTGGCGTGGTCCTACGACCTGCTCGACGACGCGGAAAAGGCGCTGCTGGATCGGTGTTCGGTGTTCGCCGGTGGATTCGACCTGCACAGCGCCTGCGCCGTAGCGGGATCCGACGACCCCGACGACTTCGCCATCCTGGATCTGCTCGATGCCTTGGTGCGCAAGTCGCTGCTGGTCGCCGACCGGTCTTCGGGGCGGACCCGGTTTTCGATGCTGGAGACGATCCGCCAGTTCGCCGAGGAACAACTCGTCGCCGGTGGCGAAGCATCCGAGATTCGGGCCGCCCACTCGCGGTACTTCGCCGGACGCGAAGCCGACATCATGGCCCTGTGGGACAGCCCCCGCCAGCGAGAGGCCTACGACTGGTTCACTATCGAGCTGGCCAATCTGCGCACCGCGTTCCGGTGGGCCGCCGACCACGGCGATCTGGATGTCGCCGCCACCATCGCCACCTATGTGGGGTGGCTCGGCGCTGTGGTCCAAACCCTTGAGCCGATCGCCTGGGCCGAAGAGCTGATCGAGCCCGCCCGCGCCGTCGACCACCCCCGGCTGGCGTTCCTGTACGTGATTGCGTCGCAGTGCTACACGACCGGACGGATCGAGGCGGCTGTCGGCTACAGCGACGCCGGCCAGATCGTTCTCGGCAGGAGCCGCGATGCGCTGCCGTACGGCATCGAAGCCGTGCTTGGACTGTATACGTAGCCATCGGGCAGCCCGAGCGGTTGGCCGAGTTGTGCCGCGCCCAGCTCGCACGCCGCCGCGACACCCACGTCCACATCCGGGCATGGCTGGTTTCCGCCCTTGCAGTGGCCGGTTCCGGTGGGGAGGCGATGGATTCCGCGGATGGCCTCATCGAGGCTGCGGAGGCAACAGGCAACCCGTACGTGCTCGCGTTGGCGCTCTTTGCCTACGGTGTCGCTTTCCGTGACGCGGATCCCGTCGGGGCGCTTAACGCCCTCGGCCGGGGTCTGGTGATCGCTCAAGACAGCGGCAACCGCGCCAACGCGTCAGTCCTGGCGCAGGTTCTGGCACGACTTGAGGCCGAACACGGCGACACCGTGTCCGCATTCGATCACCTCACTCTGGCGATCCGCAACTACCACAATGCGGGCGACACCACGACGATCCGCGTCCCGCTGGCCGTCCTCGCCGCTCTTTTCGACCGGCTCGGACGCTACGAACCGGCGGCCACCATCGCCGGGTTCGCGCTCAGTCCCATCGCCGCGGCGGCGGTCCCCGAAATCACCACCGCGATCACCCACCTCCGCGATGTCCTCGGCGAGGCGACCTACGAATCGCTCGCCCGCAAGGGTGAGACGATGACCACCGCCGCCATGGCGACCTACGCCTACGACCAAATCGACCAGGCCCGAACAGAACTCGAACACCCTGGTTGAGTTGCGCGAGTCGCGTGTCCAACGCGAGAGCGGCGCAGCATCCTCTCAATCGCCTTCAGCAGTCTGTTCGGCCAAGACGCGGTACACCGTCGCCCGGCTCACGCCGAGAGCAGTCGCAATCGTGCTCGCCGATTCACCGCTGGCGTGCATCCGCTGCGCCAGTGCAGCTTTCGACTTGTCAAGTTCCTTGGGTCGCCCGATCGACTGCCCGCGAGCGCGACGCGCCTCCCGCGTCGCCGAGCGGCGCTCCCGACCCAACTCCAGCTCAAGCTCGGCGAGGCTCGCCAGCACGCCGGCCACCATCCTGCCGGTCGCGTTCGTTGTGTCGATGCCCTCGCGCAGCGACCGCAGCACGATTGCCGCGCTGGCCGAGGTCGCGGACGGTGGTCGTTACCCCAGAGTTGCTTGAGAGAACGAAGCCGATCGCCGTGCCGACCGGGTTGACCGCCGTCAACAGGATCAGGATGAAACCACAGCAGGGTAGCCGCACTTTGGCGAATTCATGATCGACCCGGTTTGTAGGCGATAGCGTTCCGTTATGTACTCGGGGGAGTATGCGCGCACGCGGGCCGATCAGCCCGCCTTCATCATGGCGCAGACCGGCGAGGCGATGACCCATGCCGAACTCGAGGCGCGCTCCAACCGCCTTGCCCATTTTTTACGAAGCGTTGGGCTCAAGCGCCTGGACCATTATTCGATTTTCATGGAAAACAACGCTCGCTATATCGAATGCTGCGCCGCGGGCGAACGCGCGGGGCTGTACTACACGTGCATCAACTCGTTCCTGACTCCCGAAGAAGTCACCTACATCGTCAACAACAGCGCATCGAAGGTGCTGATCTTCTCGCAGGAGAAGCGTTCGGTGGCCACGGACGCCTTGAAGAACTGTCCTAACGTCGAAGTCGCGATCATCGTCGACGCCCCCGGCGACCGCGAGACGATTCTCAATCTGCGCGACGCGACAACTGGGTTTCCGTCCACGCCGATCGCCGACGAGTCGCTCGGCGTCGCAATGCTCTATTCCTCTGGCACCACTGGCAGGCCCAAGGGAATCGTTCGACCGCTACCGGAGGTCGCCCCAGCGCAACCGCTGCCGGTCTTTGAATTCCTTTCGAAGCTATGGCGTTATCGCGACGGCATCATCTACCTCTCGCCCGCGCCCCTCTACCACTCGGCGCCCCATGTCGGGGTGAACCTGACGATTCGGATGGGCGGAACGGCCGTGATCATGGAACGGTTCGATCCGGAGCATTACCTGAAGCTTGTGGAAACCTACCGGCCGAGCCACAGCCAATTGGTGCCAACGATGTTCTCGCGCATGCTCAAACTGCCGATGAGGTGCGCGGCCGGTACGACGTGTCGTCACTGGAGGTCGCGCTGCACGGCGCCGCGCCCTGCCCGGTGCAGGTCAAGGAGCAGATGATCGACTGGTGGGGTCCGATCATCCTTGAGTACTACGGCGCCACGGAGGGACTGGGCTTTGCGGCCTGCGACAGCGAGCAGTGGCTCAGCCACCGGGGCACAGTCGGCCAGGTGGTGTTTGGCGAACTGCACGTGCTAGACGAGAACATGCGCCCCGCCCCGAAAGGTGAGCCCGGCACTTTGTGGTTCAAGGCCGGGACCGAATTCTCCTACTTCAATGATCCCGTCAAGACCACGGAGGGCCGCTCACCTGACGGCAGGATGAGCACCGTCGGCGACGTCGGCTATGTCGACGACGACGGCTATCTGTACCTCACCGATCGCGCGACATTCATGATCATCTCGGGCGGAGTCAACATCTACCCGCAGGAGAGCGAGAACCTGCTGATCACCCACCCAAAAGTGGCCGACGCCGCGGTCTTCGGGGTGCCCGACGAGGACCTTGGCGAAGCGGTGAAAGCGGTCGTGCAGCCGATGCCCGGAGTTCAGCCGGGGCCTGAACTCGTCGAGGAGCTGATCGCGTTCTGCGGTGAGCACCTATCGCGGCAGAAGGTACCCCGCTCGATTGACTTCGAGAACGAGCTGCCGCGCCTGCCCACCGGCAAGCTCTACAAGCGCCTACTGCGCGATCGGTACTGGGCTGACCACCAGAGCCGGATCGTCTGAAAGAGGCCGGTGACATACCGGAGCGATTCGCTGAGGGAGCAGGTGAACCGACATCTCTGAGAGCGCGCCCGAAGAGATTCGAACTCCCAACCTTCTGATGCTTCAACCCTGAGAGTGTATTTCGCGTAATCGGTGCCAGGACCTGCTCAAAACTTTCTGGACAGCCTGGCGGGATAAGCAACGCCCCGGTGGCGCCGTGATCTAGACCTCGCAAAACTCCCGAGATGACACGCCCAGGCGGCAACGGGTAACGCGCAGTTTGGTTGGAACCTGGGGGTTCTTGAGCCGCCGGTCGGGCTTTACACTGGGAGGGAAATGAGCGCCTATCAGACCCTGGTGGTCGGCACCGATGGCTCGGAGTCGTCGCTGCGTGCGGTGGACCAGGCAGCCGCGGTCGCCGCGGAAAATAATGCGAAGTTGATCATCGCGATGGCGCACTTGCCTAATGTGGAGAAGGGAGGCTGGGCAAGACCACCCCACCCGGATGGTGTGATTGACCCCCGCGCCGAGGTTGTCCTCGGGGGCGAGGGGGGCTACAAGATGCACGGGAGTGCCCCCGTATATGCGATCCTGCGGGAGGCCCGCGAACGGGCGAAGACCGCGGGCGCCCAGGACATCGAAGAGCGGGCGCTTGTCGGCGCGCCAGCCGCCTGCACTAGTGAATCTGGCCAAGGAGGTCAACGCGGACCTGCTGGTCGTCGGCAATGTCGGACTCAACAGCAGCGTCGCCGGGCGGCTGCTGGGATCGGTCCCAGCCAACGTCTCCCACAGGGCCAAGACCGACCTGCTGATCGTCCACACCACCGACTATGCTGATCGTCCACACCACCGACTGAGGCATCGTTAAGAATCGTTCGGCGTCGGGCCACAACCTGTATCTCAGACCAATTGCCTGCCCAATTGTCCTGGTATCGTCTTGGCGATTTGTTAAGCTAGCCTAGATACCGTATCTGAGCTGCACAAACTATGGTGCGCGGTACTGGAATCAGTCACGGCTTGCCAAACGGCAAGGACGCTTTCGCCTTAATCTGCTATCTCCGAACCTTTGTGGTCGCGTGGACGCTGGCGGACGTCGCCCGCTCGACGTCAGCCGGGATCGCGGTTTGAGCGATACCGGTTAAGCTGCCCGCGCCCAGCGGCGGGCCATCGCTCGGTCGCCGCTCCTTTGGAGAGTTCAACAAGGGTGTAGTAGTCGTAGATTCTTGGTGCGGTCGATGGGCCGCAGGTTGAAAACCCCGACGATTACCCCTTCCCGGGCTACCCCCGGAACTCAATCCCCTCCCCGGTCAGCGCCGCCCACTCCTCCATCTCGACCACCAGATAGTTCTGTGCGATCAGGTAGGGCGCGAACTTGCTGGCGATACCGGCCAAGTCTCCCGGGTTATCGGTCTCCACCACGGCGAAACCGCCCTCGCCATCAGCGCGGGCGAGAAACTGCAGGATATTGAGCCCCGAGGGTGGCGTCCATTTCTGGTACAGCTCGTAGGCACGCTTTGCGGCCTCCTCGTTCTGCGTACCCGAACCACCCAGCCGAGGCGTCCATGTGAGCACGTACTTCACTGCAAATACCTCCTCAAAAAGCAGGGACAAGGGACCATGACAGTCTGCCATGTTTGCCCGTCACTCGGGAAGGGAATTCGTTTGCTGCAAGCAAACGCGATTTGCCATTAATTGGCATAAGTCCAGAATGCGAACTTGGCCGAAGCCCATTGGGCAACACCAGAACTCGCCGCCCTCCGGGGGCCCGAGAGAAATGTCGGATCCATGCAACGTAGGTTCGGGTGCCAGGTTTGCCGGATTGAAGGGTGTCTTACTCTGACATGCGCTACACACGGCGGCCCACACCCGCGAACACACGCGGACGCTGGCGGGCGCGGACGGGTTAATTCTGTTGCGGCACAGCGAAATACTCGACACGCATGGGCACACGGGACGGGCAGACGCGGACGCGCGCGGACAGGTTGAGACGGACTCATAATCCGTTGGTCGCGGGTTCGAGCCCCGCCCGCCCCACCACAAAACGTCTGGTCTAGAGCCCATATGACGGCCAAGGCGTTTGCCGAACATCCCGGCCAGCGCCGCGAAGTCTACGAAGACAGATCGTTGTGGACGCGAACAGTTGACGAGACGCTGCGGTTCGAGCCGACGGGGCCGCATGTCGCCCGCTACGTCATCCGCGATTACGAGTGCTACGACACCACCGTGCCTGCCGGCAGCGCCATGCTGCTGCTGTTCGGGGCAGCCAACCGCGACCCACGCCGATACAAGGGTCCCGATACCTTCAACATCCGCCGCGACAACATCTCCCACGTCACGTTCGGCAAAGGTGTGCACTACTGCCTCGGCGCGAACCTTGCTCGCCTGGAAGGCCGGGTAGCACTCGACGAGTTGCTCAACCGATGGCCCGAGTGGGGCATCGACTACGACAGCCTGCAGCTCGCGCCGACCTCGACCGTGCGCGGCTGGGAGCGACTGCGCGTCGTCTTAGCGTGAGTTAGGCGTCGGGAAATCGGCCGAACGTGCCGATCGGCAATGGAAGAGCGCCCGCGGCTTATACGGTGACGTTGCCAATCCGACGCGGGAGCCCCGAATGAGACGACACGCGCTCGTGCTCGCTGTGGTCGTCGTGCTCATCCTCAGCGGCTGTTCCACCGGTCAACGGGTGGACCTGGGGGACGCCGCATCGGGAACCCTCGTTGCGGCGATAGCGGGCGAGCCCGACCAACTTGACCCGCAAAAGACCAGCGCCCACTTTTCGTTCGAGATACTCGAGAACGTCTTCGACACGCTCGTCGAGCCGGACGAAAACCTCGAGATGCGCCCTGCACTTGCCAAGTCCTGGACATCAGCGACGACCAGCTCACCTGGACCTTCCACCTCCGCACCGGCGTCACATTCCAAGACGGCAGCCCATTCTCGGCAAACGACGTCGTGTACTCATACCGGCGCATCATCGACCAACAACTCGCCCCCGCCTACCGCTTCAACGCCGTCACCGATATCAGCGCGCCTGACCCCGCGACCGTCGTGATCAGGGTCAAGCAGCCCACGCCCAATCTGCTGGTCGACATCGGCGGGTTCAAGGGAATGGCCATCGTGCAACGGAAAAACGTCGAGAGCGGCGCCATTGCCACCCACCCGATCGGCACCGGGCCGTTCGCGTTCAAGAGTGCGACAAGCGGTGATTCCGTCTCGCTGGTCGCCAACAAGAACTACTGGGGATCTGCTCCGGTGGTCTCGGGTGTGACATTCCGCTTCATCCCTGAAGCATCGACCGCGCTGTCTGCACTGCAGGCCGGCGAAATCGACTGGACGGATTCCGTTCCCACTCAACGCGTCGATGAACTGAGGGGCGACGACTCGATCACACTCGGGGTGACGCCGAGCAACGACTACTGGTACCAAGCACTGAACGAGGCACGCAAACCGTGGAACGACGTGCGGGTGCGCCAAGCGGTCGCCTACGGAATCGACCGGCAGGCGATAGTGCAGGCCACAAGTTACGGCACCGCGGTAGCGAATCAGCTGGCGATCCCGAAAGGTAACCCCTGGTACGTCGACTACCAGCGCTACTCACGCAACCTGGAGACCGCGAAAACGCTGCTCGGTCAGGCCGGGGTAAAGGACCTGACAATGGATCTGCTGGCGACGAGTGACTATCCAGAGACGGTGACGGCAGCCCAGATCGTCACGGACAACCTTGCGCCGCTTGGCATCACGGTGAAGATCCGCACCGTCGACTTCGCCACCTGGCTCGACGAGCAGAACAACGGGCACTTCGACATGCTCATGATGGGCTGGCTCGGCAACATCGATCCCAATGACTTCTACTACGCGCAACACCACACCGGGGGCAAGAGCAACGCCCAGAAATTCTCCAACCCGCAAGTCGACGCCCTGCTCGATGCGGGCCGCATCGAAACCAACCGGGAGAAACGCTTGGACGATTACACGAAGGCCGCGACGATCATCGCCGACCAGGTGAGCTACCTCTACTTGTACAACCCTTCAGTGATCCAGGCCTGGAACAAACGTCTATCGGGATATGACGTGCGCCGCGACGGGGCCGTCCGATTCGGCACAGCGAAGTTGAACTGAGTGAGGGTCTTTCGCTTCCTGGCGCGCAGGCTGCTGTATTCCCTTGTCGTACTTTTGGGGGTGCTTGTCGTGGTCTTCGCTTTGGTGCATTGGTGCCGGGCGATCCGGTCCGCATCGCGCTGGGCACCCGCTACTCCCCAGAGGCCTACCAGGCGCTGAGGTCGGCGAGTGGGCTGGACCGCCCGATCGTCGAGCAGTTCGTCGGCTACGGTCGGCTCGGCACTGAGCGGCAACCTCGGCGTCAGCTTTCGCAATGGCGAACCCGTGACGGTGACCCTGCTCGACCGGCTGCCGGCCACGCTGTCGCTCGCGGCGGCTGCGATTATCATCGCTTTGCTGATCTCGGTGCCTGCCGGGACCTGGGCGGCACTTCATCAGGGCCGGGCCTCGGACGCGATCGTGCGGGTCACGACCCAGTTCGGCGTTTCCATCCCCGACTTCTGGATGGGCATCCTGCTCATCGAGCTGTTTGCGACGACGCTGCGCTGGCTGCCCACCTCGGGTTATGCGCCGCTGATCGGAGACCCGACGCGGTGGCTCCGCCATGTCACCCTGCCTGGCTCCACCGTCGGGCTCGTCGCTGCGGCGATCATGACTCGCTATATCCGCTCCGCCGTGCTCGACGTCGCCTCGATGGGCTATGTGCACACAGCGCGGTCGAAAGGGTTGCCACCCAGGGTGGTGACAATTCGGCACATCCTGCGCAACGCGCTGATCCCAGTGTTGACGATCACCGGGATCCATCCGCGACGATCCTCGGTGGCGTCATCGTCGTCGAGGTGGTTTTCGCCTGGCCGGGCCTGGGCCGGGCTGGTCTATACCGCAGTGGCAGCCAGGGATTACTCACTGATCGAGGGTGCGGTGCTACTCATCGCCACGCTGTTTCTCCTCATCAACCTGATCGTCGACGTACTCTATTCGCTCGCCGACCCGAGGATCCGGCTGTCATGACCGTCGACACCTACGACCGGCGCGCGTCGTGGCGGCTGGCGCTGCGCAACCCGCTGACCCTGATCTACGCGGTCATTCTCGCTGTCATTGTCCTGGCCGTGCTATCGCTGACAGGATCGCGCCGTACGGCGTCAACAAGATCGATGTGCCGAATGCGCTGCAACCGCCCAGCGGCGCACACCTTTTCGGCACTGACGAACTCGGCCGCGACATCTTCTCGCGAGTTCTGGTTGGGACGCACGCCTCGCTCGAGGTCGCCGGCGGCCAGCGTGATGTTCGCCTTCTTCGTGGGTGTGACGCTCGGCGCTGTCGCCGGTTATCGGGGAGGTTGGCTCGACACGGTGTTGATGCGCGTCATCGACGTCATGTTCGCGTTCCCGGTGCGTCTTCCTCGCCCTGGCCATCGTGGCGGTGCTCAGCCCAGGCTCGACGACCACCATCCTTGCGATCGGAATCGTCTACACGCTCTTATTCGCCAGGGTGGCAGCGCCAGCACGCTGAGCGTGCGCATGAACCATCGTGGCGGTCTGCGTATGCTCGGATCGGAAACGTTCTTGATCCTCCGGCGTCACATCCGCCGAATATCGCCAGTCCCGTGATTTGCAGACCTCACTGTCGCTGGCGTTCGCGATCCTGTCGGAGGCGGCGTTGTTGTTTTTGGGGCTCGGCCTCACAGCCGCCCGAGCCGTCCTGGGGGCGATGCTTTTCGACGCGCAAGGCTTCGTGCATCTGGGCGTGGTGGATGAGCGTGTTCCCCGCATCGGCGATATTCGTGACAGCGCTGGCGTTCAACTTGCTGGGCGACGGACTACGCGACGTACTCGACCCGAAGCAGCGCACACTGCTCGATGCACGAAGGAAGCGATGAGGAAGGAGCGCTCTCCACCCGCGATCTGCGAGTCCGTATCGGCGCACGCGAGATCCTGCGCGGGATCTCGGTCGAAGTGGAGCACGGGCAGACCCTCGGCATCGTCGGCGAGTCCGGATCGGGAAAGTCGATGACCGTGCTGGCCGCGACCGGCTTGCTGGATGCTCCGGGAGCCGAGGTGACCGGATCGAGTGTGCTTATGGGCGAAGCCGGTTGGCGCCTGTCCAACTCGTGGGTGCGTCGGGGCGCGTGCTTCGCACTGTCCACGGCGGCCGGATCGGGTTCGTGTTCCAGGATCCGGGGACATCATTGAACCCACTGCTCACGTTGGAGCGACAGATCTCCGAGTCGCTCGAAGCCCACCGCGGACTCACCCGACGGTCAGCGCGGGCACGGGCGCTGGAGCTGCTGGATGCAGTCGGTTTGCCCGACCCCGCGGACCGCCTGAACAACTACCCGCATCAGCTTTCCGGTGGACAGCGACAACGGGTCATGATCGCGATCGCGTTGGCGTGCGACCCGGAACTACTGATCGCCGACGAAGCCGACGACGGCGCTGGACGTGACGACGCAAGCTCAGATCATCGAGCTGGTCAGGCAGCTACAGCGCGACTTCGGGGCCGCGGTGGTTTGGGTGAGCCATGACGGGGGGTGATCGGTCAGGTTGCCGATAGCGTGACGGTGCTGCACAACGGCGAAGCGGTGGAGCAGGCACCGGTTCTCGATGTGTTCGATCGCCCGCAGCACCCCTACACTCGTGAGCTGCTCGAGGCGAGTCCGCGCATCGACGGCGATGTTGCTCCGCCTCATGAGGACGCGCCGGTGCTGCTGAAGGTCAGCGGACCTGACGTGCGGTATTCGGTTACCGGGCCGGTCGGCAGCACGGTCGTCCACGCCGTCAGAGATCTGTCGTTTGAGATCCGACGCGCAACGACGCTGGGCCTGGTGGGCGAATCGAAGTCGGGAAAATCGACGGTCGCGGCGGCGCTGACCGGCCTGGTCAAGCCCCATGCTGCACCGCGTCACTGGCCGGCACCGACGTGTTCACCGTCCGGCGCGCCGACGAGAGGGCGCTGCGCAGACGTATCGCAGCCTGGTGATGCAAGACCCGTTCGCGTCGCTCGACCCACGCGCGCGAGTCGGGGCTGCCGTCGCCGAACCGCTCTACGTTCATCAGCTCGCGAAAGGGGAAACGCCAACGGCGAGAGCGCGTGGCAGAGCTGCTCGAGCTGGTCGGTCTGCCAGCCGATTTCGCGTCGCGATATCCCCATGAGCTTTCTGGCGGCCAACGCCAACGTGTGGGCATCGCACGAGCACTCGCGGTGCAACCGGAATTGCTCATCCTCGACGAATCGACTGCCTCGCTTGATGTTTCGGCGCAGGCGAACATCTTGGATCTGCTTTCACAATTGCAGCTCGACCACAATCTCACCTACTTGTTCATCACACACAATCTCGCCGTGGTGCGACGGATGAGCCACGACGTCATGGTCATGCGGGTGGGCGCCGTCGTTGAATACCGGCCCGCCGCGGAACTCTTCGCGGCGCCTGAACAGGACTACACCCGTGCCCTGCTGGCCGCAGTGCCCCCCGCGCGACCCAGGGCCTCCGCAGACCCCCGCTGACCTCGGTGGGAGGTACAGGATCGAACCTGTGTAGGCGTTAGCCGACTGGTCGGCTGCGACGTGCGGGTGTGTAACCGTTTCGCCTGGTCGCTGAGGAGCTGCGTAGGGACTCATAATCCGTTGGTCGCGGGTTCGAGCCCCGCCCGCCCCACCTTCAAAGGCCGTTCAGGGGTTTTACAGGCCGGCCGAACCAGTCAGTTGCCCTTTTCGGCGCACAACAGTGAGTGCGTGACGCGAGTGCCCTCGAAACGGAATTCGTGCGCGGGACGCCGCAGAGGCTCGATGGTGGTATCCGCGTGCACGATGACTCCTCCACCGGAGGGGATTCCGAGCCCGGTGGCCGCTCCCTCCAGCAAATGAATCGTACGCGACAGCCGCGCCCACTCGGCTCGCTCGTCGTGCGTGTCGATGACCACGGGGACGAGCTTGAACACATCGAGCAGCTCGGTCGCGGGGGATTCCGGTGTCTCGACGATTCCATAGCGTCCGAGCTGGACCGCGCCGGCTGAAATGCCCACCAGGACCGCCCCTTGGGCGTGCCGGCCCAGGATCACATCCTTCATGCCGGTTTTCTCGAACACGTTCCAGCCGAGACGCACATCGCCGCCCGCGAGGACGATCAACTGGGCACGCTCGAGGAAGGCGCGGTCATCTGGGCCGAACGACGAATCGATCATGCGGCGGTCGGTGATTCCGATCGCATCGACCGCCGCCTCGAAGATCCCGTAGAACTCAGGACGATCCCCATTCGAGGCACCGATGTAGGCCGCGCTGAGCTGGTGCGTCCCGAGCCAATCCGTCGAGGGCCGCGTCGAGTAGCAGTCGGTCCTGCCGCTTCCAGAACAGCAGCTGACTGTCCGCCAGCAGATAGAGCGGTCGGAGTTGTGGTGCCGTCAGACCACCGCACACCGTCAGACGCCAGCCCGCTGCGTGACGGCCGCCCGAATTCGCTCGCCTGCCTCCAGGGTCTCGAAAGTCGCGCCATTCTCTTGTTCGACGGTTGTCGGGTCGGTCGCGGTCGGTCTCC